>NZ_JAJNAG010000017.1 GCF_021010575.1 Limnobaculum eriocheiris | reverse complement strand
GGAAAAACTTCTGACATACTTGGTAAACAGGCATAGAGGTGATCTCATTGAATTGATAGCACAATCAGTAGATCACAAAACTCTATGCCTGTCTTTTTTTACCTGCTCATTACTGGGGATTCCTCAGAGCAATAGCGGGGCATTAGTCATAACCTGATTAAAAAAGATAGTGAAGACGTTATAAAAGGTTTCCATAAAGCACTCCATTCGGCTTTTGGCATACTCGTCGTCCTTTAATATTTTTAAATTAAGGTGTGATATGACGAGCTGTGTTTATAATGCCAGACCACTCTACCAATCAAATTTAATCACACAAAGATTAAATTTGATTATTTGTGAATAAGATCGCAACTTAGTTTTATGGAGTAATCATTTCACTTACCTACAATCTTAAAAATAAATTTTCCTTTTTAATTACAATTAAATAGAAAATAATAAGTTATAAAGCCAAAAGAAATCAGATAAATAATACAGGCCGGACAGAGATATAATCCATAAAAAACAGGGTTCACATTCTCATTGGTTAATGTTAAATTTCTCACAATCAATCTTAAATAATCTTTTTGTGATTAATTTTGATTAATTAAAGAAGCCAACATACATCAATCATTATTGGGAATCATCGCTATGAGTAAAATTGCAAACATCACCCGAGAATCCTGGGTTCTGAGTACTTTTCCAGAATGGGGAACCTGGCTGAATGAAGAAATTGAACAAGAGGCTGTCGCTCCTGGAACCTTTGCTATGTGGTGGCTGGGCTGTACGGGTATCTGGTTGAAATCCCAGGGGAACGCAAATATTTGTGTCGATTTCTGGTGCGGTACCGGTAAGCAAAACCATAGCAGCCCATTGATGAAAACAGGCCATCAGATGCAACGGATGGCGGGAGTCAAAAAATTACAGCCAAACCTGCGTACCACACCATTTGTACTCGATCCTTTTACCATTCGCCAGATTGATGCGGTGTTATCTACTCACGACCATAATGACCATATTGATGTCAACGTTGCCGCGGCGGTGATGCAAAACTGTGCTGACTCGGTTCCGTTTATCGGCCCGCAGACCTGCGTTGATATTTGGGTTGGATGGGGAGTACCACGGGAACGCTGCATTGTGGTAAAACCGGGTGATGTTATAAAGATAAAAGATACTGAGATTCATGCGCTTGATGCCTTTGACAGAACGGCGTTAATCACACTCCCGGCAGATGAAAAAGCCGCGGGCGTACTGCCTGACGGTATGGATAAGCGAGCCGTTAACTATCTGTTTAAAACTCCCGGGGGTAATTTGTACCACAGTGGTGACTCTCACTATTCAAACTATTATGCCAAACACGGTAATGACCATCAGGTCGATGTGGCTCTGGGCTCTTATGGTGAAAACCCTCGGGGCATAACCGATAAAATGACCAGTGCCGACATTCTGCGTATGGCTGAATCGCTAAATGCCAAAGTGGTTATTCCTTTCCATCATGATATCTGGTCAAACTTTCAGGCCGACCCACAAGAAATTCGCGTACTGTGGGATATGAAAAAAGATCGACTGAAATACGGATTTAAACCTTATATCTGGCCACAGGATAAAGACGATTTTGAATATCACTACCCACGCGGTTTTGATGATTGTTTTACCATAGAGCCGGATTTACCCTTTAAGTCATTCCTGTAATGACGTTACTTTCAGTGGCCGGGTATCACCCGGCTTTCATCCTGCTGACGATAGGATAAAATTGTTTTTTCAAATATAATCATCAAATCGTCATCAGACATCTGGATTTTTCATGACAGAATCACAACGACATCAGATTTTACTGGAAATGCTACAACAAACTGGCTTTGTTACCGTAGAGCAGGTTATCGATCGTTTAAACATTTCCCCTGCCACCGCACGCCGGGATATTAATAAACTGGGTGATAACGGTAAATTAAAGAAAGTGCGTAATGGCGCGGAAGTTATCAGTCAAAATCGCGTGGCCTGGACACCAATGAACATTCATCAGGCACAAAACCATGAAGAGAAAGTTCGCATTGCTAAAGCCGCTTCCCGTTTGGTACAACCGGGGGAGAGCCTGGTGATTAACTGTGGGTCTACCGCTTTTTTACTCGGGCGTGAAATTTGCGGCAAAGATGCACAAATCATCACTAACTATCTGCCGCTGGCAAACTTTTTGATTGAGCAAGAGCATGACAGCGTAGTTATCATGGGCGGGCAGTACAATAAGAGCCAGGCCATTACGCTTGCCCCGCAGGATGGCGATGCATCGTTATATGCGGGCCACTGGATGTTTACCAGCGGCAAAGGATTAACCGCAGAAGGTTTGTATAAAACAGATATGTTAACCGCTATGGCCGAGCAAAAAATGCTGAACTATGTTGGTAAATTAGTGGTGCTGGTGGACAGCAGCAAGGTCGGCCAGCGAGCGGGCATGTTGTTTAGCCGGGCAGAACAAATTGATATGGTGATCACCGGTAAAGAGGCCAACCATGAAGTTATTGAGCAACTTAAAACTCAGGGCGTTCAGGTCATATTGGTATAAATATCGATAACTTCCGGCCAGGCAAATCTATCATGTTTGCAGATTGGGTTGATGGTCGGAATTCGAATTAGAGCAGGTTTCAGCCACTTTTCTTTTCATGGTTAAATCAAAAGTAGCGTCGCCAGCCCAAGAAAAATGAAAAAGCCACCGGTATCAGTAATAGCGGTAATCATCACACTGGAACCAATTGCCGGATCTTTCCCCAGCCGATTCATCATTATAGGAATCGTTACCCCCATCAACGCAGCCAGCAGCAGGTTCAGTAGCATTGCCAGCGTCATTACTCCCCCCATCAGTGGATTACCATATAACAGCCAGGTCATTCCCCCCATCACGCCTCCCCAAACCAGGCCGTTAATCACGGCGACGCCCAGCTCACGCAGCAACATAAATGGCATATCTTGGGAACGAATATGGTGCAAAGCCAATGCCCGCACAATCATAGTAATCGTCTGGTTGCCGGTATTACCACCGATGCCGGCAACAATTGGCATTAAGGTTGCCAGCGCCACCAGCTCAGAAATCGTTCCTTCAAACAACCCAATAACCCGTGATGCAATAAAGGCAGTACAGAGGTTAATCGCCAGCCAGGCTGAACGCTGGCGCACTGACGTCAGAATAGGGGCGAAAATATCCTCTTTCTCACTTAACCCCCCCATACGACGCAAATCATTGTCGCTTTCCTCAATCACCACGTTAACCACATCTTCTACGGTTAAACGCCCTATTAATTTGTTTTGATTATTCACGACTGCGGCGCTAATCAGGTTATAACGTTCAAAGGCACCAGCGGCCTCTTCAGCATTATCGTCAGGTAAAAAAGTGAGTGGTTCCGTATGCATCAGAGCCGAAACCCGTGTCTCCGGCGTATGTAACAAAATATCGGTAATCAGTAGCTCCCCCATCAGACGATTTTCTCTGTCAATCACGAACAGCTTATCGGTAGAGTCCGCGATGGTACTACGCTTTTGCAAAAAACGTAGTACCGTTGCCAGTGAAATATCATCACGAATGGCTATCAGCTCAAAATCCATCAGAGCGCCGACTTTATCCCTACCCAGATGAATCACTTCACTGATTCTGGCTCGCTGATGGGCATCCAGAGATGCCAATAGCTGTTCAACCAGATCGCGTGGGAGATGGCCTGCCAGATAGGCTTGCTCGTTCAAATCGAGATGTTGCAGTGCCGACAGCAACTGGCGATCGCTCATTTCCTCAATCAGGCTATCCCAAACGGCATCCGATACTTCAATCAGCGTTTGGCCGCGCTTTTTATCGCTCAACAGAGACCAGATAGCCCGACGTTTGCTCTTTGGCAGCGATTCCAGTAAATCCGCAAGGTCAGCGGCATGTAGCTTATTGACCAATTGTCGAAGCTCATGCACACCGTTCATGAGTGAAGGATCGAACAAACTGGAAGATTGCTTGCCGTAGTCAATCGCCACCACCAACAAATGGTCGGACAAGAGATGCATAATCCGCTGGCGATTATGTTCCAGTTTTAAACCGGTCATTTTTTCATTATGGACTTCATTATTAATTTCATTCTGCATCATAAAAAATGGTAACTCTGTGGCTGTAAAATCATCGCCCGAAAGGTTGTTATTAAATCCTTATTATCGAGTTGGGCAGTCAATTGTGCATTACCATAACGCTTTTCAATATAAATAATAGTGAATGATTGGAATTAATCTGATTGAAAAATCAGATTAATTTGTTTCCTCCCAAAAAGAGAAACTCATCTACCTCAAAAGGAGTGAATTAAATCTTAATACCAACAAACCCGATCTATCTCAATAAACACGCATTTATAATGCAATATTATTGCTTTCATTCTGTTTAGTTCTGATTAACCGGATGCCCGCATCCACTGCTGCTTGTACCAGGTGATTATGAAAAGTCTTTCCCAGTCCCGGTCAGAATCTGAAGTTCATTCTTTGTGCGCTGTCGATGATATAGAGCAAGCGGCTTCCCGTTCCCGCAAAAAACTGATTCGTCGTCCGGGTACGGTAGCGGGTAAATTGCCCTGGAATGATATGCGCAATGGAAAGCTTTGGCGACATGCCGCTCAGTTTATTTTTGTGCTCATCAATATCTATATCTGCGCCACTTTCTACTTCTGGGTAAGATTTTATGAGACTGGCGGTGCCACTACTTATGTTTCCCGCCCGGCAGGCATTGAAGGTTGGTTACCAATAGCAGGTTTAATGAACCTGAAATATACGCTGGAAACCTAGAGCATTCCTCCTGTTCATGCGGCATCGATGCTGCTATTACTGGCCTTCTTATTGATGGCGCTACTGCTTAAGAAAGCTTTTTGCTCATGGTTATGCCCGGTGGGTACGCTATCTGAAATGTTGGGTAATGTAGGGAAAAAAATGTTTGGTAAAACGTTCTTCCCCCCACGCTGGCTGGATATCCCTTTGCGTAGCCTGAAGTATTTATTACTGGGCTTTTTCCTGTATCTGGTTGTTCCCATGCCGGTGAGAGCGATTCAGACATTTCTGATGTCCCCTTATGGCCTGATTGCCGATGTAAAAATGCTGAACTTCTTTCGTTTTATCGGGGAAACCACATTAATTTCGGTCATTGTGCTGACATTAGGCAGTCTGTTTATTCAAAACCTGTGGTGTCGCTATCTTTGTCCATACGGAGCATTACTGGGGCTATTTTCGCTATTTTCACCGTTTAAAATTCGCCGTAATCCGGAAAGCTGTATTGACTGCGGTAAGTGCGCTAAAGCCTGCCCTTCCCGTATTCCTGTCGATCGGTTAATTCAGGTTCATACGGTGGAATGCACTGCCTGTATGAGTTGCGTTGAGTCCTGTCCGGCCAAAGACACGTTGGTGTTTTCAATCACTAAACCAACGGGAGCGCCGGGACAAACCCACCGCAGAGGGATTTCCGGAATGGTGATGGCGTTGCTGTTAACGTTGATTCTGGGAGGAACCATTGGTTATGCCAAATATACAGGCCATTGGGAGACCAACCTGCCGGAACAGTTTTACTATCGTTTAATTCCCGGCAGTCAGATGCTGAGTCACCCCTGAATAAATAAACAGAGCCCGCCAGTTGGCAGGCTCTGTTTATTAACAATGACAAAAATCCGCCTACTTCAGCTTAAAATGACGTTCCGCATTTCCGTAACAAATATCTTCAATCATACTTCCCACCAGTTGGTAATCATGAGGAATTTCACCATTATGCATCCAGCCACCCACCATATCGCACAGAATACGGCGGAAATACTCATGGCGAGTATAGGAAAGAAAACTTCTCGAATCGGTCAACATACCGACAAACTGGCTTAATAAACCCAGCTGTGACAGTTGCATCATCTGACGTTGCATACCCTCTTTCTGATCGTTAAACCACCAGCCTGAGCCAAACTGCACTTTCCCGGCAATACCACCGCCCTGGAAATTACCGCACATTGTCGCCAGCACTTCGTTATCGGATGGATTCAGACAATAGAGAATGGTTTTCGGCAGGTTGTCATCTTTATCCAGTTCATTAAGTAAACGGGACAATGCTTCAGCAACCGGACGATCGCCAATAGAATCAAACCCGGCATCCGCACCTAATCTGGCGAACATTCGCTGACTATTATTGCGTAGCGCACCAATATGTAACTGCATTACCCAGCCACGCTGATGATATTGACGCCCCAGCCAGACCTGAACCGCCGTGCTGAATTGTGCAATTTCCAGTTCGCTTAACGTCTGTCCCGACAGGCGTTGACGCAAGATACGGTCCAGCTCGGTCGCTGCCGGTATTTCAGCAAAACGTACTATCTCCACACCGTGATCGGCAGCCACACAGCCATGAGCGGCAAAGTGCTCCAGGCGTTTTTCCAGTGCTTTCAGCAAATCAGTAAAGCCATGAATGCTGATATCCGCAGCCTTTTCTAACAGTGGGAGGTAATCAACAAACCCCGGTAAATCAATTTTGAAAGCGCGATCCGGTCGCCAGCTTGGACATACCCGAATATCAAAGCTGTCATCAGCCGCAATCCCACGATGGTACTCAAGAGAATCAACAGGATCGTCTGTGGTACCAACCATTTTTACCTTCATCTGCTGCATAATTCCACGGGCAGAAAACTGAGGTTGGGCCAGTAACGCATTAGCCTGCTGCCAGATTTGCTCTGCAGTATCAGAGTTCAGACAGATATCACTGATGCCAAACGGGCGTTTCAGTTCCAGATGAGTCCAGTGGTAGATTGGATTTCCTAACGTTTTAGGCACCACCGATGCCCAGGCCAGATATTTTTCATAATCACTGGCGTTTCCGGTAATAAGACGTTCATCAATACCCGCGGTTCTCAGTACCCGCCATTTATAGTGATCCCCCGCCAGCCAGATTTCGGACAAATTGCCAAAACGGCGGTTTTCCATAATATCTTTCGGCGGCAGATGACAGTGATAATCAAAAATAGGTTGGGGTGCAGCATAGTCAAAATAGAGACGCCGGGCCGCATCGGTGGATAATAAGAAATCATCCGCTAAAAAGTTTTTCATCATTAAATCTTCCCCTGACTGGCTAACTGATGAACGGTATTTTTAGCTCCTTGTTCCATCAGGGCAAGATAGCTGCGGGTTACCATGTCGACAAAACGAGGATCTTGGGGCAACGCAGCGCCGAATACCTCTTCCACGGCCAGTAAACCCTGTACTCTTTCAATACCCTCTTTCGTTGAAGTGCATACTTGTTTAAGGCGCTCCACCATCGGGTCACGAACGTCAATAGCGGCACCTGCATCATCAACTCCGCCAACGTAGCGCATCCATCCTGCAATGCCCAACGCCAGACAGTCAAAGTTACCCTTGTGTGCCAGATGCCAGCGAACGGAATCCAGCATCCGCTGTGGCAACTTCTGGGTGCCATCCATCGCAATCTGCCAGGTACGGTGTTTCAACGAAGGGTTACTGTAACGCTCAATCAGACGATCAGCATAACTCGCCAAATCAACATTCTTCAGACTCAGCGTTGGTGCTTGCTCTTGCAGCATTAACCGGTGTGCAGCAGTACGATAAGCGCTGTCCGTCATACAGTCATTAATATGTTGATAACCCGCCAGATAACCCAAATAGGCCAGGAAGGAGTGGCTACCGTTTAGCATTCTCAGCTTCATCTCTTCATAGGGCAGTACATTGTCTACCAGTTCTGCGCCAATGGTTTCCCACTGAGGACGACCGGCAATAAAATTATCTTCCACTACCCACTGAATAAAAGGCTCGCAGGCAATACCGCACGGGTCACTTACCCCTAGTGCCTGCTCTATTTCTACCAGCGTTTCATCCGTGATAGCAGGAACAATTCGGTCCACCATGGTACTGGGGAAAGGCACATTCTGGTTTATCCAGCCGGCCAGTTCAGCATCGCTGACTTTGGCTAACCCAATGACGGCCTGCTTAACAATATGTCCATTCTCCGGAATATTATCGCAAGACAGCACGGTGAAAGGCACCAGACCACGTTCACGACGACGACGCAGGGCTTCAACAATAACACCAATAGCCGATTTCGGTTGGTGCGGCTGTTGCAAATCAGCCTTAATTAATGGGTTATTAATATCTAAACCACCGCCTCCGGGCAGCACACAATAACCTTTTTCAGTGATAGTCATCGATACAATGGCGACCTGAGGTTCAGCCATTTTTTCAATAACGTTTTCCATTCCATCCAGCTCAGAATGCAGAGACTCGGTAACTGATCCAATAATCAATGCCTGATTACTTTCAGCCCCTTTCTCTAACACGCTATACAGATGATTCTGCTGGCGAAGTGTTTCAATGAGTGCTTCGCCCCCAAACAGATTCACTTCGCAAATCCCCCAGTCACCGCCTGACTGTTGCAAGACCCGGCTGGTTAGCAATGCCTGATGAGCGCGATGAAACGCCCCAAACCCTAAATGCACAATACGGCTTTTTAACTGATGGCGATCGTATGTTGGCCGTTGTACCGAAGCGGGTAACTGGCTGTTATCAATGGTTTTCATGTTACATCCCATAATTCATCGAATGACAAATGGCGCAGAAACGGCGGTCAACCTGTTACCGGGAAGCCGCCGTATTCTATTAACTTCAGGTTAAATATCGATAATTAACCGCCATATCCCAGAATGGTTCTTGGTAAATACAGACTGATCTCCGGAATATAGGTCACCATCATCAGCGTAAATAACAACATGACGAAAAACGGCAGTAACGGTTTCAATACTTTATCGATAGGTACATCACCCACACTACAGCCAACAAACAGGGCACTACCCACCGGTGGAGTACAGATACCAATACACAGGTTAAACGTCATAATGATGCCAAAGTGCACAGGATCAATGCCCATCTGATTAGCCAGTGGCAGGAAGATTGGGGTAAAGATCAATAATGCCGGTGTCATATCCATAAACACACCGATAACCAGCAAGATGACGTTAATGATCAGCAGAATAATAATTGGGTTTTCCGATACTGCATTCAAACCATCGCTGATCATATAAGGGATATCCGCATTGGCCATTGCCCATGACATCCCCATTGATGTACCGATAAGTAGCAATACGATTGAGGTGGTTACCGCAGAATCAAGGATCACTTTTGGCAAATCTGCCAGCTTCATTTCACCGTAGATCATTGATAATCCGATGGTATATACCACAGCCACCGCGGAGGCCTCTGTTGCGGTAAAAATACCGGCAATAATTCCCCCCATGATTACCACAATCAGTGCCAGAGAAGGCAATGCATCTAACATACGGTAGAACGCTTCAGAACAGGTAGCCTTTTCCGGGCGACCATATCCTTTACTCCTGGCAATGACCCCCGCTACAGTCATCAAACCCACACCCATTAAAATACCGGGTAAGTAACCGGCTAAAAACAGGGCTGAGATGGATGTACCACCAGAAATCAGAGAATAGACGATCAGGGTATTAGAAGGTGGAATCAGCAACCCGGTAGGACAGGAAGTAATATTCACCGCCGCCGAGAACGCCGGATCGTAGCCCTCTTTCTTCTGCATTGGAGACATCACGCCCCCCACTGCCGCTACTGATGCTACCGCAGAGCCGGACAAGGCACCAAACATCATATTGGCTAATACATTGCAGTGCGCCAGTGGGCCGGGTAATCGGCCGCCCAATACTTTGGCAAAGTTAATCAACCGTAGCGCTATACCGCCCCGGTTCATAATATTTCCAGCCAGTATAAAGAATGGAATGGCTAATAAAGCAAAACTATCCAACCCGGTTGCCATCTTTTGAGCAATAACGGCAATCGCCGGATCGAAAGGGAGCGACAGCATAATGGTCGCCAGAGAAGCCAGACCGATAGAAAAAGAGATCGGCACACCAATGATTAGCAGGAAAGCGAAAACGCCAAACAGCGTTAAAATAATATCCCATTCCATGATTAAGTTACCTTTTTCAATATTTAGTTATTAGACCTGTTGGCTATCCTGCCTCAGGCTACTAATGGAAAAACACAGTTACCCTGCGGTATCGACAGAGGAATGCGGCGTAAACTTGTTCAGTAAATCGACCAGTGAATAAAAAATAATGGCGATGCCACTGAAAGGAATGGCGAAATAGACATACCCCATAGGAATACCTAAAGCCGGAGAGAGCTGCTGTGTACTCAGGGTTTTCTGAACCAACCCCAGGCCGCCGTAAACCATAACCAGCCCGGCAAACAGTAGCGTCATTAAAATTATTACCACTTCAGAAACCAGCTTGCGTGTGCCGGTCAGTTTTTGCATCAACAGATCGATGGCCAGATGGCGTTTCAGACTTACCGCATAGGCTGCCCCCACCAAACCTACCCACATAAACATAAAGCGGGCTATCTCATCGGTTGCTACGCTGGGCGTACCCAGACAGTAACGCGAAAAAACCTGCCATAAAACGCAAACAACAAGAACGCTGGAAATAAGGATCACCGCCCACGCAAGAAATTGGTCAACCATTTTCTTAAGTGTATTCATCAAGTTTGACTCCCTATTCTATTGATATTGCAGATTTAGCAGGACTAACAAATTTATTTTATTTATTTAGCCACAACCACATGATTTAAATGTAATAACTATTATTAAGCCAGAATTTCACACAAAATTAGTCCGTGTTATAAGACATTTTTTCTGTTTCTCGATCAATCAATTCAAGCGACCTTATTGCAATTTTGAGATATTGGTCAACCAATTTGCATTATTATTACATTTTATTTTGACTTTTTACCTCAAAGTGGTCAGCCTGCTGAACGTACCCTGCTATACCCACTCTAAAAAATACAACAACGACAGAAGGAGAGTTACATGTCATTAAAGAAGGGCTTGTTGCCTCTAATTATTGGCTCCATCATGATGGTAGCAGCACCAACCTATGCTGCGGTTACCATGAAACTCAGCCATAACCATAACCGCAACCATCCGGTACAAAAAGCCATGGAACAAATGGCCAGCCGGGCAAAAGAGCTGTCTGATGGAAATCTGATTATCCGCATTTATCCGGATGCGCAATTGGGCGACCAAAGGGAGTCTCTGGAATTAGTACAGAACGGCGCGTTAGCCATGGCCAAATCCAATGCTGCCGAGCTGGAGGCATTCTCTAAAAACTATGGCGCCTTTAACATGCCTTATCTGTTCACCGATCGTGAACATTACTACCGCGCCATGTTAAGTGAATCAGGAAAATCAATTTTACAATCTTCCCGACCAAATGGCTTCATTGGTTTGACCTACTATGATGCAGGTTCTCGCAGCTTCTACGCTAAAAAGGCCATCAACTCACCGGAAGATCTGAAAGGGTTAAAAATTCGCGTTCAGCCAAGTCCAAGTGCCGTTGAAATGATTAAGCTGTTAGGGGGTAACCCTACGCCTCTGGCATATGGTGAGTTATATACTGCGTTACAACAGGGCGTGGTTGATGCCGCTGAAAACAACCTGACGGCACTGACACTGAATCGCCACGGTGAAGTCACAAAGTTCTATAGCGTAGATGAGCACACCTCAATTCCTGACGTGCTGGTAATCTCAGCCAAAGTCTGGGACGGTTTGTCAGAAAAAGACCAAAAGGCCTTACAGCAAGCCGCAGATGAATCCATGATGTTTATGAAAGAGTTATGGGCTAAGTCTAATGCAGAAGAGAAAGTAAAAGCCGAGAAGATGGGCGTGCAGTTTAGCTATCCGGAAAAGGCCAGCTTCCAGCGGGCGGTTCAACCAATGTATGACAACTTACAGAAGAGTAATCCTGAAGTTTATCAACTGGTTGATTCTATGAAAAAAATCTAATGGTACAAATCGCATAATTGGTCAACCAGTTAATTGATCTTGTGTCGGATATTGCTACAATTAGCCAGATACCTACCAAGACCATATAACGCTAAGGATATAACATGTCAGGTGCTAAACGCTCCTATCAAGAAATTGGTAAAGCGCTAAAAGCCATGCTGAGCTCAGGTAACTTTCCTGTGGGTTCACGCCTACCACCGGAAAGGGATATCGCCGCCCAGTTCAGCGTTAGCCGGGCGGTAATTCGCGAAGCATTAATCATGCTGGAATTAGAAAATTTGGTTGATGTGCGTAAAGGCTCCGGGGTTTATGTAATAAACCTGCCTGACAATGTTAAGCAAGCTACGCAACAGAACAGTGACGATATTGGTCCTTTTGAAATGCTACAGGCGCGGCAACTGCTGGAAAGCAACATTGCCGCCTTTGCCGCCACTCAATTGGTTAAATCGGATATTGCTGAACTGCGTCAAGCACTTGAGCAGGAGCGTTCCGCTCTGGAAAGCGGGCAAACTAATTATGACGGTGATGAGCTGTTCCATACCCTGATCGCTAAAGCTACTCAAAACTCGCTGCTGGAAGATATGGTGCAAGACCTGTGGCGCCGCCGCCGGGACAGCGCCATGTGGCAAAAGCTACATACCCATATCTCCAATCAGGACTATCGGCGAGCCTGGCTTAGCGATCACAACAAGATTTTGCAGGCATTACAACGCAGAGATCCTCAAGGTGCCCGTCAGGCAATGTGGCAGCATCTGGAGAATGTGAAACAAAAGTTGATGGAACTTTCTGATTTGGATGACCCCTCTTTTGATGGTTATCTTTTTGAATCAGTTCCCGTTGAAAATCAGGATCCCTGATATTACGGGAAAAGCTAATAACCGCCATGGCAGGCTCCTCTGTCATGGTCAGATAAGCGACATATAGCGCAACGCTGATTAGTCGATTAAATATAATTTTATGTTTATACGCTATTTATGGCGGGGTTGCTGCTGTCTTTAACACCCTGATTTGAAGGTATTTATATATGGAACAAACATGGCGTTGGTATGGCCCTAATGACCTGGTATCTTTAGATGATATTCGCCAGGCCGGTGCTACCGGTATTGTGACGGCATTGCATCATATTCCCAACGGTGACGTCTGGAGTATTGAAGAGATTGAAAAACGTAAAAAAGTAATCGAAGAGAAAGGGTTAGTCTGGTCAGTGGTAGAAAGCATACCGGTTCATGAAGAGATCAAAACTCAGACCGGTAACTATAAGCAGCATATCGCTAATTATCAGCAATCTATCCGCAATCTGGCCGCCTGCGGTATTGATACCGTATGCTACAACTTTATGCCGGTATTAGACTGGACCCGTACCGACCTTGAATATGTATTGCCTGATGGCTCTAAAGCGCTGCGCTTTGACCAAATCGCTTTTGCTGCCTTTGAACTGCATATGTTAAAGCGCCCGGGTGCCGAAGCAGACTATACCCCCGAAGAAGTTGCTCAGGCTAAGGCCTACTATGAAGCCATGAGTCAGGCTGATATTGATAAACTGGTACGCAATATTATCGCCGGTCTGCCGGGTGCTGAAGAGGGTTATACTCTGGAGCAATTCCGTAAGCACCTCTCAACTTATGATGGTATTGATAAAGCCAAACTGCGTGAGCATATGGCTTATTTCCTGAAAGCGATTGTTCCGGTAGCCGAAGCCTGTGGCTTACGTCTGGCAGTACATCCGGACGATCCACCGCGTCCAATTCTGGGGCTGCCGCGTATTGTTTCCACTATCGAAGATATGCAGTGGTTAAAAGAGACCGTCGACAGTATTCACAATGGTTTCACCATGTGTACAGGTTCTTACGGCGTTCGGGCTGATAACGATTTAGTCAGAATGATCGAAACCTTTGGCGATCGCATTCACTTTACCCATTTGCGCTCAACCTGCCGTGAAGATAACCCAAAAACCTTCCATGAAGGGGCCCATTTAGATGGCGATGTGGATATGTATTCGGTGGTGAAAGCCATTCTGGAAGAAGAGTCCCGCCGTCAAAAAACCGGCGATATGCGCAAGATCCCAATGCGCCCTGACCATGGGCACCAGATGCTGGATGACCTGAAGAAGAAAACCAACCCGGGCTACTCCGCCATTGGTCGTCTGAAAGGTCTGGCAGAAATACGTGGCGTTGAGCTGGCATTGAAGCGCACTTTCTTTAACGATCTGAAGTAATGTTTTGATCTTCTGATATATGAAATGGCGCCATAAGGCGCCATTTCTATTTCAATACTGAATTAATCTCACTTTACCTCAACGACGACAGCGCCATTTGCTCAACCGCCTGACCATTCACATACAGGCTGCGTTTCTCTCCCTGTGGTAATACCATTTTCAGAGTATCCCATACAGGAGCATAGCTGCCTTTCACGTCAATTTTCAGATCAATACGGTTTGTATCGCTGGTTAACGTCCAGTTTAGCCATAGGGCATTACCCTCACGATAGCCAAAGCTTTCACCGTCATCTTCAAAGATTTCACCACGGGTTTCTCCCGCGGCTACCAGAGGGAAAATATGCAGTTCACGAACTTCTTGCTTAACTAATTGTGTAGAACCGGTATGGGTCGATAACGGTAATACTGTTCCCGCTTTGACTAACAGCGGTAAACGATCCAATGGCGCAGGTAATACAATTTTTTGCCCACCTTTATGACATTGACCAGAGTAGAAACAGTACCAGCCACTTTGATTATCAGGCAAGTAAACCGGGCGTTCACGCTGACCTTGTTCTACCACGCTGGCAACCAGCAGATCTTTACCAATCAGGAAATCATCGGTTTCGCTGAATGTATTATTGTCATGCTCATGGTCCAGAAAAGTAGCTCGAAGCATTGGCTCATCGTCACGATGGGCTTGCCATAGCAAGTTATAAAAATACGGCAGCAGACGATAACGCAATTTAATAGCATCGCGAATCGCAGGAGTCGCTTCCGGATACATCCAGGGTTCATTCACCGTATGATCATCATTCCATGAGTGGATGGTAAAACGCGGATGCATCACACCATTTTGTACCCAACGAACAAACAGCTCGGCATCAGGACGATCGCCGGAGAATCCCCCAACATCGTGCCCCACGTTATACAAACCGGATAAACTCATGCCGACACCCATGCGAGTGTTATAGCGCAACGTCTGCCAACTGGTGCGGTTATCGCCACTCCATGTCTGCACATAGCGTTGCATACCGGCACAACCGGAACGTGAGATTAGATAAGGCCGTTTTTCCGGAGCAAACTTCTGCTGGGCTTCCATGGAAGAACGACACATCAACAATGGCATCACCGGACGGATATGCTTAATGGCAATCGGACGACCAAAACCGTGACAAACCGCTTCGCCATCCCATACTTCATATTCGTTATTGTCGTTCCAGGTTGAATCTATACCCATTTCCAGCAGTTGCTGAGTGACATTTCCCTGCCACCATTTAATGGCTTGTGGGTTAGTAAAATCAATATGAGAGCCTTCATCATCCCAGAAGACGGAACGCTCTGGCGCATCGGATTCGGAATCACGAATAAACAATCCGGCTTTCGCCACTTCCTGATATTTAGGATGGTCTTGTAACAGGCAAGGTTTGATATTTGCAGCCAGTTTTAATCCAGCCTGATGAAATGCCTGACTCAACATCTTTGGTTGAGGTACTTTGTCGTAGTTCCAGTTAAAGACGTAGCGCTTATTGTTAATCGAGGTATAACCGGATGAAAGCTGGAAAGAGTCACAAGGAATCTGGTGCTCATTACATAACGTAATAAATTTTTGCAGCTGTTGTTGAGCATCCGGCGCGTCGGTGTAGTGCATTGTTGAGCCGCTGTAACCCAGGCTCCACTTTGGCCCAAAGAAGGTTTTTCCCGTGAGTTGAACAAACTTCTTGGTAACATCCAATACTTTTGGCCCAAGAAACAGGTAGTAATCCAGATCCCCTGCCTCAGCCTGATAGCGGCGGTAAGGCAGATGATAATTATCCAGCTCTTTACCCAAATCCAACCAGCAACTGCTCAGGTTATCGTAAAACAGACCAAAGCTAACTTCATTACGGCGGGTGATGGTAAAGGGAATGTGCTTATACAACGGGTCGGTAGAGGCAGCGTTATAGCCCATCGCATCCAGATTACGCATTTCAAACCGACGGCCACTACGGTTCAGATCGCCCGCCTTTTCTCCCAAACCATAAAACTGCTCATTGCCGTAACGGCGTTGATAATGGGCAACACCATCGCCGTGGGCATTCAATAAGTAGGCGCTGGTAGGACGATCGGCGGTTAGCAGTTGCCAGTCGCCGTTTTGGGTTTTGTATTCCCACTCCAGCCATAGCGGCTGATGAATAGTAACCCGTAGTGTATCGGTACTAACGCGTAGCCACTTATCTTGCTGTTCTAATTGGTAGCCGGGTAGGGAGAAGCCCTCACAGCTTAATCTGGAACGCCCTTCCCAGGGGGTATCGTTATCCGGTGCAATAGTCCAGGTACGGTCCAGTGCTAATTGGTTGTTTTGCTTGATAAGAACCCGAAACAGATCTGATTCCAATACATACAAACAAAAGCAATGGCGGCTATCAACATTAAGTTCAATACGATCGGGGAGCTGTTGCTGCAACGTCCAGTTCTTGAGTGTTTTCATAATGTCCGTCTTTATAGTTAGCAATAATTACAGGTAGTTGATGTTAGCTAACGATAAAAAAAGTTATGCCTCAATGGATTTTTTTGAAAAAAATTGCACAAACATATCAATAATTAAGGTAACCCCCAATCATTACTCATACTTTTGCATATATTTAATGTGAAAATTTTTTCATTATCTAATTTGTGAGAGATCACAAAATCAATGAAAAGTTAAAAACTCCCAAAATTGCCGAATCACCCAACGTTATGATTAAGGTTTCCGGGCGTCGACCATAAGTATGTAGTAGTTTTGGCCTTTATCGATTGTGAAAATTTGGCTGGAATGTGACAGCATAAACGGACAGGACAATCAGCCTGTTTTATAGTTAGATAGTTGTGACTAAGATATTCACGGGAGGGTGCTATGAATTTATCCTGCTTTCGAGCCAATGTGTTGGGGCTGGCAGATTTCTCACTGCCCAGATTAACAACGCTAACCAATACCGGTTCAAACCCTGTCTCATTGAATCAGACTGACGAACATCAGCAAAAGAAAAAATCGCGTTTTACATTTAAAACCGATAAACACTCAAAAACCTCGTCGAATAACCGGTAAGTTATTCAGGCAATCTTTTATCGAAGCGGGTGAACATCTCATTCACCCGCTTCAAACGTTTTTAACACTCAGAAAGACGGTTTTTTTCTGGCCGAACCTTTCGCCTTTCCGCTTTTTGCTGAATGTTCAGCTTCCTGCTTACCGCCTTGAGCTCTGGCATTCTTCGCCTTATTGTCTGGTTTACGGAATGTTTCCGCTGCCTGGTGCCCTTTTGCTGGATCTCTTTGACGAGTGATATCCGTATGTTTGGTTAATGCCGGGCGCGTCTGACGTAGATTACGTTTAGCGGCTCTTTGTTCTTCAATGGTCGCCGCGGGCACCAGACATTCACGGCGACTCCCTATCAGATGCTTTAATCCCATCTCTTCCAGCGCAGTACGAATCAATGGCCAGTTGGCTGGATCGTGGTAACGCAGCAGCGCTTTTTGTAACCGGCGCTGACGATCCCCTTTTGGAATGGTGACGTCTTCACTCTTATAGTCCACTTTCGATAACGGGTTTTTACCGGTGTAATACATGGTGGTTGAATTGGCCAACGGTGACGGATAGAAGTTTTGCACCTGATCCAAACGGAAGCGGTTTTTCTTCAACCATAATGCCAGATTAACCATGTCCTCATCTTCAGTACCCGGATGAGCCGAAATAAAATAAGGAATAAGATACTGCTCTTTTCCAGCCTGTTTAGAGTAGGTATCAAACAGCTCTTTAAAGCGATCGTAGCTGCCCATACCGGGCTTCATCATTTTTGATAGCGGCCCTTTCTCGGT
Source organism: Limnobaculum eriocheiris (assembly GCF_021010575.1). GTDB lineage: Bacteria > Pseudomonadota > Gammaproteobacteria > Enterobacterales > Enterobacteriaceae > Limnobaculum > Limnobaculum eriocheiris. The sequence goes on along the minus strand of NZ_JAJNAG010000017.1, from coordinate 49,841 downwards.
ATGTTCCGGCGCTATCTTCAAATATCCACCAACGTGATGGGTTGCCAGTTCCTTAATATAACGGGGGTCTTGTACCGCTAAATCGTAACGAACCCCGGAGGCAATCAGGATCTTCTTGATACCTTTTAAATCTCTGGCCCGACGATAAAGTTTAATGGTCGGCTCATGGTTAGTGTCCATATGCTGACAAATTTCAGGATAGACACAGGAAGCTCGGCGACAAGTCTGTTCTGCTTTTGGTGACTGGCAGCGCAGCATATACATATTAGCCGTTGGCCCACCAAGGTCAGAAATAATACCGGTGAAACCCGGTACGCTATCACGGATCTCTTCGATTTCGCGAATGATCGAATCTTCTGAACGGCTCTGGATAATGCGCCCTTCGTGTTCGGTGATCGAACAGAATGAGCAACCACCATAACAGCCGCGCATAATGTTAACGGAGAAGCGAATCATCTCATAGGCAGGCAGTTTCTGGCCGTTATAGGCAGGATGAGGAACCCGTTGATATGGCAGTGCAAACACGCTGTCCATCTCTTCCGTTGACAATGGAATGGCCGGTGGGTTAATCCACACATAGCGATCCCCATGTTTTTGCAATAGTGCCCGGGCACAGCCAGGGTTAGTTTCATGATGCAAAATGCGTGAGGCATGGGCATACATGATTTTATCTGCCTTCACTTTTTCATAAGACGGCAGCAAAACGTAGGTCTTTTCCCATGGCTTTGGCCTGACGGGTTGAACAACGACCTCTTTTGCCACCGGCTGTTTTTCGGGAGCAAACGGACTGCCTTCATCAACGCAGGGTAAATCATCACCATAAGGATGGGGAATAGGATCGATGCGCCCCGGCTTATCCAGCCGGGTGGAATCTACGCCTGACCAACCCGGCAAAGGCCCTTTACGCATTAGCGCAGTGTTACGAATATCCTGAATATCAGCAATCGCTTCTCCCGCAGCCAGACGGTGAGCCAGTTCAACCATAGGGCGCTCACCATTGCCGTAAACCAGCATGTCGGCCTTTGAATCCACCAAAACAGAACGGCGCACGGTATCAGACCAGTAGTCATAATGGGCAATACGACGCAGGCTGGCTTCAATACCCCCAAGGATCACCGGAACATCTTTATAGGCTTCTTTACAACGTTGGCTATACACCAGCGTAGCCCGGTCTGGTCGCTTACCGCCAACGTTATCCGGCGTATAGGCGTCATCATGACGCATACGTCGATCGGCGGTATAGCGGTTAATCATGGAATCCATATTGCCTGCAGTTACCCCAAAAAACAGATTGGGTTTTCCAAGCCGCATAAAATCATCTTTGTTAGTCCAGTCGGGCTGGGCAATAATGCCCACGCGAAACCCCTGAGCTTCCAGCATCCTTCCGACAATTGCCATACCAAAGCTGGGGTGGTCAACATAAGCATCACCGGTCACAATAATAATGTCACAGCTGTCCCATCCTAATGTGTCCATCTCCTCGCGGGACATCGGCAAAAAAGGTGCCGTGCCAAAACACTCCGCCCAGTAAGGCGTATAGGAAAACAGGTCGCGTTCAGGCTGGATCAGACTAATGCTACTCATAGAAAACTCATTTAAACGTTATTAGAGGAACCGACGATACGGCAGGCTGGGAATTATACCGTTTTATTGCGCTGAATCACGGACAAATAGTAATCACGCTCAGAATTATTACCAATGCAATGAAATTTATAACAATACATTTGATGAAAAAGCACACTTTTTCCGGTTGTTTTCGCCTGAAGAATGAACAAGTAATCAATTCCTTGTTCTTCGTCAAATAAATCATCTTTTATTTGTGTCAGGTACAATATATAGTGTACGTAATTTCGAACACACCTATATATAGTGATTTATCCACATTCCATCCACAAGAACCCCCTTCCCGTAGGTGGTATTTCTTGTGGATAACTACGAATAAAGAAGACTAAACAGTCAGCTAGTGAAGGAGTCAATAGTGAAACCAGTTGTGATTAAACGTGATGGTTGCAAAGTGCCTTTTGATGAAGTACGAATCAAGGAAGCGATTGTACGTGCAGCCACTGCCGCCAATATCTACGATGACGACTATTGTGCCGACGTAGCAAAAGCAGTTTCAGAGCATATGGAAGGCCGAACTGCTGTTGATATTAATGAGATCCAGCAGGCAGTAGAAAACCAGCTGATGAGCGGTAACTACAAGACGCTGGCCCGTACCTATATCGAATACCGCCACGACCGTGATATTTCACGGGAAAAACGCGGTCGCCTGAATCAGGAGATTCAGGGTCTGGTTGAGCAAAGCGATATTGCCCTGCTCAATGAGAACGCCAACAAAGATAGTAAGGTGATTCCAACCCAGCGCGACCTGTTAGCTGGCATTGTGGCTAAACACTACGCCAAACAGCATCTGCTGCCGCGTGATATTGTTATGGCTCATGAGCGCGGTGAAATCCACTATCACGATTTGGATTACTCCCCATTCTTCCCGATGTTTAACTGTATGCTTATCGATCTGAAAGGCATGTTAACTAAAGGGTTCAAAATGGGTAATGCGGAGATTGAGCCGCCGAAATCCATTTCTACCGCTACGGCAGTCACCGCTCAAATTATCGCTCAAGTGGCCAGCCATATTTATGGCGGCACTACCATTAACCGCATTGATGAAGTCCTCGCGCCCTTTGTGACAGAAAGCTATAACAAACATAAGAAAGTGGCGTTAGAGTGGAATATTGCAAATGCAGAAGAGTACGCTCAGTCCAGAACGGAAAAAGAGTGCTACGATGCATTCCAGTCGCTGGAATATGAAGTGAATACCCTTCATACCGCCAATGGTCAGACCCCTTTTGTGACCTTCGGTTTTGGTTTGGGTACCAGTTGGCAATCACGCATGATTCAACAATCTATTCTGAAAAATCGTATTGCCGGATTAGGTAAAAACCACAAAACTGCGGTATTCCCTAAACTGGTATTTGCCATTAAAGACGGAATTAACCATAGATTCAGCGACGCTAACTACGATATTAAACAACTTGCACTGGAATGTGCTTCTAAGCGTATGTACCCGGATATTCTTAATTACGATCAGGTTGTAAAAGTCACTGGTTCATTTAAAACCCCAATGGGCTGTCGTAGCTTCCTGGGCGTTTATGAAGAAAATGGTGAACAAATCCACGATGGTCGTAATAACCTAGGCGTTATCAGCCTTAACCTGCCGCGCATTGCGTTGGAAGCCCGTGGCGATGAAGCCCGCTTCTGGCAGATTCTGGAACAGCGTCTGACGCTGGCGAAACGCGCCCTGATGACACGTATCGAGCGTCTTGACGGTATTAAAGCACGCGTTGCACCAATCCTGTATATGGAAGGGGCCTGTGGCGTGCGTTTGAAGGCAGATGACAACATCTCTGAAATCTTTAAAAACGGTCGCGCCTCTATTTCATTAGGCTACATTGGTATTCACGAAACGGTAAATGCACTGTTTGGTAATCAGGTACATCCTTATGATAGCCAGCAACTACGTGATAAAGGTGTGGAGATTGTTCAACGCCTGAAAGTGGCTACTGAAGAGTGGAAAAAAGAGACCGGTTACGGTTTCAGCCTGTACAGCACCCCAAGTGAAAACCTGTGTAACCGCTTCTGCCGTCTTGATACCGCTGAGTTCGGCGTGATTGAAGATGTCACCGATAAGGGATACTACACCAACAGTTTCCATCTGGACGTTGAGAAAAAAGTTAACCCCTATGACAAACTGGACTTTGAAGCCCCTTATCCACCATTGGCTAACGGTGGTTTCATTTGCTATGGCGAATATCCAAACATTCAGCACAATCTGAAAGCGCTGGAAGACGTATGGGATTACAGCTACAGCCGTGTTCCTTACTATGGTACCAATACGCCAATTGATGAGTGCTACGAGTGTGGTTTCTCCGGCGAATTTGAGTGCACCAGCAAAGGTTTCACCTGTCCAAAATGTGGTAACCACGACTCATCAAAAGTGTCGGTAACCCGTCGCGTTTGCGGTTACCTTGGCAGCCCGGATGCCCGTCCGTTTAACGCTGGTAAACAGGAAGAAGTAAAACGCCGCGTGAAACACTTAGGCAATGGTCAATTGGATCAAAGCGAAAGTCAGGCCTGTTAATAAAAAACGTCGCTTTAACCTGACAGGCAACGGAACCCGATAATCTATTGGATTCTGTTGCAAGATAACCAGAGGTTAGCGCTTTAGCTAACCTCTTTCCGGATACAAATAATTAAACTATGAATTACCACCAGTATTATCCCGTCGATATCGTTAACGGCCCCGGCACGCGTTGTACACTGTTTGTCTCCGGCTGTGTTCATCAATGCCCCGGTTGCTATAACAAAAGCACATGGCGTTTGAATTCGGGTGTACTGTTTACCTCCGGAATGGAAGATCGCATTATTGCCGATCTTAACGATACCCGGATCTCTCGTCAGGGTCTTACCCTGTCTGGTGGCGATCCACTGCATCCACAGAACGTTCCCGATATACTGAAACTGGTAAAACGCGTAAAAAACGAGTGTCCGGGAAAAGATATCTGGCTTTGGACCGGATACTTACTGTCTGAACTCACACCTGAGCAGCAAGAAGTAGTTGATTTAATTAATGTGTTGATCGATGGTAAATTCGTCAAAGCATTAGCCGATCCATCCCTGTTGTGGCGCGGTAGCAGTAATCAGATCGTACATAAATTGCGATAAATATCGCATTCTTTTGCTTATCTCTCCTATAGTACAGCGATTAAATTTCGAGACGCTTCGCAACCTGCGAACCTTCATGCCTTACCCTACTTTTATTAACCTACATTAAGCGTAATCTCCCCCTCCAGGCGTATTCTTCGCTATTGACCTGAGTACTTATTGTGACCACAATGAGCACATAAAAATCAGATACCAATAAGGGGAATATTATGAACGACGCAATCGTAAAAGCGCGGGTCTCACCAGAAATAAAGGCGGCAGCAATGGCAAATGCAAAAACACTGGGGTTCGATTTATCTACCGTCATCCGACTGGTAGTCAGACAATTGGCAGCAACGGGAAAAATACCCGAAGGTTTAATTAATCCGAATCAAGAAACTCTTCAGGCAATTAAAGAGTTTGAACTGGGCGTTGGTGTACATCGTGTTAACTCGGTGGATGAACTGAAAAAAGATCTGGGGTGGTAAGTAATGCTGACGATTGTTTATCAGAATCGATTTAAAAAAGACGCTAAACATTATGCAAATAATAGAAACGCGCAAAGAGTCATCCTGAATACAATCGCTTTGCTACAAACAGGCCAACCGCTGCCAACTGGCTATCGGGAACATAAACTATCCGGTAGCTATGTTGGCTATCTGGAATGTCATGGGGCGCCGGACATTCTGCTGATTTACCAACGTACTGATTCGGAGTTAAGACTGTATCGGGTTGGTAGTCACGCCAATCTGTTCTGACTATTCACCCTCACTGCGTTGCCAGTAGCGTTTTTTACCGAATCCAGATTTATTATCGGTCATTTTGATTTCATCAAAACGTAATTGCCACAAAGGTGCGCTGGTGAATTTAGCAATCGGGAAACGCTGAATATATTTTTCCCGCGCCTGTTGCTCATCTTCCCCGGTTAGCAACTGAAGTTTTCCGGTATATTGGATGCCCTGAATTAAGGCGATGTTTCTTGTCTGAGCGGCAATGGTACCGGCTACCTGAGGGTTAGCCAGCGCCAGTTTTCCGTGTCGGGCATGGGGTTCTGACATAATAATTAGCGCCATACTTTCCATATCAAACAGATAGAAACAGCTGGCACACCACAGCTCGTCGGTACTCATGGTACATAAGCTGACAACATGATTTTTTTTCAAATAGCGGCAAATGGCTTTCAGGCTATGTTCAGGATCAGTTGTCATCAGATTATCATCCCACAATAAAAATAGAATTCAGCCGCCAAGTTAACACAAACAACAATCCGGAGCATCAGCAAAGCCGTGCGCTGCTTTCAGGTAATAAAATTGGTAAGATATGCGCTGATTTAGCAACTGAAAATAGAATGTGTGAAACAGAGCAACTCCCCGGCAGAAACTAATAACTGGCATCTGTATATGTTGCGCACCGCAGACAATCGCCTGTACACCGGGATCACCACCAGTATTGAACGCCGTTTTAAGCAACATCAATCCGGTAATGGTGCCAAAGCCCTGAGAAATGCCGGAGAACTGACGCTGGTTTATCAAATTAAAACCAGCGGGCATTCCGAAGCATTAAAGTTGGAATATCGTATAAAACAGCTGGCAAAAACTCAAAAAGAAAAACTGGTCAAAGACCAGCCTTCTATTGAACAGTTAACCGCGTTATTAAATGATTAGAAGCGATCAAAGGGTGCTGAGTACTCAACCAATCCGGAAACACCCTGCAAAGACTCCTCCGCCAAAGGATAGATTTGGAAAGCAGAGGCAGTATCCGGCCACTTGCAGTGTAAGTCATATTCAGCTGCGGTTTTAAAACCTAAAGCGCCGTAATAGGCAGGTTCACCTAATACCGCAACCGCGGCATAGCCAAATTCATTTAGCGCATCCAGACCTTCGTAAACCAATGCTTTGCCTAAACCTTTTCCACGGTATTTCTCGGCCACGGCTAACGGCGCCAAACCTACCCACTGGCGATCTTCACCATTAACCATCACCGGGCTAAACGCCGCATAGCCAACTACGCCGCCGTAATCATCGGTCGCAACAATGCCCAGCGTAATCAGGCCATCTTCACGCAAATGATTAACCAGTTCAGCCTCATCATCACCGACAAATGCCTTACGCAACAGCTTATTGATGCCTGCTGCATCAACGGGTATCTCAACGCGAATTAACACGATGCTGGTGCGCGCGAATGCTCTTCGCCGCCCTCTTTTAAACCGGCCTCGACAAAGTCAGCCAACTGCTGTAGCCCAATGCGCAGAGGAGCCGGCATATTTTCCAGCTCAATCGCATCCATCAGGTTTTTCACATACAGGCCCAGCTCTGTATCGCCTTCAATGACCAGACGGCGCTGAAAAAACAGCGTATCCGGATCTTGTTTACGAGCCGCAATCAGAATCAGATCGTTAGCATCACCACTAAAACTGACATCTTCCTGCTGGTTATCACTCACCAACAATACACCTTCACGTACAGTTACAAACCAGCACAGACCCAAATCGCGAACTTCGACTTTTAACCAGCGTTGCTCAAGAAAATCTAAATCACCTTCCGCCAATGCATGGCGAAACTGCCAGCCCAATAGCTGCTGCAGAACCTGTTTCTGTAATGCAAACGGGGTTAACTTTATTGGTAAACGTAAAAGGGAAGGTCCCTGACGAACCAAACGGGCTCTCAGTTGATCAAACACTGGCTGACTCCTGCTAAAAAGTAATGACACTATTTTGCCACAATGAGACGAGAGATCATCGAGTCAGGTCAAAAAATTATCAAATTATCTACCGCCAAAGGTTATATGCTCAGAATGAAAATGCTTGTTTCTGTGAATCCTGTACTTTGGGACACCATAATTAACTGACCAATCAGCAATAAGCTGCCTCAAATCAAAAATCGTTATCAAAAGGTTAACTACAATCAGCCAACAGATTCAGGTAACGACTTCAACAGGTTATTAAGCGCTTTGCTTTAATAACCTTCTTACTTTTTGCAGGACGATAAGATGGAACTGCTGTGCCCTGCCGGTAATTTGCCGGCGTTGAAAGCAGCCGTAGATAACGGCGCTGATGCCGTCTATATTGGCTTTAAAGATGATACTAATGCCCGTCATTTCGCCGGACTAAACTTTACTGATAAAAAACTTGAAGAAGCAGTAAGTTATGTTCATCGCCATCGACGCAAACTGCATATTGCTATCAATACCTTTGCTCACCCTGATGGCTATAGCCGCTGGCAGCGTGCAGTGGATCAGGCAGCGGATATTGGTGCTGATGCACTAATCCTGGCAGATATTGCCATGCTGGAATATGCATCAGAACGTTACCCTCATCTTGAACGTCATGTCTCGGTTCAGGCATCGGCAACCAATGAAGAAGCGATTCGTTTTTATCAGCGAAATTTCGATGTTGCACGAGTCGTTTTGCCGCGGGTGCTTTCAATGCATCAGGTTAAACAGTTGGCCCGTACCAGTCCGGTCCCCCTGGAAGTGTTTGCTTTTGGTAGTCTGTGCATTATGGCGGAAGGGCGCTGTTATCTTTCTTCCTATCTTACCGGTGAATCCCCTAACACCGTGGGAGCCTGCTCACCGGCCCGTTTTGTTCGCTGGCAGCAAACTCCACAGGGTTTAGAATCTCGCCTGAATGATGTGCTGATTGATCGCTATAAAGAAGGTGAAAATGCCGGTTATCCAACCCTGTGCAAAGGCCGTTATCAGGTGGGAGATGAGCTGTATCATGCTCTGGAAGAGCCAACCAGCCTGAATACGCTGGAACTGTTACCAGAGCTGTTAGCCGCCAATATTGCTTCAGTAAAAATTGAGGGTCGTCAGCGCAGCCCGGCTTATGTCAGTCAGGTGGCAAAAGTCTGGCGTCAGGCAATCGATCGCTGTCTGGCGGATCCACAGAACTTTAGCGTAGAGAAATCCTGGATGGAGACGCTGGGATCGATGTCCGAAGGTACCCAAACCACTCTGGGTGCTTATCACCGTAAATGGCAATAACGGGAGGCGACGATGAAATATTCTCTGGGGCCTCTGCTCTACTACTGGCCTAAAAATCAAACCGAAGCCTTCTATCATGCGGCAATGGAAAGCAGTGCCGATATTATCTATTTAGGCGAAGCGGTTTGCAGCAAACGCCGTGAAATGAAGGTTAATGACTGGCTGGATCTGGCTAAAACGCTGGCACAATCCGGTAAGCAGGTGGTGTTATCCACACTGGCGCTGATTCAGGCACCATCAGAGTTAACCGAGCTAAAGCGCTATATTGAAAATGGCGACTATCTGATTGAGGCTAACGATCTTGGTGCCGTCAATATGGCTGTCGAACATAAATTACCCTATGTCGCAGGCCCGGCCCTCAACTGCTATAACGCCTATACCCTGCGCTCCCTGCACAAACAGGGAATGATACGTTGGTGTATGCCAGTGGAGCTCTCTCGTGACTGGCTGTCTAATTTGCTGAATCAATGTGAAGAGCTGGGTATTCGCCGCCAATTTGAAGTTGAAGTATTCAGCTATGGCCATTTGCCGTTAGCCTATTCCGCCCGCTGTTTTACCGCCCGTTCAGAAAACCGGCCAAAAGATGAATGTGAGACCTGCTGTATTAACTACCCAACGGGCCGTAACGTTATCTCTCAGGAAAACCAGCAGGTATTTGTGTTAAACGGTATTCAGACGCAAAGCGGCTATTGCTATAACCTTGGCAACAACTTAAAAGAGATGAATGGGCTGGTGGATATCGTGCGTCTGTCACCACAGGGGCACGGCACGCTGGAACTTATTACTCAATTTCGCCATAACGAACAGGGCCAGTCACCGCTGAAACTACAAAATCATGCAGACTGCAATGGCTACTGGAAACGCATTGCCGGATTGGAGTTGGTATCAGAATAATCATTCTTACTTTGATACCAAACCAATCCCAATTTTCGTCAAATGATGCTGACCATTAAAACATCATATAAACATAACCAACGCTCTCAAAGTGTTGGTTATGTTTTCAAACCACCTGCTTTCAGCAGACAAAATCGACACAAATCTTAACGTATATTTCCCTCTGCCAACGCGGCTTTCGGGTCGATCTTTCCTGTTTTTCTGCTATGTTCAAATTAACGCTGGCTTCGTGCCTATTCAGAATTCCGATGCTTTACCAGGCCAATCTCCGGCGATAAGTTCAGGCTACAGAGAGCGTTCATCATGACTAATCCTACCATTCTTATTACCGGTGGAACGGGTAAGACCGGCCGGCGTATCGCATCACAGTTAAAAGATGCAGGGCGCTCCTGCATTATTGCTTCACGTTCTGGTTCATCAGTTTACGGACATCAGGCGGTACGCTTCGACTGGAGCAACAGGCTTAACCATGCGGATGTTTTACAGAACATTGATGCTGTTTATCTGGTGGCCCCTCCCAATGTAGCCGAGCCGCTGACGCTAATGCGGCCCTTTATTGACCTTGCGCTTAAACAGGGCGTTCGCCGTTTTGTGTTACTCAGCGCCTCCCTGCTGGAAGAAGGGGGGCCAATGGTTGGCACGGTACACAGTTATCTAAAACAAAACGCCCCTGAATGGGCCGTTTTGCGCCCGACCTGGTTTATGCAAAACTTCTCGGAGGAGCATCATATGTCCTCCATTCTGGATGAAAGCCGTATCTATTCTGCAACCTTTGATGGACGAGTTCCCTTTGTAGACACCAGCGATATTGCGGCGGTTGCCTGCTCCGCGCTGTTGCGCCCCGATTCATTAAATCGGGATGTGGTTATTACCGGCCCTAAAGCGCTCTCTTATTGCGATGTGGCAAAGATTATCAGTGCGGCAATTGGACTAAAAATAGACCATATCAAGCTGACGGAGGGAGGCCTGGCTAAACGCTTTGTGGCACAGGGGATGAATGAAAATTACGCACGAACACTGGCCTCTCTGGATACCATGATTGCCGGAGGTGCAGAAACCCGATTGACCAACGAAGTTGAGGAGTTAACGGGCAGAACCCCGAAAAATCTGGAAACCTTTGCCAGAGAAATGCGTAGGGTCTGGCTGTCAGATTAATCAAAATTTCTGCCCGGTTCGATGTTTATTCCGCTAATACCAGCGATATATCGGCACGTTCGGCCAAACGGTAAAGTGGTAACGCAGGCATTGTAACTTCCGCATTCGTGGCCTGAGATTTAGCTTTGGCCTTAGTTTTTTTCTTTTCCGTTTTTACTTTTGGCAGGCTAATAATACCGTTTGCCACAAAGCTACTTTGAGTCTCTGGTTCCAGCGCTGCTATGGTCAGGTTAGCTAAAGGCTGATTCAGTGGAATGTAATAGTATCCTGCCGATAGCTCCAGCTCCCGGCCGTCTATTCTGGTGGTTACCTGAACCATCTGGTTCCCTTTTTGCCCTACGCTGCCGGTAACATCCTTTTTGCTACTTGCATTACGATCCGTCAGAGTATATTGCTGAACCTTAACTTTTTGCGGCTGAACAACCCGATAAACCTCGATGCCTAATGCCTGAAGGTTTTGTACCGCTTTTTTCTCCGTCGGTGCTAACAGGTAGGCATAAGGTCGGGCGCGGGTAATCACCGGCATGATACTTAATGCCGAACGCCAGTCAGCATTCACTTTGATGCCATCAGCGGTTTTGGCATCAATCATAGAGATAGTTCGTTTTTCCGGCGTCATTTCGCCTTTCACGACAATAGCGCCTTGTCCTGCCTGAGTAGCGATATCGCGGCGAATTTCCTGACCATTATTAAGCAAATCCACGCTATTCTTAGCACTGGTTTTAACCATAGTTTGCATCGCTAAAAATTGAGTGTACACCCGACGGGCAAAGTGCGCCTTACCTAAACCTACTCCGCGATTTTCCAGCAAAAATGAAACCGAATTACGCAGCCCGGCAATATTACGCAGCGTATCCGCTTCAATACCCCCCATAGACAATGTTTTATTCTGCTTATCTAACTTATCCGTAGTGTAGTACCAGGAGTGGCTTAATCCATTGGTTTCAAAAGTGCTGACAAGACTTTCACGATAGGGTTTATCCATCATTTTGGTTAAACTCGAAGGCAGATTATTGGTCGTTGCCTGCTGCAACATGGCATCATAACGCTGCACTGCACCATACTTTTCCACCCAGCGGCCGGCAACGCTATATTCATGGCCGTCTAATACCACATCCGGCTGATATTGAATAAACACCTGTGCAATAGCACGACTTTCCGGCGTACTTAGCAGTAAATGGTCGCGATTAAGATTTATGCCGTTTGCCAAATCACGGCTGAAACTTTCAGCGCCGTCCGGGTTAGCTCTGGGTATAATCAATACGTTAACCCTGGAGAGCACATCCCCTTCTTTGTCTTCAGCCAGGCTTTTAGCATAAGCCAGCGCCGCCTCTCCCGGAGCAGGTTCATTACCGTGCTGTAATGCAATAATCAGTACCGTTGGTTTGCCATTTTTTAGCAAAATCTCCGGAGAAGCGCTTTGCACATCAGAAAACACTAACAGTGGGATTGATTTTCCCTGTTGGGATAATCCCATCTGCTTCACCCGCAATGTATTGGATGTTTTACTCAGGTCATCAATAAATTTTTCCATCTCCTGCTGGGAGGTAAAATCAGTTTTATCTTTATTAAAAGCCGGTGTACCCAATTCTATCAGGCTGGGCGCCGGGAACTGTTTTACGATAGCGGGAATTTCCTGATAATCTTTAGCGGGATCGTATTTTGCCAAACTGACCGAAGGGAAAAGCAACCCGGATAATACAAAGGGAAGCAGTACGGATACAACCGTGCGGGAAAAGCACTTCATTGAACTCTCCAAAATACGCTATCGATTATCTGCCTTGCTGATGGCATGATTTTTTCTGTATGCCAATGATAAATCGGTTTATCGCGAATGTGTTATACAACACATAAAAAAAACACACAAAAAATCCCATCACTTCATCTATGCTTCACATAAGACACCTATGCTGAGTTTTATAACCTCCGTAACTTATGCTTGTAGCGAGCTTTTGCAGGATATTGATATGCCTACCATTGTCACCCATGCCGCAGTCCCTCTCTGTCTGGGTATTGGATTAGGACCTCGTCGAATTCCACCGGTGTTACTGATGACCGGTATTGCCTTCTCGATGATTCCCGATCTCGACGTACTCTCTTTTAAACTTGGCATCGCCTATGCCAATGTTTTTGGCCATCGGGGGTTTACCCACTCCCTGCTGTTTGCGTTTGCTTTACCAACGCTGGCCCTGTTATTCAAAAAAACCTTTAAGGTTGGCTATCGACGAATTTGGGGTTTTCTGACCGTTTCGCTGTTATCTCACAGCGTGCTGGATTCGCTAACCACCGGCGGAATGGGCGTTGGCTGGCTATGGCCTTGGTCAGGAGAGCGATTTTTCGCACCGGTTCAGGTCATTAAGGTGGCCCCATTCCAGCTGGCACAGTACCTGAAACCTAATGGTATTGCCGTTATTCAGTCAGAATTATTATGGGTTTGGCTACCCGGTGTCGTCATAATGTTAGCGCTTATTGCATTGAGAAGAGCCAATAACGACGCCATCAGTTCACCATCGGTTTAACCTATCCCTTTGATAGTATTTTCCTTCATCTTAAGGAAATCCACTTTTTGGTGAATAATATCGTTATTCACCAGCCGAGGTGTTTTTTAACAAATTTAACACTTTGGGACTCATCTTTTAGTCTGTGATACAAAAAACCACAATAAATAATATTTAACTATTTTTGATAGAAAATAGTTAAACACCCCCTTGGTGAACAGGGTTTTATTCCTGATTCTTTCGAAAAATCCACATCATCCGCTCAATTGAACCACAACAAACTTATATCATTTGATGACAACGCTTTAATGATATTTACATATTTGTAACTTTTCCATAAAATTGCCGCACACCCGGAACCAATTACCATCGGTTCTCAATACCACAAAGCGCTTATGTACTTTGTCATGAGGTCGTTCAATGAGACTCAAACAATGCAATAAGTTTTCTAAAGTGCTAATGCTCGGCCTTGCAGCTTTATTGCTCACGGGCTGTGATATGGCACTGATGAATCCTAAAGGCCAGATCGGGATGGAACAAAAATCCCTGATCATAACGGCTACCCTTCTGATGTTGATCGTTGTTATTCCCGTTATAATTATGACTTTTCTGTTCGCATGGAAATATCGCGAATCGAACAAAGATGCAAAATATACGCCTAACTGGGCCCATTCAAATAAAATTGAAATGGTCGTTTGGGGTATTCCTTGCGTTATCATTCTGGTTTTGGGGACATTAACCTGGAAAAGTACTCACGCACTTGACCCGCGCCAAACCATTCCAAGTGAAGCCCAAACGATCACCATTGAAGCAGTCTCCATGGATTGGAAATGGTTATTTATCTATCCTGACCTCGGTATTGCATCGGTTAATGAACTCTCCTTCCCGGAGAACGTACCGGTAAAATTTAAAATTACCTCCGATACCGTGATGAACTCTTTCTTTATTCCTCGTCTGGGCAGCCAGATTTACGCCATGGGCGGTATGCAGAATATCCTGCATCTGGTCGCCAATGAAAAAGGCGTTTATCCGGGCATGTCGGCTAACTATAGCGGCAAAGGATTCTCCGGAATGAAGTTCAACGCTATTGTTACTTCTCAGCAAGACTTTGATAAATGGGTTGAAAAAGTGAAGCAATCCCCGAATCAGCTTCAATGGGAAGATTACAATCAACTTGCTAAACCAAGCGAAAACAATGCTGTTGAATATTTCTCAACGGTTAAGCCTGGTCTGTATCTCGATATTATTAATAAATATATGAAAATGGATACCAGCAAGCACTCACATCATTCTGGAGGCGAGGAATAAACGATGTTAGGAAAATTAACACTTGAAGCGATTCCTTACCATGAACCGATTATTATGGCTGCCGTTGGCCTCATTGTTGTCGGCGGGATTGCCTTGCTTGCTCTGATTACCTGGGCAAAAAAATGGAAATGGTTGTGGAACGAATGGCTCACCAGCGTTGACCACAAAAAAATTGGTGTAATGTATATTCTGGTCGCGATGGTGATGTTGCTGCGCGGCTTTGCTGACGCCATCATGATGCGTACTCAACTGGCGGTGGCAGCAGCCACCAGTGGGGAAGGTTTCCTTCCACCGCACCACTATGATCAAATCTTTACCGCTCACGGCGTTATCATGATCTTCTTCATGGCCATGCCGTTCGTTATTGGTTTGATGAACATTGTGGTACCACTACAAATCGGCGCCCGTGATGTCGCCTTTCCATTCCTGAACTCTCTGAGTTTCTGGCTGTTTGTGGCCGGTGTGGTGTTAATCAACATCTCCCTTGGCGTAGGCGAATTTGCACAAACCGGCTGGCTGGCTTATCCGCCACTCTCGGGTAAGGTTTATAATCCGGGGGTCGGGGTCGACTACTGGATATGGAGCCTACAGATATCCGGGGTAGGTACCTTGCTCACCGGGGTTAACTTCTTTGCGACCATTCTGAAGATGCGTGCCCCTGGCATGAAGATGATGCAAATGCCGGTTTTCACCTGGACAGCATTATGTGCCAACGTGCTGATTATTGCGGCATTCCCTATTCTGACCGCAACCGTCGCCATGCTCACCCTTGACCGATATCTGGATTTCCACTTCTTTACCAATGACCTTGGTGGCAACCAGATGATGTACGTCAATCTGATCTGGGCCTGGGGTCATCCTGAAGTCTATATTCTGATTCTGCCTTGCTTTGGTATTTTCTCTGAAGTGGTGGCAACCTTTAGTAAAAAACGGCTGTTTGGTTATACCTCGCTGGTATGGGCAACGGTAGCTATTACTCTGCTCTCCTTTATCGTGTGGTTGCACCACTTCTTTACCATGGGTGCCGGTGCCAACGTTAATGCCTTCTTTGGTATTGCCACTATGATTATCTCCATACCGACCGGCGTGAAGATCTTCAACTGGTTGTTCACCATGTATCAGGGTCGTATTAAGTTCTCTACGCCAATCCTGTGGACGCTGGGCTTTCTGGTGACCTTTACGGTAGGTGGTATGACCGGAGTTCTGCTGGCAGTGCCGGGGGCCAACATGGTACTGCACAATAGCCTGTTCCTGATTGCTCACTTCCATAACGTCATTATTGGTGGTGTGGTGTTTGGCTGCCTAGCTGGCTTTAACTACTGGTTCCCGAAAGCCTTTGGCTTCAAGCTGAACGAAACCTTAGGTAAATACGCCTTCTGGTTCTGGATTATTGGCTTCTTCGTTGCCTTTATGCCGCTGTACATTCTGGGCTTTATGGGTATGACCCGCCGTCTGAACTACAGCCTGCAACCTGAGTGGACATCACTTCTGGTGGTCGCCGCCTTCGGTGCAGTATTAATTGCACTGGGTATTGCCTGTCAAATCCTGCAGTTACTGGTTAGTATCAAAGACCGCAAGAAAAATATGGACGTCACCGGCGACCCATGGGGTGGCCGTACTTTGGAGTGGGCAACCTCTTCTCCGGCACCGTTCTATAACTTTGCGCATCTTCCGGTCATTAAAGGTATCGATGCTTTCTCCGATATGAAAGATGACGGTACCGCCTATAAGCGTCCGGCAAGTTATGAGCCAATCCATATGCCAAGAAATACCGGGACCGGTGTCATCATTGCTGCCTTTAGCGTGGTGTTTGGTTTTGCCATGGTCTGGGAAATCTGGTGGATGGCTATCGTTGGTCTGATCGGTATGGCGGTCGTTTATATTACCCATACCTTCAATGATGATACGGATTACTACGTACCTGTTGAAGAGATTGAGAAAATCGAAAATCAGCGTTTTGAACAATTAAGCCAGGCAGGGGTAAATCATGGCAACTGATACCTTGATCAATTCTCACACTCACCTTGATGAGCATGAGCACCACGATCACGACAGTGGTGCCAAGACCGTATTCGGTTTTTGGATCTACCTGATGAGCGACTGTATTCTGTTCGCCTCAGTATTTGCCACCTATGCTGTACTGGCCACCGGCATTGCCGATGGCCCGTCAGGCAAAGAGATTTTTGAACTGCCTTATGTTATCGGTGAAACGGCTCTGCTGTTATTAAGTAGCTTTACTTACGGTATGGCTATCATTTCGATGTACAAGGGCAATAAGAATCAGGTTATCGGTTGGTTAGCCATTACTTTCCTGTTTGGTCTTGGCTTTATCGGCATGGAGATTAATGAATTCCACCTGCTGATCAGCGAAGGCTATGGCCCGTCACGCAGTGCTTTCTTATCAGGATTCTTTACGCTGGTTGGCACTCACGGACTGCACGTTACCCTGGGTCTGATCTGGATGGCAATCATGATGATTCAGGTATCGAAAAAGGGGTTAACGCCGAAAAATAATGCGCGTTTAATGTGCCTCAGCTTGTTCTGGCACTTCCTGGATGTTATCTGGATCTGCGTGTTTACCGTGGTTTATCTGATGGGGGCAATCTAAATGAAACATACCGCTGTAGACGCTTCCGGCGCCAGCCATGGCTCGGTTAAGTCTTATCTTATCGGGTTTGTGCTCTCAGTTATTCTGACGGCCATTCCTTTCTGGATGGTCATGACAGGTGCAGCTACACCGGCAACGCTGGCTGTCGCTATCTCCCTGTTTGCCATTGTGCAGATCGTGGTTCATTTGGTCTATTTCTTACATATGAACACAAAATCAGAGGGCGGCTGGAACTTTGTCGCCCTGGTATTCACCGGATTGATAATCGCCATCGTCGTTGTAGGTTCACTATGGATTATGTACAACCTTAATATCAACATGATGGTTCACTAAGAGCTACTCAGATGATTAAGAAATATCTGTTAGTCACCAAACCGGGAATCATTTTTGGCAATATGATTTCAGTCATTGGAGGATTCCTGCTCGCCTCCCAGGGCAGTGTGGATTTCTCCCTGCTGTTTGCCACTATCATCGGCGTCTCGCTGGTGGTGGCATCCGGCTGCGTGTTTAATAACTATATTGACCGGGATATTGATTGCCTGATGGAAAGAACCAAGAACCGGGTTCTGGTTCAGGGGCTTATCTCCCCTGCCATCACTATTCTCTACGCTTGTCTGTTGGGAATGGCTGGCTTTGCCTTACTCTACGTCTATACCAATTTATTAGCGGTAGAGTTTGCTCTGTTAGGATTCGTGGTTTATGTGGGGCTATACAGTCTGTATCTGAAACGTAAATCCGTTTACGGTACTCTGGTAGGTAGTCTGTCTGGTGCTGCTCCACCGGTTATTGGTTACTGTGCGGTAAGCAATCAGTTTGATACCGGGGCATTAATTCTGCTGGTGATTTTCAGCCTGTGGCAAATGCCTCACTCATACGCCATTGCTATTTTCCGCTATAAGGACTATCTGGCTGCGTCAATTCCGGTTCTGCCGGTAAAACGCGGAATTTCCGTAACCAAAAACCACATTACGATGTATATCATCGGCTTCATTGTGGCGACCCTGATGTTAACCATCAGCGGTTATGCCGGTTATAGCTATCTGTTTGTTGCGGCAGTCGTTGGCTTTGGCTGGCTGATTATGGCCCTGACCGGTTATAAAACAACAGATAACAAAATTTGGGCACAAAAGCTGTTCATCTTCTCCATTGTGGCTATTACCACACTAAGCATCATGATGTCGGTAGACTATTCTCAGGTAGCGGCACCTGAATCGCTGCTTACCCTGGTCTGGTCATAATTATCTGTAACAGGCGGCAGTTCCTCAATTGAGTGTACTGCCGCTAATCCAGCCTAAAACTTTATCGTTATCTCAATCTTTAGCAGAAATATAAAGCAATTCATCCGGCTTACTACTATCCTATTCAACGCCATAGTCCGTGGTTTAATTAACCAGTGAAGAATAAGAATAACAACAGGCCGTTCGTTTTCAGTTGGAACATTCCGGCAATGGACGCGAAGTGATTTGAGGTGATATGAACGATTATGCAATGACTCCGGGAGAACGTAGGGCAACTTTTGGCCTGGGGTTAGTTTTCTCCCTGCGGATGTTGGGAATGTTTATGGTACTGCCAGTCCTTACCACCTACGGTATGGCTCTGGCTGGCGCTACTAAACCGCTCATTGGTCTTGCCATCGGCATCTATGGCCTGACACAGGCAATTTTCCAGATCCCTTTTGGTTTGATTTCCGATCGGGTTGGTCGTAAGCCGCTGATTGTTGGCGGGCTGTTGATTTTTGCTATCGGCAGCATAATTGCTGCTTTAAGTGAGTCAATATGGGGCGTGATTCTTGGCCGTGCTCTGCAAGGCTCTGGGGCCATTGCCGCCGCCGTTATGGCATTGCTTTCAGACCTGACCAGAGAGCAAAACCGTACTAAAGCCATGGCGTTTATTGGCGTCAGCTTCGGTATTACTTTTGCCATTGCGATGGTACTGGGGCCCATTGTGACTCATGCCTTTGGCCTGAATGCGCTGTTCTGGGGTATCGCCGTGCTGGCACTGGTGGGAATAGTACTAACGTTAGTTCTGATCCCTAATCCTACAGGCCATGTGTTAAACCGGGAATCCGGTATGGTAAAAGGCAGTTTTAGCAAAGTGCTCAAAAACGAACGTTTGCTAAAGTTAAATATCGGCATTCTCTGCCTGCATACTTTACTAATGGCAACCTTCCTGGCTCTGCCCGTTGCGATGGAAAACGCCGGTTTTATGCCCGCCGAACACTGGAAAGTTTATCTGGTCACTATGCTGGTTTCTTTTGTCGCAGTTGTGCCCTTCATCATAATTGCGGAAAAAAAACGCAAAATGAAGCAAGTATTTTTAACCTGTGTCGCACTGCTTCTTACTTCAGAGTCTATACTTTTTTCCAGCGGACAACACCTGTGGACTATTTTTGTCGGTGTTCAGCTATTTTTTATCGCTTTCAATATCATGGAAGCCATCTTACCTTCGCTGATAAGTAAAGAAGCGCCTGCAGGTTATAAAGGTACAGCGATGGGTGTCTATTCGACCAGCCAATTTATTGGTGTGGCTATCGGCGGAAGTTTGGGTGGATGGTTATTTGGCCTTAGCGGAACCAGTGCAGTATTTATTGGCTGCGTTGTGCTCTGTGCGTTGTGGTTGATGCTCAGTACCACAATGAAGCAACCACCTTACGTCAGTAGCCTGCGTATTGAAATACCAGAAACCGCATTGCAAGACGGTCTGTTAGAAAGCTATCTGAAAATGGTTGCCGGTGTAAATGACGTGGTCATTGTGCCGGAAGAGCAGTCCGCCTATGTAAAAATCGATTCGGGTAAAACTAATCGTGCCAAATTGGAACAGTTAATCAGTTCGTATCACTCTCAGCCGGCGTAATCCGATGAGATAATCTATTAAATAATAGCGATAACGGAGATTACCAATATGTCTAATGCTTCCAGCGTACCACTTTCAGTGCTTGATCTGTCTCCCATTGTTCAGGGTGGCACTATCCCTCAGGCATTCACTCGCTCAAAAGAGCTGGCCATTCTGGCAGAACGTCTTGGTTATCATCGCTACTGGATGGCAGAACACCATAATATGGCGGGTATTGCCAGTTCAGCGACTTCCGTACTGGTTGGTTATATCGCCGGAGCAACGTCAACCATTCGCGTTGGTGCCGGTGGCGTGATGCTACCAAATCACTCCCCTCTGGTGATTGCCGAGCAGTTTGGTACTCTGGCATCCCTCTATCCGAACCGTATCGATTTAGGTTTAGGCCGGGCTCCGGGGACCAATCAGGAAACGGCACAGGCCTTGCGCCGCAACGGTCACGATGCATCTGAAAATTTTCCGGCCAATATTGCCGAGCTGACAGGCTATTTTGACGATGAAAAACCGACGCAAACCATAAAAGCAATTCCGGGCCAGGGACTGCGGGTTCCCGTTTGGCTATTAGGTTCAAGTCTGTATGGCGCTCAGTTGGCTGCACGTATGGGGCTGCCTTACGCTTTTGCCTCTCACTTTGCACCGGATATGATGCTACAGGCCCTTGAACTATATCGCCGCGAATTCAAACCTTCTGCCGATTTGAAAAAACCTTACGCTATGGTTTGTGTTAATGCCATTGCCGCCGATACCAGCGCTGAAGCGGAATATATGTTTACCTCTTTGCAACAACACTTTGTCAACATGCTGCGTGGAACACCTGGCCCTCTGCCACATCCGGTAGAAGACATTCATTCAGTAGTGGCTAAACATGAGCTCTACAGCGCTAACCATACCCTGAGCCTGTCGATTATTGGCGATAAAAACGGTGTACGTAACGGGCTACAAAACTTGCTGAAAGAGACTGATGCTGATGAGATCATGATTAACGGACAGGTATTTGACCACGCTGCTCGTATGCGTTCTTTTGAACTGATCGCGGAAATCTCTGCTGATTTAGCTAAATAACGGCCAAAAATGTGGATAATCAGCCATGGGAGCAAACATTATCATCACTTTTTACATTAATGGACGTTCTGGTGAATTATGAAAATAGTTATCTTAGATGGTCACACCCTTAATCCGGGCGATATTTCCTGGACTGAGATTGAACAACTGGGTCAGTTAACCGTTTACGATCGCACTCCGGCAGAACTTATTGTCGAACGAATTGGCAATGCCGACATTGTATTAACCAATAAAACACCGATTAGCCAGCAAACCATTGAGCAATGTCGCTCAATTAAAATGATTGGCGTATTGGCGACCGGTTATAACATTGTTGACATTAAAGCAGCCCGCCAGAGAGATATTCCGGTATGTAATGTACCCAGTTACAGCACCATGGCCGTTGCTCAGTTAAGTACCGCGCTATTGCTGGAACTGTGCCACCACGTTGGTGAACACAGCAGCGATGCTCGCTCCGGTGGCTGGCCGAAAAGCATCGATTTTTGCTACTGGCACTCACCGCTTATTGAGCTAATGGGTAAAAAATTGGGCCTGATTGGCTACGGTCAAATTGGTTCTGCCTTTGCCAAAATAGCGCTGGCTATGGGTATGGAAGTTCTGGTGTATACCCCAAGCCAGAAAAAAAGCATTGAACAACCTAATTTACGCGTCGTCACGTTAGATCAGCTGCTGGCAGAATCAGATGCGATCAGTTTGCACTGTCCGCTAACCGAGCAAAACACCGGCCTGATTAATCAAAGCAATATTGCCAAAATGAAAAATGGCGTGATGCTGCTGAATACTTCCCGCGGTGGATTAATCGTTGAGCAAGATTTGGCGGATGCGCTAAACAGTGGAAAAATTGCCGGTGCCGGGCTGGATGTTCTGTCCGTCGAACCACCGTCAGAAAATAACCCGCTGCTCAACGCCCGCAACTGTATTATTACCCCGCATATTGCCTGGGCTCCTAAAGAAGCGCGCCTGCGCCTGATGGAAATTACGGTCAATAACCTGAAGCATTTCATCGCCGGGAAGCTACAAAACGTAGTGAATTAAGCCTGACATATTAACGGGGCAATGTGAGAACTCATCATTGCCCCGTTATTTCTTATTATTTTCTAATCAGATAGCGAATAGTCGGGCCATCTTGTTGAATATCCAATACCTCATAGCCATGATTTTTGGCATCAAGAGGGATATTGTTAATCGACTGCGGACAATCGCTGATCACTTCCAGTATTTCCCCTGACTTCAGTTGAGGCATCGCCTCCAGCGTCGCTACGGCGGGATAAGGGCAAGGCTCCCCTACCATATCTAAACGGTAATCCGGAACGATATTTTGCTTTTCGTCACTCATGCCAGCTCCTTATTAGTCTCAAGAGAAATAGCGCTTTGGGTACTCTTTTTGGCAAAGAATCGCTTCTCCCACCACAACATGGCGGCAAAAGCTAACCCCAGCAGAATATAGGTAACTAACAGACCACCATAAGGACCAAAAGTATCAAGCAGATTTACCTTGTCATAATTGGTTGCCAGCGCCGGGGCAATATCATCCCAATAGTAGGCCAGAATAGTTGCGCCAATCACGTTACCTATACCTACCCACCAGTAGTGAATCTGCCCTTCAACGGCACGATACATCCAGCCAGTTTCACAACCACCGGCCAGAACGATACCAAAGCCAAACAGTAAGCCACCCAATACCGCATTTGGCCCGGCCCACATAATTTTAGGATGGGCCCCCATCTGTACATAGCTGAAAATGCCAATAGCACTCACCGCCATCCCGATAATAATGGCTTTTGCCATATGGGTGCGTCCGGTGATCCACAGATCGCGAAAAGCCGATGTAAAGCAGATTTGAGCCCGTTCAATCAGCAAGCCAAATCCCAGGCCAAACAACATTGCAATTCCCAGCTTAGGACTGCTGGTAATCTCTACCATTCCCCAGATAACCATCAGCAAAAAGATAATCATGCCAATGCGAAACCGGCGACGTGCCTGTGTCGGTTTTTGAGTAAGCGGCGAAGCGGCACTGACCTTTTGCAATTTGACCGGGATGCGAAATATCGGCAACAGGGTAAAACGGGCACCGAAGTAAGAACCCACCGCAGTGGCCAGTGCGAAAAACCAGGCGTGCAATGAAAACTGAGGAATACCGGTAAAGAAGGCAGCCAGGTTACAGCCCATCGCTAAACGAGCACCAAAACCGGCAATGATTCCGCCCAGTATCGCTTGAAAAATACGAATGCGGTGCTGGGGTAAACGTAGCTTAATATTATTGGCCCATAGTGCAGCGGCAATACAGCCACCAAACATACCAATAATCATCATGCCATCAACCCTGTCCAACGGTGTTCCTTCAAGGCCAATCACCTTAAAATAACCCCAGTGTTGAGGGTCGGCACCTAATAGTTGGGCAATATGACCGCCCCAGCGAGTAAATTCGCCAGTAACAGCCCAGAAAGTACCGGTTAAACCAAAGTAGTAAGTCGAAAGAATACCCGCAGCAATAACGGCGGGAAGGGGTGCCCAGAACTTTATCAGATACCGGGCTTTAAAATCTTGCCAACGCATAGATCTCTTATCCTTGAAAAAATTATTTTAAATAAATAATTGTTCTCAATAGTGATAAATCAATCTTAATCAGGAACAGTATCAGCACTTGCCAGCCAGACGGCGACAAACAAGATAAGAATTGATGTATTGCAGTATTAAGTAACGAGCACGCCCTGAGCTGTCAGCATCAGAGCAGCGCTATTTTACCCAATAACATGTAAAAAAACTGTGATATTTTTTTGTGACTACACAAAGTTATTGGCAATAAAAAAACGGCACAAAAGCCGTTTCTTTATTGCAGATTTTACCGGAGAAATTATTCCAGTAATTCAGCGACTTTTGGTGTGAAATAATCCACATTCAGGAAGTGCTCCTGACCCATTAGCTGACCGCGACCATACCAGTTAATTCCACCCAACAGCAGACTCAGGCCTTGAATATCATAGTTGAACAAATAGCCATTTGAGCTGGTAAAGGCGAACTGGTCATTTTGCATTTGTAGCAAATTGAATTGCAGACCCTTATGAAAATAAGCCTGGACGCGTTCCATATAGACAGGAGCCAATTGTCCAAACAGACGAGCGATCTCTGTACGATAACCTTCAACCGTCAGGTTTTCCGGTAATATTCTGGCAATAAGAGCAAAGACATCGACGTTAGCTAAGGCGACGGCCAGCTTGGTCGTTAATGATGCATTCAGGCGTTCCTGATTAACCGAGAACTCTTGCTTATCATCTTTATTAGCTTCGCTTTTATTTGCTGCAGGCTCCAGAAACTCAGCAAAATTAGGCGGAATTAACACTGTAGATGCGATATAAGCAGCACATGCCGCATCTTGCTCGGCACGGCGCTCACCAACAAATAGAGAGAATGCCTTATCATTAGCTGTATCAATGACATTATCTTTTAAGTAATTAGCCACTTCTTCTGTTGTTTTTTCACCACGAACTAATGCACATAATATATTCATGTGCCCATCATGGCGGCCACCCGAGAAAGTTGGAGCCGATGCCATAATAGTGCTTTGAATAATAGGTAATGCAGGGATAGGTAAAATATTTTTTGCGATGCTCATGTGTTAATTATCCGTAAATTGAAAATAAACTAAATAAAACCTCTTACCTCATTACAGGCGAGGTCTGTTTAATATCAGATTAAATCCATTAATAATAGCAATAGGTGATTGCTCCTATTTATATAATAGCACAATAAAAAAAGCACCTGATGAGAGTCCATTACAGGTGCTTTTTATGTAATTATTAATGAATAATGGCTTACAAACCTTTACCCATATTCCTTACATCTTATTCATTACCAGAGTATGAGCGGCGACGTGGGGCGCTATTGCCGCCTTCGCGGCTGCCAGATTCACGACGTGGGCCACGAGACTGACCATCACGACCACGACCCGCTCCACCACCATTGCCAGAGGAACGACGCTCACCACCCGCAGCAGGAGCACCATCACGACGACCACCGCCACTGCGACGAGGTTCACTGGCAGGTGCATCACCCATCAGCTGCATATTTAATGGTTTATTCAATACGCGCGTCTTAGTGAAGTGCTGTAACAGCTCTCCAGGCATACCTTTTGGCAACTCGATAGTTGAATGAGTGGCGTACAATTTAATGTTACCAATGTAACGGCTGCTGATATCCCCTTCGTTAGCAATAGCACCAACGATATGGCGAACTTCAACACCATCGTCACGACCCACTTCAATACGATACATATCCATTTCACCAACGTCACGACGTTCGCGACGCGGTGGAGCTTCACGGCTATTATCACGTTCACGACGACCAAAGCGATCGTTGCTACCACGATCGTCACGATCGCGCATTTCACGACGAGGACGACGATCAACTGGTACATCCGGTGGCAGAATTAATGGGCGTTCACCCTGCGCCATCTTCAGCAATGCCGCGGCCAGTGTTTCAATATCCTGCTCTTCTGCTGGCTGTAATTTAGCCAACAGCGCACGGTATTGATCCAAATCGCTGCTTTCCAGTTGCTGGCTAACGCGAGTAGCGAACTTCTCTAAACGGCGTTTGCTTAACAGTTCACCTGAAGGCAGATCAACTTCAGGAATAGTAATTCTCATTGTGCGTTCAATGTTACGCAGTAAGCGACGTTCACGGTTCTCTACGAACAGTAATGCGCGGCCAGCACGACCCGCACGACCGGTACGACCGATACGGTGAACGTAAGATTCTGAATCCATAGGGATATCATAGTTTACTACCAGGCTGATACGTTCAACGTCCAGACCACGAGCAGCGACGTCAGTCGCAATCAGAATATCCAGACGACCATTTTTCAGGCGCTCCAGAGTTTGCTCACGCAGAGCCTGATTCATATCACCGTTTAACGCGGCGCTGTTATAGCCACTACGCTCTAATGCTTCAGCAACTTCCAGCGTGGCATTTTTGGTACGAACAAAGATAATTGCCGCATCAAAATCTTCCGCTTCCAGGAAACGAACCAGCGCTTCGTTTTTACGCATACCGTATACCGTCCAGTAGCTCTGGCTGATATCCGGCGTATTCACAACGCTTGACTGAATGCGAACTTCCTGCGGATCTTTCATGAAACGACGGGTAATACGACGAATCGCTTCCGGCATGGTTGCAGAGAACAGTGCGGTCTGATGTTCAGCCGGGATCTGCGCCATGATAGTTTCAACGTCTTCGATGAAGCCCATACGTAACATTTCATCTGCTTCATCCAGCACTAAACCTTTCAGTTTAGATAAATCTAATGTACCGCGTTTCAGGTGATCTAACAGACGGCCCGGGGTTCCCACTACAATTTGTGGGCCCTGACGTAAAGCACGTAGCTGAACGTCATAACGCTGACCGCCGTACAGAGCAACAACGCGAACACCCGACATATTTTTAGCATATTCAGTACAGGCTTCCGCCACCTGAACTGCTAATTCGCGGGTTGGAGCCAATACCAGAACCTGCGGGCAGGCCATATCAGCTTGAATATTGTTAAGAAACGGCAATGCAAATGCCGCTGTTTTACCGCTACCGGTTTGCGCCATGCCTAATACATCGCGACCCTCCAGCAGGTGTGGAATACAAGCCGACTGAATCGGGGATGGTTTTTCATATCCCATATCGGTCAATGCTTTTAATAAAGGTGCTGATAAGCCTAAATCAGCAAAAGAGGTTTCTATCTCAGACATGTACACGTGCCTCACTAAAAATGGCGGCCAGTCTACATACCTTATTGAGAAAATACTCAGTCATTTTCATTTAAAAGTGTGAACCAGCTCAAATTAGATTAAAAAACGAACAGAAAAACCGCCCTCGTTTGTCACCAGGACACGCAAGGCCGCTTTGACTTAATCGTCAGTCTATTTTTTATCCGATTCTGATAGGTCGTCTTGCTCTAGCCCGAACAAGGCTAATTCCAACAGTGCATAGCGGTGCTCAACAAAGTTATGTACATTATTGGCAACCGTCAGTTTGAACAACGCCACGGCGGTGTTCTTGTCCCCCAGACTCAGGTAATGTTTACCTAAATAGAAGTCAGTTTCACTGAGATGCTCAGCGAGCGAAGTGTTATCCGTTGCTTCTGCCTGTAAACGGCCCACCAGCGTTTTTTCGCTAATGTTACCCAGGTAGAACTCCACAATATTCCAGCCCCACTCTCCTCGTTCAGCTTTAGCATAACGCTCTCCAAGAGCCTTCAATGCTTTACCTGAATCAATCTCTTTTTCAGCTAAATACAGCCACAGAGATCGGAAAGGATCGTTAGGGTCGTCATGATAAAACGCCAGCAGATCATCCTGCGCTAAAATGTAGCGACCGCCATAATACAGGGCGATCCCTCGGTTTAAACGCGCGTAGTTATAAGTTGGATCAAGCTCTAATACAGAATCAAACGCATCATAAGCAGCATCAAAGTTGCCGCCCTGCGTCAGATATATTCCTAAATAATTGAATGCCTCTGGAATATCAGGGCGAATCATTAACGCTTGCGAAAAGTCATTACGTGCTAATGCCCGCAGCCCAAGGCTGTCGAACAATACGCCACGCTCATACAATAGCTGCGCTCTCTCATCACCTGATAAGACCTGACTCGCAAGGATTTGTTCCATACGTGCCAGCATCACTTCCTGTTGCAGCGTTGGCTGCAATGGAATTGCCAAAACGCCATATTTACGCCCTTCAAGGCTGCTACATCCTGTTAACAGAATGGCTGTTGCAATAATGTAGCACCAGCGCAAAATAGGCTTCATTTCAACTCCCGGAGACAAACATGGGATAGGTATCCTACCATCCACTTGCTTTTACACAAGAACTCCCTGTCCCAGTCATACACATGGTGACTTGCCATTATACAACAACAAGACACCATGTAATTAATTACAGCAATAATAAATATTACCGTTATTCTTCAGATGCTGCTGGAACGTCCTGAGCAGGCGCAGTCGCTTCTTTAATGCTTAAGCGAATACGACCCTGACGATCAACTTCCATCACCTTTACCTGAACTTCCTGACCCATTTGCAGGTAGTCTGATACTTTCTCTACGCGCTTATCGGCGATTTGAGAAATATGTACCAGGCCTTCTTTGCCACCAACGATGGAAACGAAAGCACCAAAGTCAACAATGCGAGTAACCTTACCGGAATAAACGCGGTTAACTTCAACGTCAGCGGTGATCTCTTCAATGCGGCGAATAGCGTGTTTCGCTTTATCACCGTCAACTGCAGCAATCTTCACTGTGCCGTCATCTTCGATTTCGATAGTTGTACCGGTTTCTTCAGTCAACGCACGAATTACCGCACCACCTTTACCGATGACATCCTTGATTTTCTCAGGATTAATCTTGATGGTGTGAATACGTGGAGCAAATTCAGAAATATCACCGCGTGGTGCAGAAATAGCCTGTTCCATCACGCCAAGAATGTGCAGACGAGCACCTTTAGCCTGATTCAGAGCCACTTTCATGATCTCACGGGTAATACCTTCAATTTTAATATCCATCTGCAACGCAGAGATACCTTCACGGCTACCGGCTACTTTAAAGTCCATATCGCCCAGGTGATCTTCGTCACCCAGAATATCTGACAGAACAACAAAGTTTTCGTCATCTTTCACCAGACCCATTGCGATACCCGCAACGGCGGCTTTAATTGGCACACCTGCGTCCATCAGTGCTAATGAAGCACCACAAACAGAAGCCATTGAAGATGAACCGTTAGATTCAGTAATTTCTGATACTACACGAACGGTATATGGGAATTCAGTCTGGTCAGGCATTACCGCTAATACGCCGCGTTTTGCCAGACGACCATGACCAATCTCACGACGCTTTGGTGAACCAACCATGCCGGTTTCACCTACAGAGTACGGAGGGAAGTTATAGTGGAACAGGAAGCTGTCAGTACGCTCACCGGTCAGCTCATCAATGTTTTGTGCATCACGGGCAGTACCCAGCGTTGCCACAACCAGTGCCTGAGTTTCACCACGGGTGAACAGCGCTGAACCATGAGTACGTGGTAATACGCCAGTACGTACATCCAGACCACGAATCATATCTTTTTCACGACCATCGATACGTGGTTCACCGCGTAATACGCGACTACGAACTACGTTTTTCTCGATGCTACCCAGCATATCGCCGATTTCGCTTTGGTTTAAGTCTGCATTCTGTTCTAACAGGGCAGCCAATACGTCAGCTTTAATCACATCGATTTGAGCATAACGCTCTTGTTTATCAGTAATACGGTAAGCATCACCTAAGCGAGCGGAAGCTAACGCCTCAACCTGAGCATACAGCGCCTGATTAGTTTCAGGTGCCTGCCATTCCCACTTAGCTTTACCTGCTTCTGCTGCCAGTGCGTTGATGTTATCAATGACAACTTGTTGTTGCTCATGACCAAACATTACTGCACCCAGCATCTGCTCTTCGCTCAGTAATGCGGCTTCAGATTCAACCATCAGTACTGCGCTTTGAGTACCTGCCACAACCAGATCCAGACGGCTCTCTTTCAGCTCATCGGTAGTTGGGTTCAGAACGTACTGATCGTTGATATAGCCGACACGTGCCGCACCAATCGGACCATTGAATGGAATGCCTGACAGTACTAATGCTGCTGAAGTACCAATCATTGTCACGATATCCGGGCTAACTTGTGGGTTAACAGAAACTACGGTCGCGATAACCTGAACTTCATTCAGGAAACCTTCCGGGAACAGTGGACGAATCGGACGGTCAATCAGACGAGCGATTAAGGTTTCACCTTCGCTAGGACGGCCTTCACGACGGAAAAAACCACCAGGAATACGACCCGCAGCGTAAGTACGCTCTTGATAGTTAACGGTTAATGGAAAGAATGATTGACCTTCTTTGGCTTTTTTCGCGCCAACAACGGTAACAAATACTGCGGTGTCATCAACGTTTACCATCACAGCAGCCGTTGCCTGACGAGCCATCATACCGGTTTCTAACGTCACGGTATGCTGACCATACTTAAATTTACGAACAATCGGATTTAGCAAGCTATTTTCCTTTATTTTCATACGAGTCCATCAAGCATTTGCTCCAACGGACTAACTTTAACTTTCTTCTAACTGCATCCTCGCGACTAATGAAAATTCTGATTTAATAATACGTTAGTTATAAGAATAACCACTATTATTATCAGCGCTTTCATTAGCCGCGCGAACCTCTGCACCAGAAGGCCCAAAAACCAGCGTTCTATAATACTGCTATTTATCTTCTAATCCTAGAAGAAAGGGGCCACATTTGGCCCCTTTCTCCTGAAACTCATCGACTTAGCGACGCAGACCCAGACTGGCAATCAGTTGAGTATAGCGTGAGCTGTCTTTACGCTTCAGATAGTCCAGCAACTTACGACGCTGAGAAACCATACGCAGCAGACCACGACGACTATGGTGATCTTTTTTGTGCTCGGAGAAATGGCCTTGCAGGTGGTTAATTTGTGCAGTCAGCAGGGCTACCTGAACTTCTGGTGAGCCACTGTCGTTTGCGCCACGACCATACTCAGCAACAATTTTAGCTTTCGTTTCAACACTTAGAGACATTATAGAACTCCAACTCTTAGATATAAATAAAAACAGGCGCCGATCTCTAATTCAGCCACCCAATGCATAAGCCGATATATACTACTCTTCACATATCCATATAGCAAGCCAGCTAACGGATTAACAGGTAAAAATTATTTAACAAACGCCAGTAACTGTTAACTATCACCACTAACCCATTCTCACCTGCCTAACCTGCTAATCGTTTTTACAGAAAAGAGTGGGAAATTATACCAAAAAACACGCAAATCTTCTTTTCATAAAATCCCCTGGCGAGTATGATTATCGCTCTTCAATCCCCCGCGACATTTGATTTTTGGGTGTCGGGGCTTTGACTGAAATAAATTTTTTGAATATATGGATTTGGTCAATACTTTATAGACCATAAACACCCTAAGGAAAGAGAAATATACTATGACTCAACAAGACCATAACCCTTATACACCGCCGGAATCTAACGTCGAAGACGTCGCCGTCGTACTTGATAAAGCTGGTGAAACTTTTATCCCTGGCGCTCAGGCTGTTCCTGCTGGTGAAGGCGTAAATTGGATTACTCAAGCCTGGAACTTTATGAAGCCTAAATTAGGTATGTGGATTGTTCTGGGTATCGTACTGTTAGTGATTTTGATGATCATTAGTTTCATCCCATTCCTGAACATTTTAACCGCCGTTATCATGCCAATTTTCGTTGGTGGTATTATTGCCATCTGTGAAAAGCAACGTCTGACCGGCGAAGTTGACCTTGGCCTGCTGTTCTCTGGTTTCCAAAAGAACCTGGGCTCACTGCTGGGTGTTGGCGCTATCATGTTTGGTATCATGATTCTGGCTATTATCGTGATGTTCGTTGTTGGCGGTAGCGCTATGCTGGCAATGGCTGTGGGTTCACAAGCGGGCGGCGATCCTTCAATGGCAATGGCTGGCGCAAGCGGCGGTATGATGTTCCTGGCCTTCCTGTTAATGATGGTTATCTACCTGGTTGGTTATGCATTAACCTGGTTTGCTCCTGCACTAATCGTTGTTCACAATCTGCCTTTAGGTCAGGCTGTTTCTATGAGCCTGTCTGCTGTTAAAAAGAACATTGTTCCCGGCCTGCTGTTCTTCCTGGTAATGGGTATCATCATGTTCGTTTCAGCCTTACCTTTTGGTTTAGGTCTGTTAATCACTATGCCTCTGTTCCTTGTAACCTACTACTCGACTTACCGTAGTTTGTTTATTGCCAAGTAATTTGCAGAGATAAAGCCGGGCCTCTGCCCGGCTTTAATATATGATGCTTGATACGGTTCGTGACATCACCACCCCGGAGCTCATTGAGATCCGATTACATCCTGCCGGTTTTTTACCCCGCGGCTTCGCTTTTTTTATTGATACCATCTTACGTTGGTTATTAATGCTGCTTATTGCAATACCCTCCATGTTTATTGGCGATTCGGGTATTGGGCTATTTCTGATTTCAATTTTTCTTATAGAGTGGTTTTACCCGGTTTTTTTTGAAGTGGTATTTAAGGGAAAAACACCCGGTAAACGCCTTGTTGGCTTAAAAGTACTTAACGACAATGGTACCCCAATTAATTTAAGTGCTTCTATCATCCGTAATTTTCTGCGTTTTGCAGATTTCTTCCCGCTTTTCTATTTGTTCGGTCTGATCGCTATGTTGACCAACAAAGAGTTCCGCCGTTTAGGGGATATTGTCGCCGGTACTATCGTGGTTTATACCGAGCCAGCTGCCAGACGGTTTAGCGTACCTGAAGCTATGCCGGTTCCCCCTGACTTTCCACTGTCACGCGATACGCAAAAAACGATTGTCTCCTTTGCTGAACGTTCCGTGGGTTTAACTAAACCAAGGCAGGAAGAGCTGGCTGCATTGCTACCTCAATTATCACAAACTACGCATCCGCAAGAATCTCAGGGTGCAGCTCGCCTTATCAGCATTGCTAACTTTTTGATAGGACGCAAACCATGAAGCAGGAACGCTTTGAGGCATTACATCAGGCGGAATGGGAAGCCTTTGAAAACTGGTTAGGCCATCATCTGAGAATTATAAAAAATCAGGATGGAACCGTCTCCCGGCCGCCGTTTGCCAACCACGAGATGCCACAACGCTACCGAAATCTCTGCCAGCATTTGGCTATCGCCCGCGATCGCGGCTATAGCCTGTTACTGGTTGAGCGGTTACACAATTTGGTTCAGTCAGGACATGACATCTTATATCGTGCCAACAGTAGTATAAGCGGTCGAATGTTGAACTATATTGCCGGAGGATTTGCCGCCGATCTGCGAGCTAATCTTCGCTGGGTACTACTCTCTGCGCTGCTTATTATTGGGCCATGGATCATTATGATGGTCGTAATCCGCCTGTGGCCTGATTTTGTCTACGTGGTTATTGCTCCGGATGATATTCATCAGATGGATGAAATGTATAACGGTGATGATGCCTTTGATTACGGTGCCAGTATCCTGCGCGATTCCGGCTCTAACTGGAAGATGTTTGGCTTTTACATTTATAACAATATCAGTATTGCCTTTAAAGCTTTTGCCGGCGGCTTACTGGCAGGCTTAGGCACCGTATACACGCTGGTATTTAATGGCATTCACATGGGCGCCATCGAAGCTCGTCTGATTAATATTGGGGCTGGCCGTAACTTTTATTCGTTTGTTCTTGGTCATACGGCGTTTGAGATTGGTGGAATAATTATTTCTGGCGCCACCGGACTGAAACTGGGCTGGAGCTTGATTATGCCGGGCCGGCTAAGTCGCCCCGACTCATTAAAAACCACGGCACGTTCGGTGTTGGGCCTGATTTGCGGTAGTGGCATTATGTTACTTATCGCTGCCATGATTGAAGCATTCTGGTCACCGCATAACTTCCCTTTACCGATAAAAATTGCCGTTGGTGCCTTTACCCTGCTTTTGCTGCTTGGTTATTTTATTTTTACAGGGCGCCGCCATGCAGCTTGATCGTTTAGCCATTGTGTTGCGCACCCGGCCAGCCAATGAGGCCATTGATTTAGGCGTTCGAATGGCGATGCACTGGTTCAAGCCGCTTTATATTGCATGGCTATGCTTCTCTTTACCTGTCATAGGGCTATTGCTTGGTCTGGCCTATTGGGCAGAATTTAGCTATACCGGTATCTATCTGCTGGTCTGGTGGATAAAACCGCTGCTTGACCGTATGGCGCTGTTTGTTATCAGCAGAGTCGTATTTGGATCTGCGCCAACGTTGCGCCAAAACATAAAAGCCATTCCCACCTTGCTGTTTAAAACCCGGCTGATTCGGGCGCTCACCTGGGCACGCTTTTCCCCCTATCGTTCACTGACGCTCCCCGTTGATGTCCTTGAAGGTATTAAAGGCCGCAATGCCAGAATAAGACGTAAAGCGATTTCTAACTACATTGGTATCAATGCCGCTGTATTAACGCTGTTTGGTTTTATTGCTGAAAAAGTTTTTCCTTTCTGTGCAATTGCCTTTGTCGCCATGATCTCTATCGATAACAACAGCTATACCGATGAGTTGTTCGGAGATCTGTGGTTGAACAATTTTAATTTTAATTCACTGATGGCGCTGGGATTTTATATTTTAGGTATTTTGCTATGGGAACCTATCTACGTCGCTGCCGGTTTTTCTCTTTATTTAAAGAGACGCAGTGATATTGAAGCCTGGGATATTGAGCTGGAATTCCGCAAAATAGAGAAGCAAAGCCGCACAACGTCATCAACGCTGTTTAGTGCGCTGTTGCTTGTACTGACTCTGGGTATCTCCGGTTACGCTCCCCATAGCTATGCCAGTCAGGACAATGCCACCGTCAGACAAGAAACCATTACCCATGCCCCTGAAAAATTACAGCAAATACTGAAACAGCCAGAATATGGCGGCAAAGAAGTCAGAAAGCGTCTGAAGTTTATACAGGAAGAAAAAAAGGCGAAAAAACCGAATAAGAAACCGGATTTATCACTGCCACCTATTTCGTCCAATCCAAATGGCGCTTTAGTTACCTTAACCGGAGCGGGCCAATGGATGCTTTGGGGAATACTGGCGCTGGTCGTTATTGCTATCGCCTACTTTATTATTATTCAATTACCGGTTATCCGGGGGCAAAAAGCGCAAAAATTAGCCCCTCCGACACAAATTGCCGGGCTGGATATTCAACCCGAATCGCTACCTGAAAATATTGCCGAAGTTGCCTTGTCGATGATTCATTCTGGCGATTTGCGTTCTGCCCTTAGCCTGCTATTTCGTGGCTCACTATCGGTTCTTGCTCATCGGGATAGGGTAATGTTTCGCTCTTCGGATACCGAACAGGACTGTATCCGCTTAGTCAAGCGATCGGAACTTAGCAGCGCAGATTTCTTTATCAAGTTAACCCAGCTTTGGCTGGCACAGGCCTACGCACACCGTTCCCCTGATATCATAAAATTAGAACAGCTGTGCCGGGAATGGCCAACTCACTACGATCATCAGTCTCAGTGGGAGGCCAGCTAATTATGTCAGCGGATAACGCCAAAAAGAGCACTAATCCATGGTTAATCCTGACGATTATATTTGCCGCCATTGCCGGACTGGCCATTTATTGCTATCAACAACTTGAGTGGGAAGAACGGGAAGTTACAACGCTTCCCAGTTGGAAAGTTATTGCAAATAACTACTACACCGCAGAACAACTGCTGAGTAAGTCTGGTTATCAGGTGAAAATCGTTGGTGATGCGCTGTCTCTGAATAAGTTACCGGCAAAATCAACTTTAGTATTATTCAATCCTGATGGTTTACTTAAAGAACCAACCCAAAAAACCAAATTAATGGACTGGGTTAGCAAAGGTGGTCATCTGATTATTTCGCCTCTTGAGGATAAAAACAGTGTCGAATTACAGGAACTGTTTGATATTTATCTGAAAGATGAATGTGATAACGATGATAAATGTGAAAGCAAAAAACCTTCTGTTGATCTAATTACGGTTAAATTACCTGAAAAAGACACGCCAGACAAAAAGCGGGATGGCATGCCAATCCTGTTTGAAAAAGACAAGATGGTGGCTGATGTTACTGACACCCCGCGTTTTTACGTAGACTGGAAAACCACAGAAAATGTTCCTGAATCACCGAAAAGCGAATGGGACATTATCAGCCGGTTTCAGCTTGAGCAGGGCTGGGTGACGGTTGTTCCACTTAAACTATTCGGTAATGACAATATTAAGCAATATGACCACGCCAAACTCTGGCTGCATATTGCTACGCTGCCAGACAGAAACGACGTTATTTATTTGGTTCGCTATGCCACTTTACCAAACCTGTTAAGCTGGCTGGTCGAACATGCGCTTTATACGCTACTGGCATTTGGGCTTTGTATCTTACTGGTACTGTGGCGCTATATCCCTCGTTTTGGCGCGCTGATCCCTACGCCACCACCGACCCGCCCCAGCCTTACCGAGCATTTAAAGGCTGTGGCTGATTTTCACCTGAATAATTATGACTATGAGCGGTTGGTTGCCCCACTGCAGGAAGAGGTATTACGCCTGTTACAACCGTTACGCATTCAGTACCCCGGTAACCGCAGCGACGCTCAACTTATTGAACATATTACTCATTATGACCTCGGGCTTATTACTCAGGCGATGGCAGGAGAAGTTCAACATCTGAACCAATTTACCCAATCAACCCAAACCCTGTGCCTGCTGATCGACCGATTAAACTCACTGCAAAGCAGTTCGAGTAGGAGACTAAACTATGGAATTTAACTCAACGGATAACTATTTTTCATCATCCGCTCCCGTACCAACTATTCCGACTACGCCGCAGGAAGCAACCAACATTGTTCTGCGTATTCAGGAGCAGATCCGCAAGGTATTTATTGGTCAGGATCAGGTTGTAGAGCAGATCCTCTGTGCCCTGCTGGCGGGTGGCCATGTGTTGCTTGAAGGGGTTCCGGGACTGGGAAAAACCTTGCTGGCTAAAGCGCTGGCACAGGCCTGTAACTGTCACTCATCGCGTATTCAGTTTACTCCTGACTTAATGCCCGCCGACGTCACTGGTCATATGTTTTACGATATGAAGGCATCGGAATTTGTGGTTCGTCGTGGCCCAGTCTTTACCAACCTGATGCTGGCGGATGAGATTAACCGCGCGCCGGCAAAAACCCAAGCGGCGCTGTTGGAAGTAATGCAGGAAGGCCAGGTGACAATTGATGGGGAAACCGCCCAGCTTTCACCACCTTTCTTAGTTATTGCTACTCAAAACCCCATAGAGCAGGACGGAACCTATGCCCTGCCGGAAGCTCAACTGGACAGATTCTTACTTCACGTCATGTTTGACTACCCCACCGAGCAGGAAGAACTGGCATTGGTTGCTACCAGCACCTTTGAGCGCGTTGGCGATCGTCTGAATGTTGATAAAATCGAGGCGGTAGCCAGCCCGGAAATGATTGTTGCCTTACAAAAAATTACCGCCGGTATTCGGGTCGATGACAGCGTACTGAATTACGCCTTAAGCATTGTCAGAACGACACGCAACTGGCCGGGCATCAGTACGGGTGCTGGCCCACGCGGAGGTATTGCGTTGATTCGTTCAGCTCGTGCCAGTGCTATATTGGCAGGTCGCGATTTTGTAACGCCTGACGATGTCAAACAGCAGGCAATACCAACACTGCGCCATCGTATTACACTGTCGCCTGATGCAGAAATTGAAGGGCTGACGGAAGAGCATATTCTTAACCGCCTGTTAGACCGAATTGAGGCCCCACGCAGATGATTCTGCCTTCTAACCGGCTACTGGTGCTTAGCGGTCTTTGGTTCTGTGGGTCAATTCCCGCAACCATTATCCCTTCCCTGTTTCCCGTCTGGCTGATAGTTGGTGCAGCACTTTTACTGCTGGTTACTCTGGACGCAATCGGTTTATACCGGCAGCCATTACCCGTTATTGAACGCGAGGTTGCAGGCAGCCTGCCGCAAACCATATGGTGTAATGTAATCCTATATGTCACCGCTCAGGTAAGGGTACGTCAAAAAATTCAATTAAAGGACAGCCCGCCAGAAAAGTGTGAATATGATGACAGAACCATTCATCTGATGCTTACCCCACCTCAGGTTTCTCAGGTGGTTTACCGCATCAAGCCGCTAATGCGGGGCGATTTGTGGTTTGGTCAGGTACATCTGCGTCTGTTTTCACCTTTACAGTTATGGCAGCGTCAGGCATTAGTTGGCACAAAGAAAAAAGTCAGCGTCTTTCCAAACTTTGCACCAATAACTCAAATGGCATTGCAAACGACCATTACTCAGGCCGGTATGGGATTTCATAAATTCCGTAAACGGGGTCAGGGTATGGAGTTTGAACAGCTGCGTGAATATCGCAGTGGTGATGCTATGCGGCAAATAGACTGGAAAGCCACCACCCGAATGAGAAAAATGATCTCCCGGGAATATCAGGATGAGCGTAATCAACGCATTATCATGATGCTGGACTGTGGACGCCGTATGGGTGCCAGCGAAGGTGAGCTGATGCATTTTGACCATGCGCTAAACTCGGTGTTACTGCTCTCCTATGTCGGGTTGCGTTATGGTGACTCCGTTGGCTTAATAACACTGGGTGGCCCGGAACGCTATTTACCACCGGTTCGCTCGGTTAATGCCATTAACCGGGTACTGCATGAGGTGTACGATCTGCAACCTACCTTATCCAGTAGCGATTTCGAAGTGGCGGCACAGTCACTGATTACCCGGGAACGTAAGCGCTCACTGGTAGTACTGTTTACCAACTTAAGAGATGAAGATGAGCAAAGCTTGCTGGCTGCAGTGAAACTGTTAAGCAAACGTCATCTGGTACTGGTCGCCAGCCTGCGGGAAACCGAGCTGGATAATGCTGCTTCAATACCCATTAATAATCAGCAAGATGCCGCCCTGCGTGCCGCAGCATCCAGCTATCAATCCAAACGTCAGGCCGTATTAACGCGGTTGCGTAGTGCGGGCATACTCTGTCTGGATGTTCAGCCGCAGCAACTGGCGGTTGAGAGTGTGAATAGGTATCTGGCGATTAAGGCGGCGGGACAACTGTAGTTTGGTTACTTTTCTCTTGTGAAATACCCTTTCGGGGAAAGGTAAGATAGGCTTTATAATTGAGTTACCGCTAAAGATATATTAATCGGCTTCTGAGAATATTCCGGCCGCAAAAGCTAAGTGCTTATATTATCTTCGTGCTCGGCCGGAAGACCATCTGTACTCAGCTCTGGTGCGCTTCGGGCCTAGATTTCCTACGGGCAGTTATGAAACACCTTGCGGTGTTTCACCCTGACGGGCCAGCGCTGGCGCTGTTCAAACAGGCTTTGCCTGTTTGTCGTTGGCTTACGCCAAGTCGATCCCCACGGACAACGCTTGCGTTGCCCCGAAGGGCAGGCGTTAGCCTGTAAATCTCTCCCTCAGTTTGAATTCGCTAATAGTACAAAGTCTATGGTTCAGTTTTATGTCTTAACATAGTCAATCGTTGGGAGGGCCGAAATATTCACAAGTGCTAATTTATTAGGTTAGTCATCAATCTGAAGGCACTTCATATTCGTGCCTTTTTGTTATTTAATTAACGAGACTACTCAACCGGGTTTTCAACCACCAGACGGCGGGGAGCTACGCGGCCGTCATCGTCGATTTGGCCTACGCCGATAAACTCGCGTTCATCCCCTACGGTAATACGCACTAACCCGCTGCGCGGAGCGCCCGCGGCTTGTACTGCTTGCCCTTGCTTAACGTATACACCCATTACCGGTAATAAGTTAACTTCCGGGAAGTCAGCAACAGCACTGTCCATTGGTAGCAGCAGTGGATCTAAATCTTCCGCCGGTGCACGTTCTTCCGCCTGAGCGTTATTAACAATTTGCTCAAGCTGAGTCAGAGTCACCATCCGTTCCGTTGGATAATCCGCCACATTCAGACGACGCAAATAAATCACATGGGCACCACAGCCCAGTAATTCACCTAAATCGTCAACAATGGTGCGGATATAGGTACCTTTGGAACAATGAATTTCCAACTCCAGTTCGTTACCTTCCTGGCGAATGAATTTCAGTTCATATACGGTAATTTTTCGGGATTCGCGTGGAACTTCAATACCCTGGCGGGCATACTCATACAGCGGTCGGCCCTGATATTTCAATGCGGAATACATTGATGGGATCTGGTCTGATTCGCCGCGAAAAGTTTCCAGTGCGCTATCAAGTTGAGCCTGAGTAAAATTAATCGGGCGTTCAGAAATGATAGCGCCATCGGAATCAGAGGTATCGGTTCTTTGCCCCAATCGTGCGATCACGCGGTAACGTTTGTCCGCATCCAATAAAAACTGAGAGAACTTGGTGGCTTCTCCCAGACAGATTGGCAACATGCCCGTAGCCAACGGATCCAGCGCACCGGTATGTCCCGCCTTATTAGCGTTGAAGATACGTTTTACCTTTTGCAGGACATCGTTAGAGCCAATGCCCGTCGGCTTATCCAGCAGCAGAACACCATGTATATCGCGACCGCGACGACGAGGACGACCCATTACTCTTTTTCCTCATCCTCACCGGCAGCAGCACGGCGCTCAGCATCGTTCTTCACTACGCTGGTCACCAGGTTTGACATACGCATACCTTCTACCAGAGAGTTATCATAAGCAAAGGTCAATTCAGGAATCACCCGCAGACGCATCGCTTTTCCTAACAGTGAACGGATGAAACCAGATGCGTCCTGTAAAGCTTTCAGACCGCCTGCAATGGCATCTTCGTCGTTATCATTCAGAAAAGTCACGAATACTTTGGCATAAGCCAGATCCCGTGAAAGCTCTACGCCAGAAACCGTTGCCATTCCAATGCGCGGATCTTTGACTTCACGCTGTAGAATGATGGCAATCTCTTTTTGCATCTCCTGAGAAACGCGCTGAGTACGGCTAAATTCTCTTGCCATAATTATTAATCTCCAAAACAATGAGGGGGCGCCAGGCCCCCCAAATGGATACTACTTTAAGCCATCGGAATTAAGCGATAGTACGCTGAATCTCGATAACTTCAAACACTTCAATCAGGTCGCCAACGCGAACATCATTGTAGTTCTTCACGCCGATACCACATTCCATACCGTTACGTACTTCGCTGGCATCATCTTTAAAGCGACGCAGAGACTCCAGCTCGCCTTCATAGATAACCACGTTGTCACGCAATACGCGGATTGGGTTATGACGCTTAACAATACCTTCAGTGACCATACAGCCAGCGATGGAACCAAACTTCGGTGAACGGAATACGTCACGTACTTCAGCCAGACCAATGATCTGCTGTTTGTATTCAGGTGCCAACATACCGCTCATGGCTTGTTTCACTTCGCCAATCAGGTCATAAATCACTGAGTAGTAACGCAGATCCAGGTTCTCAGCCTCAATAACTTTACGCGCAGAAGCATCAGCACGAACGTTAAAGCCTAAGATGATAGCGTTAGAAGCAGCCGCCAGAGTAGCATCAGTTTCAGTAATACCACCTACGCCCGAACCAACAATCTTCACTTTTACTTCATCAGTAGACAGGTTCCGTAGTGATTCACAAATCGCTTCGGTAGAACCCTGAACGTCTGCTTTCAGAACGATATTCAGTTCAGAAACATCACCTTCTTCCATGTTCGCAAACATGTTTTCCAGTTTAGACTTCTGCTGACGCGCCAGTTTCACTTCACGGTATTTGCCCTGACGATATAAAGCGACTTCACGCGCTTTCTTCTCATCACGGACCACCGTCGCTTCATCACCCGCAGCAGGAACCGCTGACAGACCCAGAATTTCTACCGGAATTGATGGACCCGCTTCATTGATTTCATGACCCACTTCATCACGCATTGCGCGAACGCGGCCATATTCAAAACCACAAAGAACGATATCGCCTTTACGCAGCGTACCTTCCTGAACCAGAACCGTTGCCACCGGGCCACGACCTTTATCCAGGAATGATTCAATCACTACACCACTCGCCATACCTTCGCGCACGGCTTTCAGCTCCAGAACTTCAGCCTGTAGCAGAATCGCATTCAGCAGGTCATCAATACCGGTACCGACTTTCGCAGAAACCGGGATGAACTGAGTATCGCCGCCCCACTCTTCAGGCAGAACGTTGTGCTGTGACAGCTCGTTCTTAACGCGATCCATATCCGCTTCCGGCTTATCGATCTTGTTCACCGCAACCACTAAAGGAACTTTCGCTGCTTTAGCGTGCTGAATAGCTTCGATAGTCTGTGGCATCACGCCATCATCTGCCGCAACCACCAGAACAACGATATCCGTTGCCTGAGCACCACGAGCACGCATTGAGGTAAACGCGGCGTGTCCCGGGGTATCCAGGAAGGTGATCATGCCATTTTCAGTTTCAACGTGATAAGCACCGATATGCTGGGTAATACCACCCGCTTCGCCGGAGGCGACTTTGGTTGAACGGATATAGTCCAGCAGCGATGTTTTACCATGGTCTACGTGACCCATGATGGTAACAACCGGTGCACGAGGCTCCAGTGCTGCGTTAGTATCACGGTCACTCATCAGCGCTTCTTCAAGCTCGTTTTCACGACGCAGAATAACTTTGTGGCCCATCTCTTCAGCAACCAGTTGAGCAGTTTCCTGATCGATAACCTGGTTGATAGTGGCCATGGCGCCCAGTTTCATCATGGTTTTAATAACCTGAGAACCTTTAACTGCCATTTTGTTTGCCAGCTCGGCAACGGTGATAGTTTCACCAATCACTACGTCACGGT
The DNA here is from genome assembly GCF_021010575.1 of Limnobaculum eriocheiris. GTDB lineage: Bacteria > Pseudomonadota > Gammaproteobacteria > Enterobacterales > Enterobacteriaceae > Limnobaculum > Limnobaculum eriocheiris. Next base: position 7,442 of record NZ_JAJNAG010000017.1, on the reverse strand, counting down.
TTACTACCTGAGCTGGTTTATTAAAGCTGTGCTGTAATGTGCTTGGCTTACGCTTACCTTTACCACCACGGGTAACGGCGCGAGCCTCTTCACGGTCGGCTTTCGATTCAGAGAGTTTGTTCCCTTTCTTCGGCTTACCTGACTTACCACCGCGAGCACGACGATCGCCTTCAACTTTACGATCGTTCTCATCTTCTGCTTCACGCGCATGGTGGGAAGTCGTCACGTGGTAATCTTCAACCACTTCTTCTTCCACTGATTCAGATGCCCAACGGCCTTCGTTCTCTTCGGCCATTTTACGAGCTTCTTCTGCTACGCGTTTTGCTTCTTCTTCAACTTTGCGCTGCATTTCTTCTTCAGCTTTACGCTTCAGTTCTGCTGCTTCTGCTTCACGACGGGCTTTTTCCGTCTGGGCTGGTTTTTCAGCCTTTTCTGCAGGTTTATTCGCTGTTGTCGCCACTTTAGCTTTCTCTTCAGCCGCTTTCTTAGCAGCAGCTTCACGCTTGGCTTTCTCTTCTGCTTCGCGTTTCGCCTGCTCTTCTGCAGCACGTTTGGCTTTCTCTTCTGCTTCGCGTTGCGCTAATTCTTCGGCTTCGCGAGCTGCCTGTGCTTCCGCTTCCTGAGCTTCTTGTGAGTCACGGTTTACATAAGTACGTTTTTTACGTACTTCAATCTGGACAGATTTACTTTTGCCACCGGTACTTGGAATGCTCAGTGTGCTACGGGTCTTACGTTGCAACGTAAGTTTGCTCGGCGCACCACCATGTTCATGGTTTAAATGCGTCAGCAACGTCTCTTTTTCCTGCTGGGTCACGGAGTCCGAGGCAGACTTTTTAATACCTGCATCAGCAAACTGCTGTAACAGGCGGTCTACCGGAGTTTGGATCTCTTCGGCCAGCGATTTTATGGTTACTTCTGACATGCTGTTCCTTCCTGCTACAGTGATTACTCTTGATCGCCAAACCAACAAATATTGCGAGCGGCCATAATTAACTCGCCAGCTTTTTCGCTGGTCAGGCCATCAATATCTGTTAAATCGTCAACACCCTGCTCCGCAAGGTCTTCTAACGTACAAACGCCTTTTGCAGCCAACTTGTACGCCATAGAACGATCAAGATTAGGCAGACTTAATAAATCTTCTGCCGGCTTGTTGTCGCCAAGGCTCTCTTCCTGCGCTAATGCCAGCGTGGTTAACGCATTTTTAGCACGGGTACGTAACGCTTCAATGGTGTCTTCATCCAGACCATCAATTTCTAACAGCTCTTTCACCGGCACATAAGCCAGTTCTTCCAGAGATGAGAAGCCTTCCTGTACCAGTACCGTTGCGAAATCTTCATCGATATCCAGATACTTGGTAAAGGCATCAATCGCAGCGTATGTTTCTGCCTGATGTTTTGCATGTAACTCTTCAGTTGTCATCACGTTCAGCTCCCAGCCGGTCAGCTGTGCAGCAAGACGAACGTTTTGACCGTTACGACCAATCGCCTGAGCCAAATTACCGGCTTCTACAGCGATATCCATGGTGTGTCTATCTTCGTCAACAACGATAGAGGCCACGTCTGCGGGGGCCATCGCATTAATTACAAACTGTGCAGGATTATCATCCCATAATACGATATCGATACGCTCACCGCCCAGTTCACCAGAAACGGCCTGTACGCGCGCACCGCGCATACCAACACAGGCACCAACCGGGTCGATACGCTTATCGTTGGTTTTCACAGCAATTTTCGCACGGGAACCCGGATCGCGAGCAGCCGCTTTAATTTCAATAACTTCTTCGCCAATTTCCGGTACTTCAATGCGGAACAGTTCAATCAGCATTTCCGGACGTGAACGGCTGATAAACAGCTGGGCACCACGCGCTTCCGGGCGAACGATATACAGTACGCCGCGAACACGGTCACCTGGGCGGAAGTTTTCACGCGGTAGCATATCTTCACGACCAATAACGGCTTCGGCATTATTACCTAAATCAAGAATGATGCTATCACGGTTAACTTTTTTAACGACGCCAGTAACGATTTCGCCTTCATACTCGCGGAATTGCTCAACCACCATCGCGCGTTCAGCTTCACGTACTTTCTGTACGATAACCTGTTTCGCGGTTTGAGTTGTGATACGGTCAAAGGTTACCGACTCAATTTGATCTTCAACGTAATCGCCAACCTGAATTTCAGGTTCATCAAGACGAGCAGCATCTAACGTAATTTCACGCGTTGGCTGAGTGACAGTTTCAACCACCATCCAGCGGCGGAAAGTATCAAAATCGCCGGAGCGATGATCAATACTTACGCGAACGTCAATTTCCTGCTCATACTTTTTCTTAGTTGCCGTTGCCAGAGCTGTTTCTAGCGCCTCGAAAATTTTCTCACGAGGAAGCGCCTTTTCATTAGAAACCGCTTCAACAACAGCCAGAATCTCTTTATTCATCTAGTTGCCTCATATGAGCTCTAAAAGTGGGGGACCAGATTCGCTTTCTGAATATTGCTCAGTGCGAATACTTCATCTTTACCTTCCACATCAAGAGTTATCATTTCACCCTCGACGGATTTAATCTTGCCTGCCCATCTACGACGGTTTTGTACACCCATGCGCAAAGTCAGGGATACGTCTTCATTGATAAAGCGCTCATAATGAGCCGCTGTAAATAACGGTCTTTCCAGACCCGGAGACGATACCTCCAGGTTATAGGCCGTAGTAATTGGATCTTCAACATCCAGTACTGCACTGACCTGATGACTGACATCGGCACAGTCATCAACATTAATACCGTTTTCACTATCAATGTAGATACGCAAAGTCGATTGACGCCCACGGATGAACTCAATACCAACCAGTTCAAAGCCCAATGCTTCTACCGGTGCGCTTATCAACTCTGTCAACTTCTGCTCTAGCGTGGCCAACCCCACCCCCAAGACATAAAAAAAGGGCATAAAGCCCAGTGATTCTGCTGTCTAATAACAAAAAACCCCGATAAGTCGGGGCTTTTTGCAACTGGACCCTGTTACTGAGAAAGCGATTGAGCTACTGACTCAGTGAGTATCTTTTCAAATAAACAGCCGCAACAAACTGTCGCTGCTCTATTTGAAAATAAACTAGGGAAAATGGTTGCGGGGGCCGGATTTGAACCGACGACCTTCGGGTTATGAGCCCGACGAGCTACCAGGCTGCTCCACCCCGCGTCCGAACGATGCGTATAATACGCTAACCACCTGCAAAACGCAAATGTTCAAAAGGTAATGCTTATGGGACAGGCCTTAAGTACTCATCCGCTTGATCAATGATAGTAAATAATCACTAACCGGGCTTACCCGTCTGAATCCAATTACTGCATCTTTTATATTTGCATATGATAACTTAATGACAATATAAACACCTTAGATGCGCTGATAATACGGGCTCCTTTGGAAGAAATCAAAATTTTATCCACCCGTGAATAACCACATCAACTTTAACTTTCAGCCTGTTCAGGGCTGGCCATACCCAAAAAACACGCTATCAAGTTAATCAACCTTTATCTGCCCATCAGTTAATCATCTTCCAACCACTCACTGGTCGATTTTAACCGCTTAGCCTGCAGATCAAACCGCTGGACCAAATTGCGATGTTATCCCTCGACGCGCCTCATGATAATGAGCCGTCAATATTATATTCCCCCCTTATTATAAGGAGGGAAATGACATGTCCGGATCAGGCAAACACTTGCTTAAAACGACATATAACCGGGCTAATCACTCAATTTATTACAGACAGGAAGAAAAAGGATACCTCATGAAAAGAGAGGGAATATTGAAACATATCCCATGGATATTGTTGGCAATACTTGGCGCATCTTGCCTGGGCGTAGTTGCTTTACGCCGTGGCGAGCACATCAGCGCCCTGTGGATTATCGTTGCTTCTGTATCGGTTTATCTGGTGGCATACCGCTACTACAGCCTTTATATCGCTTCTAAAGTGATGCAATTGGATCCAAACCGTGCAACACCAGCCGTGATTAATAATGACGGTCTGAACTATGTACCTACTAACAAAAAAGTACTGTTTGGTCACCACTTTGCTGCTATCGCTGGCGCAGGCCCATTAGTTGGTCCTGTATTGGCTGCACAGGTTGGTTATCTGCCTGGTACCCTATGGCTGCTGGCCGGTGTGGTATTAGCAGGTGCAGTACAAGACTTTATGGTACTGTTCATCTCCTCACGCCGTAATGGTGCTTCACTGGGTGAGATCATCAAAAAGGAAATGGGCCCGGTTCCGGGAACTATCGCGCTGTTTGGCTGTTTCCTGATTATGATCATCATTCTGGCAGTACTGGCACTGATCGTTGTTAAAGCCCTGGCCGAAAGTCCATGGGGTGTGTTTACCGTATGTTCGACTGTACCGATCGCGCTGTTCATGGGGATTTACATGCGCTTCTTACGCCCGGGTCGTGTGGGCGAAATTTCGGTTATCGGTATCATTCTGTTAGTCGCATCCATTTGGTTCGGTGGCGTTATTGCCCACGACCCATACTGGGGCCCTGCACTGACTTTCAAAGACACCACTATTACCTATACGCTGATTGGTTATGCCTTTATCTCTGCCTTACTGCCTGTATGGCTGATTCTGGCACCGCGCGATTATCTGGCAACTTTCCTGAAAATCGGTGTTATCGTTGGTTTAGCAATTGGTATTGTGATCCTGAACCCAGACCTGAAAATGCCTGCCGTAACGCAGTACATTGATGGTACTGGTCCAGTGTGGAAAGGCTCACTGTTCCCATTCCTGTTTATTACTATCGCCTGTGGTGCTGTTTCTGGCTTCCATGCGCTGATTTCTTCTGGTACTACGCCAAAACTGCTGGCTTGCGAAACCGACTCTCGTTTCATCGGTTACGGCGCAATGCTGATGGAATCTTTCGTAGCTATCATGGCTCTGATCGCGGCTTCTATTATCGAGCCTGGTCTGTACTTTGCAATGAACACCCCGCCAGCAGCGTTAGGCATCACCATGCCAGACCTGCACAGACTGGGTACTGCAGATGCACCAATGATCATAGAATCACTGCGTGATGTGACTACCCATGCTGCGGCTACCGTTAGCTCATGGGGCTTTGTAATCAGCCCCGATCAAATCCTGCAAACCGCTAAAGACATCGGTGAACCTTCAGTACTGAACCGTGCTGGTGGTGCTCCAACATTAGCCGTTGGTATTGCACACGTGTTCCATCAGATCATTCCTGCGGCGAACATGGGCTTCTGGTACCACTTTGGTATTCTGTTTGAAGCACTGTTCATCCTGACTGCTCTGGATGCCGGTACTCGTTCTGGCCGCTTTATGCTGCAAGACCTGCTGGGTAACTTCGTTCCATTCCTGAAGAAAACTGATTCTCTGATTGCCGGTATTATCGGTACCGCGGGTTGCGTTGGTCTTTGGGGTTACTTACTGTATCAAGGCGTAGTGGATCCATTAGGCGGCGTGAAGAGCCTGTGGCCTCTGTTCGGTATCTCCAACCAGATGTTAGCAGCTGTTGCTCTGGTTCTGAGTACCGTTGTACTGATTAAGATGAAGCGTACCAAGTACATTTGGGTTACCGTGATTCCAGCTATTTGGCTGCTGATCTGTACCACTTATGCACTGGGTCTGAAACTGCTGAGCGACAATCCTCAGTTAGAAGGCTTCTTCTTCCAGGCTAACAACTATAAGCAGAAGATCGCTGATGGTGGTGCTAACCTGACTGCACAACAGATTGCTAATATGAACCACATTGTAGTTAACAACTACACTAACGCTGGTTTAAGCATCCTGTTCCTGTTAGTGGTTTACAGCATCATTTTCTACGGTATCAAAACTGCAATGGCTGCGCGTAAAAAATCAGAACGTACCGATCAGGAAACGCCTTTTGTGCCAGTTCCTGAAGGTGGTATTCAGATTTCTTCGCACCACTAACAGACATCATGAATACGTTGCATAATATAAATAATGCCGTATTCAGAACAAGTTAAGATCTGATATTCATGGGCGCAGCAAACACTGCGCCCATTATCCATCAGATTTACAGATAATTTTTGTAGCGTATTTTCCTGGAGAACAACATGTTTGGAAATCTCGGTCAGGCTGGTAAATATCTGGGGCAAGCCGCGCGTATGCTAATCGGTGTACCTGATTATGATAATTACGTTCAGCATATAAAGCTCACTCACCCGGACCAAACGCCGATGACTTACGAAGAGTTTTTTCGCGAACGTCAGGATGCCCGCTACGGTGCAGACGGCAAAGGCGGAATGCGCTGCTGTTAACAGACACTAAGGATGCGATATGAAACCCATTGCAGTCACTATCCTGACAGGCTTTTTGGGTGCAGGTAAAACCACCTTATTACGCCACATTCTGAATGAAAATCACGGTTATAAAATTGCTGTTATTGAAAATGAATTTGGTGAAGTACCAATAGATAATACCATTATTGGCGATCGCGCCAGCCGTATCACCACCCTCAGCAACGGTTGCATCTGTTGCAGCAAATCGGATGAACTGGAAAACGCCCTGCTGGATTTGTTAGATGGCGTAGATAAAAATCAGTTGGAATTTGACCGTCTGATTATCGAATGTACCGGTATGGCCGATCCTGGTCCTATTACTCAAGCCTTTTTTGCTCATGAACGTATTTGCCAACGCTTTTTGTTAGATGGCATTCTCACATTAGTCGATGCGGTACATGCCGATCAGCAACTAAGTCAATTTACTCTCTCACAAGCACAAGTTGGCTATGCAGATCGCATTTTGCTGACCAAAACCGATATTGCAACAGATAATGAAGCATTGATTCAACGGCTACAGCTAATGAATGCTCGCGCTTCTATTCACAAAGTGACACATGGCAATATCGACCTCAGTGTCTTGTTTGATATCGAAGGCTTTGTGCTTAATGATAAGTTAAATGTAACAGCACCAACGCCCGTTTTTCGCCGAATACCTCAGCCACAAAATAATATTCAGTCAATAGTAATCTATCACGACCAACCGCTAGAACTGATGCAAATATCCGAAGTCATGGAAAACCTTCTGGTGAAATTTGCTGATAATTTGCTGCGTTATAAAGGAATTTTGCTGATAAAAGATGAATCCCGTCGCCTGCTGTTTCAAGGCGTACAGCGTCTGTACAACGCCGACTGGGATCGTGAGTGGCTTTCAGATGAAGAACAAAAAAGCACCATGATATTCATCGGTATCGATTTACCAGAAGAAGAAATTCGAACTAAATTTGCCGAATTATCAAACTGATAATTATCATCAATAATACCCTTTCGAAACACTAAACAAAAAGCCCCACATTTGCGCTGAGGGATCCCCACAAAATCAGCGCTAATAAACCAACACCATACTCTGGTAGGTTTTGGCGAGATGATTAAGAACAGTACTGAGTACTGTTCGTCTTAAAATTAGCGGAGAGTGTCGCAAGA
>NZ_JAJNAG010000016.1 GCF_021010575.1 Limnobaculum eriocheiris | reverse complement strand
GCAGAACACCTACGTTCTCACCCGCACGGCCTTCGTCCAGTAATTTACGGAACATTTCAACGCCGGTACAAGTCGTTTGAGTCGTTGGTTTAATACCAACGATTTCAACTGCTTCACCTACTTTAACAATACCGCGCTCTACACGACCGGTGACTACTGTACCACGACCAGAGATAGAGAATACGTCTTCGATTGGCAGCAGGAACGGCTTATCAATTGCACGCTCTGGCTCTGGAATATAAGAATCCAGTGCTTCTGCTAATTCGATGATTTTTGCAGCCCATACTTCATCGCCTTCCAGCGCTTTTAATGCTGAACCACGGATTACCGGAGTATCATCACCCGGGAAATCGTACTGAGACAGAAGTTCACGAACTTCCATTTCAACTAATTCTAACAGCTCTTCGTCATCAACCATGTCACACTTGTTCAGGAACACGATGATGTAAGGAACGCCTACCTGGCGACCTAACAGGATGTGCTCACGAGTTTGTGGCATTGGGCCGTCAGTTGCAGCTACTACCAGAATAGCGCCGTCCATTTGAGCAGCACCGGTGATCATGTTCTTAACGTAGTCGGCGTGACCCGGGCAGTCAACGTGTGCATAGTGACGGCTTGGGGTGTCGTATTCTACGTGAGAAGTGTTGATGGTAATACCGCGCGCTTTTTCTTCTGGTGCGTTATCGATTTGATCGAATGCACGAGCCTGACCACCGTAAGCTTTTGCTAATACGTTGGTGATAGCTGCTGTCAGAGTTGTTTTACCGTGGTCAACGTGGCCGATAGTACCAACGTTAACGTGGGGTTTTGTACGTTCAAATTTTTCTTTAGACACGATTCTCTTCCTTTACACTATCCCCCTCTATCCGAGGGGGACTGGGATATAAATTTATTACTCGTGAGGCTTACTTAGCCTTGCGAGCTTCGATAATTGCTGTAGCAACGTTACTTGGCGCTTCACTGTACTTCAGGAACTCCATGGAGTAAGAAGCACGCCCCTGTGTTTGTGAACGCAGGTCTGTAGCATAACCAAACATTTCAGATAGTGGAACTTGAGCACGTACAGTTTTACCTGTAGCCATGTCTTCCATACCTTCGATGATACCACGACGACGGTTTAAGTCACCGATCACATCACCCATGTAGTCTTCTGGAGTTTCTACTTCAACCTTCATGATTGGTTCCAGCAGAATTGGTTTTGCCTTCATGAAGCCTTCTTTAAAGGCAATAGAAGCAGCCAATTTAAACGCCAGTTCTGAGGAGTCAACATCATGGTAAGAACCGTAGTGCAGACGCACTTTGATATCAACAACCGGATAACCAGCCAGAGGACCAGATTTCAGTTGCTCCTGAATACCTTTATCGACCGCAGGGATATATTCACCAGGAATTACACCACCCTTGATGTCGTTGACAAACTCGTAGCCTGGACCACCAGCTTCCAGCGGAGACATATCGATAATAACGTCACCGTACTGACCACGACCACCAGACTGTTTAGCGTGTTTACCCTGAATGTCTTTAACAGTTTCACGGATAGTTTCACGATAAGCTACCTGAGGTTTACCTACGTTAGCCTCTACACCGAACTCGCGACGCATACGGTCAACGATAATATCCAGATGAAGTTCACCCATACCTGAAATGATAGTCTGGCCTGATTCTTCATCAGTCTGAACGCGGAAAGATGGATCTTCTTGAGCCAAACGGCCAAGAGCAATACCCATTTTTTCCTGATCGACTTTAGTTTTAGGTTCAACGGCAACGGCAATAACTGGTTCCGGGAACTCCATACGTTCCAGAATAATCGGTTTAGCCTGATCGCACAGAGTGTCACCTGTCGTTACATCTTTCAGACCGATAGCAGCCGCGATGTCACCAGCACGAACTTCTTTAATCTCTTCACGCTTGTTAGCATGCATCTGTACAATACGGCCTAAACGCTCTCTTTTATCTTTAACAGCATTCAGTACGGTATCGCCAGAATTAACCACCCCGGAATAAACACGGAAGAAGGTCAAGTTACCAACAAATGGGTCAGTTGCAATTTTAAACGCCAGAGCAGAGAACGGTTCAGCATCATCAGGATGGCGTTCGGCATGAGTTTCACCGTCAGTCAAAACACCATTAATTGCCGGAACGTCGGTTGGAGCAGGCAGATATTCAATAACCGCATCCAACATCGCCTGAACACCTTTGTTCTTAAATGCAGAACCACAGGTAACCAGAATAATTTCATTGTTTAAAACGCGCTGACGCAAAGATGATTTAATCTCTGCTTCAGTCAGGTCTTCACCACCCAGATACTTATCCATCAATTCTTCGGATGCTTCAGCCGCTGCTTCAACCAGATTCTGACGCAGTTCCTGTGCTTTCGCTAACAGATTAGCCGGAACTTCTTCATACTCAAACGTTACGCCTTGATCGGCGTCGTTCCAGTTGATAGCTTTCATTTTCACCAGATCGATAACACCAGTGAAATTATCTTCAGAACCAATTGGTAACTGAATTGGCACCGCAGTAGCCGCTAAACGAGTCTTCAACTGCTCAATAACACGCAGGAAGTTAGCACCCATACGGTCCATTTTATTAACGAACGCGATACGTGGAACTTTATATTTGTTCGCCTGACGCCATACGGTTTCAGACTGCGGTTGAACACCACCCACAGCACAATAAACCATTACTGCGCCATCAAGCACACGCATAGAACGTTCTACTTCGATAGTAAAGTCAACGTGCCCTGGGGTGTCGATGATATTGACGCGATGCGGTTCGAATTGCTTGGCCATACCAGACCAGAACGCAGTGGTCGCAGCAGAAGTGATAGTAATACCACGTTCTTGCTCTTGTTCCATCCAGTCCATAGTGGCTGCGCCATCATGAACTTCACCCAGCTTATGGTTTACACCAGTATAGAACAAAATACGTTCCGTAGTGGTTGTTTTACCGGCATCAATGTGAGCACTGATACCGATGTTGCGATAACGCTCAATAGGGGTTGTACGAGCCATTTTATTCCTCGATTACTAGGTCGTTCTTCAGATAACCCATGCGGGTCAACTTAAAAAGCGCCCGCATGATGATTAGCATAACTACCGAAAACAAATTACCAACGGTAGTGGGCGAACGCCTTGTTGGCTTCAGCCATACGGTGAACGTCTTCACGTTTCTTAACTGCAGTACCTTTGTTTTCTGCAGCATCAGACAGTTCATTCGCTAAGCGTAAAGCCATGGATTTATCACCGCGTTTACGAGCAGCTTCTACAATCCAACGCATGGCAAGTGCGTTACGGCGAACCGGACGAACTTCAACCGGTACCTGATATGTAGAACCACCAACACGACGAGACTTAACTTCTACAGTTGGTCTTACGTTGTCCAGGGCAATTTCAAAAGCTTCCAGTTCGTTCTTACCTGAACGCTGAGATAAAGTCTCAAGCGCAGTATAAACGATAGCTTCAGCGGTAGATTTTTTACCATCTACCATTAAAATATTTACAAATTTGGCCAATAAGTCAGATCCGAACTTAGGATCTGGCAGAATTTTACGTTGACCAATGACGCGACGACGTGGCATGGAAATACTCCGTTGTTAATTCAGGATTGTCCAAAACTCGATGAGTTTATTTTGACATTAAGTTAAAAATGTTTGGCCTTACTTAACGGGTAACCATTAAGCCTTCGGCTTCTTCACGCCATACTTGGAACGGGCTTGCTTACGGTCTTTAACACCTGAGCAGTCCAGCGCGCCACGGACGGTGTGATAACGCACACCCGGCAGGTCTTTAACACGACCACCACGAATCAGGATCACGGAGTGCTCCTGCAGGTTGTGGCCTTCACCACCGATATATGAAGAAACTTCAAAACCGTTAGTTAAACGTACACGACAAACTTTACGTAATGCAGAGTTTGGTTTTTTTGGAGTGGTGGTATATACGCGAGTACATACTCCACGTTTCTGCGGGCAAGCTTCCAGCGCAGGAACGTTGCTTTTTGCAACCTTCATTGAGCGCGGTTTGCGTACCAGCTGATTAATTGTTGCCATTAAAAAAAGCTCCTGGTTTTTTTACTTTCGTAAACACGTAATAAATCGATCCCTGAATGCATAGGTACACTGAGGGACGCAAAATTTTATGGCTGAAGTGGGTAACTGTCAAGAAATATACAGTATTGAGCAATGAACAAAGAGATCTGTTGCTTGATTTATCAAAATATTCACTAAAAACACAACCAGCAGAATATTACCAATTCACCTGAGGATAGTGGGTAACGCTGAGATCAACCAGACCTGAGTAATCAATAATCCCAACCCGGCTGTCGATAAGTAATAATAAACCCCGGGCTTCAATGTCTTCCTGAAGTACATAAATATTTATTGGGTTACGCTGAATCAACAGTGTTAACCAACGACTATCCTTTAGCGCCGCCGTTACGCCATCCTGCAACAATACCAGCACATCGCTCTGCCCTATGGTATTGGCCAGCGCATTCATATCCATTTGATATGGTGAATGTGAGAGGGTATGTAACACGGTTAGTCCTTAAAAAGTTAGTACTACATCATAACCAGATAAGCGTTCATACATTTGCTGCTGGTTTAAACGAATCGCATCAATAACCAATGCCACATCCGGATTAATTCCACGTTCAAGCATTGAATCCGTACAAATAAAACATTGCTCAATATCGTATAGTGCCAGAACACCAAAGGTCGCAATATAGTTACGCATCAGGATCTGGTCTGGTTGCTGTCCGGAAAGTAGCTGAAATACACCATCAGAAAGAAAGAACAGGCCAATCTCCTCCGTCAGCGCCGACGTTGCCAAAACAGCGTCTAACCCCTCCCGGCCTCCGGAAGCACCATGGGGAACATGAGTAAAAATAAAGGCTATTTTCTTCATTATCAGCCAGCTTAAAACTGCATCACGCGATCGCAAGTCAGCATCGCTTCCGCTAATGAGCCCAATCCGCTTAGTACAAATCCGGGCTGTAAATTCGCTGTTGTCTGCTGGCGTAATGTTGCTTCCTGCTCATCGATAACGCCACGGCGCAACGCCGCTGCAACACAAACATTTAGCACGGTTCCTTGTTGTTCCGCCAATCGTTGCCAGGCTCGAACTAAATCAAACTCGTCGCTGGCTGGTGAAACTAACTGGTTAGCATTACTAATACCTTCCTGGTAAAAGAATACGCTCTCCAGCTTATGACCACGGGCAATCAAGGCTTGAGCAAACTGCCAGGCGCTGGTTGCCTGCTGAGTACCATAGGCGGGGCCAGTAACCACTAACGTATAGCTCAGGCTCACCGATCGCTTCCCGAAAAATCACCGCTCTTAAACTGGCGAATATAGAGGTAAACCGTATGTTTTGAGATATTCAGACGATCGGCAACCTGATTAATGGAATCTTTAATATCAAAAATTCCTTTTTCATACAGATTAAGTACGATTTGACGATTCTTGGCATTATTCGATACGTTTCGATCCGCATTAACCTCTTCAATACTAAATTCCAGCGTTTGGGCTACCAGATCGTCAACAGATGAAGCAAAGTTAACGTTAGAATGAACATCTTTGGTTTCGGGCGGAATAAAGGTCTGCATGATCTGAGAGAAAGGCACATCCAGATTCATATTAATACAGAGTAACCCAATCACCCGATGATCTTTATTACGAATAGCAATTGTCAGCGATTTCATTAATGAACCGCTTTTAGCACGCGTGAAATAAGCTTTAGAAACGCTGCTGTCATCATTTGACATGGCGTGCAGCATTCGCAATGCCATATCAGTAATTGGAGAACCTATTTTACGACCGGTATGTTCACCATTAGCTATGCGAATAGCGGAACATTTCAAATCTTCTAATGAATGTAAAACGATTTCACAATGCGAACCAATCAACATAGCTAAACCATCAACTACCGATTCATAAGAGCGCAAAATGTCGTGATCTTCGCTGGTAAACGGCTGCTCATCCAACGTCTCATACTCGCCGGATAGCGGTGAATCAGACATGATAATTCTCCAATATATTTAGTCCATATTGGTCCTCAGACTGAAAAAAACCTGGAGACTCATTCTTAACAAGTGTTGGATAGTCTAACAAAAACCGGGGGGACATAAGAAATAAAAAAACCGCAGAATTGAACTGCGGTTTTTTTCAACATCAGGAATTATTGCTTATCTTTGGCCTGTGCTGCTGGCGCTTCTGCTTTTTCAGACTTAACGTCCAGTAATTCAACCTGGAATACTAATGTAGAATTAATTGGAATTCCCGGTACGGCGTTTTCACCGTAGGCTAAAGATGGAGGGATAACCATAGTCATTTTTCCACCTTTCTTCAGGAATTTTAACCCTTCAGTCCAGCCTGGGATCACGCTATCCAGACGAAAGGTTGCAGGTTGACCACGAGTATAAGAGTTATCAAACTCGGTACCATCGATCAATGTACCTTTATAGTTCACCACAACAGAATCGCTATCGCCAGGCGCGTTACCGGTACCGGCTGTTTCTACTTTATATAGCAGGCCTGATGCAGTTTTCTTCACACCCTCACCTTTAGCGAAAGTATCACGATAGGCTGCGCCTTTTTCTTCGTTAACTTTGCCATCAGCCAACATTTTAGCATGTGCTTTTTCTTTCACGCGGGCTTCGAAAGTCTGTAAGGTTTGCTCAATTTCGGCATCGGTTAATTTGCTTTTGCTTTCAAATGCATCTTTAAAACCAGCCTGGATTTGAGAGCGATCTAACACTACACCTAACTTATCCTGATCCTTCAGAGAGTTAGTCATATAACCACCCAGAGAAGCACCTAACGCATAGGCCGCCTTCTGATCTTCGCTATCAAACTTAGCTGGTGCGGCGCTTTTTGGTGCAGCTGCTGTTGTTGCAGTGTTGGCCATTGCCCCGGTAGCGAAAGCCATTGCGGTCGCTAACAGCGTTACTTTAAATAATGATTTCATCTACATCTCCGGTGATAGGACATATGTTGTTATGCGATAAAGCAGAATACGAATTCTATACCATACAGGCTAATTATAAACAGACACAAAGAGTATCAAATTATCTTATTACTCAGAAATAATAGCCCATTATGCTAATTAATTATCTTTGACAACATAAATTAAAATGGTTCGCTGCAATGAAGAAATCTCTTCATCAGCGAACCATGAATCATTATATAGCTCAAACAAATAACCAGCGTCCGGTCTTTCGGTTAACCATCAGCAATTATTTTGATTTAGCCGGGCTGCCCGAATTTACCTGCAATACTTTAATATTAAAAATCAGCGTAGCATTGGGTGGGATCCCTGGTAAAGCACCTTTAGCACCATACCCTTGCTCAGGTGGTACCACCAACTTAATCTCACCACCTCTGCCAGCCAGCTTAATGCCGTTACGCAGAGCAGGAATAACATCGGCTACTTTTAAAGTAATTGGCGAGGCCGTTTTTTCAAACACGACACCATTTACCCGCATTCCTTGCAGCTCAACAACCACTATGTCTTTATCCACAATGGCTGCGCCACTACCTTTTTTCTCAACTAAGTACAGCAATCCCGTTTTGCTTTTCTTCACACCATCCATTTTGGCAAATTCAACCTGATAAGCTTCGCCCATTTCACGTTCCCGTAAGGCTTCCTGCTCCATCTTGGCTTTATTTAATGTGTTAACCTGATCGTCAAATGCTGCCATGGTTTTTTTAACCATCGCCTCATCCATTTTTATATCACCAGCAAAGGTATCCACAATACCCGCCAACACGATATTAGGATCAAGGGTGATATGCAGTTTCTTTTGCTGAGCCATATTTTCCTGCAGGTAACGCGCCAGCGTTACGCCACTGGCATAAGCGCGTTTTTGCTCTTCACTGTTCAGCGAAAATTTTACTGATGATAATGGTGTGGTTTCCAGTTCAGTGACCTCCGGGGCTGGCTCTTTTTTCGAGTCGGCTGCTGAAGCAACTTCATCCGTTGCAGCTACAGGCGCGGCACCAGCCGGGGTCGTTTCTGTGGCCGTTGCTTTTCCTTCCGTTGCCGGGGCAGCATCCGTTGCTGCTGAAGTTTCACTGGCTACTGGTGCTGTTTCCGCAGCAGGTGTAGAGCTTGCCGCTGCAGACTCAGTGGCAGCTTGCTGCGTACTCGTCTTTGGGTCTGGTACCTTATCCTTAGCTGGCTCTGCTGCTGAAGATGGCTGACTACTCTTCTGTTCTTCCACGGCAACTGGCGCTGCATCAGCCGGTTTTTCGGCGTTTACTGCTTCAGGCTGAGATGGCACTGCCGCAGGCTGAACAGCGGTAGAACTTTGTTCAATCTTAGAATCTGGCGCAGCAGGATTAGCGAAAACAGTAAAAACAGGTAGCGTTAGCAATAACGCTCCAATTGCATATGAAGGCTTATTTAAAAAAGACATCAATATATTCCTTGTGTTTCATTGTAGAATAGAGCCATTAACGGTCAACATCTCCTGCCGGCTGCATTACTGGCAAGCACACTGATATTTATGCGCATCTTACAAATTTCTGCGCCGATTTAATATCATATTCATAATATGAGGCTCATCATGATTCACCGGAGAAAATATGCAACAACTAAACGCTGACAGCCTGTTACAACGACTGGAGCTATTAGAAAGTCGTCTGGCTTTTCAAGAGGTGACTATTGAAGATCTCAATCAGGTAGTCATTCAGCATCAACTTGAAATTGCTAAACTTCAGGAACAATTAAGGCTATTGACGGACAAATTGAAAGCTTCTCAACCATCAATGATAGCTTCACAGTCAGAAGAGTTGCCTCCTCCACATTATTGATATTTGATTAAAACTATAGCGGTGATTCAGATAAAAAATAAAATGGCAGCTTAAATTAAGCTGCCATTTTTTCATGCTCTAAAGGGTGATTAGTGGCTGCAGCCACAACCGCCGTGGCCTTTACCATGGCCACCACAGCCGCCTTCGCCGTGTTCGTGGTCATGATCGTGACCGCCACCACCGCAGCAACCACCTCCATCACCGTGACCATGGCCGCCACAGCAGCCACCTTCACCATGTTCGTGATCGTGCTCACCGTGAACATGGCCATGCGCCAGCTCTTCCGGTGTCGCTTCGCGGATAGCAACAACTTCAACATTAAAGTTAAGGTTTTGGCCTGCCAGCATATGGTTACCATCAACCACGACGTGATCGTCTTCCACTTCGGTGATTTCAACCGGCACAGGACCTTGATCGGTATCAGCCAGGAAACGCATACCTACCTGCAGCTCATCAACGCCCATAAACACATCTTTAGGTACACGTTGAACCAGAACTTCATCATAGTTGCCATAAGCTTCGTTAGCCGGTACAAACACGTCAAAACGATCGCCTACGTTATGATCTTCTAATGCTTTTTCTAAACCTGCGATCAGAGAACCATGTCCATGCAGATAATCTAACGGTGCGCTCACCGGAGACTCATCAACTAATACACCGTCTTCTGTACGAACCTGATAGGCCAGGCTGACCACTAGGTCTTTTGCTACTTTCATGATTTCTCCTACCGTTGATACTTAATTTCCGCTGATTGTAGCTGAAATCAACGGCGCTGTACTCACTGAGATAAAAATTTAGGCAACTTTATATTACTAAGTATGATGAAAGTCGACTATTTGATTAATACCTCAAGGCTTCTTTGCTATAACCTTTCGCGGGCTAATCCCGCTCTTCATGCCGGGCTTCCTGTACTTCATCATCCAGATCCCAGGCATCAGACAATTTACTGTCATGCTGAATTTCTCGCTGGAACAAATTCTCCAGTTCGCGCCGCGCTTCAGCGACCCGGGATACCTGTTGAACTTCACCCTGTCGACCTGGCACCAGCTCACGCAGCATGTTCTCATCCAGACGTTTAAAATACTGCTGGGCACGATAGGCCTGATGAGGGTGCATACCCAAATCAATCAGCGCCTTACGCCCCAAATCAAGGGCGCTGGAGAATGTCTCCCGGGAGAATAACTCAACACCCGCACTCAGCAATTCATGAGCCTCAACCCGCCCTCTGGCACGGGCCAGAATCGACAAATTAGGGAAGTATTGTTGACACAAACGGACTACCGTCATGGTCTCTTCCGGCAAATCGCTGGCAATAATAATGGCTTTAGCTTTTTCAGCACCGGCGGCACGTAGCAATTCAAGTTCAGTCGCATCACCGTAATAAACTTTATAACCATAGCTACGTAAGATACTCACCTGACTGACATCCCGTTCCAGCACCGTCAGGCGGATTTCATTTGCCATCAGTAAACGACCAACCACTTGCCCAAAACGGCCAAACCCAACCACTATCACCTGAGGCTCATCATCTTCGACATCAGATGCCTGCGTGGGTTCATCTGCGGGGTTATAGCGGCGAGCTAATATCTTATCAACCAACTGCATTAATATCGGCGTGGTCATCATAGAAATAGTCACAACTACCAATAGCATAGCTATCTGTTCTGAATCAAAAATATTCTGAGATTTTGCCGCAGCAAACAGCACAAAGGCAAATTCGCCCCCCTGACTGAGCACCGCAGAAAACTGTAATCGCTCTGAACGGTTAATTCGGAAAAAGCGAGCTAACCCGTATAACAGCACACTCTTAACCAGCAACAGAACGCATACGCCAACTAATACTTGCAAAATATGAGAGTAGAAAACCCCTAAATTAAGCACCATACCGACTGAAATGAAAAACAGCCCCAGCAATAAGCCCTTAAACGGTTCAATGGCGACTTCAAGTTCATGCTGATACTCACTTTCTGCCAGTAGTACGCCAGCCAGAAAAGTGCCTAACGCCATGGAAAAACCAATTTGCTGCATAAGTACCGCCGCGCCTAATACCACCAGCAGCGCTGTCGCCGTGAATACCTCCCGAACGCCGGAAGCAGCAACATAGCGAAAAATGGGGCGCAACAGATAACGACAACCTAACACCAGGATCGCCAATCCAACCACTTTACTGAGAACGGTAAACCAGTCTGCACCACTTCCACCGGTTCCCGCTAAAATCGGCACCAGCGCCAGCGCGGGAACAACCGCCATATCCTGGAATAGCAGCACCGCAAAGCCAGACTGACCGCCATCGCCGCGCATTCCCTTCTCTTTCATTAACTGCAATGCCATCGCGGTGGATGACATGGATAATCCAATAGCACCAATAATTGCCGCTGACAAGCCAAAACCGGCCCAATACAGCAGCCCGCAAAGAACGGCGCTGGTAATCAGTACCTGAGCGGTACCCAGCCCAAAAATGGGCTTTCTCATTTTCCACAGTTTGGCCGGATTCAATTCCAGACCAATCACAAACAGCAGCAAAACGACGCCCATTTCAGAAAAATGGAGAATCTCATCAACGTCATTAATCAACCGAAACCCCCAGGGGCCGATAGCAATACCCGCCACCAGATACCCCAGAACGGCACCAATACGCTTTGCCAGAGGCACAGCCAGGACGGCTACAGAAAGAAAAACTAAAACAGCGATAAGTTGGGGTGAAGTATCCATTATTCGCTATCCTCTTCTGCGGACACACTAAGCCATTCAGCATATTTCAGCGCATGTTGCTGTAATTCATCATCCTCCAGACGGCGAGCACGATAAATAATCATGGGATCAACCCACTGCATACCACAAGCCTTAGCCATTATCCGGAACGGCAACAGAATATCGTCAAAGGTATAACCCACGGATCCGCCGGGCTGATAGTTGCTCTCGGTCGCTCCCGCAGTAACCACCAGCCGAAAACGCTTACCAGAAAGCTCATTGGCGCCAATACTGCCCGCGAATTGCAGGTTTAATACCCGGTCAATCCACTCTTTCATCAGCGCAGGGCAGCTATAGGTATGGATGGGAAACTGAAAAACTATAACGTCGTGATCTCTTAATAGTTGATGTTCACGATGGGCATTAATAAAAAAATCGGGATAGTAAGCATACAAATCACGGACTGTGACGTTATCCAAATTGCGGATAACCTTTAATAACGCCTTATTGGCAACCGAGCGCTTGGGCTCCGGATGAGCAAACAAGACAAGGGCTTTTGGCAAGTGCGACATTTTCGCTTCCCCTAAACATCGTCATCAATGACATTTTCCGCTACCATGCATGGCTTATAAATTACTGGTGTGAATCAATGGTGGTTTTATACAACCGTCGCACTCTGTAAGTTTAGCCAGTAAATTGAAATATTGAACAATAATAATATTAATAAAGAGGCGGTTACGAATAACCCGACTCTCGCTTGTCAATATGGCTAAGTGCTTTACTTTTAAATAATAATATTAAAAATAGTGTGGCGGCTGCTGTTGTACTCCTCTCACTGTTTTCTATCAATAGTTTCATGCCGTACTTATTTTCAAAGTCAGCCATTCACTGTTGATGCCCCAGCGACTAATAACTTGATATGTGACCCTATGATTGTTTTTTCTTCATTACAGATTCGACGTGGCGTTAACGTTTTGCTTGATAACGCAACAGCAACCATCAACCCCGGACAAAAAGTGGGGCTGGTAGGTAAAAACGGCTGTGGAAAATCGACGCTGCTATCGCTATTAAAAGGTGAGCTATCGGCAGACGGCGGTAATGCCACTTTCCCTGCCAGTTGGGCTTTATCATGGGTCAATCAGGAAACACCGGCATTAGATATTCCCGCCGTTGAATATGTTATTGATGGCGACCGGGAGTACCGTCGGCTTGAACGTGCTTTAGCTGAAGCCAATGAGAAAAATGATGGTAACGAAATTGCTTCACTGCACGGGCAGTTGGATGCCATACAGGCATGGACCATCTATCCCCGCGCCTCAAGCCTGCTGCACGGTTTAGGCTTTTCTCAGGAGCAGCTACAACAGCCGGTCAGCGCGTTTTCCGGCGGCTGGCGTATGCGGCTGAATCTGGCCCAGGCTCTGCTTTGTCGTTCGGATTTATTGCTGCTTGATGAACCAACCAACCACCTCGATTTAGATGCGGTAATCTGGCTGGAAAAATGGCTGAAAAGCTACGAAGGTACGCTGATCCTGATTTCCCATGACCGGGACTTTCTTGATCCTATTGTGGATAAAATTTTGCATATCGAGCAGCAACAGCTGTTTGAATATACCGGTAACTACTCATCCTTTGAACGCCAGCGTGCCACTAAGCTGTCACAGCAACAGGCGCTGTATCAAAGCCAACAGGAGAAAGTTGCCCACCTACAAAGCTATATCGACCGATTTAAAGCTCAGGCAACCAAAGCCAAACAGGCACAAAGCCGAATTAAAATGTTAGAACGCATGGAGCTGATTGCCCCGGCTCACGTTGATAATCCTTTCAGCTTTAGTTTCCGCCAGCCGGAAAGCCTGCCTAATCCTCTGCTGAGAATGGAAAAAGTCAGCGCAGGCTATGGCGATAAGACCATTTTGCAATCCATTAAGCTAAATCTGGTACCCGGTTCCCGAATCGGTTTGCTTGGGCGTAACGGCGCGGGTAAATCGACACTAATCAAACTGTTAGCCGGGGAACTGGCACCTCAACAGGGAGAGATTGGTTTAGCTAAAGGGATTAAACTGGGTTACTTTGCCCAACATCAATTGGAAACCCTTCGCCCGGACGAATCGCCATTACAGCACCTCAGTCGTCTGGCACCGCAGGAATATGAGCAGCCGTTACGGGACTATCTGGGAGGCTTTGGCTTTCGCGGTGATAAGGTCAGCGAAAATACCGAACGCTTCTCCGGCGGAGAAAAAGCTCGTCTGGTACTGGCATTAATTGTCTGGCTACGCCCGAATCTGTTACTGCTTGATGAACCAACTAACCACCTCGATCTCGATATGCGTCAGGCGCTAACCGAAGCACTCATCGATTTTGACGGTGCACTGGTTGTCGTTTCCCACGATCGCCATTTACTGCGTTCCACTACTGATGAACTCTATTTAGTTCATGATAAAAAAGTAGAGCCGTTCGACGGTGATTTAGAAGATTACCAACAGTGGTTAGCCGAGTTGCAAAAGCAAGAGATGCAGCCGGAAGCGAATGATAAAGAACCAACCGCCAACAGCGCTCAGGCACGTAAAGATCAAAAACGCCGGGAAGCTGATTTTCGCACCCAAACTCAGCCAATTCGTAAAAAGCTCGATAAGCTGGATATTGAGCTCAATAAACTGGCAAAACAACTGAGTGATATTGAACTAGCCCTGTCGGATACCGCTATTTATGAGGCAGAGAAGAAGGCCGAACTCACTAAACTGCTGCAACAACAGGTTAGCGTAAAATCACTTCAGGAAGAGACAGAGATGAACTGGCTGGAATTACAGGAGCAGTTAGAAGAGATGACCGCCAGTTTTAATCAGGGGAATGATTGATACATAATAACAGAGGCGGTGTTTATCGCCGCCTCTACTGCTAATGTTCTGGTTTCACTACAACCAGATAAGCACCACACAGCCCGCCGTCAGAATACCCATGGTGATATTAAAAATTGCCCAGGATTTGCGGCTTTGCAGCAAACGACCAATGGCAGAACCGAAGCCCATCCAGATAAATCCAGCTACCAGATTGACCATAAACATAGCAATACTAATGGCGATTACCGATGCGCTGTACATATCCCCTGCCAGACTGTAACTGGCTATAGAACCAATCCCCATCAGCCAGGCTTTAGGATTCAAAGCCTGTAACAGTAATCCCTGATATAACCGCACCGGCTGCGCCGTTCCTTTTTCGGTCTCCAACTTTTCATAGCGGGAAGTGGCAATTTTCCACGCCAGCCAAATCAAATAGAGACTACCCGCAATTTTCAGCGCCAGGTGCAACGAAGGATAGGCGGTTACCAGTGTACCAACACCCATAGCCACTAACAGCAGTAGTAACTGCATGCCAATCATAATGCCAAACATCAATGGTAAAGAGCGGGTAAAACCAAAATTGGCCGTTGAAGAGGTAAGCAACATATTATTCGGACCCGGTGTAACGGCCGCTATCCATAAAAACATCGACATAGAAAGAAACCAACCTAACTCCATTCTGTATAACCCTTTACCAGTGAGATATGTTTAATCATTCCATTCAAGCTAGCAGTGTGATATTGATCGCACAAGTCCCCAAGAGTGAATTTAATTTTGTTATGGATGCACAATTTCGCCCCATTCCGGGCACTGCGAACCCGCATATACAAACACTGCTACCCAGGATTGTCCGCAGAAAGATTAGCCTGAAGCCGGTGTGGCAGCGTCTGGAGCTTCCGGACGGTGATTTTATTGATGTGGCCTGGAGCGAAGATCCTCATCAGGCCAAACATAAGCCTCGTTTGGTGTTATTTCACGGTTTAGAAGGCAATTTTTACAGCCCTTATGCCCATGGTTTACTGGCGGTTTGCCGTCAAAACGGCTGGCTGGGTGTTGTTATGCATTTTCGCGGCTGTAGCGGTGAACCTAACCGCAGCCCTCGCGCTTATCATTCTGGCGAAACCAGCGATACGCGCTTTTTTCTGAACTGGTTGCAGGATACGCAGGGAGAAGCCCCCACCGCGGCAGTAGGTTACTCGCTGGGTGGCAATATGCTAGGTTGCTATCTGGCCGAAGAAGGTGACAAAGTCCCTCTTAAAGCAGCAGTCATTGTCTCCGCTCCGCTGATGCTCGATCCCTGTTCTCGTCGTCTGGAACAAGGCCTGTCGAGAGTTTATCACCGCTATCTGCTTAGCTTGCTGAAGCAGAGTACCAAACGTAAACTTATCCGCTACCCCGGCATTATGCCGCTGCCCGGTTTATCGCTGAAAAACATTCGTTCTATCCGTGAGTTTGACGATGCCCTTACGGCTCCACTGCATGGATTTAAAGATTCCACCGATTATTATCAAAAGTGCAGCGCTCTACCGGTATTGCATCAGGTACAAATTCCTTTGCTGATTATTCACGCCAAAGACGATCCCTTTATGTCGCCGGATGTGATACCAAAGCAAAACAGCCTGCCGGAGAATATTGAATATCAGTTAACGGAACATGGTGGTCATGTTGGTTTTGTCAGTGGCACATGGAAAAAACCGCAGATGTGGCTGGAACATCGTATCCCTGAATGGTTAACCCGCTATCTGGAGAAAAACAAATGATGATCCCGTGGCAGCAAGTCGCCTCCGAGACATTGGACAGTATTATCGAATCCTTTGTTCTGCGTGAAGGTACCGACTATGGAGAGCATGAGAAATCATTGCAGCAGAAGGTAGACGACGTTAAACGTCAGCTAAAAAGCGGTCAGGTTATATTGGTATGGTCAGAGCTACATGAGACCATCAATATTATGCCCAAAGACAAATTCAGTGATGATATGGAAGAGCAGCCTTATCCTGAGTATTAATTCACCTGAATAAAATTTTGTGACAGCCCTGCACCAATCCGACTATGCTCTGGTAATAACAACGAAAACTAAGGAATCAGGTTAATGTCAGCAAAACATCCCATCATTGCAGTGACCGGTTCCAGTGGCGCCGGTACCACCACAACCAGTCTGGCCTTCAGGAAAATCTTTCAGCAGTTGAATTTAAGCGCCGCTCGCATTGATGGAGATGCTTACCATCGTTATACCCGCCCGGAAATGGATGCAGAAATCCGTAAAGCCAGAGAACAGGGACGTCATATTAGTTACTTTGGCCCCGAAGCTAACGACTTTGCACTGCTGGAAAACAGCTTTATTGAATATGGTAAAACCGGCAACGGACGTACACGTAAGTACTTGCATACTTATGATGAAGCCGTTCCTTATAACCAAACACCCGGTACTTTTACCCCCTGGCAACCGTTGCCTGAGACAACAGACCTGCTGTTTTATGAAGGGCTACACGGTGGCATCGTCACCGCTAAACACAATGTTGCCCAACATGTCGACCTGCTGGTTGGCGTTGTTCCTATCGTTAACCTGGAGTGGATACAAAAGCTAATCCGCGATACGGTGGAACGCGAACACTCCCGGGAAGCCGTGCTGGATTCCGTTGTTCGCTCCATGGATGACTATATCAATTACATCACGCCACAGTTCTCCCGAACCCATATCAACTTTCAACGGGTACCCACCGTTGATACCTCTGACCCATTTTCTGCGAAGAGTATTCCAACGATGGACGAAAGTCTGGTGGTTATTCACTTCAGGGGGCTGACAGGCATCGATTTTCCCTATTTACTGGTCATGTTACAGGGTTCGTTTATCTCCCAAACAAACACCTTAGTCATTCCGGGAGGCAAACTGGGGCTGGCAATGGAGTTGATTATCACACCATTAATACAACAATTATTAGAAGGCAGAATATTAGAATAGCAAAGTGAGGGTAAAACAGGCGAATAACCCGACCCAACGCGGCTTAACCCTCAATTTAGTAAGACAACACGAGACTCTTGGCTCAACCTGTGTTAAAACCATAGTGTGGGTATAATAGATAAATTAGAGTTCGCTCAGGCTGATGCAACACCAGCCCACAAACACCTCTATATTCTTTTTTACATCAGCTATAATAGCGCTCACCTGGCAAGTTATATGCTTCGGGGCGGGTAAGATTTTCGGCAAGCTTCTCGCTTTGCTGTGTTAGGCAGTGACTACAAAGAGGATAACAACAAATGGTTCTCGGCAAACCGCAGACAGACCCTACTCTCGAATGGTTTTTATCTCATTGTCATATTCATAAATATCCATCCAAGAGCACACTTATTCACCAAGGTGAAAAAGCAGAAACTCTTTACTATATTGTAAAGGGTGCCGTAGCCGTTCTGATTAAGGATGAAGAAGGTAAAGAGATGATTCTCTCCTATCTCAATCAGGGGGATTTCATCGGAGAACTTGGCCTGTTTGAAGAAGGTCAGGAACGCAGTGCCTGGGTCAGGGCAAAAACCGCATGTGAAGTTGCTGAAATTTCGTATAAAAAATTTCGCCAGCTTATCCAGGTTAACCCGGATATTTTAATGCGTTTATCCGCTCAGATGGCCAGTCGCTTACAGGTTACCTCTGAGAAAGTAGGAAGCCTTGCCTTCCTTGATGTTACGGGCCGTATCGCACAGACATTACTCAATCTGGCTAAACAGCCGGATGCAATGACCCATCCGGACGGTATGCAAATCAAGATCACCCGTCAGGAAATTGGTCAAATTGTTGGATGTTCCCGTGAAACGGTAGGGCGTATTTTAAAAATGCTGGAAGATCAAAACCTGATCTCCGCTCATGGAAAGACTATCGTTGTCTACGGGACTCGTTAAATAACAAAGTGAAACGGACATGTTTACGGCCTCCTGATGCCATGTCCGTTTCCCTTTCCCTGGGAGGCCTATGTGGCGGCGAGTCGTTTATCATCCGGAAGTCAATTATGCTCTTCGGCAAACTCTGGTTCTTTGTTTGCCGGTATTTCTGTTCTGGCTACTAGGGGATTTACCAACCGGTTTTTTACTTTCTCTTGTTCCTGCCTGCTGCAGCATTGGTGGTCTGGACACACCCCATAAGCACTTTTTCAAACGACTGGCTATCGGTGGCGCACTGTTTGTTACCAGTAGCGTGCTGTTGCAATTTCTTCTGTTGTGGTCTGTCCCGCTGCCGCTCTGCATGCTGATTCTGACGTTGCTATTTGGAGTAACGGCAGAAATCAGTCCGCTTTATGGTCGGTTAATGCCTGCCGCATTAGTCACCGCCATTTTTACACTCAGCATGGCGGGCAATTTACCCGTTTGGCGCGTAGCCATGCTATTTGTCATTGGCACGGTCTGGTATGGTTTGTTTATCCACCTGTGGTTTCGGCTTTGGCAAGAACAACCTATGCGGGAATCGCTTAGTTTGCTTTACCGGCAGTTGGCCTATTATTTTGACGAGAAGTACAGTTTACTCACTCAACATACCGACCCGGAGAAAGCGCTTCCCCCCCTGCTGTTACGCCAGCAAAAAGTGATGGATATCATCACTCAGCTCTATCAGCAAATCTATATGATTCCCAATCTGAAGCACCCTCGTCATCGTCGATTTATTCAGGCGTTTCAGGTAGCCCTTGATTTACAGGAGCATGTTACCGTCAGCTTGCATCTGCCAGATGAGGTACAAAAGCTGGTTGAGCAAAGCCAGGCTGAAGCTGTTATTCGCCATAATGCAAAAATGATAAGTCACCGCTTACAGGTTCTGGCTGATGATATTCTCTACCATCGTCGCCCCCAGCCTTTTAATATGGATAATGAGCTGTCAGCGCTGGAGAAAATCGCCCGGCAACATCCTGATAATCCGGTAGGCACTTTTTGCTATTACCATTTTTGTCGTATTTCCCGCCTGCTTCGCCGCCAAAAGCCGTTATATAACCGCACATTAATGCCGATACAAAGCCACCTTTCTTTTTTACAGGCGATAAAAAATTATTGCTCACTTAAGTCCGCCGCATTCAGGAATGCGGCTCGTCTTGGTATCACATTAGCCGCAGGCGCAGGAATTGGTCTGACGCTCAATTTGCCTAAGCCTTACTGGATACTGATGACCATCATGGTGGTCAGCCAGAACGGCTATAATGCCACCCGAATACGGATCCAGCATCGTTCGCTGGGGACTATGATTGGCATTCTCGCCGGAGCAGCAATCTTACATCTCTATTACTCTCAAAATCTGATGCTTACGATGATGTTGGTACTGACGTTTTGCTCCTATCTGATCGTGCGTAAAAATTACGGTATCGCGGTTATTGGGTTCACAATTACCGCCCTCTATACCTTACAGATTATCGCCAACAGCGGTATGAACTACCTGCTGCCGCGCCTGATCGATACGGTTATTGGCTGTATGCTGGCATTTGCCAGTAGCCTGTGGCTATGGCCTCAATGGCAAAGCGCACTGTTACGTAAGAATGCTCACAATGCACTGGAAACCTATCAACAGCATCTGCGGCAAATATTTAATATGACCAATGATGTAGCTGAACTTGCCTATACCCGAATGGAGGTTAATCAGGCACACAATACGCTGTTTACCGCATTGAATCAGGCCATGCAGGAGCCGGGTTTTAATACGCGATATCTAGCCGATATGCGTTTATGGGTGACCCATAGTCAGTTTTTAGTTGAACACCTGAATGCAATGACAACCATCGCCCGGGACCAGTATGTACTGGTGCCAGCACTGGCGCAGGAATATTTAAACGCCTGTGAGATTTTGATTCAAACCTGCCAGCAACGTCTTGAATATGATGGTCCCAGCGGCGATCCCGGCATTTTGCCCATTATGGAGTCAGAAGATCAGGATGAGCGGGAAGAGACCTCAATGGAAAAGCATATCGAGCGAATAATGGCGCATCTTACGACGATGCACACCATTTCTTCACTGGCATGGCCACAGCGACCACATCATGGGATGTGGTTAAAGCGGAGATTGAGAGAAGAGGGGTAATTACTGTTTCTTCTAAATTAGCTTAGGTGAATATTCCGACCGTAAATACAATATAGTACATATCACCTTTGTACTCGGTCGGAAGACCATCGTACTTAACTTTGGCGTGCTTCGGGCCTAGTCCGCTTAGAGGCAGTTATGAAATACCTTTCGGTATTTCACCCTGCGGGCCAGCGCAAGCGCTGTTCAAACAGGCTTTGCCTGTTTGTCCGGCAGCTAAAGCTGCTACGACCCCAACAGCGGCCTCTCCCTCAGTTTAACTTCGCTTATTCATATCCTTTGTCAATTTAAAAGCAATCAAATTACTTCACTTTCGCCTCAACTAGTTGTTTCACCGCTTGTTCAAAGCGCTCCATCCCCTGTTGCAAGTCTTTCTCGGGGATCACCAGCGAAGGTGCAAAACGGATTACATTAGGGCCGGCATTGAGCAGCATCAGGCCATTTTCTACTGCCGCAGCAAGAAACTCTCGAGCCATCCCCTGATAGCCGGGTTGTAGTTCGGCACCGATTAGCAGACCTAAGCCGCGAACATCAGTGAATACATGATAAAGCTGGTTAATTTCTTCCAGACGGGTGACGATATACTCATAACGTACCTGTACGCCTGACAGCACTTCTGGCGTATTAATCACATCAAACGCCGCTTCTGCTACCGCACAGGCCAGAGGATTTCCGCCATAGGTGGTGCCATGAACACCGGGCTCCATCACTTGCGCCACCTCATTAGTAGTTAGCATGGCACTAATCGGGAAACCGCCGCCCAGCGCTTTAGCCGAGGTTAAAATATCCGGAACAATACCGTATTGCATATAAGTAAACAGAGAACCGGTTCTGCCCATACCGGATTGTACTTCATCAAATACCAATAGCGCTTTGTATTGGTCGCACAGCTCTCTGACCCCGCGCAAGAATTCTGCATCAACCGGGGTGATTCCCCCCTCCCCCTGAACCGGTTCCAGCACAACTGCGCAGGTGTGGTCGTCAATAACAGCTTTAACCGCATCCAGATCGTTAAAAGGAATATGCACAATATCCGCCGGTTTTGGGCCAAAGCCGTCGGAGTATTTTGGTTGTCCGCCAACGGAAACGGTAAACAGCGTGCGGCCATGAAAGGCATTATTAAACGCAATGATTTTGGTCTTATAAGGGCTATGACGAGTAATGGCATAACGACGCGCCAGCTTAAAGGCGGCCTCATTAGCTTCAGCGCCGGAATTGGCAAAAAATACCCGCTCAGCAAAGGTTGAATCAATCAATTTTTGGGCCAATCGTAAGGCAGGTTCGTTGGTGAACAGATTACTGGTATGCCAAATCATCTCCCCTTGGGTATTCAATGCTTTAACCAAAGCGGGATGGCAATGTCCCAGCGCGGTAACGGCAATACCGCTGGAAAAGTCGATATACTCATTCCCCTGCCGATCCCAAACCCGACTACCCTTACCTTTTACCGGTACAAAGGTTGCTGGCGCGTACACGGGTAACATAACGTGATCAAAAGTATTGCGATTAACTGATGTATTACTGTCCATAAAACTGCCCTATTGATTTCACCGCGAATTACTCCACACTACCAAAACTGAATATAAAATCAATTTGTATAAATAAGAATACACATAAAAATCCTGCACACCTCAATAATTAAATACTTATTAAAAAACACCGCATAAATAAAAATTCATAATTATTCAATAATTACTCATGACACTCTGTGAATCTTACGGTGATTCTGGTCACAGTTTTAAATTTTCCTTTTATAAACATTCTAGACATACTTGTATGGTAGTTAATCCAAAAGTATCTTGTGTTCACTTTCTATACCAAATTAGTTCTATTTTTCCGTCAGGATGGATGCATTATGAAAATCGTAAAGGCTGAAGTTTTTGTTACCTGCCCCGGTCGTAACTTCGTTACCGTCAAGATCACTACCGATGAAGGTATTTATGGTGTTGGTGACGCCACCCTCAATGGACGAGAGCTCTCCGTTGCCTCCTACCTTAAGGATCATCTTTGCCCACAGTTGATTGGTCGTGATGCCCATCAAATCGAAGATATCTGGCAATTTTTCTATAAAGGCGCTTACTGGCGCCGCGGCCCGGTCACCATGTCCGCTATTTCAGCCATTGATATGGCCCTGTGGGATATCAAAGGTAAAGCAGCAAATATGCCGGTTTATCAGCTGCTCGGTGGCGCATCCCGCACCGGAGTTATGGTGTATTGTCATACCACTGGCCGCACTATTGATGAAGTGCTGGAAGACTACGCTAAACATAAAGAGATGGGCTTTAAAGCTATTCGCGTTCAGTGCGGCGTGCCGGGAATGAAAACGACCTATGGCTTAAGCAAAGGTAAAAATCTGGCTTATGAACCAGCCACCAAAGGCCACTACCCGGAAGAACAACTGTGGTCCACTGAGAAATATCTGGATTTCACACCAAAACTGTTTGACGCGATGCGCAATAAGTTTGGTTTTGATGAGCACCTGCTACATGACATGCACCATCGTCTGACACCAATTGAAGCCGCTCGTTTTGGTAAAAGCATTGAAGACTACCGTATGTTCTGGATGGAAGATCCAACGCCAGCGGAAAATCAGGAATGCTTCCGCCTGATCCGCCAGCATACCGTTACCCCGATTGCCGTGGGTGAAGTCTTCAACAGCATTTGGGACTGCAAGCAGCTGATTGAAGAGCAGCTAATCGACTATATCCGTACCACGATCACCCATGCCGGTGGCATTACCCATATGCGCCGCATTGCTGACTTTGCCGCCGTGTATCAGGTTCGCACCGGTTCTCATGGTCCATCCGATCTTTCACCAATTTGCCACGCGGCAGCGCTGCATTTTGACCTGTGGGTACCAAACTTTGGCGTGCAGGAATATATGGGTTATTCCGAGCAGATGCTGGAGGTCTTCCCGCACAACTGGACCTTTGATGATGGCTACATGCACCCAAGCGACAAGCCAGGTCTGGGCATCGATTTTGATGAAAAACTGGCTGCCAAATACCCCTATGAAGCCGCCTGCTTGCCTGTTGCTCGTTTAACTGACGGTACGCTGTGGAACTGGTGATTAAGGAAAACAATATGAAAAGCGTAGTCATTCAACAACCCGAAGTTTTAGTAATAGAGGATCGCCCGGTACCGCAACCACAGGCTGGTGAAGTACGTTTGCGGGTAGAAAGCGCCGGTATCTGTGGTTCAGATGTACATATCTACCGTGGTCATAACCCTTTTGCGAAATATCCGCGCGTCATTGGCCATGAGTTCTTTGGTCGTATTGATGCGGTTGGCGAAGGTGTTGATACATCCCACGTTGGTCAACGTGTAGTTGGCGATCCGGTGGTCAGTTGTGGTCACTGCTACCCTTGCTCTGTAGGCCGTCCGAATGTTTGTACCGCTTTACAAGTGATCGGTGTACATCGGGATGGTGGATTTAGTGAATACATCACCCTACCGGCAAAGAATGCCCATATCATTCCTGACAGCATCCCGGATCGGGAAGCGACGATGATTGAGCCTTTCACCATCGCCGCCAATATCTGTAGTCAGATGCACCCCGGCCCACTGGATATTGCTCTGGTATATGGCGCAGGCCCGATGGGTTTGACCTCTATCCAGGCACTGCGTGGTGTGTACGGCGTTAAACAGATTATTGTTGCGGACCGTATTGATGAACGTTTAGCCATGGCTAAAGAGAATGGTGCCGACCTCGTCATCAACAATACCGATATTGATCTCACCGCAGAGCTGGCAGAGCTGGGTATCCGCCCAACTTTGATTATTGATGCTGCATGCCACCCGTCAATTTTGCCGGAAGCGATTGGTTTAGCATCGCCAGCGGCCCGCATCGGCATTATGGGTTTCTCTTCCGATCCTTGTGTCATTAATCAGCAGGGCATCACCAGCAAAGAACTGACTATTTATAGCTCACGCCTCAATAGTAATCGTTTCCCAATGGTTATTGACTGGATGAACAGCAAAAAAATCCATCCGGAAAAACTGATTACCCATCAGTTTGATTACACACAAGTCGTTGAAGCAATGGAGATATTTGAAAAAGATCCGAAGTTCTGTTGCAAAGTTTTATTAAAGTTTTAACAGAAAACCTCTGTACCCATACCTTTTCTGTATATATAACAACAACCGTAGAGAGCAGAAATATGACTAAAAGCACGGAATCAACAAATAATAAACCGGAAAGAAGTACTTCTGATCTGGTTAAGGCCGCGGTCTCCGGCTGGCTGGGAACCGCTCTCGAATTTATGGATTTTCAACTGTACTCATTGGGCGCAGCGCTGGTTTTCCATGAGATTTTTTTCCCTGAACAATCGGCAGCAATGGCGCTGATTCTGGCAATGGGAACCTACGGTGCCGGATATATCGCACGTATCGTTGGTGCCTTTATCTTTGGCAGAATGGGCGACACCATTGGCAGAAAGAAAGTTCTGTTTATCACCATCACCATGATGGGTATCTGTACCACACTGATTGGCGTATTACCAACCTACGCTCAAATCGGTATCTTTGCACCACTACTACTGATTACCTTACGTATCATTCAGGGGCTGGGCGCGGGTGCTGAAATCTCCGGTGCGGGCACCATGCTGGCAGAATATGCGCCTAAAGGTAAACGCGGCATTATCTCTTCACTGGTTGCGATGGGAACCAACTGTGGAACATTGAGCGCCACGGCGATTTGGGCGGTAATGTTTGTTCTACTGGACAGAGAACAGCTGCTTGACTGGGGATGGCGTATTCCGTTCCTGTCCAGTGTGGTAGTAATGATCTTCGCCGTTTGGTTACGAATGAACCTGAAAGAGAGTCCGGTGTTTGAACAAGCCAGCGAAACCGCAGCAGCAAAAACAGTAACTGCGAAAAAAGTCGCCGCGGAAGAGAGCTCGATTCTTTCTATGTTCACCAGTAAATCATTCTGGCTGGCAACCGGACTGCGTTTTGGACAGGCGGGTAACTCAGGTCTGATTCAAACCTTCCTGGCCGGTTATTTAGTACAAACCCTGCTATTTGAAAAGCGCATTCCAACCGATGCGTTAATGATCAGTTCAATCTTTGGCTTCCTGACTATTCCACTGTTGGGCTGGTTGTCTGACAAAATTGGTCGTCGTCTGCCTTATATCGTTCTGAGTATCAGCGCCATCATCTTAGCCTATCCAATGCTATCAATGATTATTGATAAGGCCGGTGAGGTTAACGTGATTATGGCCTGCATCATCATTATCCATAACATTGCGGTATTAGGTCTGTTTGCCCTTGAAAACATCACCATGGCCGAAATGTTTGGCTCACGTAATCGCTTTACCCGGATGGCCATTTCTAAAGAGACCGGTGGTCTGGTTGCGGTAGGTTTTGGTCCGGTACTGGCAGGTATCTTCTGTAATATGACCGATTCCTGGTGGCCAATCGTGGCGATGATTATCGTCTATTCATCTATCGGTTTAATTTCGGCTATTTGCATGCCTGAAGTGAAAGATCGTGACCTGAGCGATCCAAGAGATGCGGCGGAAGTTCCTGTTCATGAAACATTAAGCGTTGATGTTCGTCGTAGCGCAACTGAAGTTTAATTGCAGTAGCGCTTATTTATAACTTAACGGGTTAACCGACGATATGAATTTATCAAACAAAGTATTAAGTCATCTGCCGAATAATATCATCGTGCCTGACTACGACAGAAGCAGCCTCCGGACTCGGATTGTGCATTTAGGTTTCGGCGCATTTCACCGCGCTCATCAGGCAGTTTACGCCGACATTCTGGCATCAGAATACGGCAGCAACTGGGGATATTGTGAAGTTAACCTGATTGGCGGTGAGCAGCAGATTAGCGATCTGAACTCACAGGATCTGTTGTACTCTGTGGCGGAAATGGCTTCGGAAAGCTGGTCTGGTCGTGTCGTGGGTGTGGTTCGCCGCGCTATTCATGGTGAAGTTGATGGTATCAATGGCGTGCTGGAAGCGATGGCACAACCGGAAATCGCCATCGTTTCTATTACTATTACTGAAAAAGGCTATTGCTATCAGCCTGCTACCGGCATGCTAATCGAAGGTCATCCACTGATTCAGCATGATATTGCTAACCCGTTAACGCCAAAATCAGCACCCGGTACAATTGTTCAGGCCTTACGACTGCGCCGCGATCGCAACCTCCCCGCTTTTAGCGTGATGTCATGCGATAACATGCCGGAAAATGGTCATGTGACCCGCAATGTCGTTCTGGCGTTAGCCCGTATTCAGGATGCACAACTGGCAGACTGGATTGAAGCTAATGTCAGCTTCCCGTCCACTATGGTAGACCGCATTGTGCCAGCCGTTACCCCGGAAACGCTGGATAAAATCACACAGCAACTGGGTGGAATTAACGACCCGGCAGGCGTAGCCTGTGAACCATTCCACCAGTGGGTGATTGAAGATAACTTTGTTAACGGTCGTCCTGAATGGGAAAAAGCCGGGGCAGAGCTGGTACAAGATGTGCTGCCATTTGAAGAGATGAAACTGCGTATGTTAAACGGCAGTCATTCATTTCTGGCCTACCTTGGTTATCTGGCAGGTTATCAGCATATTAACGACTGTATGCAGGACGGCAACTATGCCACTGCCGCTCGCCATCTGATGTTAAGCGAACAGGCTCCAACGTTGCGTACTCAGGGAGTTGATCTGGAGGCCTATGCCAACTCGCTGCTTAACCGCTATCGCAATACCGCTCTAAAACACCGCACCTGGCAAATTGCCATGGATGGAACGCAGAAGCTACCACAGCGTATGCTGGATTCAGTGCGCTACCATCTTGCCCATAACAGCCGCTTTGACTGTCTGGCGCTGGGTATTGCAGCCTGGATGCGTTACGTTGGGGGTATTGATGAGCAAGGGCAACCGATTGAAGTCAGCGATCCACTGCAGGAACAGTTAAAAGCGCTGGTTGCTACCAGTGAAGAAGGTACCAAACGCGTAAAAGCATTACTGTCGCTGGAAGTGGTGTTTGGTAAAGAACTACCGCAAAATGCCCGCTTTGTGGCGGCCGTGACAGAAGCTTATCTACAGTTGTTGCAGTTCGGTGCAAAACAGAGCGTAGCGCTGCTGGTTAAGCAATTCTGATAAACCCTCCGGTTTATTGGTCCGTAAACAGCCACCCACCCGGGTGGCTGTTTTTATCGGCTTGCGTTAAACCGACGGAAAACTCATCACAAATCGACTGCCGTGGCCCACTTCACTTTCCACCCAAATGGTGTCGTTATGCAGCGCTACAATAGATTTCACCGGCGCCAGCCCTAAACCAGTACTCTCATTAGAACTTCTTG
Source organism: Limnobaculum eriocheiris (assembly GCF_021010575.1). Classification (GTDB taxonomy): domain Bacteria; phylum Pseudomonadota; class Gammaproteobacteria; order Enterobacterales; family Enterobacteriaceae; genus Limnobaculum; species Limnobaculum eriocheiris. The sequence continues at coordinate 40,263 of NZ_JAJNAG010000016.1, read as the reverse complement.
CACTATCCACCCGATAAACATGTACCTGAATGACAAACCGCTAATGCTCAGATTACATTTTTGTCATTTTTTCCCATGCAAACACAGATATGACACGTCAATGAATTGCTGAATTACACGCCAAAGATCAATTTAAATGTGAATTAATCATGATAGGTTAATTTATGTGCGGGATAATTTGTGGGCGAAAAACCTGTTTAATGGTTAAAACCAACCCGTTTTCTGCTAAATACCTTTGTTCTGATTTGCTGGCTAATTTACTCCAGTGAAAATATTCATTCACGACTTAATTAAATTTGTTAAAAAATGACGATTTTCCATAAGAATTTTGGCGAATTATCTACAAAGCCTCGCTATAATGCGGAAAGTTGATAACTACAGTAAGAGCTCTATTGACATCAATGACCATTGCTTACCCATTCGCTACCAGTGAACCCGTCAATCAGCAAATCTACCGCCTGTTAAGGCAAGAGATCGTTGATTGCACGATTCGTCCGGGTACTTTACTGTCAGAAAAAGAGATCTCAACTCGCTTCAATGTTTCCCGACAGCCTGTCAGAGAAGCTTTTATCAAGCTGTCAGAAACCGGGTTAGTCCAGATTCTGCCACAGCGCGGCACCTTCGTAATGAAGATCTCCGCCAAGCGCGTATCCGATGGGCGTTTTATCCGCGAAGCCGTCGAAATAGCGATTATTCGCCGGGCTGCGTTAGCGGTCACGCCGGAGCATTTGATGCAGCTTAAACACAATCTCCATCGTCAGGAGCTTGCCGCCAGCAATAAGCGTATTAAAGAGTTTTTAGAGCTGGATGATGAGTTCCATCGCACTTTTACCCAAATTGTCGATTGCCCAATGGCATGGGAAACCGTCGAAACCATTAAGGCCACTATGGACCGGGTGCGATTTATGAGCCTTGCGGATGTTTCTCCACCGGAAAGTCTGATTGAACAACACTACAAAATCTATGACGGACTGGAAAAACGCGACCCCGATGCGGCAGAAACCGCCATGAAGCAGCACCTTGGTGAGATGATCTCCACGGTGACCACCATTTCCCAACGCAATACCGACTGGTTTGAAGCTGACGAATAGCGATTCGCTTTAGCTGACAGGTGTAATCAACAACAAAAATAGCGGCATTAAACCGCTATTTTTGATATTGAACGTTAGATATTTGTGTTTAAAAACAGCCAAACGGAGGGAGAGGGTGCCGTGGGGGTCGACTTGGCGCAAGCGCTGGCCCGAAGGGTGAAACACCGCAAGGTGTTTCATAACTGCCCGTAGGCAGCCTGGGCCCGGCGCACGCAAATGTGGAGTACAAATGCCCTTCCGGCCGAGCACAAAGGCTATATGGGCACTTTGTTATTACGGCCGGAGATAATATCTTAAATATCCTCTGAAGCTCTCTCTGTTTCAGTGTGATGATAGCTTGTCATCACATTGTTTAAGATACAAATATCCACTGACCCTAATTCATTCTGCTCACAACTTCAGTTATCTACGTTTACCACCCAAAATGCTACCTAAAATACCCCGCACTATCTGGTTACCCAACTGGCGAGTCATTGATTTAGCCGCAGTCTGTACTAAGCCATCTTTCTTACCGCCACGTGGGCCTGTGGTGCCAAACAGAATATCATTGAGGCTGCCCAGTAAGCCGCCATCCTCATCTTCTTTCTGTTGGTTTTCTGCCTGTTTCGCAGGGACATCTTTCGCAGTCGGTGTTGCCACACCAGCACCCGCAGTTAGTTTTTCATAGGCAGACTCGCGGTCGATCACCTCTTCATAACGACCATACAGCGGAGAACGGTTAATCAAACCATTACGTTCATCATCACTCAGTGCGCCCATACGTGAACAAGGTGCAATGACAAAACCACGCTCAACGATATTTGGGCGCCCTTTCTCATCCAAAAATGAAATCAGTGCTTCACCAACGCCCAACTCGGTAATGGCTTGTTCTGCATTAAATGCCGGATTTGCCCGCATGGTTTCTGCCGCTGCTCTGACCGCTTTTTGATCCCGAGGGGTAAAAGCACGCAGTGCATGTTGTACCCGGTTACCTAATTGTCCCAATACGCTGTCCGGAATATCCAGTGGGTTTTGAGTCACAAAATAGATACCGACGCCTTTAGAACGAATCAGACGGACCACTTGCTCAATTTTTTCCAGCAGTGCGGTTGGAGCATCATTAAACAGCAAATGAGCTTCATCAAAGAAGAACACCATCTTCGGTTTGTCCATATCGCCCACTTCAGGCAAATGTTCAAACAACTCAGACAACAACCACAGCAGGAAGATGGCATATAGTTTTGGTTGGTTATACAGCTTATCCGCCGCCAGAATATTGACGATGCCCTGACCTGAAGCATTGGTTTTAATCAGGTCAAAAATATCTAACATTGGCTCGCCAAAGAAGCTCTCCTCTCCCTGCTGTTCCAGCGTTAGCAAACCACGCTGAATTGCACCAATGGAAGCGCTGGAAATATTGCCGTACTGAGTCTGAAACTGCTTGGCATTATCGCCAACAAACTGCACCATTGAGCGCAGATCTTTCATATCCAACAGTAACAAACCATTGTCATCGGCAATTTTAAACACTAATTGCAGCACACCGGACTGAACATCATTCAGATTCAGTAAACGGGAAAGTAAAACCGGCCCCATATCAGAAACCGTTGCGCGCACCGGATGGCCTTTCTCACCAAAAACATCCCAGAATACGGTAGGACAAGCTGCCGGATCCCAGTCGGTTACTTTCAACGCCTCAAGACGAGACTGAAGTTTTGGGTTCATTACTCCTTCGGCAGCAATACCCGACAGGTCGCCTTTTACATCAGCCATAAATACCGGCACACCAATTCGCGAAAAATTCTCTGCCATTTTCTGCAGCGAGACGGTTTTTCCTGTTCCGGTTGCCCCGGTAATCAATCCATGACGGTTAGCCAGCGCAGGCAAAATCGCCAGCTCTAACTCATTGCTTTTGGCAATAACAAGAGGTTCTAACATCAGAGTTCATCCTATATATAACGACTCCACTGAGTCGAAAGTGCACCTGTCAGAGGTTTTATTCAAAAAGGCCACGGCATGTCACTATGCACAATGGCCTGTACTGACACAGTATAAATGACTAAATCAAGGATCCTTAATAAAAACTCCGTTTATCTCAGCCCGCAGCACATTGGCTAAAATAATGAAGGGCCCATTCACCTGACAACGCGATGGAAACACATTTGTAATATGAATCGATTCAATAGCGATTAAAGATAGAGTGTGATCACAATAATTTCGTGATTTTACTATTATAATCAATAACAAAGAAACGCATTTATTGCGCAAAAAGTAAAGGATATATAAATGAAAGTATCTTACCAACCTTTTTATCGTGAGCTTTGTCATGTTATCGCTAAAGAATCTATTTATACCGATCCATCAAGAACCATGGCTTATGGTACTGATGCCAGCTGCTATCGCTTAATCCCTCAAATTGTTGTACGGGTTAACAGCGAACGGGAAGTACAGCAAACGCTGGTACTGGCGCGGAAGCACAAGCTTCCGGTTACTTTTCGGGCGGCGGGAACCAGCCTGTCCGGTCAGGCGATTACTGACTCTATTCTGATTATTTTGGGTGACAGCTGGCGCCAGTATAAGATATTTGGTGATGCAGGATATATTTCCCTAAAGCCGGGAGTGATTGGTGCTGATGCCAACCGCTATCTGGCACCTTTTGGTCGTAAAATTGGCCCGGACCCGGCCTCCATTGATGCCTGTAAAATTGGCGGCATCGCGGCCAATAACGCCAGCGGCATGTGCTGTGGTACCGCTCAAAACTCTTACCAAACGCTACAGGCAATGCGCCTGATTCTGGCGGATGGCACGCTAATTGATACCGCCGACAGCGAATCCGTCGCCTCCTTCAATAAAACCCACGGGAAAATGCTGGAACAGCTCGGGTTACTGGCTCAACAAACCAAAGCAAATAACCATCTGGCAGAGTTGATTCACCATAAGTACCGGCTAAAAAACACCACCGGATACAGCCTGAACGCACTGGTTGATTTTGACCATCCGCTGGATATTCTGACCCACCTGATGATTGGTTCTGAAGGCACATTAGGTTTTATTGCAGAAATTACCTACCGCACGGTGGAGGAGCATCCGTTTAAAGCCTCTGCCCTGTTTGTATTCAACGATATCGAAGCCGCCTGTGAGGCAACGCGTATTCTGAAACAACAGCCGGTTTCTGCCGTAGAGTTGATGGACCGTGGCGCACTGGCTTCAGTAGAAAATGAAGATGGTCTGCCTGACTTTATGCCTCATCTTAGTGAAGATGCCACAGCGCTGTTAGTGGAAGTCCGTGCCGCCGATGCCGATACGCTGAAGGACAAGATGGCACAAATTATGTCATCCATTACCAGTTTCACGCTGGAACAGCAGGTTCCCTTCACTGATAAACCCGAAGAGTTTGGTCGCCTGTGGGCAATTCGCAAAGGTATTTTCCCGGCAATTGGCGCCGTTCGTCCGGTAGGTTCAACGGTCATTATTGAAGATGTGGCCTTCCCCATTGAACAACTGGCCGCCGGTGTGCGCGACCTGCGTAAACTGTTTATCAAACATGACTACAACGCGGTTATTTACGGTCATGCACTTGATGGCAATATGCACTTTGTCTTCCAGCAGTCTTTTGACTCTCCGGCGGAAGTTTCCCGTTATCAACTATTTATGGAAGATATTGCTCAGTTGGTTGCCGTTGAATATAAAGGTTCACTTAAAGCAGAACATGGTACCGGCCGTAATATGGCCTCGTTTGTGGAACTGGAGTGGGGCAGTGAAGCCTACGAACTCATGTGGCAGTTGAAAAACCTGTTCGATCCAAATCATCTGTTGAGCCCCGGCGTACTACTTAACCGCGACCATCAGGCTCATTTGCAAAACTTAAAACTGTTGCCTGCCGCCGATAAGCGCGTGGATAGCTGTATTGAGTGTGGATTCTGTGAACCGGTTTGCCCTTCTACCAGTCTCTCTTTTACACCTCGTCAACGTATCGTTATGTGGCGTGAAATTAACCGCCTGCGTCGCAGCGGAGATGATAACAAGCGGCTGAAAAAGCTGGAGAAAGATTTCCTTTATCTGGGAGACGCTACCTGCGCCGCCACCGGCCTGTGTGCCCGCCGTTGCCCGGTAGGAATTAACACCGGTGAGCTGATTCGCGATATTCGTACCCAGCGCAATATGCGCTATGAACGTATCGCTCGCTGGACCGCCGATCACTTCACTACCATTACCGGGGGCGCCCGTCTGGCATTAAATACCGTTGCCGCTACCGGTAAGGTTATTGGTCAGCCGCGCTTTGGCAAAATCACTAAAGCACTGAATGTCGCCAGCGCCGGATATATTCCTCTGTTAACGCCCTCTTTCCCGCGTGGCGCTACTTCACCAAAAGCACCGAAGTTGGTCACTGGCGATTTGAAGGTCGTCTATTTACCAAGCTGTGCATCACGCACCATGGGAGCATCCGCCAATGATACGGACCAACGCCCTCTGACCGACATCGTAGAAAGCCTGTTAAACAAAGCGGGCTTCTCGGTAATTTATCCACAAAAACTGGATAGACTGTGCTGCGGAATGCCTTATAACAGCAAAGGTATCACCTTGGTTGCCTCAGAAAGACTGGCCGATATGGAGCAAGCGCTTTGGGAAGCCAGCGAGCAGGGGAAATACCCGGTACTGATTGATACCAGTCCTTGTGCCCTGCGCGCCGTGGAAGGTTTCACTAAACCCATGGCGCTGTTTGAACCCGTTGGGTTTGTGAATCACTATCTACTGGATAAGTTAGCGTTCACTCCGGAAGATAACCCTATCATGCTGCATGTTACCTGCTCCAGTGTGAAAATGGGTCTGTCGGCACCAATGAAAAACCTGCTTGATCGCTGCTGTAATCAGGTAATTATTCCTGATGGTATCCACTGCTGTGGCTTTGCCGGAGACAAAGGGATAAAAACCCCGGAACTGAATGCCAGCGCACTGCGTCTGTTAAGTCAGCAAGTGCCGGCTAACTGTGTGGAAGGGGTATCCAACAGCCGGACCTGTGAAATTGGTTTAACCGAACATTCCGGTGTGCCTTATCGCTCTATTCTGTATGTGGTGGACAGAGTGACTAAGCCACTAAGTTAGTCAGTGCTTACATAAAGCATATGGTTTTATCCTGCTTTGAGTAGCACGATCAGGGCAAAGAATGGGCTTTCAATAGCCCTCGCCACCCGAAACTTTCGGGCCGATCCCGCGTAGCTGTTTAACCAAACCAGCCGTTCAAAACTAAAAAAGGCGCTTATGCGCCTTTTTTAGTTTTCCAGATTCTATCAATCTTTCCATCGTCAAAAGCGATATTACGGCATTACCTTCGCCGACTTAATCACAATTGGTGTAACCGGAACATCCTGATGTTGACCAGAGAATTGAGTTTTCTCTTTCATCATTTGATCTACAACGTCCATTCCTTTCACCACTTTACCAAATACCGCATAACCAAAGTTACCTGCAGACTGGTCAAGGAAATCGTTATCAACCACGTTAATAAAGAACTGACTGGTCGCACTATCAACCGCATTAGTACGCGCCATTGCAATGGTTCCTCTCACGTTTTTCAAACCGTTAGCCGCTTCGTTTTTAATTGGAGCATTAGGCTTCTTCTGATTCATATCAGTCGTGAAACCTCCGCCCTGCGCCATAAAACCAGGGATTACGCGGTGAAAAACCGTTCCGTCATAGAAACCATCTTTAACGTAAGCAATAAAGTTTTTGGTAGAGATTGGTGCCTTGTCCTGATCCAACTCAATTTCGATATTACCCAGTGAGGTAGTCAGCATAACATGAGGATTAGCGGCCAGTGCAGCAGGTACCAATAAGACCAGAGAAAACAGCGCCGTTAGGGTGATACAAATACGCTTCAACATAAGAAAATACCTTCTTGTTAAGTAGCAATAAATTCAAGCCTTCCCGATTCTAGTGATTTTCCCTCTCAGCGGCTACTGATTTAGCGGACAAAAAAGGGGCGGATAAGCTATCCGACCCTTCATATTTTCAGCATAAATGAATTAACGCTTAAAGCTGACGTTTTCTGGCTGGTTTAAATACAGGGTCGTTTGGCTTGGAACCGTTTCGGCAATCACTTTACCCCGACGTACAGAATAGCGCACAGGCGTCTGACGACGCACCGCATCAAAACCATTTTCGGCCGGTAAAATCACCAAATTACCTGAACGTCCGGTTTCAATACCGTAATCCTGTAGGTTCAACGTTTTAGCACTATGGGTTGTTATCAGGTTTAAACCATCATTAATCTGACCATAACCCATCAATTGGCAAACGTGCAACCCCATATGCAACACCTGTAGCATATTTGCCGTTCCCAGTGGATACCAGGGGTCATACACATCATCATGACCAAAACAGACATTGATTCCCGCTTCCAGCATCTCTTTCACCCGCGTAATACCACGACGTTTTGGATAGGTATCAAAGCGCCCCTGTAAGTGAATATTCACCAGCGGATTGGCAACAAAGTTAATACCGGACATTTTCAATAAACGGAACAGGCGGGAAGTATAAGCCCCGTTATAAGAGTGCATTGCGGTAGTATGGCTGGCGGTAACACGCGCACCGGTACCATCGCGATGGGCCAGCGCAGCTACCGTCTCAACAAAACGCGACTGCTCATCATCAATTTCATCACAATGCACATCAATTAAGCGATCGTACTTCTGCGCCAGTGCAAAGGTCTTATGTAGTGACTCCACGCCATATTCACGGGTGAACTCAAAATGAGGAATGGCACCAATAACGTCAGCCCCGAGGCGTACTGCCTCTTCCATCAACGCTTCACCATTTGGATAGGAGAGAATACCCTCCTGCGGGAAAGCAACAATCTGCAAATCAACCCAGGGAGCCACGTCTTGCTTCACTTCCAGCATGGCTTTCAGCGCGGTCAGGGTTGGATCGGATACATCAACATGAGTACGAACATGTTGAATGCCGTTGGCCATTTGCCATTTCAGGGTCTGCATAGCGCGCTGTTTCACATCGTCATGAGTCAGCATAGCTTTACGCTCGGCCCAACGCTCAATACCTTCAAACAGGGTGCCGGACTGGTTCCAGTTTGGCTCACCGGCGGTCTGCGTCGTATCCAGATGGATATGCGGCTCAACAAATGGAGGAATGGCTAAACCACCTTCAGCATCAATAGTCTGCCCGGTCACCGGAGCCGCAGCATCTTGTGGCTCAATACGGCTAAAAACACCATTTTCAATAGAAAGCTGCCAAAGACCATTGCGCCCCTGTAAACGGGCATTGGTAATGACAACGGAATTATTCTGCATGACCTACCTCTGACAGTTTTACAAATTTACGGTTAACTAGCGGATTAAACAGCATATAGCTGACAACACCACCTAATACCGCATTAACCGGCACGATACCCGGTAAGTAGTTACCTGCTGCGATACCAATAGCAACAGCCAGAATCGCTACCCAGTTTACCGGCAGGAAATGCACCTTATTAAAATCAACGGCATAGCGGCGGCGATTCATCAGGTAGTCAGCAATAATCACACCACCAATTGGTGGGATCGCCGCGGACAGAAAGGTCAGCCAGCCGACAAAGTTATTATACAGCCACAGCGCGGTGAGCGTACCGATGATACCGTTAACCACTGACAGAGTACGGCTGGAAAGGCCGGTAATATTGGCAAAGCCTAAGCCGGAAGCGTACAGCGCGTTATCATTGGTGGTCCAGATATTCAAACCCAGTACCACAATTGCAGGAATCAGTAGCCCCTGAGCAATCATTACATCAGAGATATCCGCCTGCCCTACCGCAGCGGCACCCGCCGCGCCAAAGATAAACATCAGTGAGTTACCGAGGAAGAAGGCAATCATTGCTACCAGCACTGCACCTTTAGCACTGCGGCCAAAGCGCACGAAATCAGCGGTTAACGTACCGGCACTGATAAACGAACCAACCACCAGCGCCAGCGCGGTAGAAAAGTTAAGCGGCGTTTCCGGTACGATAGCGCGTAAATGATCCAATCCACCAACATCATTTACCGCTAACCAAACCGAATAGCTACCCAGAACCGCAATTGCCGGTACCGCAATCGCCGACAAAACGGTTAGCGCTGAGATACCAAAAAAGATGGTGACCGTCATCAGCAGGCCGGAGACTATAATCAGCATATTAGTATCCAGCCCCGTGGCTTTACTCACCGGAATGGCAAACATCGCTACCCCTACGCCAAACCAACCAACCTGAGTAGCGCCTAACAGGAATGAAGGGAGCCATGAGCCTTTAATACCAAACGAGTAACGAGCCAGGAGGTGGGTAGAGAGTCCAGTTTTAGAACCGATATAACCAAGAAATGCTGTATAGATACCGAGGAGAAGATTACCGAAGAGAACTGCTAAAAAGAAATCATTATAGGAAAGACCGGTACCGAGAGTGCCTCCGGTCCACATACTGGCTGAAAAAAACGTTAATCCCAACATGACAAATGTCAATGAAATCACGCCTTTCCGCGCAGCCAGGGGGACAGGCCCCTGACTATAATTGTTATCTTGCGACACAATATCTCCTTAAATCCGGGCCAAAAAATTCGCGGTATGATATATGCATCTCACAATAAAGCAATCGTTTCCGTTTAATTTTTTTCTTAAACCGTCCCATATAAATGAATTATAAAGTAATTTTTTGCTCCAAAATTAGTGAGAGTAACGTTAAATCGAGCGAATGATGTCGTCAGGTAATAGAACAAGAAAAATGTTAGAAAAATGGCTATGATGCAACGCTGGAATGATTAAGCTCGAAAGAGCTATGGCATATTTACCATCAAATGGATTATTCATGAACATTTTCAGCAAAATAGGTGTTATTGGTTCAGCCCTGCTGGTTTTATCTTCTGCTTCTGCCATCGCCACAATGCCGGTTGAAACCGATGCACATACGCCGGCCGCTAAAGTGAGCGACACCACGCTGGATAATTTTTATCAGGTGGATAAAAATCTCTACCGTTCCGGTCAGCCGGGGGCAGAACAGATGCAGGAACTGGAACGCCGGGGAGTTAAATCCATTCTTAACCTGCGTAACTTCCATACCGATAACAGCGCGGCCCAGGGCACATCGCTGAAACTTTACCATGTCCCTATGGAAGCCGGTCGCTTCACCGAACAGCAAGTGATTCAGGCGTTAAAGCAGCTCTACCATGCGCCAAAACCGGTGCTGATCCACTGTTGGCATGGTAGTGACCGTACCGGATTGATGGTAGCAATGTACCGTCTGGTATTTCTTGGATGGTCAAAACAGGATGCCATTGAAGAACTTAAAAAGCCCGAGTTTGGCTATCATCAATGGGCTTACTACAACATTATTCAATATCTGGAAAAAGTAGACGTAGAGAGTATACGCAAGCAGGTAACTGAAACAGCGGAATAGAACAACAGCAATAAAAACGCTTATATATCAGCATTCCATCTTACTAATGGAATGCTGATATAACGCAAAGTGAGTTACGGCATCGCCACAAATCCAACGGCCTGATTCACTTTTTCCATTGTCTCTTTGGCTCGCGCGCTGGCTTTAGCTGCACCTTCACGCATTACCTGTTGCAGGAAGGCCTCATCGTTACGGAAGCGATAATAACGCTCCTGAAGTTCAGTCAGCATATTACCTACGGCATCAGCCACTTCAGTTTTCAGATGGCCATACATCTTGCCTTCAAACTCTTGCTCCAGCGTAGCAATAGATTTGCCGGTTACGCCGGATAAAATATCTAACAGGTTAGAAACCCCGGCTTTATTCTCAATATCATAACGAACCACCGGCGGTTCATCGGAGTCGGTTACCGCACGCTTCAGCTTTTTCATCACTGATTTTGGATCTTCCAACAGGCCAATCACGTTATTGCGGTTCTCATCAGATTTAGACATCTTCTTGGTAGGTTCCAGCAGTGACATCACCCGGGCACCCGATTTAGGAATAAATGGCTGTGGAATTTTAAACACATCGCCATACAGTGCATTAAAACGCTGTGCGACATCACGACTCAACTCCAGATGCTGTTTCTGGTCTTCGCCAACCGGAACCTGATTCGTTTGATATAACAGGATGTCTGCCGCCATTAACACCGGATAGTCAAACAGACCTGCGTTAATGTTTTCCGCATAACGGCTGGATTTATCTTTAAACTGAGTCATACGGCTCAGTTCACCAAAATAGGTGTAACAGTTCAGAACCCAGCTTAGTTGCACATGTTCAGGAACATGGGACTGAATAAAGATGGTGCTCTTCTTCGGGTCGATACCACAGGCCAGATACAGCGCCAGCGTATCCAGCGTTGCCTTACGCAATTTTTCCGGATCCTGACGGACGGTGATCGCATGTAAATCAACGATGCAGTATATGCAGTCATACTCATCCTGCATCTGAACCCATTGACGCAGCGCTCCCATATAGTTACCAATGGTCAATTCACCTGATGGCTGTGCGCCACTAAATACAATGGGTTTACTCATGATTTCGTCCTAATTAATCTTTGATGTAAGTTGCCCGATAGCGGGCAGGAGATCGGCGAATGAAGCTAATACAAGGTCGGGATGACTCAGTGCTATCGATTCGCCATAGTTATATCCGTAGGAAAATCCTATCGTAGGGCAACCCGCTGCCTGACCGGCCTGAATATCGTTACGGGAGTCACCAACAAAAACCAGTTCATCCGTTCGCAGTCCTAGCTGACCTAAAACCAGATAGAGCGGTGCCGGATGCGGTTTCTTTTCAATCACATCATCTCCGCCGATAATCACGCTAAAATAGTCTAAAATACCCAATGAACACAATAAAGGTCGGACAAATGGCGTCGGTTTATTGGTTACCAGTGCCATTTTCATACCGCTACGAGCCAGTGCTCTCAGGGTTGGTTCCACATGTGGGTAGAGCTGGGTTCCCGATTCGACAAATTCACTATAGTAACGATCAAACAGAGTACGGGCACTGTCCTGATACTCTTTTGACGATTCACCGCCAGCCCAGCTTAATGCACGCATAATCAATACATTAGCGCCATTGCCAATCCAATGGGATACCCGCTCTTCACCGGCAACAGGTAAGCCTAAAGATTTCAATGTGGCATCAATAGCCGCAGCCAACCCCGGTAAGCTGTTGACCAGCGTACCATCGAGATCGAAACCTATTCCTTTAATGCCGGTAAACATACTCATTGAGTGGCCTTCGCCAGTTCCTGTCTCATTTGGTCAATAACCACTTTATAGTCCGGCTGATTGAAAATAGCTGAACCGGCAACAAACATATCTGCACCTGCCGCGGCAATCTGCCCAATGTTATCGACCTTAACGCCGCCATCCACTTCCAGACGAATATCACAGCCGCTGTCATCAATCATCTTACGAACCTGACGCAATTTATCGTAAGTGGATGGTATAAACGACTGACCACCAAAACCAGGGTTAACCGACATCAGCAGAATCATGTCCAGCTTATCCATAACATAATCAAGATAGCTTAACGGCGTGGCCGGATTAAAGACTAAGCCCGCTTTACAACCGTGCTCTTTAATCAGTTGAATGGTGCGATCCACATGTTCCGACGCTTCCGGATGGAAAGAGATATAGGATGCCCCGGCCCTGGCAAAATCAGGCACGATCCTATCAACCGGTTTTACCATCAAATGTACATCAATAGGCGCAGTAATACCGTAGTCACGCAGTGCCTGACACACCATCGGTCCGATGGTTAAATTCGGTACATAATGGTTATCCATAACGTCAAAATGCACTACATCAGCGCCGGCTGCCAATACTTTCGCTGTATCATCCCCCAAACGGGCAAAGTCAGCAGAAAGAATAGAAGGAGCTATCAGAAATTTATTCATGCACATATCCACTGGTTATCGAAAACATTGTTTAAAAACAAACCGTCCGGTTTAAGAATATTCAAATGCCTGCACCCAGAGTATTTAATCAACGCGGGCGATACAAGGCCAATAGTTCATCCACTTTTGTTCTACCCGTCACATTACGGCTAATCGTTCTGCGCCCTCTGACCACCACCAGCTTAGCCTCTTTATACCATTCACGGGTTAATTCGGTGGCATGGTTAGAGATAAGCACCGGAACACCTAAATTACCAGCCACATTCTGCGCCAGTGAGGCTAAATGTTGCTGATCTTTAAGGTTAAAATTATTGGTGTGGTAGGCCGTAAAATTGGCAGTTGCTGATAGAGGAGCATAAGGCGGGTCACAATAAACCACGGCACCTGATGAAGCCTTCATCATCGTCTGCTCATAATTCTCACAAAAGAACGTGGCTCTTTTGGCTTTTTCAGCAAAAAAATAGATCTCAGGTTCCGGGAAATAGGGTCGTTTATAGCGCCCAAAAGGCACATTAAACTCGCCACTCAGGTTATAACGACATAGTCCGTTATAACAGTGGCGATTCAGATAGAGAAACAACAGCGCCCGACGATAACGATCGTGGCTTTGGTTAAACTCTTTACGTAACTCGTAATAAACCGCTTCCTGATTATTTTCATCATTAAACAGTTCTCTGGAATCTTTTACTACTTGCCCGGCACACTCTTTAACAATCTCATACAAATTAATCAGGTCGCTATTGATATCCGCCAGAATATATTCATCATAATCGGTATTAAGGAATACTGAGCCTGCACCAACAAAAGGTTCGATTAGACGATTCCCTCTGGGCAAATGCTCCCGAATTTCATCGACCAGAGGATATTTTCCCCCGGCCCATTTTAAAAAAGAACGATTTTTTTTCATGCTGCGAGTCAGCTACTTATACATTTCACAACGGCGTTCTGCACTCTGTTTCAAGCAGCACATTTGCTCATTTTATGGTTATTTTTGTTTGAGATCCTGATGCACTTGTTGCATAGATCTTACCCATGGCTTGTTCGCCTGAACTTCTTTCGACATGCCTGATAATGCAGAACGGGCTTCCGTGGCTGAAGCATAATTACCGGTGACCAAAACAAACCACGGCTTGCCATCACGGCGGGTTGAATACACCCAGTAGTCCGTCATATTGTTCTTTTTCGCGAAAGCTAACAACGTATCAGAGCGGGAAGCGCTGCTAACCTGTAATGTCACACGATTTGAAGGAATTGCAGACAGCCCGGCAGCGCTGCCTGGCGTTGTAGAACCTTTAGCAACAGGCGCAGCCGGAGCTTCAGTCGCCTTTGGTGCCGTTGTTTTTGGTGCCGTTGCTGGCTGGCTTACCGGTTTAGGCTGAGTTGCTGGCCGTGAAGAGGTTGCCGCAGGTTGAGAATTTTGAGCCGGTGTTTTTACCGGAGTCGTACTCGCAGGCTGCCGCCCTTGACTTGTAACCGGGGTACCTGAGCCTGGCATTTCTGTCTCTTTCAAACGGTTCAACTGCTCTTGTTGTGCCGTCAGCGCATCCGTTATCTCCCCCGGAATTTCAACGCGCTGTTGATTTGGAGTACCCGGTAGTGGTTGAGACTCTGTAGGCGTACCGGAAATCGGCGGTGGAGTAATTTCTTGTGGTGGCGAATTAGTCGCTGGAGTATTCGTTGTTTGCTGTGGCGTACCAGAAGCTGAGTTGGTACCCAGATTAACTTCCCGTGGCCCATTATTTTGTGGTGCCGGACTCTTTAAGGCTGAACTTACCAAAAAAATCAGAAGCAGCAGCACCAGAATACCAATACCAATCTTTATATGCTGACGAGATACCGATGCGCTCTTTTGTGGTTTGCTACGCTCACGGCGAGCTACCCGATCGTCAACATCCAGTTTCATTTCATCAGATTCAAAGTCGTCTTGATTTTCTACTCGCACTTTACCACCCCTTCAGATAAATAATATACCGCGACAACAACACTTCTATGAATAATAACTACCGCGGGCGCTGGAATTATATCAGGCAATTTCCTATGGCTGACAACACCACCTGATGTTCAACACCACTCTTCACTTCAGACTGGCCGATGGCCGTTGGTAATACCAAACGTAATTTACCTGCCAGCGTCTTTTTATCGCGCAGCATGTGAGGAATATAAGTTTCGGGTTTCATACTATCTGGCCCGTAAATCGGAAGATCTGCACGTAATAACAAACGCTTAATTCGGTCAATATCCTGCTGGCTAAAAGTACCCAGCAATTTAGCCGTTTCAGCGGCCATAACCATACCCGCAGATACCGCTTCGCCATGCAACCAGTTACCGTAGCCCATTTCCGCTTCAATCGCATGACCAAAGGTATGACCAAGATTTAACAGTGCTCTGACACCGTTTTCCCGTTCATCCGCAGCCACCACTCGTGCTTTAATCTCGCAACAGCGGCGGATGCAGTACCCCATAGTTTGCTCATCCAGTGCCATCAACCGATCGATATTTTGTTCAAGCCAGTCGAACAAGTCTGCATCTAAAATGATGCCATACTTAATCACTTCAGCCATGCCCGATGAAAGCTCACGCTTAGGCAAGGTTTTCAAACAGTTAAGATCGATAACCACTGATGCGGGCTGATAAAACGCCCCAATCATATTTTTACCCAGTGGATGGTTAACCGCCGTCTTACCACCGACAGATGAGTCAACCTGAGACAAGAGTGTGGTTGGCACCTGAATAAAACGCACGCCCCGCTGATAGCATGCCGCAGCAAAGCCAGTCAGATCGCCAATCACACCACCGCCTAACGCAATTAGTGTGGTATCACGACCATGATTATTTTCCAGCAGGCGAGTGAAAACCTGATCCATCACCAACAGCGTCTTATACTTCTCACCATCAGGCAATATTACGGAATCGACAATCACACCTAAGGTTTCCAGGCTCTTGCTTACCGTTTCCAGATAGAGCGGAGCAATAGACTCATTGGTAACAATTAGTGCTTTGTCTCCAGACCGGAGAGGAAGAAAAGAATCCGGGTGGCTAAACAGACCAGCCTCAATCGTAATAGGATAGCTACGCTCTCCTAAAGTAACACTTACCCTCTCCATAGCATGCCTTTTTAATCTTATTCTTAGATTTAATGCAGAACGTGCACATTAAAAATTAGCGGTTTTCGATTAACTGAATAATTTGGTTTGCAACAACTTTGGCGCTTTGATCGTCGGTCTGAATGGTGACATCAGCAATCTCTTCATACAAAGGATTACGTTCCAACGCTAAAGCTTCTAACACTTCACGCGGTGTATCAACCTGCAACAGAGGACGTTTCTTATCGCGCTGAGTACGAGCCAGTTGCTTTTCGATTGTAGTTTCTAAATACACCACAATACCGCGTGCGGATAAACGATTACGGGTTTCTTTTGATTTTACAGAACCGCCGCCAGTAGCCAGGACAATGCCTTGCTTTTCCGTCAGTTCATTAATAACCTTTTCTTCACGATCGCGAAAACCCTCTTCGCCTTCTACGTCGAATACCCAGGCTATATCAGCTCCAGTACGGCGTTCAATCTCGTGATCGGAGTCTACAAACTCCATATTAAGCTGTTGAGCCAACTGACGACCTATTGTGCTTTTACCTGCACCCATAGGACCGATCAGAAAGATATTGCGTTTCTCTGCCATATTTTATTGGTATTACTAAGATAATTCGTTAATGACAACCCGCCCCGTAAGGTAAATACATAAACGGGAGTTCACCTGAAACCTCATATGCATGATGTGTGAGATCAGACTGGAAATTATCTCAACACTATAGGTGGTTTGGCAACCTAATAAATTTTAACACCTCAATTTCTCGGTGGCAGAGCACAATAAATCCATTAAATTTTAGGCTCAAACCTCATATCAGACCGGTTTCAGATAGACACTTGTAAGCTAAATCCGCCTACGCGTCAAATTTGGATGCTATTTGAAAAATAACTATCTGATAATTTATGCCCTGTTGAATGGGTGTCATCATGAAAAATATATTTTCCCGAAAGCTATTCGTTTAACCATTTAATGATTTTCCCGTTGATACTATTGCCGGGGTGGTAATGATGGTTGGCGTAATAAATATCACCAGTTCCCTTTTACTCTGTTTTTGTGAATTACGCTGAAACAGAGCACCCAAAACTGGAATGTCACCTAATAGCGGAACCCGCTCTTTTCCTGATAGCCTGTTTTGCTGAAAAATACCGCCCAGTACGATGGTTTCGCCATCGACCACAGAAACCTGAGTTTTGATTTCCTGTGTATCTATAGTCAAAATTTCACTTCCATCTCCTTTTTTCAACCCTTTCCCCGGCATGTTCTGACTAATTTGCAGTGCCAGTTCCAGTTGTCCCCCCGGAAAGATCTGCGGAGTCACCTCAAGCCCCAGCACTGCCTGCTTAAATTCAATGGATGTTGCACCGCTGGCACCACTGGAAACCTCATAAGGGATCTCCGTTCCCTGTTTGATACTGGCAGTCTGCCGGTTTACTGTCATAAGCCGGGGGCTGGCGATAATATCCACACTGCTCTCTGCTTCCATCGCCGATAGCTCTAACCCCAGCAAACGCCCGTTGATACGCGCAAGCTGAAACCCGATTTGCCCGGCAGGTGAACCTGCGGCTAACCCCACATTAAACTGACTATTGATACTCATACCTTCTGATAGCGATTCTCCGCCCCATCCCCATCTGACTCCCAGCTCCTGCAAATTTTCCTGACTGATAGTCACAATATGCGCCGTTAGCAATACCTGTGGTTGCGGGCTATCTATCTCTTGTAAAAAAGCCTTTATTGCCGGTATCGCGGAAGCAATATCCCTGACGATAATAATGTTGGTTCTTACATCTGCGACTATGTTTCCTCTGTCAGTTAAGAAATGGCCTTTCTGACCATTAAGCAACTTAGCCAATTCGTTAACATCCGCATAGTGAACCCGATATTTAAAGGTGGTTAACGGTAGATCCTCCGTCTGCTGTTCCTGAAGCTGTTTATCACGCTGGCTTTGAGCCTCTTTCTCCTGACGAGGAATAACCACCATCACATTACCATCAAGTTCTGCATCCAACTGGCCTGCTTTTAAAATCGCAGACAGCGCCTGTTGCCAGGAAACCTGATTAAGGCGAATGCTCAATTTCCCTTTTACACTATCCATAACCACTAAATTCAACTGCTGATAATCTGCCAGCGCCTGCAATATCACACTTATTGGCGCATCCTGAAAATCCAGCGAAATCGGGGTTTCTGTCACTTGTTCTACAGGGTCCGGTTCAATATCAGCCGTGTACGCAAATAATGGCAGGCATAAGACACCACACAATATGATAAAGCGAATCCGTACAAGAAAACCCATGACTTACTTCCTTAATTTAAGCTCAATAATATTTTGGCTACGACAGGCGTGACTTCCCACTGATTTATCGGAAAATTGAGCACTGCCATAACGCAAATTGTCCAGTTGCCAGTAAAACAGGGGCAATGGCTTGTGCCGGGCAACCCGTATCCAATTCCCGTTCTGAGCCTGTATCCATCCATACCAGTTTTCATTACGGCCAATCACCCCACGCAGTATCCAGCCCAATAACTGTTGCTCTTCTGCAAGAATGGCCGCCGGGCACTGCGTTATTTCGCCGGGTATAAAGGGATTACGTCGCGGGGGCTCTTGTGTTAAAACCTCAGCAGAAAAAAGCAGCGACACCAGCAGCAAATACAGTCTCATATTGGATCCTGATTTAACTGGTATAAACGAACCGTCATATTGATGGTTAAGCGCGAGCCACCTTCCATCGTCAGACGGTTAATGGCTATCAGACGCGTTTCACTATTAATTAATCTGATTAATTCAATCAGTTGAAAATAGTCAGCACTTACCTTTAATTGCCAGTCATATAAAGTCAGTCTCTCCTGTTCAGATACAGAGGGAGTACCGATATCAATTAACTGGCAGCCCGATGCGGCAAGAAAATCCGTGATAAGGTGAAGAAACCCGGCGCTATTGGCAAATTGATATGGTTTAAGCTCACCCTTAATCTGCTGAATTTGTGCCTTCAGTTGGTCTATCGCGGGCAATGAGTGCCATTGCTGTTGGTAAATTGATGTCAGCTGCTCTGCTGTTACTAACTGAGTTTGAAGCTGCTGATTAATGTCTGTTACAGGAATAACTATTGAATACCAACTAAAAATTCCCGGCAGCATACAAACAGAAGCGATAATGGAATGACGTAACCATAGCGGTGCAAATATCACATATCGCCAGTCAATTTGCGTTCTCCCAATCAAGGTTCAACTCCTGTCCGGTTGGCCGTAAAGATGAAAGAGAACAAAGAAAACTCGGTATCTACAGCCATCATTTTCCCTAGTTGAAGCCCGGAGATTAATGATGAGCGATCTAATTTTCTCTGGAAATCCATAACGTTCAGGTAGCTATGTCCCTGACCTTCAATCACTAATTTCAGTTCCTGAAATGTAATTTTTTTCAACCAAAGCGACTCCGGCAAAGCCAATTCAATATCGGCAAATAATGTCTGCAATAAGAGTGACTGCTGCCTGATTTGCTGAGTTTGACTTTGCAACAGAGCCAGATTCGACGCGGCCTGTTGAATGTCCTTAATTTGTTTAATGTCATTCAGCATTGCTGTGTTAGATGCCGTCATATCAGCCAGTCGTACAGAAAGCTTTTCCCGCTGGTCAGTCGCAATCAGATACAGTGAACTTATGCAGAAGAAGGTGGCTACTGCATAGCAAAGCGCCATGATAACAAACTGCCTAATCGCCTTTTTTTGCCGTTGGGCACGCCACGGCAGAAAGTTCACCAGAAGCATCAGCAATCCTCTGAACGCAGCGCTAACCCACACGCCAGAACAAACTGTTGAGGCGCTTCGGGCAATGGCGGTTGCATTTGTTGTAGTGCTACCAGTGGCGACCAACATTGGATGTAAGAGGGAAAGATTTCCGCTGTTGGTAAACCGCTATAGTTAACCTGATGAACGGCATAACCACTGATTTGTTGATAGGCCTAGCTGGCCTGCCCGATTCGTTCTGAAACCGTCATCGGATTATCGGGAATAACCTGATAATAGAAAGGATGTTCAAGGGGTGAAACCAACAGGTGCTTTCCATATAGCTGATGAATCAGTAATGAATTGGTTGGTACACCGCCAAGCTGTGCCATATAACGTAGTACGCAGGGGGCCGTATCAATAATATCGGGAAAGATATCAATACCAGCCAGCTCAGATTCCCAGTATTCAATAACCGATCGCCGGGTTGCACTAACCACTATTTCCCCACCTACAGATCGGTCTGAATTAATCGGGGATAAAAGACGATAATCGACTGCCAGTTCACGGGCAGCTAACGGGAATAACTTACTGACAGAGGATTCCACTAGCCATTCCTGTTCCTGAGGCGGAAGCGATGGTTCCGGTAATTTTATCGACTGCTGTAAAATAACTTCAGCGGGTAGCGCAATGCGTATCGAAACACGCCTTGGCAAATTGCGTCGCCATTCACTCAACGCCTCCAGGATTTCTGATGATAATCTTAGTGCATTATCACCAATAGCCGGGGATGAAACGGGCTGATAATGCCAGTGACGCAATTGCCAACCATATCGCCGAGGCTGTACAGCCAATGCCCGGAAGCCATCCTCTTGAATATCTAAGCCAACCTGCCAAATGTGCATATTCCAGAAATCTCCTTTTCCTTTGTTTTCTCTTACCCATCGATAAAAGAACGTATCCACAATGTCGTGTTGCCTTTATACTATTGGTTGACTGTTTATAAACCACTCAATGTCCATCGCATGGGAATTATCAGGTGAAGTTCGTAAAGTATTTGTTCATCATTGCAATTTGTTGCTTTTTTTTGGGAATTGGCGTGATTTTTGGCCTCTATAAATACCTTGAACCGGAGCTACCAGACGTTTCAACGTTAAAAGAGGTCAAACTACAAATGCCTATGCAGGTATTTAGCGCAGAGGGAGAGCTTATTGCTCAATTTGGTGAAATGCGCCGCATTCCAGTGACGCTGAAACAAATGCCGCCTCAGTTAATTCATGCATTTCTGGCAACAGAAGATAGCCGTTTCTATGAGCACCACGGTCTCGACCCTATCGGTATTGCCCGTGCGTTAATCGTCACCGTTGGCGCGGGTTCTGCCCAGCAAGGGGCCAGTACCATTACTCAACAGCTGGCGAGAAACTTCTTCCTTAGTCCTGAAAAGACAATTGTTCGTAAAGCAAAAGAAGCATTTCTGGCCATTCGCATTGAAAGATCGTTGACCAAAGATGAGATTCTTGAGCTTTATCTGAACAAGATTTATCTGGGCTCACGAGCCTATGGTATCGGTGCTGCCGCACACGTCTATTTTGGTAAAGATGTAAGCCAACTGACGTTAAGCGAAATGGCAATGATCGCCGGTTTACCGAAGGCACCCTCCAGCTATAACCCGATCAATTATCCGGACCGCGCTCTGGTACGCCGTAATACCGTGCTTTACCGTATGCTGGAAGAGAAATACATTACTCAACAAGAGTATATGGAGGCTAAAAACTCACCGCTGGTTGCTAACTACCATGAACCAGAAGTCGCTTTTACCGCATCCTATCTGGCTGAGATGGTTCGCCAGGAAATGATTGATAAGTATGGTGATAATGCTTATACCGATGGTTATAAGGTTTACACCACTATCACTAAATCTTTGCAAACCGCAGCAACTGACGCAGTACGTAACAACATCATTGATTACGATATGCGCCACGGCTACCGCGGCCCGGAACACATCTTGTGGAAAGGAGCAGAAGCTCCGTGGGAAAAACAAAAGATCGTTGAATTCCTGAAAGGTGTATCCAGCTATGGCCCGCTGATTCCTGTGGTTGTAACCAAAGCAGATGGTCAACAGGCGACCGTCATGTTTAATGATGGCGAAACACTGGCTTTATCTTTCTCAGCAATGCGCTGGGCCAGACCCTTTATTAACGATCGGGCAATGGGCGCCAGCCCAAGAAAAGTAACCGATGTTATTAAAGCTGGCCAACAGGTTTGGATCCGTAAAAGCGGTGAAAACTGGATGCTGTCGCAGATCCCTGGTGTAAACTCTGCGTTAATCTCATTAGATCCACATGATGGTGCCATAAAAGCATTAGTGGGCGGCTTTGATTTTAACCAAAGTAAATTTAACCGGGTAACTCAGTCTGTGCGTCAGGCGGGGTCTAACATTAAACCCTTTGTTTATGCCGCAGCATTAGATAAAGGATTGACCCTTTCCACACTGTTAACTGACCTGCCTATTACGCTAAACGTTGGCGGAGGTAAAACCTGGTCACCTAAAAACTCACCGCCGACTTATGCTGGCCCTCTGCGTTTACGGGTTGGTTTAGGTTTATCTAAAAACGTTATGATTGTTCGTGCAATGCGTGTCATTGGTGTGGATTATGCGGCTGACTATCTACAACGCTTTGGCTTCCCGGAACAAAACATTTCACGGACTGAATCATTAGCACTGGGTGCTGCGTCATTTACCCCACTGCAATTGGCTCGTGGTTATGCGGTATTCGCCAATGGCGGCTATTTGATTGACCCTTATTTTATTACCAAAATTGAAGATGATACCGGTACGATTATCTTTGCCGCTAAACCAAAAGTAGCCTGTGGCTTTACCTGTGATATTCCTGTGGTTTATGGTCAAACGGCAAAACCTCAGGCGCTGGTCAGTAACACCGTTGATCTGCACAGTCAGGAAGATGCGACGGCTGCGGCTGCGGCTGCGGCAACAGCCGATTCACAACCGGCCGATCCTGCCGATGACAGTTCTGATGATGTCGATCCATTAACGGAAAATGCCGTTAACGATATTACACCGGTCCCTAATCTACCGAAGATTGATCCATCCAAGATGCCACCGGCAGATCCTTATGCCCCTCACGTTATCAGCTCTGAATTAGCCTTCCTGATGCAGGATGCACTGAAAAGTGATATCTCCGGCGAACCGGGCGGTGGCTGGAACGGTACTGGCTGGCGTGCCGCAAGGGATCTGAAACGTAATGATATTGGTGGTAAAACCGGTACCACTAACAGTTCAAAAGATGCCTGGTTCTCTGGCTTTGGTCCATCGACCGTGACGTCAGTCTGGATTGGCTTTGACGATCACCGTCGCGGCTTGGGTCGTGGAGAAGCCGGTGCACAAAGTGCCCAGCCAGCCTGGATTGATTATATGAAGGTCGCGCTGAATGGCTTACCGATACAAACCACGCCACAGCCGAAAGGTATTATCAGCGTGACTATCGATATGTCTACAGGGCAGCTTCCAGGCGGTGGCCGTAGCCGTTCAGAATACTTTATAAAAGGTACTGAACCGACTGCCCGCGCTTACTCTGAAGTTGGTACTACCGTGACTGACGGCGGCGGTAACACATATGAACTGTTCTGATAAATTTTAGAACTAACGTAAAAAGGCCGTTCACTGAACGGCCTTTTTATTATCTGATTAATACTATAATTCAACCCGCTGCCGCAAATATTCCCGTGCTAAAAACAGTGCGCTAACATTACGCGCTTCATTAAAATCCGCCTCACTAAGCAGATCGAGCATAGTTTCCTGCGGCCAGGTCACCAGCGTTAACGGTTCCGGCTCATCCCCTTCCAGCTTCTGGAGGTAAAGATCTTCGGCCAATACGATAGTCATAGTACTGGCAAAATAGGTCGGAGCCAGAGTCAGCTTCGATAATACGGTGAGTTTTTTGGCACCATAACCAATCTCTTCCATTAACTCACGGTTAGCAGCCACCAGTATATCTTCATTCGGCTCTACCAGGCCTTTAGGAAAACCCAACTCATAGTCTTCAATGGCCACAGCATATTCGCGAATCAATAAAATATTGTCATCACTTACAGGCACAATCATTACCGCCTGACGGCCTTCTGGCAGCAAACGTTCGTAAACCCGCTTTTCTCCGTTGCTGAAAGCTAAATCAACCGACTGAATACGAAACATGCGAGAACGGGCAATGGTCTCAACATTTAGGATCCGGGGTTTTTGCTGCACTATACTCATTCATGAAACCTCAGGGATAAATCCTTTCATACAATAATAATTGTTATCTGGCTTATACTTATTATTACTGACAATATGAAGTATTAATATGGCAATATTTTGGAAGTAGCCCGCAATTCATCTTACTGGCTTTGTATTCTGGCTGATAGCACTTTACTATAAGCAAATGTTTACATCTGCTTTTTGATACCATCGCCAACTAACTATAAGATAATAACTATAAGATAGTACGGATAAACAAAAGTGATGCGCTAAAATGTGCAAATAAGAGAGTTTTTGATAATTGCTCTCCGAATAAAAAATCGACCCCCTATTTATTCATTAAGATATGACAGAACGGCAGGCCAACAAGTGAGAGTTATCCATGTACCCCAGTAATGATATAAGCATATTCGCTATACTACTGCTTATCATTTTTGTTGCGCTGTCTGGCGTAGGGCTCTACCAATATGTTATCCACTGGAGAGCAAAAAAAAACCAGTCTCAAACCAGCTCCCTGCCTTTTGTTCATAACAGCACCCGTAAACTATCAACAGATGAAACGATGGCCATCAGCGAATATCTGGAATATCTGGAATATCTGGAATATCTGGAAAAAGTGCGTAAAGAGGGGAATAAATCGGGCTCCTTCCAGAAATCCGCGCTGATGCCCTATAGCGATAACGTTTACTCTTCTAACTCACCAATTATGTCGTTACCGTCTCCTGACGATAAAGAGAATATAAAACGCTATTACATTGATGGTATTGAAGTTTATTTAGAACCTGAGTGGATTGATTATATTGAAAACATTAATCAGGTTGATATCATCAAAACACAAACTATCCCATTAGTTATCTCGTTAAACGGCCATAAGCTAACCGATTTTATACAGTCTAAACATCCAAGTGATGTAACCACGACACCTCAGCTTAAGCACCCGGCACCAAAGGATAAAGAGAACAGTGATAACGTTGAATTGATTCGCCTGCGTAAAGAGACTATGGCTGAATACAATTTAAAGCCAAAAAAGAAGGTGTATGAATCTCTTATTATCTCCCTCTCCTATATTATCCTTTTCTTCAGCCTGATCACTTCCACTGAAATTTTACCCTGGCTAATTGCTCTGGCGGTACTGTTGCTGGGTATCGGCATATGGCGGATGTTTCGCAGTGAGCTAAAACAAACCCAATATAATATTCACTGTTTGCGCGGTATTCCCAAACGTTGGGGGTTATTTGGTGAGTCAGATAACGGGCAATTAACCAATATTTCTATTGGGGCTATCGACCTGATTTATCCGCCACACTGGCAACCTTATGTGGGTTACGATCTCGATCATAAAACCAATATTGATATTTATCTGAATCGTTATGTGGTGAAACAAGGGAAGTTTCTCTCCCTGCACAATGAGTCGGTTAATTTTCCGCTGCTTCACTGGGGAAAAAATCTGGTGCTGGCGCTCTCTTCGCTGTTGGTTATCATATTATTGCTGACTTCAATTCCCATGAAACGCCCACTGGAGCTCAGTCTGGCCCTGCTGGATGGTTCAACAAACATTAGCGTCACCTCGCCAGAGCAACTTAAAGCTTCACAGGTTGAAATTGGCGATCACTTAACCGTTCAGGGTTCCGGCATGTGCAGTATTCCAGCCATTTACCGTAGCGACATTATTTATCCCTTTATGCCTTTTGACTGTACGGAGATGTATTGGGGGGCGGATAATTTACCTTCCCTCCCTTCATCAGAAGTCATTGATAATGCCATCGCGCTGCTGGATAGCATAAACTATCAGCTTAATCCGCTAAATAATCAGGCGATAAAAAACAATCCCGACCTGGCCAGAACGGCTGAACGCGCCGGAATGACCGTAGTGCCCGATTTTTCAGACATCGTGCTAAAAACCGAGAATTTATGTAAGGATTCTGGTGACTGCCGTCGGCTTAAGGGGTCATTGCTGATTCTGAGCAATAAAAAAGATTGGGATGAGCTGGTAGAAAAATCACAGGTTCATTCATTAAAAGATACGGATGTTTTCCTGCGCCCGGTGGCAGCAGATACACTTCGCTCACAGGTTAACTCCATTGTCTCATCATTCTTCTACAGCCAAACCCATCAGGCGGCACAGGCGCTATACAATAAGCCAAAAGGCGGGTTTTATATTCGTAATGATGATGATGAAAAACAGATGGTAGACGGCGACGAAATTAAAGAGCTGACCCATCCAAGCATCCCATTGGATACCCTGTATGATAATACCGCAATTAAACAATGGATTGAGTTACAGCGCTTATCAAACAAGCTCTTAAATACTCACTTCAGCGCCAGCGGTATTGTGATTGAGATTCAGCCCATCGAAAATGGCACTATTAAGATCTCATTACACAGTGAGTCGAGTCTGGTGTCATTCTGGCGTTATGTAGGTTCCACCCTGCTGTTTATCATTATGTCCCTTAGCCTGATTTATAACATTGCCCTCCTTATTATTCGGTTACGTAAAAACTCCCGCCGGACGGAAAAAATTCAGGGTTATTACAATCGCTGTTTTGCCAAGGATTTCAGACACAGCGTTCAACAAAACTAATAACTGCTTCTCACTCTCAGGGCGAGATACCTTGATTTATTGTATTTCGCCCATATGTTGAAGTATCGGCAATTTTCATCCCCGTTTCATGTTTCCGGTAATCGCAATAGCGCAGTTCGCTACTCCATCTATTACCGGAGTCACCCAGGAGAATCCGTAATGACAAACCCACCCGAAGAGCAAGGTATTCGACTGGATAAATGGCTTTGGGCTGCACGTTTTTATAAAACGAGGGCCATAGCCAGAGAAATGGTTGATGGTGGCAAGGTTCATTACAACGGTCAGCGATCCAAACCCAGTAAACTGGTTGAGGTGGGTGCCGAAATTCGCCTGAGGCAGGGAAACGATGAAAGAACCATTATCGTTAACGCCTTGAGTATGCAGCGCCGGGGGGCCAGCGAAGCACAACAGCTGTACCATGAAACCCCGGAGAGCGTGACCAAAAGGGAGAACATATCCCAGGCACGTAAGCTAAACGCATTAACCATGCCTCATCCGGATCGTCGCCCGGATAAGAAAGAGCGCCGTAATCTGATAAAATTTAAATATGGTGATGATGAATAATCTCCCGCTGTTTTGAGAATAGCCATCGCCCTAACGAGAGAAAACACATGCAAAATGCAGATCTGTTACACCGCTATTTATTTGAAAAACATGATGTCAGAGGTGAGCTGATCTCGCTCAGTGATACCTATTGTCAGATTCTTGAAAACCATGATTATCCGGTTGCAGTACAGCGCCTGCTGGGAGAAATGTTAGTTGCCACCAGTTTACTTACCGCTACGCTAAAATTTGATGGTGATATCACCGTTCAACTACAGGGTGATGGCCCGGTTAGGCTGGCGGTTATAAACGGTAATAATCTGCAAGAGATGCGCGGCGTGGCTCGCCTTCAGGGAGAGGTAGACGATAACTTCACGCTGAAGCAAATGATCGGCAATGGTTACCTGGTTATTACCATTATTCCTAAAGAGGGTGAGCGCTATCAGGGCGTAGTTGGTCTGGAAGGTGAAACCGTTGCTGAATGTATTGAAGCCTATTTCCTTCAGTCAGAGCAGCTTCCTACCCGTCTGTTTATCAGAACAGGCGCTTATCAGGGGCAGGCAGCTGCTGCGGGTATGTTATTACAGGTTTTGCCTGCTCATAAAGGCAATGACAGCGAATTCGAGCATCTGGCAACGCTGACAGAAACCATTAAAGCTGAAGAGCTCTTCTCCCTGAATGTTGAAGAAGTTCTGCGTCGTTTATACCATGAAGAGGATGTCACCCTGTTCGACGGGCAAAAAGTGAGCTTCCATTGCACCTGTTCCAGAGAGCGTAGTGCGCAAGCTTTAATGACGCTTCCACAGGATGAAGTCGATTCGCTGATTGCGGAAGAAGGCCATATTGATATTCATTGTGACTATTGTGGCAATCACTACCTGTTTGAAAAAATGGACATTGATGCTTTACGGTTAAATGGTAGCACTACGTTAGAAAACGAGACTCGCCATTAATACACAGATTGCCGGGAATGAAATATCGTTATTTCCGGCATTTTAATCTTTATTCCCTGCTCATATCCCTTCATTAATCGTTTCACTTCTCAATTACAGAGATGTGGATCGCATCTTCTATCAAAATTTAGAACAATATGCCGATCCTTGATAGTTATCTCAGTCACCGTCAGGAAAGCCTTTACAATAAACATCAGTATTCATCTTTTTAAGGAAAAATTATGAGCACAAGACGTATCACTCGCCAAGTTTTGACTACCTACGGTATCCAAGACGCCACTGAGATAGTGTACAACCCAAGCTATGATTGCCTGTATAAAGAAGAAACCCGTCCTGATTTACAAGGATATGAGAAGGGAACAGTAACAACCTTAGGCGCGGTTGCCGTAGATACCGGTATTTTCACCGGTCGCTCACCAAAGGATAAGTATATCGTTCGTGATGACACCAGCCGCGATACGGTTTGGTGGGCCGATCAGGGGAAAGGTAAAAACGATAATAAACCTATCACTCCTGCTGTCTGGGCTGAATTGAAAAAACTGGTTGCTAACCAGCTATCTGGTAAGCGTTTGTTTGTGGTCGATGCTTATTGCGGGGCTAATCCTGACACGCGTTTAAAAGTACGTTTTATTACTGAAGTAGCATGGCAGGCTCACTTCGTAAAAAACATGTTCATCCGCCCAACGGATGAAGAACTGCAAAATTTTGAGCCAGACTTTATCGTAATGAATGGTGCAAAGTGCACTAACCCTAACTGGAAAGCGCAGGGGCTAAACTCAGAAAACTTTGTTGCCT
Organism: Limnobaculum eriocheiris; assembly: GCF_021010575.1. Taxonomy (GTDB): domain Bacteria; phylum Pseudomonadota; class Gammaproteobacteria; order Enterobacterales; family Enterobacteriaceae; genus Limnobaculum; species Limnobaculum eriocheiris. The sequence continues at coordinate 11,396 of NZ_JAJNAG010000016.1, read as the reverse complement.
TTAACCTGACAGAACGCATCCAGCTAATCGGCGGTACTTGGTACGGTGGCGAAATGAAGAAAGGTATGTTCTCCATCATGAACTATCTTCTGCCGTTAAAAGGCATTGCTTCTATGCACTGCTCTGCCAACGTGGGTGATAAAGGTGATGTGGCAATCTTCTTTGGTCTGTCCGGCACCGGTAAAACAACGCTGTCCACCGATCCAAAACGTCAGTTGATTGGTGATGATGAGCACGGTTGGGACGACGACGGCGTATTCAACTTTGAAGGCGGCTGTTACGCGAAAACCATTAAACTGTCTAAAGAAGCTGAACCGGATATCTATAACGCTATCAGACGCGATGCCCTGTTGGAAAACGTAACGGTACGTGCCGATGGCAGCGTAGACTTTGATGATGGTTCAAAAACTGAGAACACGCGCGTTTCCTATCCAATTTATCATATTGAAAATATCGTTAAGCCAGTTTCTAAAGCAGGGCATGCGAAAAAGGTTATCTTTTTAACCGCAGATGCATTTGGCGTTCTGCCTCCGGTATCTAAGCTAACGCCTGATCAAACCCAGTATCACTTCCTGTCTGGTTTTACTGCCAAGCTGGCAGGTACTGAACGCGGAATTACTGAACCAACACCAACCTTCTCGGCCTGCTTTGGTGCGGCATTCCTTTCATTGCACCCAACCCAGTATGCTGAAGTATTGGTGAAGAGAATGAAAGCGTCTGGTGCGCAGGCTTATCTGGTTAACACCGGCTGGAACGGTACCGGCAAACGTATATCTATTAAAGATACCCGCGCCATTATCGACTCCATTCTGAACGGTGAAATCGAAAAGGCAGACACTATCCAACTGCCAATCTTCGATCTGGCGGTGCCAACCTCTCTGCCGGGTGTAAACCCTGCGATTCTGGATCCGCGTGATACTTACGCCAGTGAAGCAGAATGGAAAGAGAAAGCAGAAAAACTGGCAGACCTGTTTGTCACTAACTTTGACAAATATACCGATACTCCGGCAGGTGCGGCACTGGTTGCGGTTGGTCCAAAAGCGAAGTAATGCTGATTAGCAAGAGTGATTTTTAACTCTCGACTGTATTTAGACATAAAAAGACCCCCAATAATTGATTGTCCAACTATTGGGGGTCACTTCACTTTGGCGCATTTTCCTTTATCAGAACCTGTATTACTGACAAAGATGATTACTCTTCAGGTTTACTCTCCGTCAGATAAATCTTCACGCTCAATCCACCTCGTTCACTGGTTCCCATCATGATCTCACCATCATGACCATCAATGATACGGCGTAAAATCGATAGCCCCAGACCCGTACCACTGATACTACGGGCACTATCACCACGAACAAAGGGCTGAAATAACATTTCTAACTGATCTTCAGGAATACCAGGGCCATCATCATCTACCTGAAACCACACCCTGCCCTCTTCCTTGCCGCTGCTTACCTTTATCCAGCCATTGCCATAACGTGAAGCATTAACAATCAGATTAACAATAGCGCGCTTAATCGAAAGTGGATGAATACTTGCAATCAACTCACCATGATATAAATCAGTAGCAATATCCTGATCTAATCCACTGGCAGACACGACTTCAGCCAAAATAATATTAATATCCCCCGGCTCAGTATGTTGCTCTCTGCCGGTACTCAGGTAATCAATAAACTGCTCAATAATGGAATTGCACTCTTCGATATCTTTATTAATCGACTCGGCCAGATAGTCCTCTTTTGACCCCATCATTTCAGTTGCCAGACGAATTCGGGTCAAGGGTGTTCTCAGGTCGTGGCTAACGCCAGCCATTAGTAATGTTCGGTCGTTATCCAACTGTTTAACACCGGACGTCATACGGTTGAATGCCCGCGTCACAGAGCGGACTTCAGATGCACCATACTCTCTCAATGGTGGCGGAGTCATACCCATCCCTACCTGTTGAGCCGCATGTTCAAGATCGGCCAGCGGTCGGTTCTGAATACGTATAAATAACCAGGCTCCCCCAATAACCATCAGAATGATAGCCAGGGTATAGCGAAATAGTGGAGCAAACTCCCCCTGACGTATCTCGGTCAGAGGAACTCTTACCCAAACCTTGGGAGAAAGCTCGGTTTTCAGCCACACCACCGGGGAATGATTCCCCAGTTGAATGCGAACCTCTGTTGGCCCACCGAGCTGTTGCTCCATCTGCTTACTGAGAAAGTCATAACGCTGTGACCAGCGTAATCCACTCTCTTCGGCAGATGCATCAGTATGTAATGAAATCCCCAATTCCCGATACATCTCTTGCTGGAATTGGGGAGGAATGATCAGATAAGTTCCATCCTCAAGTTTTAAACGGTCGGTCATTAACATCCGCACTTCATAGGCCAGTACTTTATTAAACTGCTGAATACTTGGCAAAATAGCAAAGTTCAACACTACAAAGTAGGTTGTCACCAGGCTGATAAACAGCAAAGAAACAATCAGTAATAGAGTACGTGCAACCGCACTGCGGGGAGGAAACCGCCAAAAAGTCATGCAGCGCTACCGTCCGGCACAAAAACGTAACCTAATCCCCATACGGTTTGAATGTAACGCGGATGTGCCGCATCTTCTTCCACCATACGGCGCAGGCGAGAAATTTGAACATCAATAGAACGCTCCATCGCACTATACTCACGACCACGAGCCAGATTCATCAGCTTATCTCGCGATAATGGCTCTCTCGGATGGCTGACCAATGCTTTAAGCACCGCAAATTCACCGCTGGTTAACGGCATTGGCTCATCGTCTTTAAACATTTCACGGGTACCCAGGTTCAGCTTGAATTTACCGAATACGATAACCGCTTCTTCCTGAGATGGAGCACCGGGAAGTTCATTGGCCTGACGACGTAACACTGCACGAATTCGGGCCAACAGCTCTCTTGGATTAAATGGCTTAGGAATATAATCATCCGCGCCAATTTCAAGACCGACAATACGGTCAACCTCTTCACCCTTGGCGGTAACCATAATGATAGGTATCGGATTACTCTGGCTACGCAGACGGCGGCAAATGGATAACCCGTCCTCACCAGGGAGCATCAAATCGAGTACCATCAGGTGGAAAGATTCTCTGGTTAATAACCGATCCATCTGTTCGGCATTTGCAACGCCACGTACCTGAAAGCCCTGCTCGGTCAGATAACGTTCTAATAAACTACGCAGACGCATATCGTCATCAACGACCAGAATCTTATGGTTCTCTTGCATGATTTCGCTCCAAAGGTTTCCTGTGAACAGCTAAACTCAAATCTCAAAATAGGTTTAGCTGAGACAACACAATTTGCATAACTGACACGGGAAAATTGTTACAAGGATTAATCACTGTAAACTTGTGTCTGGTCAGCGCTATAACGCCCATCAATTAACCCACTGTTACCAGCATCGTTAACCGATTTAAAAAAGCTCTACTCTTCAAAAGGTTGATAGCGAATCTCTAACACCCAATAGCTAACCCGACCATTCGGTGTCTCAACACTCACTTCATCATCCACTTTTTTACCAATCAGTGCCCTGGCCACCGGCGAATCGATAGAGATCCACTTTTTCGCCGGATTAAACTCATCAGGCCCCACCAGCCGGAAAACGTTGATCTCTCCCTCTTCGTTCTCCACCTGAACCCAGGCACCAAAAAACACTTTGCCTTCCTGTTGCGGGTTTGGGTCAACAATCTTTAAGACTTCCAGACGCTTAGTCAGAAAGCGAACCCGGCGGTCAATTTCACGCAACCGTTTCTTACCGTAGATGTATTCAGCATTTTCAGAGCGGTCTCCCATGGCGGCAGCTTCAGATACCGCCTGAGTCACCACCGGGCGCTCTTCACGCCATAAATACTTGAGTTCCTTGTCCAGCGCTTCCCAGCCCTGACGGGTGATGTAATTGCTTTTTGCCATTAGATTCTCTGCACTTCAAACTATTTCAAATTGTAGCTTAATCAGAATATTTTCACCTTAGTTTATAGTGATTCAGCAGGTCTTGCGTTGGTTTCTTCTGGCATTTTTATTCAGTAATCCGTATAACGACTCTAATTTTTCACTCAGACAGATATAGGGTTTATGAATAATCTATTAAGTCGCACTATTGCCAATGAGCTACAGGTAAGACCTGAACAGGTTCTGTCCACCATTAACTTATTAGATGAGGGCAACACCGTTCCCTTTATTGCCCGTTACCGTAAAGAGGTCACCGGCGGGCTGGATGATACTCAACTCAGACAGTTGGAAACCCGACTGGTCTATCTGCGCGAACTGGAAGACCGTCGCCAGACTATTCTGAAATCCATTGACGAACAGGGCAAGCTATCAGACGAGCTGGCTTCCGCCATTAATGGCACTATGAGTAAAACCGAGCTGGAAGACCTCTATCTGCCTTATAAACCTAAACGCCGTACCCGTGGGCAGATCGCCATTGAAGCCGGTTTGGAGCCATTGGCGGACCTGTTATGGCAAGATCCACAGCAGGAACCCGAGCAAGCCGCACTGCCTTATGTCGACAATGATAAGGGTGTGGCAGATACCAAAGCCGCGCTGGACGGTGCCCGCTACATTTTGATGGAGCGCTTTTCAGAAGACGCTGCGCTACTTGGCAAAATACGTGAGTACCTGTGGAAAAATGCGTATCTGACCTCCCGCGTACTGGAAGGTAAAGAGCAGGAAGGGGCAAAATTCCGCGATTACTTCGCCCATCAGGAGCCAATTTCAGGCACCCCGTCTCACCGTGCACTGGCTATGTTCCGCGGCCGCAATGAAGGCATTTTAAGCCTGTCTTTAAACGCCGATCCGCAACATGATGAACCACCGCGTGAAAGCTATTGCGAGCAAATTATTGCCGACCATCTGAATTTACGTCTGAACAATGCTCCGGCGGATAGCTGGCGTAAAGCGGTGGTTAACTGGACGTGGCGTATCAAAATTTTGATGCATATGGAAACCGAACTGATGGGCAGCCTGAGAGAGCGGGCTGAAGATGAAGCTATCAACGTTTTTGCCCGCAATATGCATGATTTATTGATGGCGGCTCCGGCGGGAATGCGCGCTACTATGGGTCTGGATCCTGGCCTGCGTACCGGTGTAAAAGTCGCAGTGGTTGATGCTACCGGTAAGCTGGTAGCCACAGATACCATTTATCCACATACCGGTCAGGCAGCCAAAGCGGCGGCGATTGTTGCGGCGCTTTGTATTAAACATAACGTAGAGCTGGTCGCCATTGGTAATGGCACGGCGTCAAGGGAGACGGAGCGATTCTACCTGGAGCTACAGCGTCAGTACCCGGAAGTAAAAGGTCAGAAAGTTATCGTCAGTGAAGCAGGAGCTTCGGTCTATTCTGCGTCTGAACTGGCTGCACTGGAATTCCCCGATCTGGACGTGTCTTTGCGTGGTGCCGTGTCTATTGCCCGTCGCCTGCAAGACCCACTGGCAGAGTTGGTCAAAATTGAACCAAAATCCATTGGCGTTGGTCAGTATCAGCATGACGTTAGCCAAACTTTACTGGCCCGTCGTCTGGATGCAGTCGTTGAGGATTGCGTAAACGCCGTTGGCGTCGATCTGAATACCGCCTCGGTGCCTTTATTAACCCGCGTTGCCGGTTTAAGCCGGGTGATTGCGCAGAATATTGTTGACTGGCGCGATACCCATGGCCGTTTTAATAACCGCAGCCAGTTAATGGATGTGAGCCGCCTTGGTCCGAAAGCATTTGAGCAGTGCGCAGGCTTCCTGCGTATTAATCAGGGTGATAACCCGCTGGATGCCTCAACGGTTCACCCGGAAACCTATCCGGTAGTTGAACGCATATTGCAGGCAACCCATAAAACCCTGCATGACCTGATGGGTAGCCCTGATGCTCTGCGCGGTATCAAAGCCTCTGACTTTACCGATGAACGCTTTGGTGTACCTACCGTGACCGATATTTTAAAAGAGCTGGAAAAACCAGGGCGCGACCCTCGCCCTGAGTTTAAAACCGCTAATTTTGCGGAAGGGGTGGAAACCCTGAACGATCTTAATATTGGTATGATTCTGGAAGGCACCGTGACTAACGTGACTAATTTTGGTGCATTTGTGGATATCGGTGTACATCAGGATGGTCTGGTGCACATCTCTTCGCTGGCCGATAAATTTGTCGAAGACCCTCATACCGTGGTCAAAGCGGGTGATATCGTTAAGGTTAAGGTAATGGAAGTCGATCTGGACCGTAAACGTATTGCCTTATCCATGCGGTTAGATGAACAGCCAGGAGAAGGTAATAGCCGGAAATCGGCATCGGCCGACAACGACAGCAAACCACAGCGTCGTTCTGCACCACCAAAAGCGAAACCTGCTTCCGGTGGTAATAATAGCGCCATGGGCGATGCACTGGCTGCCGCGTTACATAAAATGAAACGCTGACAGATATGTAATGAATTATCACGGCTGTCGATGAAAAATATTATCTGACCGCAGCCGTGATGATTATTCAGTTTGATTTAAATCAAAAAAAAGACATTAACTTATTTAACCAGGATATCATTAACCTTTCGGATAAATAGAAATAACAAATTTCGCCTAATCGCCTATAAAATAAGCCTAATTTATTTATTCGCTTGTTAAATAATAAAAAATCCACCGGTATCATTTTCTGAGACACCACAACACGCATTAAATAAATCACAACACAGTCAATGCGTTAAAAATCATCCGGTTAAATTTGCCCTTCGGTTTTTCAAGATCCCTCTATCTGTTTCAGCTTATATTGGTAGACAAAGGCAGTAATAATTATTTACGCTTGGTGAGTCTCTTGACATTGTGTACGATAATCATTCTTAATAACATTACCATTATGGGCATAAGGCATTGCATAAATGGCGGGATGATACAGTTTATCGCAGGAAGCAGAATTCAAAATACTATTTACTGCTCAAGACCATTTTCAGACAAATCTTATGCTGTTATAAACATGAGTTAAGGTTAACCAGAACATTATGACTCCTCTACAACCTCAGTGCTCATACAAAATTACCGGGTTTACTCCTGAGATCAATCCTGCATATCGTCAAAAATTGCTGTCTTTGGGGCTGTTACCCGGTTCAGTATTTCGCGTTATTCGCGTGGCACCATTAGGCGATCCGATTCAAATTGAAACTCCTCGGGTGTGTTTAGTTCTACGCAAGAAAGACCTGAATTTTATTAAACTCGCACTGGTCGAATAAATTAAAACCGGTTCGATACACAGAAGCATTATTCACTTTTATCTTTTTTGGCTAAAAAATGAAACAACTTACTATCGGGTTAATCGGTAACCCAAACTCAGGTAAAACCACGCTGTTTAATCAGCTCACCGGCTCGCGCCAACGCGTAGGGAATTGGGCTGGGGTTACCGTTGAGCGTAAGGAAGGCCATTTCAAAACCGATAACAGTCAGGTTACGCTGGTAGATTTGCCGGGAACCTACTCACTCACGACCATCTCTGAACACACATCCCTTGATGAGCAGATTGCCTGTCATTATATCCTGAGCGGTGAAGCTGACCTGCTGCTCAACGTAATGGATGCCTCCAATCTGGAGCGTAGCCTCTATTTAACACTGCAATTATTAGAGTTAGGTATCCCCTGCATTATCGCTCTCAATATGTTGGATATTGCCCATGACCAGCATATTGAAATTGATATTGAAGCATTATCTAAAAAGCTGGGTTGCCCGATTATTCCTCTGGTTTCAACCCGAGGGAAAGGCCTGAAAGGGCTAAAGTCTGCTATTGATAAGCTACAGCCTAACCAGCATCAATCGTTAATCACTTATCCGGATATCGTTGAAGAGCAGGCCGCGAAACTGGCCAGTCTGATGCCATCCCAACTGCCGGACCAGCAAACCCGCTGGCTGGGTCTGCAAATGTTAGAAGGCGATATTTATAGCCGGTCGCTATCCGGCGCCGCAGAAGTTCAGTTATCCCAGGCACGTTCTGTGCTGCAAGAGCATTATCAGGAAGATCCGGGGCTCATTATTGCTGATGCCCGTTATCAAACCATTGCTACCATTTGCCACGATGTCCATAACCTGAGTCAGGCACAGCCGAGTAAACTGACCCTAGCTTTAGATAAAATCGTGATTAATCGCTGGCTTGGGTTACCTATTTTCCTGTTTGTGATGTATCTGATGTTTGTATTAGCCATCAATATCGGTGGTGCACTGCAACCGCTGTTTGACGTTGGCTCTGCGGCCATTTTTATCTCAGGTATTCAATGGGTTGGTCATACGCTAAACTTCCCTGAATGGTTGACGATTTTTCTGGCACAGGGTATTGGCGGCGGTATTAACACGGTATTACCTCTGGTACCGCAAATTGGCCTGATGTATCTGTTCCTCGCATTTCTGGAAGACTCCGGCTATATGGCCCGCGCTGCTTTCGTTATGGACAAGCTGATGTATGCGCTGGGATTGCCCGGAAAATCGTTTGTTCCACTGATCGTCGGCTTTGGCTGTAACGTTCCTTCCATTATGGGCACCCGTACTCTGGATGCGCCGCGCGAACGTTTAATCACCATACTGATGGCTCCGTTTATGTCCTGCGGTGCCCGGCTGGCAATCTTTGCGGTGTTCTCCGCTGCCTTTTTTGGTAAAGATGGCGCACTGGTGGTCTTCTCGTTGTACCTGCTGGGTATTGTGGTCGCCATTCTTACCGGCCTGATGCTGAAATACACCATTATGCGCGGTGAATCGACGCCCTTTATTATGGAGCTGCCGGTTTATCACGTTCCCCACGTTAAAAGTCTGCTGTTGCAAACCTGGCAGCGTCTGAAAGGCTTCGTGTTGCGTGCCGGTACCGTTATCGTTATTGCCAGCATATTAATTGGTGGTCTTAACAGCTTTTCATTTTCCGGCAAGCCGGTGAATAACATGAATGATTCGGCACTGGCTTCTACCAGTAAGGTACTAACACCGCTGCTTCATCCAATTGGCGTTACTCAGGATAACTGGCAGGCGACCGTTGGTTTAATTACCGGTGCCATGGCGAAAGAAGTAGTGGTAGGTACGCTAAATACCCTATACACCGCAGAGCAGATTACCAACGCGCCATTTGACTATGAAAACTTCAATCTGTTGACGGAACTGGAAGGTGCGGTAACAGAAACCTGGGACAGCCTGAAAGGCACCTTTACTCTCCGCGCATTAAGTAATCCAATTGAAGCCAGTAAAGGCGACGGAGAAATGAACGGCACTTCTATGGGCGTGATGAGCAGTAAGTTTGGCAGTATTTCTGCCGCTTATAGTTATCTGATCTTTGTGCTGCTTTATGTTCCTTGCGTTTCGGTTATGGGAGCCATTGCCCGTGAGAGCAGCAAGGGCTGGATGATGTTCTCTATCTTCTGGGGGTTAGATATTGCCTACAGTCTGTCGGCGACGTTTTATCAAATCGCCAATTTTTCGGCTCATCCGCAGCAGAGCACCGTGATTATTGCAGCCATTATGATATTTAACCTGCTTCTGATGTATGCTCTGTATCACTTGCGCGACAGGGTGATCACCAGAATGCCAAAAGCGGATGCGGATACTTGTTGTAAAAATAAAGCGGGACATTGCCACTAAAATGGTCAGCTTAATAACTATCCGCGATGCCATAGCCTTACAGGGCATCGCGGAACTAAACCAACTCAGCCGTCAGTTTGACCAACCGCCTGCATTAATGCAGGCCATGCTAAAACAGCTGGAAGCAATGGGAAAAATTGAACGAGTAGAAGCAGACAGCAGTTGTCTGATCGGCAACTGTAAGGACTGCCCTGACGGTAAAAAGTGCCTGACCGAAGCCTACCGCATCAAAAAGCATATCTCCGTCTGAATCAGGCGGTGCTTACGAGAGCTCCCGGAAAAAACTCACTATCTGATGACAAAACTCATCGGGATGAGAGATAAACGGCGCATGGGCCGCGTGGTTAATAAGAATCGAACGGGATTGCGGCCATAGCGCATCCAGCCGGGGGATAATCCGCCTTGGTACCAGCCCATCAAGGGAGCCATAAATTCGCAACATAGGTACAGGCAGGTTAACCAATGCCTGACGTAAATCATTCTCTGCCAGCAAGTGCAATCCACCGTGTAATACGCTGACCTCCGGCATTGGGCAATTCAGCACCACTTGATTTAGCTTTTTAGCATCATTGCGGGCATCGGGAGCCCCCAGAGTTTGTAGCGCCATAAACTGAGCGACGGTCTGTTCGAAGTTGCGACTCAGTAGCGCTTCAAAACCGCGTAACACATCAGCACGAATACCCGGCCACTGCTCTTCATCTCTGGCACAAAAACAAGGGGAAGAAGCCACGCTAATCAGCGCCTGAACTCGCTCTGGCGCGATTAATGCAATTTTACTGGCTACCAGCCCTCCCATTGACCATCCGAGCCATAGCGCCTGCTGAGGCGCTTTTTCCAGCACGACCCCGGCCATCTCATTCAGGTCAAGAACACCAAATCCCTGACTGCGGCCATAACCGGGTAAATCTACCAGATGAAGTCGAAAATGCGGCGTAAGTCTGTCTGTAATGCAACCCCAGACCTCGGCATTCAGCCCCCATCCGTGCAACAGCACAAGATCGATATGACCTTCGCCAAAAGTCCGCCAGTAAAGAGATGTCATGAAGTAAAGTCCACTCAGCAAGTCCGTCAGGAAAAAACCATCAAAGGAAGATAACCTACTATGCCTCTTATCGATAGCTTATGCTGGCTCTGTCAGCGCCCGCTGGCAATCGCTCAACACGGCATTTGCAGTATTTGTTTAAGCCTGTTGCCCGCATTACCTGACTGTTGCTATCGCTGTGGTTTGCCAGCGGAGCAACGATTATCGCCCTGCAATGAATGCCAGCAAAAGCCCCCAGCCTGGTCACAGCTTATTGCCGTCAGTGATTATTGTTATCCGGTGAAATACTTTATCACCCGACTGAAGTTTTATGGAGAGGATAAATACGCCCCTCTGCTTTCACGATTGCTGCTTTTAAGCTGGCTTGATGCGCGACGCCACCGACAGCTCAAACGCCCACAGCTATTGCTGAGTGTGCCACTACACCATACCCGCCACTGGAAACGAGGATTTAATCAGACCGCGCTAATTGCCCGTCGGATGGCTCATTGGCTCAAGGTTCCTTATCGTGAAGATATTCTTATTCGTCACCGTGCCACACCACCGCAGCAAAGTCTGAAAGCCGAAATGCGTCAGCATAATCTAACCAACGCATTTTCTTGCACCGGGGACATACGCGGTCTGCATATCGCCTTACTGGACGACATTGGGTCGTGACGCATATTTAGTGTTGTGGTATTCTTCGCCCTTTGGATGATTGATGGCAAAGATTGATGTAGTTTGTCCCCGCTGTTCTGAAACGAGTGATGTGATCCGAAACGGTCATTCCACCTC
>NZ_JAJNAG010000015.1 GCF_021010575.1 Limnobaculum eriocheiris | reverse complement strand
TTTGCGAACCCATCTTAAACGGTTGACCCGCAAGACTATCTGCTTCTCAAAGTCAGAAGAAATGCACGATAAGATCATCGGATGGTATCTGACGATCAATCATTACCACTAAATCTGCGTCACGACCTACAATATCAATAACCAAGTTAACAATTTCAGACAACTCATGGCTTTCTACATCTCTATCTACTAATGAGTCAAAAATGACGTGCGCCTTTGCCATGTTGTGCCTCTGATGCTCATCCAAATCTTCTGTAGAGTATGCTAAAACTAAATCATGTAACCTTTTCATTTCAGCAACATCAACCCATAATGCTGCAACTAGATAAGCAAACTTAATGACCGAAGGATGATTATATTCAACTCCGCGTTTAAGTATATTTCGTTGCAGAGAATGTTTATTTTTATGGCCTACAGCTATGGCATAATTTGACCACACAGCGGAAACATATGGATTCAGCTCAATTGCTCGTTCACAATATTCACTACCTTTATTAATATCGCCTAAGACTATATACGCAAGTCCAATAACTGAAGAGGATTGCTCTTCATTAGGAATTTTTTTAGCTTCCCTGATAATATTGAAAATCTCCCATTCTCCAAGCAAGTTCTTACCACTTTCTAGAGAGGGAAATAACTTTTCAAACAGGCTATCTGTAATAAGTTTAGGGGTAGGGGCAGCCATAATTTATATGTTCACGTAACTAATTCTTGATTTGAGCATAACACTTAACTATCCAATATATAAAGATACCTGAGACTATTACTTCACCTTTTTACAATCAAACGTCCCTATTATTCTGGGCGCATCCATACTGTTTTGCAGAAGTTGGACATTTAAAAAGGCTTTTCCGTTTCGCTTGATGAACTCAAATCCATACATGTTTCCATCGCGTGCTGGCATAAGTCCCATATCAATTTTCACATTATCCCAGTCATCCTTTCCCTTTAAAAAACTGATTTTTTGTGATGTAACCTTTTCGTTATTAACCCTTGTCCAACCATCATTCCCTGCATCAAGTCTGTATTTTCCACACTTACTGGCGGCCAATGCCGAGCCACAAAATAAAAGCAGCAAAGCAATAGTTGGGATTTTAACGACAAGGTTATGTTTCATTAATACACTCTCTCTCTTGAGCTGTTGTAGATAGCAGATCTGCCGCCCCACGCGCCTCACACATCATGTCCATAAACCAATCATTTCCGCGCGTATCACCTTTATACATAATTCCACGCACGATATAAACTCCATCAGTTGCAATGCTGGCCGGAGGACGAGGGACACCATCAACATAGATATTTCCGTTAGCATCTGTTTGCTCACCCAACGGACCGCCTGACATTTGAATGTCCGAATTAGATAACGAGGCTCGATAGACAGAACCCTGATCTAACTTAATTAACCCATTTAATCGGATGTTAGGGTTAATAAGGCATCGAACATTAACGCCAGCACCTATCGTTTGCTGTGGCATACCGACCAATCCAGTTTCGCTATTCAGCACCACAGCCTCATGAACAGCTTCATTTTTACCTGGCATCTCAACTTTACCATCAACAAATTGCCAACTGGTTCCGCATTGAGACGCTATATCATCAAGAACATCACGGGAGCGACCAAACAGAGTGATGCCCCGAGGTGATACAAAACTACTAAACGCAGGGGTTCGCCCACCAGTAATGCCATAAGGTTCAAGTGTTCGCATCACGGCATCATATACGTTACGTTGAGTATATCCTTTTGCTATAGTCTGGCTGACAATTGCGTTTAAGTACGCATCATAACCATCCAGTGCCTGAATCAAAATATAAGTATCTGTTGGATTATCCCGACCAGTTACAGAAAACCGGATATCTCCACTAAAAATAGTTCCTATATACGAAGCGGTGTATTCATTTGCCAGCGACCGGTTAAAGGTGGCCATGGAAATAGCGTATTTATGCGCAAGTAGAGCCGGTGATGTTGCAAAAGCCAAATGGTTAGATGAGCTGGAAGCTGGTTTTTATATCCAACAGGGCAAAACTGGGAAGAAGCAGATCAAAGCATGGACACAGCGTTTAAGGAACGCATTGGATTTAGCAAAAAAAGCTATGCCGCCGAAATCACGTAATGACTATATCGTAGTTAATACACTTGGTGAGCGGTTAACAATAAAAACGCTAAATAACTGGTGGGTTGATGCCAGGCAACAAGCATCAGAAAAACTTGGTCGCCCTCTTTCGTTCACTTACCATGACATAAAGGCCAAAGGAATATCAGATTACACAGGTTCATCAAAAGAAAAACAGTTATTCAGTGGCCATAAAACAGAACAACAAGTCCTTACATATGACCGGAAAATTGCAGTCACCCCATCATTGGATGTACCTGTAATTTCCGAGCAAAAAAATAGATTTGTTAATTAAAAGTTAATTTAAAGTGAGCACCAAAAAGTGAAAATCTTCCAAGTCAATCTTCCAAGTCTCTTCCAACACCCATAAAGCAAAACGGGCTAGCTTTCGCTAACCCGTTGATTTATTTGGCGGAGGAGGTGAGATTCGAACTCACGGATGGTTGCCCATCGACGGTTTTCAAGACCGTTGCCTTCAGCCGCTCGGCCACTCCTCCGCAACGGCGTGAAATATAGAACAGCTTGAGGTGCCTTGTAAAGAGGATAATTCAGCTATTTTGATCGTTCGGCTGAAAAAACATCAAAAACAATGTTTTTTGTCGATTTTAACGCCACTCCCCCTACCTTTATAAAAATACGGCCTGATGTTTCTCTCTAGAGCGCCTTCTCTAAACCCAATTTTTTAATTTCAATTTTTGGACAGCGGTTCATCACCACTTTCAAACCCGCCTTCTGAGCGATGGATTCAGCTTCATAATTAATCACATCTAACTGCAACCACAAAACCTTAGCGTTAATCGCTATCGCCTCTTCTGCAACTTCATAAGCGGCATCTGAATTACGGAACACATCAACCATATCAATCGAACAACCTATCTCTTTTAAACTGGCATAAACTTTTTGCCCTTGTAAGGTTTGCCCTGCCAATTTAGGGCTAACAGGAATAACCTCGTATCCCTGAGACAATAAATAGGCCATCACGACATAACTGGCTCGAGCGGGCTTGTCACTCGCGCCAACCAAAGCGATAGTTTTAACTTGCTGTAACACACTCTTTATTTCACTTTCTTTCATTGTCAGTTACTCCCTCAAGTAATTTTCTGCTTTAATTCAGTTTAATCATCAGGTCAGTGCTTCGGTCAAGGCAAAGATCAATAAGATGTACACTTTTATATATTATCGCTTTTTTCCGAAACGGAGTTTCAGTAGTCTATACAGAATAACTGATTAAATAGAGGTTTGGTTTTATATGCAACTAACAACACGCACAATTCCAATACAAAAGAACATTGCATTGGTTGCTCACGATCACTGTAAGCAGTATCTGTTGAAATGGTCCGAAGATAACAAGTCTGTTCTGGCCAAACATAAACTCTTCGCCACAGGAACTACCGGTAATTTAATTCAAAGAACAACAAATGTTCCGGTTTCCAGTATGCTTAGTGGTCCGATGGGTGGCGACCAACAAATTGGGGCGATGATTTCTGAAGGTAAAATTGATGTATTAATCTTCTTTTGGGATCCGCTAAATGCTGTCCCTCACGATCCGGATGTTAAAGCCTTATTACGACTGGCAACCGTCTGGAATATTCCGGTTGCGACTAACCGGGCAACGGCCGATATGCTGATATGTTCAGGGCTGTTTGAAAAAGAGATCGTCATTGATATTCCTGATTATCAGAAATACCTGCAAGAACGTCTGAAATAAAACTACGCTTATAACCTTAAGTCTGTTTGTCAGACAGCAGACTTAAGGTTTTCGTTTTATTACTGCACCAGTATCCGCTAATTGCTTAACAAATATTGATGGTGATTCAACATCCTGCAATAGCCACACCTGATATTTGGCGCGAGTTAATGCTACATACAGTAAACGCCGCTCTTCTGCATAAGGAAAACGCTCCGTTTGCGGTAATAGTACCTGCTCAATCACAGAACCGCTTTCTACCGATGGGAAACCATCGCGCCCTGAATGTAATCCGGTAATAATCACATATTCGGCCTGCTGCCCTTTGCTGGCATGCATGGTCATAAATTCAATATTCAGTTTTGGCCAACGTGTGGATGCTTTTGCCAAAATAGCCGGTTTAGAATAGTGATAACGCCCCAGAACAAGAATACGTTCATTCTGCTTCACATAACTACTTAGCTTATCAAACAATGCTTCCAGTTGATTATCTGGCAAAATAGTAATGGGATGCTTTTCCCCCCGAGCCAGACTGGAGATATCCCTTTTTATCTGGGACGGATTTTGCTGAATATAGCGACTGGTAAGATCGCTGATACTTTGGCCAAAGCGATAAGTTAAATCCAGATTGCACTGTTCACCGACCCCAAAGATATGATTAAAGTTTGCAGTCAGTAATTGTTCCGAACCACTAAATCGATATATAGACTGCCAGTCATCACCCACAGCAAACAGGCTACTTTCCGCTTGTTGAGCGCGTAACGCATTAATCAACGCCGCCCGTTGAGGTGAAATATCCTGAAACTCATCCACCAAAATATGACGCCAGGGATTAACAAACTTCCCTTTTTCAATCCAGTTAACCGCCTGATGCAGCAATCCGGGAAAATCTATCGCACCTTCTTCTTTTAAGGCTTTTTTCCAGGCTTTTAATAATGGTGATAATAAGCGAATTTTCTTTTGAAAGTCAGCTTTCAATTCGTCCGGGGCTGACTCAACCATTTCCGCCTGACTTCCGCCATGATTACGAATTAAACCAAGCCAGTAGTCCAGCCTTACCGCCAAACGTTCAGATAGCGCGCCATCTTTCCAAAAAGCGTCTTCCGGCAGTTGCCACCCCAACTCTTGGGACAGCCAGTTCTTCCAGCCTGATGCCTGACTCTTTTTCTCTGCACACTCAGATTGCCATTGCTGAATTAAAAAATTCTGCCGTGTCTTAGTATCTGTTTCCAGCTTACTAATCACCGGCACTTTCTTGCTGCATTGACTTATTATCAATAGTGCCAATGCATGAAATGTCTTAGCCTGAATATCGGTTCTGCCCAAACGTTGTTGTATACGGTTATTCATTTCATCAGCGGCATTACGTCCAAATGCTAATAACAACACTTCTTCTGCCGTTGCTTCTTTGCGATACAGTAACCACCCGGTTCTGGCAACTAAAACGGATGTTTTGCCACTTCCCGCACCGGCTAAAACCAGTACATTCCTTTCACCACTAATTACCGCTCTGCATTGCGCTTCGTTAAGCGGTTGGGATTCTATACGATCAAAAAATTCACGATGTTGTTTTAGCATTGTTTGCACCCAATGCTGATTAGTTTTATCAATCAGTTGATTGCCAGAAGTTAGCCACTTTGAACAAAACGCATAGCAAGGCTGGCAATTGGCAAACTCCATTAAACGTTCAACGGGTAATGGTACCGAACTCACAACGACTGTTACTTCATCCTGAATCTCTGTTAGATCATTCTGAGTAAGCCAGCGTTCCTGTCGTAAACGATCATTAATCTTTTCGGCTTGCTGTTTTAACATATCGGCAGCAAGCTGGCTCATCTCCTCTCCCCATTGCTGCCAGACGCCGTTTAAATGATGATAGAACCGCTGAGTTTCTTGCCACTCGGTGCCGTGAAGACGAACTACTTTTTGTCCGGGCAATTCAAACTCCAACTCTCCCCAGACTATGCCTCTTTTGCAACGAACAGCGATTAATTGATTGAACGGGATAGTATAAGCATGTTTTGAACCACTGACTTCAACGCCAGCATTCAACATCTTTACCCGATTATAGGGATGCTGTGCCAAATGTTGCCCAACTGAAGTTGATTTCAATTCCATAGTGTTAATAACGCCCGTTTTATACCTAAATATTCAAATCACAGTTTACCCTTTATTACACCGAGCTCTCCAGCCAGAAACTGCGAAATATACTGAATTTATCGGCTGGAAATAGGATCGACGACTCTTTTTCATTGAGTAAAACTGAATAAACCGTAACAATACGCCTGTTTTACTTATTCTTTTATTCTTGTCTGGAGTTATCTGATGCGTAGTATATTAAATATACTTAATTTTATTCTTGGTGGTGTATTCACAACATTAGGATGGTTACTGGCAACAATCGTGACCATTGTGCTTATTTTTACGCTGCCATTAACACGCTCTTGTTGGGAAATAACTAAGCTATCATTGTTTCCATTTGGTAATGAAGCCATACACGTTGACGATCTCAATCCTGATGAGAAAAACACATTAATGAACGCGGGTGGTACTGCGTTAAATATTTTTTGGTTTATCTTTTTTGGCTGGTGGTTATGTTTGGCTCATATCTGTGCCGGTATCGCTCAGTGTATTACCATTATTGGTATTCCGGTGGGAATTGCTAACTTCAAAATAGCCGTTATCGCACTCTGGCCTGTTGGTCGCCGTGTTGTTTCGGTTGAAATCGCGCAACAAGCCCGTATTTCTAAAGCCAAACGTCAGCTCCAGCAGCCTTAAGACTGCATTATTTCATGATGAGTAACAGGATACGGATGTGATTTCATTGATATTAGGGCTTCGTCGTTACTTTTATAACAGTAATCTGCTCTATAGCATCCGTATTTTTATAGCATTGACCGGCGTGGTCTTTGTTCCCTGGTGGATTAATGAAAGTTTACTCACGATTCCACTAACTCTCGGTGTGGTTGCTGCTGCATTAACCGATCTGGACGATCGTTTAACGGGACGACTGCGTAATTTATTCATTACGCTTATTTGCTTTTTTCTGGCTTCCGTCTCTATTGAACTCTTGTTCCCCTACCCCTGGCTATTTGTGGTGGGTTTACTGTTTTCCACGGCAGGATTCATTCTGTTGGGGTCTCTTGGTCAACGTTATGCCACTATCGCTTTTGGTGCATTACTCATTGCCATCTATACCATGCTGGGAGAGTCGCTATATGATTCCTGGTATATACAGCCGATATTGTTGCTGGCAGGGGCAATTTGGTACAACCTCATTACACTGTTAGGCCATCTGGTCTTACCTATTCGCCCGTTACAGGATAATCTGGCCCGCTGCTTTGATAGTCTGGCCAATTATCTTGATACCAAATCAATGCTGTTTGATCCAGATGAAGAACGTCAATTTACTGACCAACTTATCCACGCCACCATGGCAAATGGTGCATTAGTTAGCACACTGAACCAGACAAAAGTTTCATTAGTTACCCGCCTTAAAGGCGATCGAGGACAGCGTAATACCCGCAGGATGCTTCACTACTATTTTATTGCTCAGGACATTCATGAGCAGGCCAGCTCCTCTCATGCCCAGTATCAGCAGTTAAGTGAAACTCTACGCTATACCGATATTCTCTTTCGCTTTCAGCGTCTTTTAACTTTGCAGTCAAAAGCCTGCCGGAGTATTGCTTACTCTATTCGGTACCAGCAAAAGTATGTTTATGACACCTATCAGGCTCAGGCAATAATGCATCTGGAAAAGAGTTTATCCAATCTGGAATCCCGTCATAACCTTCCTGTCGCCATGATGCAGTCATTGCACCATTTATTGAATAATTTGAAGGCCATTGATTCCCAGCTAAACAACATTGAGTCAGAACAAACAACGAATATTAAATCTGCACAAGACAATATGCTGGCAGATGACAAACTCTCAGGTTTAAAAGATATTTGGTCAAGAATTGCTCAAAATCTGACGCCTCAATCAGCGCTGTTTCGTCATGCGGTTAGAATGTCAGTAGTACTCTGTATCGGGTATACCATTATTCAACTGGCGGATTTGCAAAACGGTTACTGGATTATGCTAACCAGTCTGTTTGTCTGTCAGCCAAACTATAATGCAACCCGAACGCGCCTGACACTAAGAGTTGTTGGTACTGTTGCCGGAATTTTATTAGGTCTGCCAATTCTCTATTTTGTTCCCTCTCAGGAAGGTCAGCTTATTCTGATTGTGATCAGCGGTGTTCTGTTTTTTACTTTTCGAAACGTTCGTTATGCTTATGCAACTATGTTTATCACTCTTCTGGTGCTGTGCTGTTTTAATCTGTTGGGAGAAGGTTTTCAGGTCGCGCTTCCCCGGATCGTTGATACGCTGATAGGTTGTGGTATTGCCTGGGCTGCGGTCAGCTTTATTTGGCCCGACTGGAAATTCAGGCATCTACCCGTAGTACTGAAAAAAGCTATTGATGCAAACTGTCGCTATCTTGACGCCA
Source organism: Limnobaculum eriocheiris (assembly GCF_021010575.1). Taxonomy (GTDB): domain Bacteria; phylum Pseudomonadota; class Gammaproteobacteria; order Enterobacterales; family Enterobacteriaceae; genus Limnobaculum; species Limnobaculum eriocheiris. The sequence continues at coordinate 64,565 of NZ_JAJNAG010000015.1, read as the reverse complement.
TACTGGAACAATACCATCAGGGAAAAGACAACAGCGTCGACTATCGCATTGTTCGACGTAATGCTCATAACTGTGATGCTGAACTGGCGTCGGTTATTTCAGGTATGGCCGCAGAACCAAAAAAAGATGCTAATCAACTGGATATTGGCTTTCGCTTGCTCTGCTTAAATCATTCATTGCTTGGATATATTTCAGCGTTAGGCGCACATCGAGAGCAATTAACTGGTAACCCGGAGACCCTGGCGCTCCTTGATGATGCCGTTTGCTATATTGATGATGCTTTACAGATAAATGCAGAACATAATGAGAAAGTAATTTCTGCACTAAAATCAGTGAATCAAAAGATCAAAATACTCAATACTCATTCTAAAAATAAGAACCAGTTAGTTACCCAACAATTAGCGCTAATAATTGGACTGTTACCTGAGTTTATCTCTCTGTCTGATACAATCTATTCTGAGATAAAGGATTCTCCGGCACCCGCCAAATAAGAGCGCTACCTGTTGAATTATTTTATTTTTTCAGAATTAAAAAATCTACTTTTTTGTCTTATCGTAAAGCTTAAGTTGCTCTGCTAAATCATTACGAAGTTCCGCGGGCAAAGTAACAACATGGCATCCTTCAATCGCACCGGCTAATGAAAAAAGTAGATCGGGTTTAATGCCCTTCTTCATTTCACGAATCTTAATAAATGAGTGTAATGCCCCCAGGCTGAACAGGTCTTCACAAGATTTGATCCCGGCTTGTCTTAACATGCGTTCTATTGCCAGATTCAGGTTAGGTAGATCTTTTATTCTTACGTACTCCTGGGCATCTTTTTCTTTCATTTCAGATGATGCTGCGGTCAGTGAATAGGTAGCGAACCGGCGTAAAACCTCTCTGTTTCGCCATAGAGATTCATTCACATGGTAATATTTCAGTAATACAGGGATCCCCCTCTTATTGTATACAAACTGACTCATACCATAAGTGACAAAAACTGACTCCAACTGATTGTTTGCTCTTAAATAGAACTTATCTTCAGACACTAACCCAAACATTACCTTGTCTTTACATATCCCATAACCTCCAAACATTGAACGAGATGTAAGTTCACCTAATTCACTGAAATATTCAATAACGTTCCTGACTAACTGTTTAGTATCTTCTCTGTCCATATGATCTCTTATGTTATCTCGAATAAATGATGTCTGTTTAGTTCAGCAGGTAACGTCACAAAGTAACGTTACAAAACTATTTTCAACATAATCAATTTTCAAAAAATATCTAGAAGTAATAGTGAGTTAATCCTATTTAATATAAAATTTGCGAAGCATCATGAAAATACTTGATTTCCCCCAACGCCTGAGATACTGTATAAACACACAGTATAGATACAGGTAATTCATTTATGCGCTCAATACAACAAGCTCGACCTAACGCTTCGTATACATTAACCAGTGAAATGGGCACTGCCCCGAAGCATATTTATACTTCCAGTCAGGTTAGTGAGATTGTTTACGATCCACAAAATCCATTCACTCTTCACCTGTTGCTTCCTTTTCTTCAGCAATTAAGCCATCAACCTCGTTGGCAGCTTTGGTTGTCGTCTGAGCGTCGCCTTAATCGTTACTGGATTAATAGTCTGGGGTTGCCTGAAAACAAAACCATTGGGCTAAATGCCGTCTCAACTGAAAATACTATTGAAATGATGGAAAAAGCATTACGTAGCGGTAATTTCAGCTCCGTCATTGCCTGGTTGCCAGCGATTAGTCCGGATATTAAACAGCGATTAAATCAGGCGGCAAAAGAAGGTGATTGTTATGGGTTTATCTTACAGTCTCTTCCTGTGTTACAAAGCTCCCTGTTGCATAATGATATGTTTAGTAAGACTCATTGGCATTAAATGATATTGTGTCTCAAATAAGCAACCATCGCATCGATATGATTATCAAATCCGGCATAATGTATAAAAATAATTATATGGTTAAAAATTAACTCAATGCGTTGTGAAAGATAAGAAAGGCTTAACCATTAAAGCTTATTTTAAGTAAGTATTTATATTTACTAATTAGACAAGGCCCATTTCGTAAAGGGACACGTTTATAAACTAAAAATGAACATTAAATATCAAATGTGGGGCTAATTACAGCCAATTTTTCCACAGATGATTATTGCTTAATGTTATTACTTCCTGCGATATGAGTGCTTTTACCCCTGTCAGAAACAACTCTTCCCTCTGTATCAAGTAATTGGATTATTATCCCACACAACATCTTTACTTAAGCTAACATAACATTACAAAGCCCCCTGAATGTAATTTTATGTTACATAATGATAATCTGCTAATAGCACAGAATGCTTAACACTTCTTTTTCTTCTCTCATAATCATAAATTTATCGCTGTTAATTATTAAATTTGATAATTATACTGGCACTCAGGTTAGCTTTTAATTAAGAGTTACTGATGTAACACAGGCGTTAATAATTAAACTAATCAGGATATTTTTATCTGCTTTTAGTACTCAACACTTGTAACTTTTCTTACACGTTGTAAACTTTACCTTGATTAGGTTGCTTTATGGTTCCGGATTCTCGATGTCAGTCATGGATTGATGAGGGTACTTTAACTTCGAACTTTAAAACTAGAACCACATAGCATTAACTTATATCACTACTATTTTAGATGATAACGAGGCGCAAAATGAAAAAGACAGCAATTGCACTGGCAATAGCACTGACCGGTTTCGCTACTGCAGCGCAAGCCGCACCATTAGACAACACTTGGTACACTGGTGCTAAAGTGGGTTGGTCTTCTTACCATGACACTGGTTTCTACAAAAACGGTAATGGTTTAGATTCAATGAACAACCAAAATACTCACCCTAACCAATTAGGTGCTGGTGCTTATTTCGGTTATCAGGCTAACCAATATTTAGGTTTTGAATTAGGTTATGACTGGTTAGGTCGTATGACTTACCGTGGTGATAACAGTGCTGCTTATAAAGCTCAAGGCATTCAATTAGCCGCTAAACTGAGCTATCCGGTTATGAACGATCTGGATATCTACACCCGTTTAGGTGCTATGGGCTGGCGTGGTGATACTAAATATCATCCAGCAGGCGGTGGTGAGTACAAAGCTCACGATACCGGTATTTCTCCACTGGCAGCAGTTGGTGTTGAATACGCTATCACTCCAAGCATTGCTACTCGTTTAGATTACCAGTGGGTTAACAACATCGGTAACGGCGACGCAGACAGCCTTAATACCCGTCCAGACAACGGCATGCTGAGCTTAGGCGTAGCTTACCGTTTCGGCCAGGCTAAACCAGCTCCAGCAGTAGTTGCTGTACCAGTTGTTGAAACTAAGCGTTTCACTCTGAAGTCTGACGTTCTGTTTGCTTTCAACAAAGCAAACCTGAAGCCAGAAGGTAAACAAGCTCTGGATCAACTGTACGGCGAATTAAGCTCAATCAACCCAACTAACGGTTCTTTAGCTGTTCTGGGTTACACCGACCGTATCGGTTCTGAGAAGTATAACCAAAAACTGTCTGAGCAACGTGCTCAGAGCGTTGTTAGCTACTTAGTATCTAAAGGCATCCCTTCTGATAAGATTTCTGCTCGTGGTTTAGGCAAATCTAACCCAGTTACCGGTTCTACCTGTGATGGTATGAAGCGTGGTGCTGCTCTGATCGACTGCCTGGCTCCAGACCGTCGTGTAGAGATCGAAGTTAAAGGCGCTAAAGACGTTGTAACTGAAGTTAAAAAGTAATAGTCTTCTGATTAGCTTTAGCAAAAAACCCTGCTTTGTGCAGGGTTTTTTTATTTTCATCCAAAACTGAGCAACAATATTAGATCTCTCCAGCCGCCATACCCGGTATTACTTATCCTGAGTTAAAATGGCTTTCAGATCCTGTTTAAATAATGACATCTGATTAGCGTACTGCTCTTTTCTTTCAGCATCTTCAATAAGTTGAACAATAGTTTCAGATAGCGTTGCCCCACGACGTTGAGATAGAGCAGAAAGACGCTGCCACACCAAAAACTCGAGGTCGATAGACTTTTTGCGTGTGTGCTGCTGTTCCGCATTAAAATGGCGTTTACGCCTGGCGCGTATGGTTTGCTTTAATCGATTTAATAAATCAGGGTTAATATGAGCACTAATCCATTCCTGAACCTTGTGTGGTTCATTCTCTAATTGTAGTAGCTCATCCACTTTTTCCCGAGCGGCGCTATATTCTATATAACGCGTTATCTCTTCACCTTCCCGGTATTTTTTTACCAGATACTTCCACTTCCACCCACTTTCAAGATTATCTAATTGCTGATATTTCATAAAGTACCCATTGAGTGACCGTGTAACATTTCTAGCATAGCAGCTTTTGAAGCCTTCTCAAGACTTTGTCCTAACTGTTTTGTCGCGATTATCTATAATATTGACCTGACAATTGGTTAACTGAATCACAGGAGTATTAACTCCGTGTGTTTCTTGTATAATCTCGTTTTCCTTTTTGAATAAAACAGCGAATACTTTGACTATCAATCGACTTGAATGGCAACAGTTATTGCCAAATACCGCTGCCTGTACAGGCCTGTTCGAACGAGAATATCGTCGCGAACCACTAAACATTGCTATCACACAGCCTCGATTACAGAAGTCTCTACAGACCTTCTGTCATCAACATGCTACGGCCTCCCCGTTCATGTTAATAAAAGCTGTTGATAGCCGAGCCTATCTCTCGCTAATCCATGATGTGGTAAAAAATATTCAGCCCACTCGTGCTGAAGTATTTGGTAGCCGATATGAAATCAACAATGCCGCTATCAGCCGTGTTGATGCTCAAAGTAAAAGCGATAATTTTGCTGCTACCGATGATTGTTTGTATGAAGAATGGCTGGAATCAGAGCAACTGTTTGGCTGCCTGCGTAAGCATAATGATAGTTATACGCTGGAACCCGGCCTGATTCATAAAGCCAACGGTGGGATTCTGATTCTTTCTGTTCGCACTTTACTGACTCAGCCTCACCTGTGGTTCCGTTTAAAGCAAGCCGTGGTTAGCCAGCGTTTTCAGTGGATCTCGGTTGATGAGACGCGTCCTTTACCGCTATCAATCCCCTCGATGCCACTAGACCTGAAGGTTATTTTAGTTGGAGATCGCTACGGGTTAGGTGAGTTTCAGGATCTGGAGCCAGAACTGATAGATCAGGTTATTTATACGGAGTTCGAAACCGATCTGGTTATTAATCAGGATGAAGATATTGTGACCTGGTGTGAATACCTTAATTCTGTTGCCTGTCACTATCAGTTACCTGCGCTTGATGCCACCGCCTATCCTTCACTCATTAATATTGGCGTCAGAAAAAGCGGCGATCAGGAAAAGCTGCCTCTCTGCCCACAGTTGTTGAGCCATATATTAAGCGATGCCACCCCTTTTGCTGCGCCTGATATTACCGGGCAGTCCCTGGAGCAGGCCGAACAGGAAAAACTGTGGCGCGAAAGCTATTTATCCGAAATGGTATTGGATGATATAGACCTTGGTCAGGTACGTATCGAAACCGAAGGTTTTGTGATTGGTCAAATCAATGGCCTGTCGGTTTTGGAATATCCGGGACATCCTCGTGCTATGGGAGAGCCGTCACGCATTAGCTGTGTGGTTCATCTGGGGGATGGCGAAATCACAGATGTGGAACGAAAGTCTGAGCTGGGTGGTAATTTGCATGCCAAAGGCATAATGATTATGCAGGCCTTTATTGCCGCTGAACTGGCCTCAGACCAACAGTTCCCTTTCTCTGGCTCTATCGTATTTGAACAATCTTATGGCGAAGTTGATGGTGATAGTGCCTCTTTAGCTGGTTTATGTGCCTTAATGAGCGCGTTATCACAACAGCCCATTAATCAACAAATTGCCGTGACCGGTTCAGTCGATCAGTTTGGTAATGTTCAAACTATCGGCGGAATTAACGAAAAGATAGAAGGATTCTTTGATGTTTGTAATAGCCGCGAATTAACCGGCTCTCAAGGTGTGATATTACCGTTGACTAACATACGCCACCTCTGTCTGAAAAGTGAAGTTGTAGAAGCGGTAAAGGCTGGTCGTTTCCATTTATGGGCTATCGACCATGCACAAGACGCCCTGCCATTACTGACAGGATTACCTTACATTGATGAAAATAAGCCAAGCATTATTGGTTCCATTCAGGAACGCATTACTCAGGTAGCCGGAAACGATCGTAACCGCCTGCCATGGCCACTTCGTTGGCTTAATTGGTTTAATCGCGGCTGATCGGACTTGTTCAGCTTACAACTGTAAGCTAATCTAATGCAATATTACCAATGGGTATACTGCCCTTTTACATATTCAAAAAATAAGGTTAGTTCAATTATGTTTGAAAAACGCGAATCCTATACAAAAGAAGACCTGCTTGCTTCAGGTCGTGGTGAATTGTTTGGTGCTGGTGGACCTCCATTACCAGCGCCAAATATGCTAATGATGGATCGCATTGTAAAAATGACCGAAACCGGCGGGCAATATGACAAAGGTTATGTAGAAGCAGAATTAGATATCAATCCTGACCTGTGGTTCTTTGGTTGTCACTTTATTGGCGATCCGGTGATGCCCGGTTGTTTAGGCCTGGATGCCATGTGGCAGTTAGTCGGCTTCTATTTGGGCTGGTTAGGTGGTGAAGGTAAAGGCCGTGCCTTAGGAGTTGGTGAAGTGAAGCTGACCGGTCAGGTGCTACCGACAGCGAAAAAAGTTACCTATCGCCTGCATCTGAAGCGTATTGTTAATCGTCGCCTTATCATGGGATTGGCTGATGGTGAAGTATTAGTCGATGGTCGTGTAATTTATACGGCTACCGATCTGAAAGTTGGTCTGTTCAAAGACACCAGCGCATTCTGATTATAAGCACTTATTGATTCAGGCTAGCTATAGCCTGTAATAAAGGCGTATTTCGTCGTAATGGAATACGCCTTTATTGTTTTAATGATTTATCAGCCTGTCGTTTAAACGCTACTCAATCTAAATGAATCAACACGATTATGATAAAAAATAGAATAGTTGATCATTTCACAATGATGGCAACAAATAGAGCCCTTCCATACCTCCCCCTTATAAGGAACCTTGGATAACAATATTTGCTTACAGTATGGACAGTGATAGACCAGAGAATGTTCATTTTCATCAATGGAATCCACAGGTAACGAATCATTGCCTTACATTATTTATCCTTGTATATATTTTGTTTTTCCTTAGGCCACTTGTAAGACGACTGATTTAAAAAAAACTTAAATCGAAAATTATCGATTTATAACGGAAAATCTCATAAATCGACAATAAGCGATCCCCTCAGGCTTAACTACACTATTAACAACAGAACAATTCCTCTCAGGTATCTGTAGACTTGCCCCCACACTAATCGCCATAATGGTCTTATTATTCAGCTGTCACGGAGTCATGATGAATCAGGAAAAACTCTATATTGAGAAAGAACTGAGCTGGTTATCGTTTAATGAACGGGTACTACAGGAAGCTGCTGATAAAAGTAACCCGTTAATTGAGCGGATCCGTTTTTTAGGCATCTATTCCAGCAACCTCGATGAGTTTTATAAGGTTCGTTTTGCCGATGTAAAGCGACGTATTTTGATTAAAGAAGAGCAAGGGTCCGCTTCCAGTTCCAGACAGGTGTTAAAAAAAATTCAGGCCAAAGTATTAAAAACGGACCTGGAATTTGACAACCTGTATAACGAACTTCTGCTGGAAATGGCGCGCAATCAGGTATTTCTGATTAATGAACGTCAATTATCTGAAAACCAGCAAACCTGGTTACGTCATTACTTTAAGAATCACCTGAGACAACACATTACCCCTATTTTGCTTAATAACGACATCAGCCTGCTCGAGTTTTTAAAAGATGACTACACCTATCTGGCTGTTGAAATTGTCATTAACGCAGAGAAAAAGGAATATGCCCTGTTGGAAATTCCATCCAATAAGGTTTCTCGTTTTATCACATTACCACCAGAGCCCCCTCGTCGACGCAAGCCAATGATCTTACTGGATAATATTATCCGCTTTTGTCTTGATGATATTTTTAAAGGCTTTTTCGATTATCAGTCTCTCGACGCCTATTCGATGAAAATGACCAGAGACGCCGAATACGATCTGGTAAACGAAATGGAATCCAGCTGGCTTGAATTAATGTCATCCAGTTTGAAACAGCGCCTCACAGCAGAACCCGTTCGTTTTGTTTATCAACGAGATATGCCAAATGACATGGTGGAAATTCTGCGTAAAAAGCTGGGCATTTCATCTTATGATTCTGTTATCCCTGGCGGCCGCTATCATAACTTTAAAGACTTCATCAGCTTCCCTAATGTTGGTAAAGCTAACCTGGTCAATAAACCACTGCCACGCTTAAGACATATCTGGTTCAATAATTTCCGTAATGGTTTTGATGCGATTAAAGAGCGTGATGTACTGCTCTACTATCCTTACCATACTTTCGAACATGTCCTTGAGCTGGTTCGTCAGGCGTCATTTGACCCCAACGTATTAGCGATCAAAATTAATATTTATCGGGTTGCTAAAGATTCCCGCATTATCGAATCAATGATCAATGCGGCCCATAACGGTAAAAAAGTTACCGTTGTTGTAGAATTGCAGGCACGTTTTGATGAAGAAGCCAACATTCACTGGGCTAAACGCTTAACCGAAGCGGGAGTGCACGTTATCTTCTCTGCCCCCGGCTTGAAAATTCACGCTAAACTTTTCCTGATTTCCCGAATTGAAGATGGTCAGATTGTTCGTTATGCCCATATTGGTACCGGTAATTTTAATGAAAAAACCGCCCGCCTCTATACTGACTTCTCCCTGCTTACTGCCGATTCCCGCATCACCAATGAAGTCCGTCGGGTATTTAACTTTATTGAAAACCCTTATCGCCCGGTTAGTTTTGAACATTTACTGGTTTCACCTCAAAACTCTCGTTTAATGCTAAATAAGCTGATCGACAGAGAAATCTCCTTTGCTCAGGCGGGATTAGATGCCGGTATAACGCTGAAAATTAACAATCTGGTAGATAAAGAGCTGATTGACCGGCTTTATGCTGCCTCGGGAGCTGGCGTAAAAATTCGCCTTATCGTGCGTGGAATGTGTTCTCTGGTACCTAATCTCCCCGGTATTAGCGAAAATATTCAGGTAACCAGTATCGTTGATCGGTTCCTCGAACATGCTCGCGTTTATATATTTGAGAATCAGGGTGATAACCAGGTATTTATCTCTTCCGCTGACTGGATGACCCGCAATATTGATTATCGTATTGAGGTTGGTGTTGCTATTCTCGATCCTGTTCTTAAACAGCGGGTACTGGATATCATTGATATTCAGCTATCCGATACGGTAAAAGCGCGTATCATTGATAAAGAGCTAAGTAACCAATATGTCCCCAGAGGGAATCGCAGAAAAGTTCGTTCGCAAATCGCTATTTATGACTATCTGAAAGCATTGGAACAGCCGACCAACATAGAGTCGACGGATATAACAGAGAAATAATAATGCACTTAAACGATTCAATAACAGAAAAACCACAAGAAATCGCAGCTATTGATTTAGGATCCAACAGTTTTCATATGGTTATCGCCCGTGTTGTTAACGGTGCATTACAAATTTTAGGGCGCTTGAAACAGCGGGTTCATCTGGCGGATGGTCTGGATAAAGATAACTACCTTAGTGAAGAGGCGATACTGCGTGGGCTCAACTGCTTAAGCCTGTTTGCAGAACGCCTTCAGGGTTTTTCTCCGGATAGTGTACGCATTGTTGGCACCCATACGTTACGGCTGGCGGTAAACGGCCAGGATTTTCTGCAACGCGCCAGTGAAATCTTGCCCTATCCAATTGAAATTATCTCCGGACAAGAAGAAGCTCGCCTTATCTATATGGGAGTAGCCCATACTCAGCCAGAAAAAGGCCGTAAGCTGGTCATTGATATTGGTGGTGGCTCCACCGAGTTGGTGATTGGCGAGGACTTCTCGCCCCTTATCGCTGAAAGTCGACGTATGGGGTGCGTTAGTTTTGCCAGACAGTTTTTCCCTAATAATGAGATCACTAAACAGAACTTCCAACGTGCACAATTAGCCGCAGAGCAAAAACTGGAAAATCTGGCCTGGCAATATCGTATTCAGGGCTGGCAATACGCTTTAGGCGCTTCAGGTACCATTAAAGCGGTACATAATGTCCTGATTGAAGAGATGGGTGAAAGAGACGGTATTATTACGCCTGAGCGTCTGGAGATGGTGGTTAATGCCACGCTTAAATTCAAATCCTTTGCTTCTATCGATTTAGATGGCTTATCCCTCGATCGACAAAGCGTTTTTGTTCCCGGACTGGCTATTTTATGCGGTGTATTTAATGCTCTGGCAATTAAAGAGCTAAGGTTATCTGATGGCGCCTTACGTGAAGGCGTTCTGTATGAGATGGAAAGCCGTTTCCGCCATCAGGATATACGTAGCAGAACGGCTATCAGTTTAGCTGAGCACTACAATATCGATCGGGAACAGGCCAATCGGGTATTAACAACAACCCAATCATTCTATGCGCAATGGCTCGCTCAAAATGCATCTCAGGCCAATCCACAGTTAGAAGCTCTGCTTGGCTGGGCGGCTATGCTACACGAAGTGGGATTAAGCATTAATCACAGCAATATGCAGCGCCATTCCGCCTATATTCTGCAAAACACTAACTTGCCTGGTTTCAATCAGGAACACCAGCTTCTGTTAGCCTCTCTGGTTCGCTTTCATCGTAAAGGGATAAAGTTGGATGAACTTCCCAGTTTCAATCTGGTGAAAAAACGCCAGTTTATTCCGCTGATTCAAATCCTTCGTCTGGCAATTCTTTTGAATAATCAGCGTCAGGCGACGACTGAGCCTGAATATTGTCGATTGCATAGTGATGATTACCACATAACGCTGACCTTTCCACCCCAGTATTTAAATATAAACAGTCTGGTACTGGCCGATCTGGAACGAGAACAGGAATACTGGGAAGATGTGGCCGGCTGGAAACTACTGTTAAAAAGCGATGATGAATAATCTGATGCCAAAACGTTTTACGGTACTGCGTTGTCTTTTAACACCGAAATGATAATGCTTCAGGAGGATTTTCCTGAAGGTGGCCGAATATTTTGCCATAAAAAACTGCACCCTTATTTGTTGGGTGTCCAACTTTTGGGGTGCAGTTCATATAACCGGCGTTTTGACTTATATAACTGACTGCATCAGAACTTGTAACCCACACCAAACATAAATGCCCATGGGTCAAGACGTGTACTGATGCTATGATGAGTACGGTTACCTGCGACATCCGTTGATGTGAAGTTAACATCAGTATCGATATTCATCCACCACACTGACGTATTCACTACCCAATTTTTATCAACGTTATAGTCAACACCTGCCTGTAACGCTACGCCCCAGGAATCATCAACACTTAAATTACTTAAGCCAGCCGCTTTACCGGTGTTATTGAAATCTTCACTGAAGAATGTGGTGTAGTTAATACCAGCACCCAAATAAGGACGCCATGTGCTCTCTTTAGTACCAAAGTAGTACTGGGCCATCAATGATGGTGGTAAGTGTTTAACTGTTGCAATCGTACCTGTCGCTTTTAAGCCAACATCATGATTGAACGGCGTAGCACCCAATAATTCAATACCGATGTTATCAGTAATCATATAACCGAAAGTTAATCCAAGCTGTGTGTCATTATTTACGTTGAATGAGCCCAGACCTAACACGTTATCAGAACCTTCATTCGGTCTTACTGTAATTGAACCAGCACGGAATAAAAAATCACCGGCCTGATGAGCAAAAGCAAATGAAGGGGCTAATGTTGCAGCGATTAAACAAACCAGAGGAAGTTTTTTCATTATCCATGTTCCTTTTAGGGTTAATGTGTGTGAAATATACCTCCTTAGCAGTAAAATTGACCTAACACAGATCACAGTTCCTGACAAAAATTGACAAAAGACTGAACTTAACAAGTTACTTGCTTTCGATTAAACCCCCGCATTTGATTGAAATCAATTTTTAGCTTTATACAACGCATTTAACAACGCTTGTATACTTATCAAAATAAAAAATCCGAAGACTTTGCCTTTCTGAGATAACAATTTAGCTACACCATCATTCGGGGATAAGGTGTACAAGCGACCAATGGAATAACAACTTAATTTCCGACAGATAAGAATTGGTATGGATAATAAGATTCAAGAGAATGGGCTAACAGGTTACAATCACTCTAACAGTGCATATTATCTTTAGACAGGAGACTCCATGCCCATCACGGCCAATTCCCTCTTCCGTGACAGCGTAAACTTTATACGTAACCAATTATCCAGCTTTATTATGCTGGCATTACTGGCGTCATTTATCTCTTATGTTCTGCTTCAGGTTATGATGCCGGATACCACAGGACTTCATCAGATGATCACGGGTTCTGTTGGGTCGTCTACGATGACACGTGGAGAAGTTGAACAGGCTATTAAGGGAATGCCTTATGAACAGCAATTAGCCATTGTTGAAGCTGCCGTACCGCTATTTGGTGCTGTAGCACTGAGCTTTTTGCTTAGTCAGACTATTCTTATTGCTGGTGTAATTACACTGGTTATTCAGGTCTCTCAGGGGCAATCATCCAGTGCTTTAAGAGCCATCGGTTCATCTGTAACCTTATTACCAATGTTAATCGTTTTACTGATTATCTCATCAATATTGATTACTTTTGGATTATCGCTATACCTGTTGCCAGGCCTGTTCTTTACATTTGTACTGGTGTTATCCCCTGTCATTATGCTGGAATCGCGTAAAGGCTTAATTTATGCCATCAGTACCAGTTGGGGAATGGCCTTTGCCAATCTGCGAATCGTTCTTCCTGTTCTGTTATTTACACTATCAGCTAAATTCATTTTGCTGGTGATATCCATCAATTTATCAACGGTATCACCAATGGCTGTTGCGCTGTTACTTAGCGCTATCAGTAATCTGGTGACGGCGTTTTTGTTTGTCCACCTGTTTCGTCTATAAACGCTAAATCTTAAGAAGATTCTTCTGAAGCATGTGCGCTTTCTTTACTCTGAATCAGCTTAAGTGCCAGATAGAGATCGGGAACTAACAGGATCTCCTCCTCCTTCATTGCCGGTCGATTATCCTTAAACCAACGGGTAAGCTCTGTTCTCCGCCCGGCCAGTACCAGTTTAATCTGGCGTAGCTTTAGATCTCGCTTCAGTTCATCAATAGATGCTAATACACTGATATCCGCATAAGTAAAACTAGCTACGGCATCAATCACTACCCAACGGGGCTGAAATGGCGTGCTATCCACCAAATTTAAGATACGCCGTTTAAAGTAAGCAACGTTGAAATAGGTTAATGGTGAGTTAAACCGGTACATCATCACGCCAGGAACCGCTTTAACCGTTGTGGTATTTCCCAATGAGTGAATCATTCCATCTTCATTAACGCCAAGTAATTGTTCTGTTGGGCGAAATACCGTGCGTAAAAACTGCAATAGCCCTAACAGTACAGCTAACCCTATACCCTGAATAACCCCTATCAATAACACACAGGCAAAAGTGAAAATCGCCAGATTAAATGCCTGCCGATTGCGTCTACGAAGATTCCAGATACCGCGTAAATCCATTAATGACCAGGCGGCATAAACCAGAACCACACCAAGAGCGGAAACGGGAATAAACTGCAGAGGTTTAGTCAAAAATAAAACCACCAGAGCAATCACCAACGCGGCAATAATAGATACCAGCTGGCTTTTTCCACCATTTGCATCATTAACCGCAGTACGGGAGTCAGCTCCACTGATAGCAAATCCTTGCGATACCGCCGACATGATATTCGCAATTCCTAAGGCTCTAAATTCCGCATCGGCATCAATATCGTAGCCATTTTTAGCGGCAAAACTGCGAGCAGTTAACATTAAGCTAACGAAGCTAATTAATGCCAGGTTGAGTGCCGGAATAAACAGTTCCCGCATCAGGCCCGGTTGGAAATGGTTCCAGTTAACCATCGGTAAACCGGAATCAAATCCGGCACTGCCAATGGTTTCTACGCCATATTGTTGAATATCCATGCCCCACACTAATGCCGTCGTCACAACAATAGCGATCAAAGGCGCAGGCCACTGGCTGCGAAACTTTTTAGTCCCGATTAATAGCAACAAGGTTAATGCTGAGATGCCCAAAGTTGGCAAATGGCTATCTATGATCTGGAATGGTATGGCTATGATTTTTTCAATCAACTGATTAGCACTAATGTGAATGCCAAGAATTTTAGCAATCTGTCCCACCATAATGGTGACAGCAACACCATTTAGTAACCCGGTCAGAATAGGCTGAGAAAGTAAATCTGCCAGCGCACCCAGCCTGAACTTACTCGCCAGAATACACCATCCCCCCATCACCAGAGTCATGATGATAGTTAACTGCCACTGCATCTCACTGTTACCCGCCGCTAATGGGGTAACAACCGCCGCAATAACGGCACAGGTTGTCGCATCCGGCCCTACAATTAACTGACGAGAGGAACCAAAGAAGGCATAAGCTATCATGGGTAAAATACAAGAATAAAGACCAACAATAGCGCCTACGTTTGCCAGCTCTGCATAGGCAATTGCTACCGGTAATGCCACCGCAGCAACCGATAATCCGGCACGGATATCGGCTGTTAGCCAGCTTTTATCGTAAGCCAATAAATTCTGTAACCCGGGCATCCATTTTAAAAATACTCTTGAAAACATATTTATCCTCTACCGCCGGCCACCTTAATCAGACGCTCTGCCGAAACTTTCGCAATAATCATACAACATAATGCCTTAGCTGGCGGGGAATAACAGTGTAGTTTGTTACTTATTCTTCCCGTTTAATACAACTCTTATACCAATTGGTTGTTTTTGCCACTTTTACCCTGAGATTAAAAAGACTAGGATAGCTTGTCCGAAACTTATTAATAATAACGGGAGTATAAATGGCTAAGATTAGTTTCGTGGGTTTAGGTGTGATGGGCTACCCAATGGCGCGTCACTTAATAAAAGCCGGGCATGACGTTACAGTTTATAACCGTACTACAGCAAAAGCAGAACAATGGGTAAAAGAGTACGGTGGAAAAGTTGCACTTACTCCGCGTGAAGCGGCTGTTGGGGCCGATATGGTTATGACCTGCGTTGGTAATGATGATGATGTTCGCTCCGTCTATTACGGTGATAAAGGTATTTTTGCCGGCGCAAACAGCGGTGTGATTCTCATCGATCACACTACAGCATCGGCAGATTTAGCGCGTGAACTTTATCAGGCAGCAAAAGAGTCTGGATTCGATTTCCTTGATGCACCAGTCTCCGGAGGACAAGCCGGTGCAGAAAATGCGGCCCTCACCGTTATGTGCGGTGGCGATGAGGCTATCTTCAAACGCGCTGAAAATGTTTTGAAAATCTACGGTAAAGCAGTAACACTGGTCGGCGAGAGCGGCTGTGGTCAACTGTGCAAAATGGCTAACCAGCTTTGTATTGCAGGTGTTCTGGCTGGTGTATCTGAAGCAGTACGTTTTGCACAAAAAGCCGGGTTGGATGTCAAAACCGTGCGCGATGTAGTAAAAATGGGCTCAGGTAGCTCATGGCAGTTAGAAAATCGTGCAGAGACAATGGGTGAAAACAAATTTGATTTTGGTTTTGCTATCGACTGGATTCGTAAAGATCTTGGTTTCTGCTTTGATGAAGCTAAACGTAATGGGGCTAAACTTCCTTTTGCTAAACAGATTGATGAAGCCTATGCTGAATTACAACAACGTGGACTGGGCCGCTGTGATACCTCTGCCCTAATCCGCTTTTTAGACGATAAGTAGTTATTTGTTACTTTGGCGGTAGTGTAAACCTGTCGCCAAATCCGGTATAGTCAGCAGCTTGCTGACCAATGGAAAGAGCTATGAAGCAGTTTCTTGATTTTCTGCCCTTAATTGTATTTTTCACATTTTACAAACTCTACGACATATTTATCGCCTCCGGCGCACTGATTGTCGCAACGGCGCTGGCTGTCATTTACAGCCTGATAAAATATCGTAAAGTAGAAAAAATGATGATCGTGACCTTTGTCATGGTGGTCATTTTTGGCACTTTAACTATTATTTTCCACTCTCCTGACTTTATAAAATGGAAAGTGACGGCTATCTATACCCTGTTTTCCCTAGGGTTAATTTTCAGTCAGTTTGTGCTAAAAAAATTATTAATCAAAAGTATGCTTGGCAAAGAGATCACACTACCAGAACAGGTATGGTCAAAGCTGAATATAGCCTGGGCACTGTTCTTCCTCGCCTGTGGCCTTATCAATATTTACGTTGCATTTTGGCTGTCCATGGATGTCTGGATGAACTTTAAAGTGTTCGGACTGACCGGGCTAACCCTCGTATTTACATTACTTAGCGGCATCTATATCTACCGCCATATTCCTGACGAACAGAAAAACCCACCGGTCAGCGACAAGCACGATTAGGTTTTTTCATCAGCGAATCATGATATAACCCATAATTAAATGCTTATTTTTATTGCTCCCATTATGTGTGACACCGGGAGCGGTAAAAATAATATCGGCAATTGAATTGAGGCTTAACGGATAAGCCATTATCTTTCACTTATAACAAATACTGTCAGAAACACATTATGAGCAAACAAGATCGTACTCCTCGTGGAGAGCTGGTTCTCCGGACTCTGGCAATGCCAGCAGATACCAACGCTAATGGTGATATCTTTGGTGGTTGGATCATGTCACAAATGGATATTGGTGGTGCTATTCTGGCTAAAGAACTTGCCCGTGGACGTGTTGTAACGGTTGCCGTCGATGCCATTACCTTCTTAAAACCGGTTACTGTCGGTGATGTAGTTTGTTGCTATGCACACTGTATTCGCACTGGCCGCAGCTCTATCACGGTGAATATGGAAGTCTGGGTTAAGAAAGTCTCTTCTGAACCAATTGGACAACGCTATTGCGTTACCGAAGCAATCTTTACCTATGTGGCAGTTAATGATTTAGGCACTTCTCGTTCACTGCCAGACAACAAAAGAAATCTTTCATTTGATTGATTTCATGTTAGCTGAAGTTAATAATTCAATAATAAAACAGGGTCGCATTAGCGACCCTGTTTTATTTGTTCAACCTATCCATAATCGTTAGCGGATTTGGGCCCCTCCATCAATTTTAAAGATAATCGTCAGTTTTTTATCTTTAACAACAACGGGGGTATAGCGCCATTTTTTCAACGCGGCTCTCACATCCCGATCAAACATCCTTGGTGGCGTAGCTGACAGAATGCGTACATTCTCGATACGTCCATCTTCATCAATATCAAACATAATCTCAACCTGCCCTTCAATACGGCGATCGAATGCCTGTTTAGGGTATGCAGGTTCTACCTGTTTCAATATCTTCGACCCTGTGGCCGGCGCAGCTCCGCTAACAGAAGCGACAGGACCACTGGCAACCGTGCTGGTATTGGTGGTCGTAATCGGTGCTGTCGCCGGCTTTTCTACCGGCGCCTGTTCAGCGCGTTCCTTTACCGGTTCTCTTTTCGGTTTAGGACCTTTTTTGGGCTGTTTTTTCGGCTCTTCAACCGGTTTGGGCTTCGGTTTTTCTATTTCAACAGATTTAGGTTTTTCCACCGGCGGTGGCTCAGGAATTGGTTCGGGTTTAGCCTCTTCCGGCTCGGGTTCTGGTGCGGGCATTGGCTGTTGTGCCGGGCTACTTTGCTCCGCTACTTCTGCCGGAGTGGCAAACATCGCTGGATTAACCATGACAACATTCATCGGAGCCGAATCATCTGGTGCGGGAATTTCAATCTGATCTTTTATCGAGGCGAATACCAACCCACCGATAAGCGATGTATGTAGACAGACTGAAAAGGTAAGCGGCCAGGAAAAACGACGCGCCAGAAAGAATTTTTTCAAAAGGAACCACTTCACTGTTCTGGAATGGGGGAATTCTAAATGAAAATGGTAATGAGATTCAATATCAATTTAATATATTGATGTTTCAAGTGTAGCAATTTGCCAGAAGATAGTCTGCATCTTTTCATTTATCACACTGGTGATAATATCTGTAATTCAGAGTAATAAATCATGTAAAATCATCTTCCTAATCGCCCGACAAATGTGACAATAACATCGAGGAATAATACCGTGCTATATCTGATTTATGCTGAAGATGTACCTGGCTCTTTAGAGCAGCGTCTCGCCGCTCGCCCTGCTCATCTGGCTCGTTTACAATCGCTGAAAGATGAAGATCGTTTAGTCGTCGCAGGTCCAAATCCTGTTGCTGACAGTGAAGACCCGGGAACCGCTGGTTTTTCTGGTTCAGTTATTATTGCTGAATTTACTACTCTGGCAGAAGCTAAAGCGTGGGCTGATAAAGACCCTTATGTTGATGCAGGTGTTTATCAAAAAGTAACGGTAAAACCATTTAAGCGTGTGTTTTAATACTGTCGGGGTTCTCTCCATTCAATATCAGGGAACCCCAACTAACACATTAACCGCCTGTGTTATTACCCTCCGTGGATATTTGCATAGAGCAAAGAGCGTTGTTGTCGCCCCAGCTGTTTCTCTGTTCTGATGTGGTGAATTCTGCTGTTTCTGCGAGATTGACCTTCCAGCCAGCGATGGCGTCGGCGTTGTGCCTGCCGCAACATGCGCCAGCGTCCAACTTCAGTTCTGGATCTGTGCATAATGACCAAGGTATATTCAAACAACGGTAAGGTGTGTTGATTGTAACTCAGGTAATTTTTTCTTTTGAATGAATAAATCAAAAAATAAGTAACAAAATCTATAATAGACTTCAAAGAAGAGTTTTACCTTTTCGCAACTCTGCGTAAACTCAACTCTCTATTTTTAAAGCAAACAGGATAACAAATTTCCGATGACCACTTTCTATACTGTATTGAGCTGGTTACTGGTATTAGGTTACTGGTTACTGATAGCGGGTGTTACGCTCCGGGTACTGATGAAGCGGCGTTCTGTCCCGTCTGCCATGGCCTGGTTACTGGTTATCTATATCCTTCCTCTGGTCGGTATTGTTGCTTACCTCCTGTTTGGGGAACTTCACCTCGGTAAACGACGTGCAGAACGAGCCAAAGAGATGTGGCCATCGACTGCAACCTGGTTAGGGGAGTTAAAAAACTGCCAAAATATTTTTGCCACACACATTAGCCCGGTATCAGAACCATTGTTCCAACTCTGCGCCCACCGCCACGGCGTTCCTGCCGTCAGAGGTAATCAGCTACAGCTGTTAACCACCAGTGAAGACACCATAAAGTCACTGATTCACGATATTGATTTGGCTAAAAATAGTATTGAGATGGTGTTTTACATCTGGCAAAGCGGTGGTCAGGTAGATAATGTTGCCGAAGCGCTTATGGCTGCGGCCCGCCGGGGGGTACATTGCCGGGTCATGCTCGATTCTGCCGGGAGTATGCATTTTTTCCGAACCCCCTACCCTGAGCTAATGAAAAACGCCGGTATTGAACTGGTTGAAGCATTAAAAGTTAATGTGTTGCGGGTATTTTTGCGCCGCATGGATTTACGCCAACACCGTAAAATCGTCATTATTGATAATAATATTGCCTACACTGGCAGTATGAATATGGTTGATCCCCGCTTCTTTAAGCAAGGTTCCGGCGTTGGTCAATGGATTGATCTCATGGCGAGAATTCAGGGCCCTGCCGCAACAATGCTGGGGCTTATTTATGCCTGCGACTGGGAGATAGAAACCGGTAAACGCCAGCTTCCTCAGGCCCCCGATGCAACCATTCTACCTTTTGAAGAAGAAGATGGTCATACGGTACAAGTTATCGCCTCTGGCCCGGGTTTTCCTGAGGAGATGATCCATCAGGCTTTGCTAACTTCCGTCTATTCCGCCAGAAAGCGTTTGATTATGACCACCCCTTATCTGGTTCCCAGCGATGATTTACTACATGCCATCTGTACAGCGGCTCAAAGAGGCATCGACGTTAACATTATTGTTCCGAAGAAAAATGATTCATTAATGGTTGGCTGGGCCAGCCGTTCATTTTTCTCAGAGCTTCTTGAGGCAGGTGTAAAAATATACCAGTTTGACGGCGGATTACTTCATACCAAAAGTGTTTTAGTTGACGACCAGCTCAGTCTGGTAGGTACAGTAAATCTAGATATTCGTAGTTTGTGGTTAAATTTTGAAGTAACAGTCACCGTTGACGATCGGGCATTTGCTGAAGATTTGGCTTGTGTACAGGAAGACTATATCGCCCGTTCAACACTTCTCAATCCGGAAGAGTGGGCAATCCGGCCAATGTGGAATCGAATAATCGAACGTTTATTTTATTTCTTTAGTCCATTACTATAACCACAACATTTAAATATTCTCTTTGATGAGCGCCCGATGGACATAGCAGATTTTGATTTAGACAACCGGTTGGATGAAGACGAAACATTGGATCAGGCTTACGATATTTTTTTAGAACTGGCTTCTGACAATCTTGACCCGGCAGATGTCATTCTGTTCAACCTGCAATTTGAAGATCGCGGAGCTGCAGAGCTGCACGACCCTTCTGACGAGTGGCTGGAACATGTAGACTTTGATTTAAATCCGGATTTCTTTGCTGAAGTTATTATCGGTTTAACGAATGAAGAAGACGAAGTTGATGATATTTTTGCCCGGATCCTTATCAGCCGGGAGAAAAACCATAAGTTCTGCCATATTCTCTGGAAAGAGTAGTCCGCACCATTTACATCTTTAGTCATAAAAAACTGCACCTTACTCAGTTGGTATCCAACTTTTGAGGTGCAGTCCAAATTGCGGGGCTTTTTGTTATCTTCTCACTATTGAACGCCTTTAGTTCAATAACCCAGGGAAAGAAACTTTAATCCCTGTAATGATGAACTCAATTCCCAACGACATCAGCAATAGCCCCATAATACGTGTTACTACGTTAATACCCGTTTGGCCCAGTAAACGCACTAACAAAGGCGCAGCACGGAATAGCAACCAACAGCAAAATGAGAAGAAAGCAATCGCAATAAAGAAGCCCAGGTAATCCATCCAGGTGTTATATCGGGTGCTCCAGACAATAGTCGAACTGATGGCCCCCGGCCCTGCCATTAGTGGAAGCGCCAGTGGTACAACGCCAACGTTATCGCGAATCGCGGTTTCAGTTTTTTCTTGCTTGTTCTGTTTATCTTCCCCCAGCTTACCGCTAATCATCGACATAGCGATGGTCACAATAAGAATACCGCCTGCAATACGGAAGGAGTCAATTGAAATACCAAACAGATGCAATATCGCATCACCTAAAAACAGTGAACACCACAATATAATGGCTACGGATAAATTAGCCGTTAGATTGGTCTTATCTCTGGCAGCCGGCGACTGATAATTCGTCATACTAATAAAGACCGGAAGAATACCTACCGGATTAACTAATGCAAACATACCAACAAGGAACTTAATGTATCCTGATAAATCCAACATGGCATGGCCCATTGTGGACTCCCTATGTAATAGACCGCAGCTCAAATTTAAACGGTGCTTAATGTAATAGAGTTATCTTTTAGGGTCTAGCGTTAAAAACCGGACACAACACCCAGTTATAGAAAAATGCAGAGATATACCCTTACTATAGCAAATGAATAACATATAAATGTAATGCCTGGTTTCCTGATGGACAAATCTGTAACAAAACAGCCCGCTGAAAGGTGTCAGCACGCCATTTGTGTGACATTAATCACAATATAGATCACTCTGAATAGGTAAGCTGTATTACAGGTACTAAACATCCAGACATTTGCAACATCTTTATTATTTACCGGTAAAATTAAATTTAGTTATAACAATAAGTTAGATTAGATTTTTTCAGTAAGTAAATCGTATTGAGACAACAGAGCTTTCACTATACTTAATACTTGCATCGCGACTTACTCACTAAAAAAATTTATCAATCTTAGGAGAGTCACCATGACCGTAAGTAACACCACTGAACTTAACGCGCTTGTTGCACGAGTGAAAAAAGCTCAACGTGAGTATGCTAATTATACTCAAGAACAAGTCGATAAGATATTCAGAGCGGCCGCTTTAGCAGCAGCAAATGCGCGTATTCCTCTGGCAAAAATGGCAGTAGAAGAATCCGGCATGGGTATTGTGGAAGATAAAGTAATCAAAAACCACTTTGCTTCCGAATACATTTACAACAAATACAAAGATGAGAAAACCTGCGGTATTCTGGAAGAAGACGAAACTTTTGGTACCATCACTATTGCTGAACCTACCGGTATTATCTGTGGTATTGTTCCCACCACTAACCCAACATCTACCGCTATTTTTAAAGCACTTATCAGCCTGAAAACCCGCAACGGTATTATCTTCTCTCCACATCCACGTGCTAAAAACGCGACAAATGAAGCAGCAAACATCGTTCTGCAAGCTGCAATTGAAGCCGGAGCACCAAAAGATATTATCGGTTGGATTGATGTACCAAGCGTGGAATTATCGAACCAGTTAATGCATCACCCGGATATCAACCTGATTCTTGCTACCGGTGGTCCGGGTATGGTTAAGGCGGCTTACAGCTCTGGTAAACCAGCTATTGGTGTAGGTGCCGGTAACTCTCCTGTTGTTATTGATGAAACCGCTGACATTAAGCGCGCTGTCGCCTCAATCCTGATGTCTAAAACCTTCGATAACGGTGTTATCTGTGCGTCTGAACAGTCTGTTATCGTCGTTGATAAAATTTATGATTCCGTGCGTGAACGTTTCGCTTCTCATGGCGGTTACATGCTGAAAGGCCAGGAATTAAAAGCCGTACAGGGTATCATCCTGAAAAATGGCGCTATCAATGCGGCTATCGTAGGTCAACCTGCGGTGAAAATTGCAGAAATGGCTGGCGTAACTGTTCCTGCTACAACCAAAGTATTGATTGGTGAAGTTAGCCAAGTTGATGAATCAGAACCTTTTGCTCATGAAAAACTTTCCCCAATGTTGGCAATGTATCGTGCCAAAAACTTTGAAGATGCCGTAGAAAAAGCAGAAAAACTGGTTGCTATGGGTGGTATCGGTCATACGTCAGGCCTTTATACCGATCAGGACAATCAGGGTGAACGTATTGCTTACTTCGGCGATAAGATGAAAACAGCCCGTATTCTGATTAATACCCCAACCTCTCAGGGTGGTATCGGTGACCTGTATAACTTTAAACTGGCACCATCACTGACTTTAGGTTGTGGTTCATGGGGCGGCAACTCAATTTCTGAGAACGTAGGACCAAAACATCTTATCAATAAGAAGACTGTGGCTAAGCGAGCAGAAAATATGTTATGGCATAAACTTCCTAAATCAATTTACTTCCGTCGTGGTTCATTGCCCATTGCTTTAGAAGAAGTTGCGACCGATGGTGCCAAACGTGCCTTTATCGTTACTGACCGTTTCTTATTCAATAACGGCTATGCCGATCAAATCACCAATGTACTAAAACAGTATGGCGTTGAAACTGAAGTTTTCTTCGAAGTTGAAGCGGATCCTACCCTCAGTATCGTGCGCAAAGGGGCGGAACAAATGCACTCCTTTAAACCTGATGTGGTTATCGCATTAGGCGGTGGCTCACCAATGGATGCGGCTAAAATCATGTGGGTTATGTACGAGCATCCGGAAACACACTTTGAAGAGCTGGCATTAAGATTTATGGATATTCGCAAGCGTATCTATAAATTCCCGAAAATGGGTGTTAAAGCCAAGATGATTGCAATAACAACTACATCAGGTACAGGTTCAGAAGTAACACCGTTTGCGGTTGTAACCGATGATGCTACCGGCATGAAATACCCATTGGCTGATTATGCATTAACGCCTGATATGGCCATTGTTGATGCCAACCTGGTAATGAACATGCCTAAATCACTTTGTGCTTTTGGTGGTCTGGATGCGGTAACCCACGCATTAGAAGCTTATGTATCTGTTCTGGCTAACGAATATACTGACGGGCAGGCTCTACAGGCATTGAAATTGCTCAAAGAATATCTGCCGGTTAGCTATAAAGAAGGTGCCAAAAATCCGGTTGCTCGCGAGCGTGTACATAATGCCGCCACTATTGCCGGTATTGCCTTTGCTAACGCCTTCCTGGGTGTGTGCCACTCCATGGCCCATAAATTAGGTTCGGAATTCCATTTGCCACACGGTTTAGCTAATGCGTTGTTAATCTGTAACGTTATTCGCTATAACGCAAATGACAACCCAACGAAACAAACTGCATTTAGCCAATACGATCGTCCGCAATCTCGCCGTCAGTATGCAGAAATTGCTGACCACTTAGGTTTATCAGCCCCTGGTGACCGTACCGGCGCCAAAATTGAAAAACTGTTGAATTGGTTAGATGAAATTAAAAAAGAACTGGATATCCCGGCATCTATTCGTGAAGCGGGTGTTCCTGAAGCTGATTTCCTGGCAAAAATTGACAAGTTATCTGAAGATGCGTTTGACGATCAATGTACCGGTGCAAACCCACGTTATCCGTTAATCTCTGAACTGAAAACTATTTTGCTGGATACTTACTATGGGCGTAGCTACGTTGAAGAACAGCAGCAACCTGTTGTTGAAACCAAAGCCAAAACACCAGCCAAAAAAACTAAAAAGTAACTTTTAGTTATCCCCTTCAAAGCCGCCTTAACAGGCGGCTTTTTTATATCTGATACATACCCACCGTTATATCAATCATCCGCGTAGAACTGCTTATAATTCGTTTAAACGCTATAGAAACGGTATTTCTCTTATCCTTCCTTTAGAACAACTCAAGTGCTCCAAACTGCTGGCTTAGCCATTCTGAAACCAGAATACCTAATCAGGAAAAACCATTTTAACCTTGAACGCTGCCCGCAGGACAACCCACGAGCAAAGCTTAAACAGCATATACATAGCCCAAAGAACATGAATAATATTAAAAAAGTGCTTATCTGTTATTAAGTAGTATACGAATGGCTACAGCATACTCCAGTCGTGTTCAATTCTAATTAATACATATACATCCGCTAAAAATACACCTACGCATAAGACAGATTCATTAGATACTATTTTGATATACAATGAACACGTTTTTACCAGCGATATCGCACGATTAGTTTGGAATGGTTAATCGGATAGTCATTCCAGCATGCTTATTGGTGATGTTAATTACACTCTATATTTATATGAATTTATTATCATTATCCTTGATTATGGTCGGGCTGTTACTCTGGTTTCATTCGTTATTAAAGTGCCAAATGAAACGCTTGTAACCTGTGTGAAGACTATTTTTCAGCTAATTATTTTTGAGTTTATAATGATTTAGTGGTGAATCATTTGTTTGCAAAACATAAAAATCACTCATCGATATAAATATATTTGATATAAAAATCAGCCTCCATTGTTACGCTATATGGTGCGCTAAACCAGCGTTATAGAACATAACAATAATAATGCATGTAGTTGCGCAAGATAAAATAGCCATCAAAAAGTATTGTAGATTATTGTCACTCCCTTTTTACAACACGTTATTGAAGGACTTTACGCAGATAATAGTAAGAAAAGCTAACACATAAGAACAGTAATAAACACATATAACTCATTACCTCTATTTAGTAAGACAAATAAACCTACTCGCTGGCTTTTAATCAGATATGGCAGGATTTTTTTTATAACCACACAAAATGTGTTTTCCATCCTATTAACCGGCAGTTATTATCAATATTTGACTATCGTTTATAAATAAATTAACTTTATTTACGTAATACCCTATTGCAGAATTTAAATTAGCGCTTTATTATTAAACAAAATTTCAATCCATAATTAATTTGAGAACGATACAATGAGCGAAGCATTAAAAGTCCTTAACAACATCCGTACTTTGCGTGCTCAAGCCAGAGAGTGCTCTCTTGAGACTTTAGAAGAAATGTTAGATAAAATGGAAGTAGTGGTCAAAGAGCGCCGTGAAGAAGATCAGGCAAATCAGGCTGAAATTCAAGAACGCACTCGTAAATTACAACAATATCGTGAAATGTTGATTGCCGACGGTATTGACCCAAATGAATTACTTCAATCTCTTTCTGCAACTAAAGTCACGGGTAAATCTAAGCGTGCTGCACGTCCTGCAAAATATCAGTTTACTGATGAGAACGGCGAATTAAAAACCTGGACTGGCCAGGGTCGTACACCAGCCGTTATCAAGAAAGCTATTGAAGAACAAGGTAAATCTCTGGACGATTTTCTGATGTAATTTAAGCTTTCCCCTTTGAATAAAGCCTCCATATTATGGAGGCTTTATTTTTTTCAGGTCAGTAACTAATTATTATTTTGATATAAGTTCACCAATATCCTGGATGAATATAAATCTACTTTTTAAGCTTATGTCATTGAAATTAACTAATAGTTACAATAGAAATAATACAATTTAAATATATCATTTTTATCGTTTTATCAGATGAGTAAATTTGAGTTATTCACCATAGCCTAGCCAAATAAAAAGAGGAACTAAGTCCCCTTTTTCCTAACGCCTGATGCCTAATTACCAATCTGCTGTTATCGGTAAAACTCCCGATACCAATCAACAAATTTCTGTACACCATCAATTACAGACGTATGGGGTTTAAAACCAATAACGTTATACAATGCAGAAGTATCCGCACTGGTTTCCATTACATCCCCTGGTTGCATTGGTAACAGATTTTTTTGCGCAGTTTTCCCCAACGCTTTCTCAATGGCTTCAATATACTCCATCAAACGTACAGGGGAACTATTACCTATATTATAAACGACATAAGGTGCAGAACTGGTTGCCGGTGTTCCTGTTTCTACTGTCCATGACGAATTAGCCGCAGGAATGACACTTTGCAAACGAATTATTGATTCGACAATATCATCAATATAAGTAAAATCTCTCCGCATATCACCGTGGTTATATACGTCAATACTACGCCCTTCTACTATGGCTTTAGTAAATTTAAATAATGCCATATCAGGTCGCCCCCAGGGGCCATATACGGTAAAAAAACGCAATCCCGTAGTAGGTAGATTAAACAAATGGGAATAAGTATGGGACATTAGCTCATTCGCTTTCTTTGTTGCCGCATACAGCGAAATTGGATGGTCCACGCTATCATCTGTAGAAAAAGGCAGTTTACGGTTTAACCCATATACAGAGCTTGAAGAAGCATAAAGCAAATGTTCAATGTTATGGCGGCGGCACCCTTCCAGAATATTTAAATGCCCGGTCAGATTCGAGTCGGCATAAGCATGGGGATTGTCTAATGAATAGCGTACCCCTGCCTGAGCCGCTAAATGTATAACGCGTTGGAAATGCTGTTCAGCAAATAACCTGGCGATATTATCCCGATCGACCAGCTCCAATTTAAAAAATTTAAATTGAGGGTGATTTTCAATTAACTTAAGCCGTGCCAGCTTCAAATTGATATCATAATAATCATTAAGGTTATCAATTCCTACCACGTCATGGCCTAATGCCAATAGCCGTTGGCTAACATGAAAACCAATAAACCCAGCCGCCCCCGTAACAAGAAATTTCATCTCCAACCTCAAATAACTGGATTAACCGAAGCGCCACGGCCAATACCGTAGTAGGTAAATCCTCTTTGGGCCATGCGTTCTGGCTCGTAAAGATTACGCCCATCAAATATTACAGCATGCTTCAATGTCGCTTTGATCAGATCAAAGTCCGGAGCACGGAAATTTTGCCATTCGGTGCAAATAATTAAAGCATCAGCGCCCTGTAGTGCAGCCTCTTTAATACCCATTAATGTCAGATCGGAACGAGTACCATAAATACGCTGAGTCTCTTCCATTGCTTCCGGATCGAATGCCTGAACTTTAGCCCCCGCTTCCCACAATGATTCCATTAATACCCGACTTGATGACTCACGCATATCATCGGTATTAGGCTTAAAAGAGAGCCCCCAAAGTGCAAAAGTACGCCCTTTTAAGTCGCCATTAAAATGGCGCTGAATGAAGCTGAAAAGTTTATGTTTTTGCTTCGTATTAACAGCTTCAACCGCCTGTAATAATACAGGTTGATAGCCAATATGCTCCGAAGTACGAATAAGCGCCTGCACATCTTTAGGAAAACAGGAACCACCATAACCACAGCCGGGATAAATAAAGTGATAACCAATACGTGGGTCAGAACCAATACCCTGCCGAACTTTTTCTATATCAGCACCCAGCAACTCAGCCAGGTTAGACATTTCGTTCATAAAGCTGATTTTTGTAGCCAGCATACAGTTAGCCGCATACTTTGTTAGCTCAGCACTGCGAATATCCATAATCACCATTCTGTCGTGATTACGGTTAAATGGACCATATAACTCACGCATTAAGTCCAGTACTTGATTATTATCGGTACCAATAACAATACGCTCAGGTTTCATACAGTCGGATACAGCCGCGCCTTCTTTAAGAAACTCCGGATTTGAAACCACATCAAATGGCAAATTAGCCTGGCGACGAGCAAGCGTTTCCATCACTACCGATTTAACTTTATCTGCCGTACCTACCGGTACGGTCGATTTATCAATAATCACTTTATAACTGGTCATATGTTCTGCAATTGTACGAGCTACCGCAGTAACATATTTTAAATCCGCAGAACCATCTTCATCTGGAGGTGTACCAACCGCAATAAACTGGATTTCACCGTGGGCCACCCCTGCTTTAGCATCGGTGGTAAAAGTTAAGCGCCCTGCTTCATAATTCTCTTTTACCAGCGGTGTTAACCCGGGTTCAAAGATAGGAATAACACCTTTCTTAAGATTGGCTACTTTCGTTTCGTCAACATCGATACACATAACATCATGACCGACCTCTGCCAGTACGGCAGCCTGCACTAATCCTACATAACCAATACCAAAAACTGTGACTTTCATCTTTTATTGTCCAAATAGAGTTATTAACCTTTAGCAAGAAACTGAAGCTGTTGCAGCCATGAGCCAAACTCGGCCCCCAGGTTCGCATGACGCAAACCATACTCAACAAATGCCTGCATATATCCCATTTTGTTACCACAATCGTGGCTGCGGCCTCGGATATGATAGGCATCAACAGGCTCAGACTCCATTAATAGTGCAATGGCATCTGTTAACTGGATCTCATCACCTGCACCTGGTGGAATGCGGGATAGTAGTGGCCAAATATCAGCAGACAGTACGTAACGCCCAACAATTGACAGATTAGAAGGTGCTTCAGTAACACTTGGCTTTTCGACTACTTTAACGATTGGCGCACTTTCACCCGCCGTAAGCCCATAGCCGTTACAGTCAACAATACCATAATCACTGACCTCGTTAATGGGAACAGGTTCAACCATAATCTGGCTGTGGCTCGTTGTCTCATAACGATTTAGCATCTCGCTAAGATTATCTTTTGTAAGATTGGACTCATATTCATCAATAATGACATCCGGTAACACCACCGCAAAAGGTTCGTCACCAATAAGTGGGTTAGCACACATAATGGCATGCCCTAAACCTTTAGCCAGCCCCTGACGAACATGCATAATGGTTACATTGCTGGGGCATATGGATTGAACTTCATTCAATAGCTGGCGCTTAACCC
This sequence comes from Limnobaculum eriocheiris, assembly GCF_021010575.1. Classification (GTDB taxonomy): domain Bacteria; phylum Pseudomonadota; class Gammaproteobacteria; order Enterobacterales; family Enterobacteriaceae; genus Limnobaculum; species Limnobaculum eriocheiris. The sequence goes on along the minus strand of NZ_JAJNAG010000015.1, from coordinate 34,931 downwards.
GGCGCTCTAAAATAGCTTCAAGCTCAAAGCTGGTATCAAAGTGGTTTTCTATGGAATTTTTAGATGAGTGGGTAACCAACACAATATGGTTAATACCTGCAGCAATACACTCATTGACTACATATTGAATAAGTGGTTTGTCCACCAGAGGGAGCATTTCTTTGGGGATTGCTTTGGTTGCTGGCAACATACGGGTTCCCAGTCCTGCAACCGGAATAATTGCCTTTTTTACTTTAGACTGTATAGCTGACATAAATTATGCTCTCACTATTCAAAAAAATATCGTCACTTAATACGATATTTCGTTAGTTAATATTGAATTAGTCATTGCTCATTAATGGATTAGATTAAACTTTAGACATGCCGTAAATCTGACATTTCTAAGGCTCACTATCCTGAGCAAATTATGGTGAGAGTATATCAGCTAAGCGTCCATTCTCCGATATCATTCATGAATCAAATCAGATAACAAATTGCCTATCAGCCGGCTAAAGCGTTGCGCTCAGTTGCAAACGTCCACCGTTTCCTTTGATATGACACACCCAGCGATCCGCAACCAAACTGGTCTGGCTGGGATATAGGGTCTGTAATGTTCCCATAGGAACACTGTCATCTAACTCATATTTACGTTCGTTAGCCTCAATATTGACATGCAGCCCGGCTGAAACCACCAATAGCTTCTGTTTTGCTACATGATAATAACCAGCCAGAAAAGGAAACTGCCCTTCCAGATAAGACTGATGTAACAATTGATTGATGCGGTTTAAAATAGTCGACATCTGCGGCAATGCTTCATTTTGCTCAGCTAAATGTTCCTGTAATAAGTTATTAAACAGAGCTCGTAACATTAATGCTGCCAATACACCTTTATTTTCTGCCCGTGAAATATCGAGGCAATAAAAAGCAAAATCATTTTCAGATAACGCGGCAATATCAAACACAATTCCCGGTTTCTCGGCTAACGTCAGTTGGCGATAATTAATTTTACAACCGGCGACTGTCTGCTGTGCTGGAGGTTGGAGCTGTTTAAGCAACTGCACAGCCTCCTGAGGCTTTTCGCTCAGTTCGGTCCAGTCAGCCAGCATGGTTAGCTCTTCACTGGCGGGAGATGAGAACAAATAGGGGTAAAAACTGGACAATAATGCATCACGCAGATGATTCAAATCAGTAATAGGTTTAAGCAGAACATCCTGAACCCCAAGACGTAGCATCTTATCAACGTCAGTAATTTTTTCTGTTGCTGAAATAACAATCACTGGGATCTGGCAACCCTGATGACGTAAACGATCGACCAGCGTTATACCATCCATATTTGGCATATTCAAATCGCAAATCATCAATTCTGGCTGAAACTGATCGACATAGATCAACGCTTGCTCGCCGTCTTCAGCTTTGCCAATTATTGCGCCTAATGAGGTTAGATATCCCGCCAGCATTGAACGGAATACCGCATCATCTTCAACAAGGAGTATATGTTTATTGGCTAAAGGGGGTGTCATTGTAAACTTCCATGCTTTCTGTTTATTATATTTTGGTTCAAATTTGGCACTTGTGCCTGTAAAAGTGTGATTTATTCTTGTTAATTTATCTTGCCACAACGCTAACTAACTAAAATGTGTTATCAGTATATCGGAGCTTATATTGTTCAAACTATGTCCATGCGGTAGCTTAAAGGAGTTTTCTGTATGCTGCCACCCATTGATTTCTGGTCAGAGCATTGCTTCAACTGCACTTGAGCTAATGAAGTCACGCTATAGCGCTTATGTCAGCCATGATGTCGAATATTTGGTTGCAACCTGGCACCCTGATTTTCGATTGCCAGATCTGGCTGAATCCATTACTCACAGTTTTGAGCATACCCAATGGCTTGGATTAACCGTTGTTGCAGCCACAGAGCATGGTAATGAAAGCTATGTTGAGTTTGTTGCTAAATATATTGATGGTCAGACACAGCAACAACGTGCCCTTCATGAGCGTTCTCATTTTATCAAACTGCATGGAAACTGGTATTATACTTCAGGCATTAAACCTCAGGTTGGTCGTAATGAGCTATGCTCTTGTGGTTCAATGAAAAAATATAAAAAATGTTGTGGGAAATAATGGAATAACACTCTCCGTTATGCTCAATAACGGTTTACCCATAATGATAACAATAGCAAACACATCAAAAGGTTAAGTTCGCATGCAAAGAAAAATACTTCGTACTATTTGCCCTGATGCTAAAGGCCTAATCGCAAAAATAACTAACATCTGCTACAAGCATCAACTGAATATTGTTCAGAATAATGAGTTTGTTGATCACCGTACCGGGCGCTTTTTTATGCGTACCGAACTGGAAGGGTTCTTCAATGATGAAACTTTACTGGCCGATCTTGATGATGCATTACCGGAAGGTTCTGTCCGTGAACTGAACGAGGCAGGAAGACAAAAGATCGTTATTCTGGTGACCAAAGAGGCCCACTGTCTGGGCGACCTTTTAATGAAAAGTGTATATGGCGGGCTTGAGGTAGAAATTGCTGCCGTTATTGGTAACCACGATACCTTACGCACGCTGGTTGAGCGCTTTGATATCCCCTTCCATTTACTTAGTCATGAAGGGCTAACGCGTGAAGAACATGATAAACAAGTCGTTGAGATGATCGATAGTATTAATCCGGACTATGTCGTTCTGGCTAAATATATGCGTATTCTGACGCCTGATTTTGTTCGCCATTATCCAAACCGTATTATTAATATTCATCACTCATTCCTGCCAGCTTTTATTGGTGCACGTCCATACCATCAGGCTTACGAACGTGGCGTTAAGATTATTGGTGCTACCGCCCACTTCGTTAACGATAATTTAGACGAAGGGCCAATTATCATGCAGGATGTTATTCATGTGGATCACACTTACAGCGCGGAAGATATGATGCGCGCAGGGCGAGATGTTGAAAAAAATGTGTTGAGTCACGGGTTATACCGTGTTCTGGGACAACGAGTTTTTGTTTACGGTAACAGAACCGTTATTCTTTAAGCGTTTTTTCAATCATACCAAAGACGGTGCCAATACACCGTCTTTCCATGAAGTTCGAATAATCAGCATTCCATGCTGGAAAAAACAACAAACAATCATTATTTCCACATCAAGGCTTTACACGGCTGAAGCTTCTGATATGATGCGCGTCCCTGTCATTTATGGCAGAGCCAATATATATCCTATGGTGGGATTCCCGAGCGGCCAAAGGGAGCAGACTGTAAATCTGCCGTCACAGACTTCGAAGGTTCGAATCCTTCTCCCACCACCATTTATTCCCCTTCCTTTTAACAATAATTTTCATCTCTGCCTTGAAGCGTTGCCCTAAATAGGCTATACAAGCCCCTTGTTTTAATTTATCAGGGTGTCTCATGCGTAAGAATATATGTGTTTATTGTGGTGCCAGCACCGGAAATAATCCTGCCTATGCCGAAGCGGCACAACAGTTGGGAATCGCAATTGCTGAACAAGGTCGTCGTTTGATCTATGGTGGTGGTAATAAAGGATTGATGGGCATTCTGGCCAATGCGGTATTAGATGCTGGCGGTCAGGTTACCGGCGTCATTCCTGAACGTTTAGTTGAAGCAGAAACGGCACACCACGGCATTACCGATCTGGAAGTTGTTCCTGACATGCATATTCGTAAAGCGCGTATGAGTGAACTGGCGGACGGTTTTATCGCCCTGCCGGGCGGTATTGGTACTCTTGAGGAGCTGTTTGAAGTGTGGACCTGGAGCCAGATTGGCTACCACACTAATCCGGTTGGCCTGTTAAACATTCAAAACTTCTACTCTCCAATGAGCCAGTTCCTGCAACATGTGGCTGATGAAGGTTTTGTGCGTCAAAGTTACCTGAATACATTGCTAATCAGCGATTCAGCCCATGAATTGCTTAACCAATTTGATCAATACCAGCCGCATAATCTTAACCGTTGGGCTAAATAATAGATCCTCTATCCGACCATTCGCTCTGAATGGCCGGATAACAATTATTCTCAATTTCTGTTACCATTAATCCATATTTCTGGCAGATAAAAGATACTTATCATGAAGTTTATATCATTTAATATCAATGGGCTAAGAGCCCGTCCTCATCAGCTCGCCGCAATAATTGAGCAACACCAACCTGATGTTATCGGGTTACAGGAAACAAAAGTTCATGATGATATGTTTCCCCTTGAGGAAGTCAGTCAGTATGGTTATCACGTCTTTTATCATGGTCAAAAAGGACATTACGGCGTAGCGCTGCTCACCAAAGCGCAACCTGTAGCAGTTAGAAAAGGCTTTCCTACCGATGATGACGATGCCCAACGCCGTATTATTATGGCGGATATAGAAACACCCGCAGGCTTATTAACCGTAATCAACGGCTATTTCCCTCAGGGTGAAAGTCGGGATCACGCCATTAAATTTCCTGCTAAACAAAAATTCTATGCGGACCTACAGTCTTATCTGGAACAACACCTTAACCCCGCCAATCCTGTGGTGATCATGGGTGATATGAATATCAGTACCACCGATTTGGATATTGGCATTGGGGAAGAAAGCCGCAAACGTTGGTTACGCACGGGAAAATGCTCTTTCTTACCGGAAGAACGTGAGTGGATGGATAAATTACTCAATTGGGGATTAATTGATACATTCCGTCAGGCCCATCAGGAAACCGATGACCGTTATTCATGGTTTGACTACCGCTCCAGCGGTTTTGATGACAACCGGGGGTTACGTATCGACCTGATACTCGCCAGCCAATCTCTGGCTCCTCACTGCATCTCTACCGGCATTGATTATGATATCCGGGCCATGGAAAAGCCATCCGACCATGCACCTATCTGGGCTGAATTTAAGCTCTGATAATGATTTAACCAGACCGGTTGTTTTTAATCGGTCTGGTACTTCTCTCAGAGAAATCAATATGAAAACCGTTAATGTCGTCGCGGCCATTATACAACAACAGGGGCGCATCCTGATTGCTCAACGAGATAACCAAAGCGATCTTGCTGGCTATTGGGAATTTCCCGGAGGGAAAATAGAATCGGGAGAAACACCAGCACAGGCATTAATTAGAGAACTGGAAGAAGAGCTGAATATTCATCATATTCAGGTTACTGACTATATTGCTACCAGTACCATTCAACAGCCAGAACGTATTATTCACCTACAGGCCTGGAAAGTGATTGCCTGGCAAGGCGATATTCAGTTACGTTGCCACACCGACTTTTGCTGGGTCACACCAGATGAAGCCTTAAATTACCTACTGGCCCCTGCGGATATTCCCTTGCTTTCAGCTTACCAACACCAACTGCACTCAGAGTAATGTGGATTACTCTTCACTCTTCTTCTTACTGGGTTTAGCCCGCTTTTTCTTTGGTTTTGCCTCTTCAGCTTCCGCCGCCTGCTGTATATTCTTAAACACCGGAGGCATACGGTTACGCTTTGCCTGCGCAATTAAATCTTGCAGCGTCACCACCATTGGCTGCATAAAGTCCTGATAACGGCACTGTTTTTCACTAATTTGAGTTAGCGTGGATTCCCAGTGAGCAGTCATATCCGGACGCGCCGCAATTTCAGGTAAACAATGAATCAGCGCCCGGCCAGCTTCCGTTGAGGTAATGGTTCGCCCTTTCTTTTGTAAAAAACGACGTTTAAACAGCAGTTCAATAATGCCGGCTCGGGTAGCTTCGGTACCTAACCCATCCGTTGCCCGTAATATTTTCTTTAAATCTTTATCCTGAACAAAACGGGCAATACCGGTCATCGCTGACAACAGAGATGCGTCAGTAAATGGGCGAGGTGGTTGAGTCTGCTTCGCGACGACTTCACCCTGTTCACATAATAATTCGTCGCCTTTATTTACCACCGGCAACGGTGTTCCCTCATTCTCTTCATCACGCTCTTTGCTGCCCAATAGCATACGCCAGCCAGCTTCCGCCAGAAAACGCGCTTTGGCAATAAATTTACCGCCCGCGATATCCAGCTCAATAACGCATTTGCGATAAATTGCATCCGGACAAAACTGCATCAAATATTGAAGAGAAACCAGCTGGTAGATTTTCTGTTCATCCATAGATAAAGAGACGGATGAACTTCTCGCAGTAGGGATAATGGCGTGGTGAGCATCAACCTTTTTATCATCCCAACAGCGATTACGTTTTTCGCTATCAACAACGGGTAGTGGGAATATATCTGGCTGATGGCTCTCAATAGCGGCGATGACTGCATGGCGATCGGCAAAATGCTCTTCCGGTAAATAGCGACTATCAGAACGAGGATAGGTAATTAATTTATGAGTTTCATACAGCCGCTGGCAGAGATCCAATACTTGCTGTGCACTAAAACCAAAGCGTTTAGCTGCTTCAATCTGTAACGCTGAAAGTGAGAAAGGCAGCGGTGCCACATCATTTTCTCGCTTGTCATTATATTCTGTGACAAAAGCTGGCTGACCGGTGATCCGCTTAACCACATGTTCCGCTAAACTGCGATTAAGCAATCGCCCTTCTTCATCCAGAAAAGACTCACAGGAGTCACTGGGCTGCCAGATAGCGGTAAAGCGCTCCTCTGCCGGAGTCACAATATGCGCTTTTACTTCAAAAAAATCTTTCGGAACGAAATTTTCAATCTCTTCATCCCGACGAACCACCAGGCCTAATACCGGCGTTTGTACTCGGCCAACGGACAAGACGCCGTTATATCCGGCATTACGACCCAGCAGCGTATAGGCTCTGGTCATATTGATACCATACAGCCAATCCGCCCTTGCCCGTGCTAATGCAGAAACACAGAGTGGGATAAATTCCCGGTTATCCCTTAACTTATCAATGGCTCGGGTTACAGCCTGTGGGTTAAGGTCATTAATCAGGCAACGACGAACCTGTTGACGCTTCTCAGCATCAAGTTCAAGGTAATCCAGTACCTCATCAACCAACAGTTGTCCTTCCCTATCCGGGTCTCCTGCGTGCACTACTTCGTTCGCTTCCGCAAGTAGCCGTTTAATCACATTCAACTGTTTGGTTACCGAATCTCTCGGTTTTAACTGCCATTTTTCAGGAATAATGGGTAAATCAGAGAGCGACCAGCGCGCATAGCGAGCGTCATACTGATCCGGCTGTGCTTGTTCAAGCAGATGTCCAACACACCAGGTGACAACCTGATCGTTACCACAAACAATAAAACCATCCTGGCGCTTATGTGGTTTTGGCAATACATCTGCAATAGCCCGTGCCAGACTCGGTTTTTCGGCAATAAATAAACGCATCAGTGGTTATCATTCAACAGAAAATCACGGACAGCGTTATAATCTCCCCGAAAAATAATGCGATCGGATTTTTTACTTAATTGATAGCTATACATAGGGTCATAATACTCAATTAGCAGCGGCACCAGCCAGTTTTCATGTTTATCACTGCCCTGTCCTGCCTGTTGATAATGCAATGCACTATCCAGCTCATTCAGTAGCGTTTGATAACGTTCCATCCCCAGCCGTTTACGAATAGCAAACAGACCATGATGAAGGTAATGGCTAAAACGTACCCAACCATCCTCTTCGCCATATTGCTGCTGAAATCCATCGCTCATAGTATCAATATACTCTTCCTTTAAACGCAACAAGCGCAGTTCAAAGGGGTCTTCAATAACCACCAAATTCGCGGCTTGCATTGAATCATAGATTTCCAGCGGTACATGGTTAGAACCAATGGTTTTACCTTCATCTTCAACCACCCAGCGACAAATGCCCTGATGTTGTTGTTTGAGTAAAGAGACGGCAACCCGGTTCTCAAAATTTATCTGAGTACTTTGGCTTTCCAGCGTTCTTCCAAATGAAGAACCACGATGTCTGGCCGCGCCTTCTAAATCGATACCAAAGGGTAGCGCTTTTACTAATCGGGTTTTACCACTTCCGGTATTTCCACCAACCACCTTTAGCGGCATGGTCGCAACTTGCTGATTCACCTTGATCAAGAAATTACGCATTGCTTTATACCCACCCTTCACCAGCGGATAATCAATACCTGTCTGCTTTAGCCACTGCTGAGTAATATGGGAACGTAAGCCACCGCGCAGACAATATAAAAATCCCTGAGGATTCTGCTGGCAAAAGGTACGCCATTGAGCAATTCGCTGTTCACGAACATCACCGCTAACCAGCTGCTCGCCCAACTCAATTGCCGCTTTTTGCCCTTGCTGCTTATAGCAAATGCCAACCGCCTGACGTTCTTCATCTGTCATCAGCGGTAAATTGGCCGCATAAGTAAATGCGCCCTGAGCAAACTCGACTGGCGCGCGAACATCAATCAAGGGAATGTCATGAAGAAATATCTGCTGATAATCAGCACTGCTATTGGTTGACATTAATCAACCTCAATCAAGGCACGACCTTGTTTGGGAGCAAACAACTCACCAATTGCCGTTAATGTAATTTGGTACTGTGCAGCAATTTTCTGTACTTCCGCTTCAGCTTCTGGGGTAACGGCAATAAGCAAACCGCCCGAAGTTTGTGGATCGCACAACAAGTTGCGCTGTAAGTCAGTCAGTGAACCAATAAGATGACCATAACTATCAAAGTTACGTTGCGTCCCTCCCGGTACACAGCCTTCGGCAATATACTGTTCTACATCCGGTAATTTTGGTACTGCGTCAAACCAGATATTGGCCTGTAGCCCCGAGCCCTGACAGATTTCACTTAAATGGCCTAATAGTCCAAAACCGGTCACATCGGTCATTGCCGTGACACCTTCAACGCTAGCAAACTCAGCACCGGGCTTATTCAGCTGGCACATGGTTTCAGTCGCTATCCCCTGATGTTGTGGCAACAACTTGCTTTTCTTCTCTGCGGTAGTCAGTACACCAATCCCCAATGGCTTAGTGAGAAACAGCTTACATCCGGCCGTAGCCGCACTGTTTTTCTTAATTTGTTCCGTGCTGACCATACCAGTCACCGCCAGACCAAAAATTGGTTCAGGCGCATCAATGGAGTGTCCACCGGCCAATGCTATACCCGCCTGCTGGCAGACATAACGGCCACCATCAATCACTTTCCGGGCAATTTCAGGGGCCAGCTTATCGATCGGCCAGCCGAGAATAGCAATAGCCATAATAGGTTTGCCGCCCATGGCATAGATATCACTAATAGCATTAGTTGCGGCAATTCGCCCAAAATCAAAAGGATCGTCAACGATGGGCATAAAGAAATCGGTAGTACTGATAATGCCAATGCCGTTGCCAATATCATAAACCGCTGCATCATCACGGGTTTCATTACCCACTAACAGATGAGGATCGATAAACTTCTCTTGCTCAGAATGCAGGATCGTTTCCAGTACTTTTGGGGATATTTTGCAGCCGCAGCCGGCGCCATGACTGTACTGGGTTAAACGAACATTTTGCTCTGTCATATATCAATTCCTCTTTTCGGCCAGAGTGGCAAACGGAGATCAAGCCTATATAGTACCGCGACTCGCCATCATTGATAAGTCATACCATGCCGATCGTGGATATATTGCTCAGATTACAGCGTACAGAAAGGGATAAATGCGATGATTATTGCAGTGATATTTTTCGGGTACGCTATTTACAGGTACCCGAAAGCAGAGAAGCTTAGAAGTAAGAAACAAAAGGTGATGTATCTGGCGCTTTAACTTTAGCCGGTTGCATCAATGGTGTTCCCAGATAGAGAAAACCAACGATCATATCCTGTTCACGACAGCCAAAAGCCTCCCTGACAATAGGGTGTTCAGTCCAGAAACCGCTACGCCAAATGCCACCAAAACCCTGAGCAACAGCTGCCATTTGCATTGCCTGAACGGCACAGCTTGCTGATGCAATTTGTTCCCAACGCGGTACTTTATGATGTTCTGTGCAATGGGCCACCACAGTAATAATCATTGGCGCTCTGAACGGCCCCTTTTGTGACTTTTCCTGTACTGATTCATCCTGACCGGCATCTATCGCTGCCGCCAGCAGCAGATCCGCAAACCGACTGCGCGCATCGCCTTCAATAATAATAAAGCGCCAGGGCTCCAGCGTTCCGTGATCCGGTGCTCTCATCCCTGCCCGAATAATATTCTGCAACGCATCTCCCTGAGGAGCAGGCTCAGACAAACGTGAAGCGGAGCGACGGTTAAGTAACAGTTCTAACGAATCCATAAAAATCTCCAGACAAACAGGTAATTGCCCATTGTAAGGTTAATCATTTGTTACGAACACAAAAATAACGTAACCAATTGGCTATTTAACACTGACTTTTCTATCGTCAGGCTTTAGGATATCCAACAATGTTATTTACCGCTCAATAAATGGAGCATACATGCGGGCACTATGGCAAATTTTTGCAACCATATTTAAATTCTCCTGGCGGGTTATCAATTTTATTCGCCAGGCTGTTTGTAATCTGATTTTCTTCCTTGTTTTGCTGATTGGTTTTGCACTCTATATGCAGGTGCAAGATTCCACTATTCAGCCAGAAAAAGGGGCATTACTGGTTAACCTCAGCGGTACCGTGGTGGATAGCTTAAGTTCTGACAGTAAATTGCGCCAACTGGGGCAAGAGCTGATTGGTAGCAATAAAGACGTTCAGGAAAACTCACTGTTTGATATTGTAAAACAGATCCGCCAGGCTAAAGACGATGACAAAATTAGCGGCATGGTACTGTCTCTGAGCAATTTCATTGGTGCTGACCAACCTTCCCTGCGTTATATCGGTAAAGCCTTAAAAGAGTTTCGCGATAGCGGAAAGCCTATTTATGCCATTGGGGACAGCTATACTCAGGGGCAATATTATCTGGCCAGCTTTGCCAATAAGATTTATTTATCTCCACAGGGCTCTGTTCTGTTAACCGGGATTTCTACTAATAATCTCTACTACAAATCGCTATTGGATAAGTTAAAAGTTACCACCAACATTTTTCGTGTGGGTACCTACAAATCCGCGGTTGAGCCATTTATTCGCGACAATATGTCTCCGGAAGCTCGCCAGTCCGATAGCCGTTGGGTGAATACGCTGTGGTCCAACTATATGACTGATGTGGCGGCAAATCGTCATATTTCCATTGCAGAGCTTTATCCGGAGCCAGCCCGGCTCATTCAGCAATTAAAAGCCAGCGACGGTGATACCGCAGCGTTTGCTCTAAAAAATAAACTGGTGGATGAGATATCTTCCCGTTCAACCGTAGAGAAAATGCTGAAAGAAACTTTTGGTTGGGATCAGCAAAATAAGAACTATAACTTTATCAGTATCTATAACTATCAGATAACAACCCCCGACCTTGAAAAGGCCAAATTGCCAGAAATTGCGGTTATCTTTGCGAATGGCGCCATTGTTGATGGTCCGGAAATGCCGGGAATGGTTGGTGGTGATACTACGGCTAAACAGCTACGGGCCGCACGCCTTAACGACAAGATCAAAGCCATTATTCTACGAGTTAATAGCCCGGGAGGCAGTGTCACCGCTTCAGAAATGATTCGCTCAGAAGTTCAGGCGCTAAAAGAAGCAGGTAAACCGGTTGTGGTTTCCATGGGGGGAATGGCGGCGTCGGGCGGTTACTGGATCTCTACGCCTGCGGACTACATTGTCTCCAGCCCAAGTACCTTAACCGGTTCTATTGGCATCTTTGGTGTTATCAATACGTTTGAAAACTCGCTGGATGCCATTGGTGTTCATACTGATGGTGTTTCTACCTCACCATTGGCTGATGCGACAATCACTAAAGCATTACCACCACAATTCTCTGAAATGATGCAGTTAACCATTGAGAATGGTTATAAGACCTTCATTAATCTGGTGGCAAAGTCACGCCATAAAACACCAGCAGAAGTGGACAGCATTGCTCAGGGCAGAGTCTGGATTGGCTCCGATGCCAAAGCTAACGGGCTGGTCGATCAATTAGGGGATTTCGACGATGCCATTAAAAAAGCGGCAGAGCTCGCCAAACTGAAAGACTATGAAATTAAATGGACAGTCACGGAACCAACCGTCAGAGAAATTCTGCTGGGTCAGGTTTCCGCCTCAGTCAACGCCCTGCTACCAGAAGCAATGAAAATTGAACTTCCTGCGCCATTACGCCAGGTTGCAGAAGATATCAATAAACAACCCGGTTTCTTTGGTAATATGAACGATCCGGGATATCGTTACATTTACTGTTTAAGCTGTAGCTATACGCAGTAATCGTTAACTTATCCAGTCTTCTTTCAGGCCCGGTTTATGACCGGGCCTTTTTCTATCTGTTGAATACATTTTATTCTTTTAGTTTAATTTTCTATAATCCCCACACCTTCCGATTTATGGTCTGAATTCTCATGCAAAATAAGCAAAAAAAATCGATTTATGTCGCTTATACCGGTGGAACAATTGGTATGTTGCGCTCAGAACACGGATATATTCCTGCTTCCGGCCATTTACAAAAACAGCTGGCGAAAATGCCAGAGTTTCATCGCGATGAAATGCCGAGCTTTGTCATTCATGAATATCAGCCTTTAATTGATTCATCCGATATGACCCCTCAGGACTGGCAGCATATTGCTGATGATATTCAGAAGAACTATCACCAATATGACGGTTTTGTTATTTTGCATGGTACAGACACCATGGCCTTCACCGCATCAGCACTCTCTTTTATGCTGGAGAATTTAGCAAAACCGGTTATTGTGACCGGGTCGCAAATCCCTTTAGCAGAGTTAAGATCGGATGGGCAGATCAATCTGCTCAACGCGTTGTATGTCGCCGCTAATTATCCGATTAATGAAGTTTGTCTGTTTTTTAATAACAAACTATTTCGTGGCAATCGCACCACCAAAGTTCATGCCGATGGCTTTGATGCCTTCGCCTCCCCCAATTACCCGGTATTGCTGGAAGCAGGTATTCATATTAAACGCCTGACGACACCGGATACCCTACCCTGCACAGGCACATTAAAAGCGCATGCTATTGCCCCCCAGCCGATTGGGGTTGTCACTATCTATCCGGGAATTTCCGCCGAAATTATTCGTAACTTCCTGCGCCAACCGGTGAAAGCGCTAATTTTACGTTCATATGGCGTTGGTAATGCCCCACAAGATCCGGATTTACTGCAAGAATTAAGGGACTCCACTGAACGAGGCATTATTGTGATTAACCTGACCCAATGTCTTTCCGGAAGAGTCAATATGGAAGGTTATGCCACAGGCAATGCATTAGCACAGGCCGGTGTTCTCAGTGGATTTGATATGACCGTTGAAGCAACATTGACAAAACTGCATTTTTTATTGAGTCTGGACCTTCCCACACATCAAATCAGAACGTTAATGCAAAAGAGCCTGCGCGGTGAATTAACGGAAACTGAATAATCCTTACGGGAGTTACCATGAAGAAGGCTTTGCTTCTGGTCGATCTGCAAAACGATTTCTGCCTGAATGGCGCCCTTGCCGTTCAGGATGGGGATGCCGTTATTGATATTGCCAATCAGGCCATGTCTATATTTCATCAACGTGACTGGCCAATTATTGCAACGCTGGACTGGCATCCGGCAAATCATAAAAGTTTCGCTATTAACTCAGGTACTCAACCCGGTGAAGTTGGAACACTAAACGGGTTAACGCAGGTCTGGTGGCCAATACATTGCGTGCAACATACTCCGGGTGCATCACTGCATCCTCAGTTGGAACAGCAATACATCAGTAAACGGATTTATAAGGGACAAGATGCGGAAATCGATAGTTACAGCGCTTTTTTTGATAATGGCAAGCGCTCGGCAACAGAGCTGAATCAATGGCTGAACAGTGAAAACATTCAGCATCTAGTGATACTTGGGTTAGCAACCGACTATTGCGTAAAATTTACCGTTCTGGATGCGCTGGAACTCGGTTATCAGGCAGAAGTTATTGCAGATGGATGTCGCGGCGTCAATTTAGCTACTAATGATAGTGAGAAAGCTTTACATGAAATGGCAACAAAAGGTGCCAGAATCATTCAACTCAATGATATATAAATAACAGATTGAGAAGCGCAAAAAAATAACCCACGCTTCTCATCACTTTTATCATTTGGCTCATCTTTTTGTGTAAATATTAAGCTGAATCGATTTTGTTAATGTCCGGATACAATTTAACCGGGGCTCTTCTCTCCACTCTGTTCATCCACAAAAATCATTGACGCTGAATTGATACAATATCGCTTTCCGGTAGGCGGCGGACCATCCGAAAAAACATGCCCTAAGTGTGCATCACAGTGATTACAACGAATCTCAACGCGGTGCATATTATTCGAGTAATCATCAAGATAGCGAACAGCACCCGGGCTAATGGCTTCAAAAAAACTCGGCCACCCACAACCGGAATCAAATTTAGTATCGGAGTAAAACAGTGGAGAATCACAGCATATGCAGTGGTAAATTCCTGCCTGTTTATTATGTAAAAGATGCCCGGTAAACGGGGCTTCAGTTCCCCGCTCCTGTGTGACATAGCGTTGAATATCTGATAATTTTTTGATTTTACTATTCAATAGGTTACTCATCTTCACACCTAAAAAATCCGTTATGAGAAAAATAGCTTTCAGACCTTCAATTATAACAATAAACTAACAAACAGGCAGGTGATTTATCACTAAAACGGTCATTTCCGGAAGCAAAACAGCAATAATTACCCAATTCGTATCGAATGGAGTTATAATTGGAAAATCGGCACCCGATAGACCGCCTGAAAAGCACAAAAAACCAGCAAAACTGCGTCCGTTCCTCACTTGTATTCAGACTTTTTTTTGTGATTGCTGACAATGATTGACACGATTCCGCTTGACGTTTTGCAAGGTTTTTGTAATTTTACTGGCAGGTTTTAAATTCACTTCATTCACTAACAAACAAGCTGGTGGAACAATATGACTATCAAAGTAGGTATTAACGGTTTTGGCCGTATCGGTCGCTTCGTATTCCGTGCTGCACAAGAGCGCACTGACATTGAAATCGTTGCAATCAACGACTTGCTCGACGCTGAATACATGGCTTACATGCTGAAGTATGATTCTACACACGGTCGTTTCAAAGGCACCGTTGAAGTGAAAGACGGTCAGTTAATCGTTAATGGTAAGAAAATCCGTGTAACTGCGGAAAGAGATCCAGCAAACCTGAAATGGAACGAAGTTGGCGTTGATGTTGTTGCTGAAGCAACTGGCCTGTTCCTGGATGATGCTACCGCTCGTAAGCACATCACCGCTGGCGCTAAAAAAGTTGTGTTAACTGGCCCATCTAAAGACGATACTCCTATGTTCGTTATGGGCGTAAACGATTCTACCTATGCTGGTCAGGACATCGTTTCTAACGCATCTTGTACGACTAACTGTCTGGCTCCTGTTGCTAAAGTTCTGCACGACAAGTTTGGCATTGTTGAAGCGCTGATGACTACCGTTCACGCAACCACTGCAACTCAGAAAACTGTTGATGGCCCGTCTCATAAAGACTGGCGCGGCGGCCGCGGTGCAGCTCAGAACATCATCCCTTCTTCTACCGGTGCAGCTAAAGCAGTAGGTAAAGTTATTCCTTCACTGAACGGTAAGTTAACCGGTATGTCTTTCCGTGTTCCAACTCCGGATGTGTCTGTAGTTGACTTAACTGCACGTTTAGACAAAGCGGCTTCTTACAAAGATATCTGTGCAGCAATGAAAGCGGCTTCTGAAGGCGCTCTGAAAGGCATTCTGGGTTACACCGAAGATGACGTAGTTTCTACTGATTTCCTGGGCGAAAAATGCACTTCTGTGTTTGATGCCAAAGCAGGTATCTCTCTGAACGACCACTTCGTGAAAGTTGTTGCCTGGTACGATAACGAAATCGGTTATTCAAACAAAGTATTAGACCTGATTGCTCACGTTTCTAAATAAGAGACATCAATCACTCTGATTCAGAGGGCAGCGATTTCGCTGCCCTTTTTATTGACACCATCAGGTTGCAAGTAGCTATGATTAGAAGGGCAACGCTATGTCAGACTTTCTCTTTTCATTACCAATAGAACAACAATTAACTCCCTATTTAACCCTACGCAAAAAAGATGAATTAGCCATTATTGTGGTTAATCACCCTAAAGCCAGAGGTGCTATCGCGCTACAGGGGGCCCACCTATTATCATGGCAGCCTAACGGCGAAGAACCCGTAATCTGGTTAAGCAAAGCCAGCTACTTTAAACAAGGCATTGCAATTCGCGGTGGTATCCCTGTTTGTTGGCCCTGGTTTGGTAAAGTTGCTTCCCCTGCCCATGGTTTTGCCAGAAATGAGCTGTGGAAATTAACCGCACATGATGCAAATGAAGAGTCAGTTTGGCTCACCTTCTCTCTGGAAGACAATGAGCAGACCCGCCAGATATGGCCTCACTCCTTCTGCCTGATTGCGCGAATTAAGCTGGGTATTACCTGTGAAATTGAGCTGGAATCTCATGGTGATTACGCCATTACCTCTGCGCTTCATACCTACTTCAATATTGCCGATATCTCTCAAATCAGTATATCCGGCTTAGGCTCTCACTATCTTGATACCATAACCGGTAGTGAACATGATACCAGCGACAAAGCGCTGACTTTCGCAGGTCCAGTGGATCGCGTTTATAGCCAACCAGAAGCATTTAGTTTGATTCAGGATCCGGTTTTTGGTCGCAGTATTGAAGTTCACCATCGTAACGCCAGTGATGTTGTAACCTGGAACCCGGCAGCTGAAGGGGCCAGCGGAATGAAAGATATGGAGAACGATGGTTATAAAACTATGGTCTGCGTTGAAACTGCCATTGCCAGCCAGCCTGTTGAAGTACACAGCGATAAACCACAGTATCTGTCGATGACTATTCGCTGCCACAAAAACGAATCGAAGTAACCGATATTTCAGGCAAAATCTTTCCACTACCCCAGATTAAAACGTGTAAGTCACACCTGCGGCAACAATGGCTGAATACGATTTATCAACCATTGGACTATCTTTCACTTCACTAGTCAGACGTGTATAACGACCGGTCGCATAAGTGTTCCAGCTATTATTGATCTTATAGGTCGCGGTCAATTCAGCATAAGGTGACAAACTGCTGTCAGCTTCATATTTATCCAGACCACTACGATTAGATTCTTTACCAGATACGCCATAGTAATAGTCATTAAAGTTGCTGCTATACCAAACCGCACCAACTCCCGGAGTCAGTTTCAAATCGTTCAATACAAAAGGATATAAATAGGCTGCATCAGCACGCAAACCATTACTTTTATCCAGTAAATCTGCAGAGAATGATGTCCGGATAATACCCCAGTCAGCCGTATGCTTATAGCTGGCTCCACCCATCATTGTTGCGTCACGATCGTCCAGTTTTTTCATCTGACGATCGTCGCTTTCACTGGCACGGAAACGTAATGGAAAATAATAGAGATCCAATGACAGTTGATTCTGGCTATCTTTCCAGACGTAGGCACCTGCAGCAATAGCATGAATATAAAAACGCTCACCTTCATAATTAATCATTGGTAAGGGTAATACGGTATTATCAACGCCTTTGTATGGATACATTTCAACCGCGGCACCAGCACCAATAGACCAGGTGTCGGCATTAGCGACAGGAACAACCAGTAAGGCCCCTAAAATACATGAACTTAAAACAGTACGACTTAATTTCATTACTACCCCTGATTTACACAACATTGATAACCAATAAGCGAATATTATTCTCACTACATTGATTTATCATTTAATTTTTTAGTGCTTTTGCTATTTGTACAGCCTCTTGCTGCCAGGCATTGGCCAATACGTGAACCAATTCATCATAGCCATCTTTTTGCAGCGGCGTTTCTATATCAAAAGGACGGCGAATAATTTGATTCCCGTGCTGCAATATCCAATAACCACTCACCACCGCATAGCCGTCATAACGACCGTGGAATCCGCTCACCGTAATTCGCAGAACATCGGTATCATTACTTCCGCCAATAGGCTGTGCAGAAACCACCCAGCCATTAAGCTGGGCATTCAAATTATCGGTTAATGCCTGTTTTAGTTGCTGCTCCAGGCCGCTACCCCAGAGATTATTATTGGCGATGGTATATTTGACATTGCTGGTTTGATAAACAATACCGGCACCACTGAGAAAATCAGCCACGGTAACATTTTCAATCCACAACTGCTTGTCAGAGTTAACCGAAATAGCAGCAGAGCTGGTTTTAGCCGCACCTGCTGATGGCAGCTGATAATAAGATACCTGCGGCTGACTGCTACAGGCGCTTAGTAACAATGCAAGGGTTGCAATAGTCCATTTCATCATTGGTTATTGGCCTTTTTTGGCATAGGATCATTAGCACTTGGCGCTTCAAATACCAGTGCGTTACTCTTCTGATTCAGCTTTTGCAATATCGGTTGCAGTTCACGCATAACCTGATCTAAACGCTGCATATCAGTAACCAGTGTACTGTATGCCGTTGAACCTGGCTGAAGCCCCTTAAGGCTACGGTTCAGCTCGGTCAGCGTCTTTTGCATATCCTTCGGTAAATTGTTAGCCTCTTTACTGGACAATATTGCATTCAGGCTGTTCATCATACTGCGTGTTTCTTTTAAGGTATTGGTCATTTCTGTCAGCATCGGCTCAACCGGCATATTATTAACTTTATCCAGTACCGTCATTAAGCGCTTCTGAATTTCAGCCAGACCACCCGAGATAGTTGGTATTAACGGGTGCCCATAAACTTCTTTTGGCCCTTTCCACGGTTTTACATCTTTATGGAAATCAAGATCGACAAACAGCGCTCCCGTTAGCAAGTTACCCGACTTCAACGAGGCTCTCAGCCCATTCAAATCTATTGATGACAACAGATGTGCCTTTATATCAAAGTCTTTACTAAATCGATTTTGAATTCGATCCGGCTCAATACGAATGAGTACCGGAACATAGTAATTATTATTCGTCATCTTCAATTCAGGCATATAGAACGGCACCTCTGAAACAGTACCAACTCTGATTCCTCTGAACTCAACCGGTGCACCCGGTTGCAGGCCACGAATAGAATCTTCAAAATAGAGTAAGAAGTCTTCATGTCGGGTATACAGAGACTCCTGAATACTCTTCTGATCGGAATAAAGCTCAAACTCTTCATTGTCTTTAACCGGATCGCCCAATGCCCAACCAT
Source organism: Limnobaculum eriocheiris (assembly GCF_021010575.1). Taxonomy (GTDB): domain Bacteria; phylum Pseudomonadota; class Gammaproteobacteria; order Enterobacterales; family Enterobacteriaceae; genus Limnobaculum; species Limnobaculum eriocheiris. The sequence goes on along the minus strand of NZ_JAJNAG010000015.1, from coordinate 15,814 downwards.
TAGGTAAATCGAAACTAATACCGCCCGTTACCAACGTATCTAACGAAGCCATTTCAACCCGCACGCCTTGTGATGACATATCAAAAGCAATGCCGCTATCCTGCCAGAAACGAACATTACTGGTCACTAGTCCACGGTAAGCATCCATAATAAACAGGCTGTAACGCATCACGCGTTCTTTTGGATCGAACTCACTGCTTTCTACTGTACCTACCCGGAAGCCACGAAACAGTACCGGTTCGCCTGCATTTAAACGACTTGGCTGTTTACTCTCCAATGAAACGCGCAATCCTTTGGTATCTGCCGAAGCCAAAGGCGCATTCTCTTCCAGAGTGAACTTATTCTGCTCCTGCTTATCATGCCCGGGAAGCAGCTCAATATAAGCACCAGAAAGCAGAGTGTTTAAACCCGATACCCCTTCCCGACCAATCTGCGGTTTTACTACCCAAAAAACAGTGCCTTTATTAAGCAATTTAATCATTCCATCTTGCAAACGGGCAGTGATAACCACTTGCTTCAGGTCGCCACTCAGTGTGACGCTTTCCACCATACCAATACCGACATTACGGCTCTTAATTGCCGTTTTACCCGCCTCAATGCCTTCAGCATTGGAAGTTATCAGAGTAACAACAGGACCCTGAGTACTAAAATGGTAAAAAAGGATCCAGGCACCAATGAGTACCGTCACAATCGGAATAATCCACACTGGTGACCAGCGCTTTATTTTTTCAATTTTTGCTACGTCCTGATGACTGTCCTGCACGATCAGGCTCCTTATTGGTTAATCATTTTTTTACGATCCCACAAAAGACGGGGATCAAACATCATAGCCGCAATCATGGTTAGAATAACCACCATAGCAAACAGCACAGCGCCAACATCAGGATAGATGCTCATCAGCCGCCCCATACGAACCAGTGCGGATAGTACTCCTATCACAAATACATCTATCATTGACCATCGGCCAACAAATTCGACTACTTCGTATAAATAATGCATCTTCTCCCGGTCCAGATTGCTGCCCATTTTTCCGGTATCGGAAGCGTCATAGCACAACCAGCCAATAGCCAATATCTTCAAAGTTGGCACCATAATACTGGCAATAAATATCACCAGTGAAACGGGATAAGAGCCATCCTCCCAGAGGATAATGACGCCAGAAATAATATTGGATGCCATTCGGTTTCCCAATACTTCGGTTACCATGATGGGCAAAATATTGGCGGGTATATACAGCATAATGGATGTCACTAAGAGTGCGAGAGTCCATTGCAAACTATTGCGACGTCTGGCATAGCCGACGGTATGACAACGCGGGCACTGAGGCTCATCTATCGGTAAAATTGCCATACAGCAAGGGCAGGACCTTAACCCTTGCTCCAAACCGGGCGTGCCAACTTTGGGTGTTTGATGTAGCTCGGGTGCCGGCTGAATAGTTTGCCATAGCCAATAACGATCCAGACACTGAAATGCCCGAACCTGAAGCAAACAAAACAGGCAATAGGGAACAAAACTCGGACCAATACCGATATCGCCGTAAGCCATTAATTTCACGAAACTGACCAGTACACCAACCAGAAAGATCTCCACCATGCACCAAACTTTGGCGAGATAGATAATCCGTCCCATGATCACTTTCAGCCGATAGGGTAACCTGACCTCCAGGCACAGCAGAATGATGGCAACCATACAAAATGCCGGAATTAACTGAACAAAAATAATAAATAATGTTGCCAGACTGGTGTAATCGTCACTCATCATTGCTTCAGGTATTTCCATCAGCTTAATCTGATTATAAAGACCTGAAACTTGCATATTGATGAACGGAAACAGATTGGCAAAGACCAACATGATAAGAGCACTAATGGCACAGCTAACGGGTTGTAACACCGGCTCCACCCAAAGAGCACTTAGCGTGGTGTGACAACGAGGACAAACCGCCTTATCCCCTTGCTTAATCTCAGGCAACTTCACCATCAAGTCGCACTGCGGGCATAAGACCAGTTTATCGTTAACCGTTTCTGCTGTTATTGCATCCCCATGGGTCTGTTTGATATTTACCCGTGGTAGCGATGCATGGGAACAACCCGCATCAGTACACATAACTACCACCTCTTATCATTCAGAAAGAATTCCCATTAACACTCTCAAGTATAATCCATCAAATTAAAACGTATCTTCAAACCGGGCGATAACCACTTTATTAACTGCTATTTAGAATAATATATTTATCATATTATTTATTTTCTCTGTTAATAAAGTTTATCAAAAAATCTATTTTAATTTGTCAATCGACTGTTTTTACAGCATTTAACACAAATTGATATTCTGAGTTATCCATTTTTCTGGGATTCAAGCTCTTCCCAACGTAAAAACGCCTCTTCAAATTCTCGCTCTTTAGTGGCCAAATCCATCAGTACTTTTTGTGTAACTTCATGGGGTTGGTTAAAGAATGAAGCATCACTCACTTTAGCCTGAAACTCAGCAACCTCAGCCTCAAGTTGCTCTATTTTAGCTGGTAGCGCCTCAAGTTCACGCTGTTGGTTGTAGCTTAGTTTATTGTTAGTACGTTTCTTTTCTTCCACTTTTTGTGCTGCCGACTTAACGTCTGTCGCAGAAGCAGAAACCGGGGTTCGTAATTCTTTAGCATTCGCCTGTTGTTGATGAGCATCAAAATAACCACCAACATACTGTTTAATCACGCCCTGTCCTTCAAAAATCCAGCAATCGGTTACCGAGTTATCAACAAACTGCCTATCGTGGCTTACCAGCAATACGGTACCGCTATAGTCATTTAATAACTCTTCCAATAGCTCCAGAGTTTCAATATCCAGATCGTTGGTGGGTTCATCGAGGATCAATAAATTACTGGGTTTCAAAAACAGGCGAGCCAGTAACAGACGGTTACGTTCACCACCGGACAACGCACGTACCGGTGTCATAGCCCGTTTAGGGTGAAACAGGAAGTCTTGCAGATAACCCAATACGTGACGGGAGCGGCCATTAACCATGACTTCCTGTTTGCCATCTGCCAGATTATCAATAACGGTTTTATCCGGATCCAACTCGACACGGTGCTGATCAAAGTAAGCAACTTCCAGCTTAGTTCCGCAACGAACTTTACCGCTATCCGGCTGTAACTGTTGTAGCATCAGCTTCAGTAAGGTTGTCTTACCGCAACCATTTGGTCCAATCAGCGCAATCTTATCTCCACGCTGTACCTGAACTGAAAAATCTTTCACCAGCGTTTTTCCTGCCACGCTATAGCTGACATTCTCCAGCTCAAAAATGATTTTTCCGGAACGTAGCGACTCTTCCACCTGCATTTTCGCAGTTCCCATGGTGCTACGGCGAGCAGCATGTTCATTACGCATGGCTTTCAACGCCCGAACGCGCCCTTCATTGCGGGTACGGCGGGCTTTGATCCCTTGACGGATCCAAACTTCTTCCTGAGCCAGACGGCGATCAAACTCTGCATTTTGCAGCTCTTCAACTCTCAACGCCTCTTCTTTTCCTTCCAGATAGAGGTCATAGTTACCGGGCCAGGACACCAGTTTGCCGCGATCTAAATCAACAATACGCGTTGCCATACTGCGAATAAATGAACGGTCATGGGAGATAAAAACAATGCTGCCATTAAACTCTTTTAAAAACTCTTCCAGCCAGGAGATCGTTTCGATATCCAGGTGGTTAGTGGGTTCATCAAGCAGTAATACATCAGGAGAAGAGACTAAGGCACGAGCAAGCGCCGCTTTACGCAACCAGCCGCCAGATAATGATGACAGCGGAGCATCAGCTATCAACTCCAGTTTAGCCAACACGGAGCGAATATGGCTATCAATCAGCCAGCTACCCTGATGTTCCAGCATCTCTTGTAAACTGGCTAATCTCTTCAGGTTTTGTTCGCTAGGGTCACGCCCCACCAGTTGAGACAGGTGATGATACTCTTTCAGCTGTTCTGCCTGCTTTTCAACCCCTTCGGCCACAAAATCAAATACGCTACCTTCCACATTACGAGGAGGATCCTGTTGCAGACGAGCCACTACAATGTCCTGCTCAAATACCAGTTGCCCATCGTCCAGCGGCACTTCGCGATTCAGAATTTTTAATAGCGTTGATTTACCCGCTCCGTTACGCCCAACCAGACAGACGCGTTCGCCGGGTTCAATGTGCAGTTCAGTATTATCCAGCAGTGGTGCATCGCTGAATGACAGCCACGCACCTGACATATTAATTAAAGACATCTGTTACTTTTCCTCACCGGCATGGGAAACCAGCCAGCAATTATGAATTTGTCGGTTACGGGCAAAATCGACAGACAGCGTTTTTTCGGAGATCTCTTGTGCACTCAGCCTCAGTTTAGCTAAACCATCCAGATCCATCTTAAAGCCACGTTTATTATTGGAGAACATGATGATACCGCCAGGACGCAACATTCTCTTTAAATCAGCCATTAGAGCCAGATGGTCGCGCTGTACATCAAAACTGTTTTCCATACGCTTAGAGTTAGAGAAAGTCGGTGGATCGATAAAGATCACATCAAACTGTTCATGAGTTTCATGCATCCAACCCAGACAATCCGCCTGAATTAACCGATGTTGCCGACCGACCAGATCGTTAGCCCGTAGGTTACGCTCTGCCCATTCCAGATAAGTACGGGACATATCAACCGTGGTAGTGGTTCGTGCGCCACCAATTCCAGCATGTACACTGGCGGAACCGGTATAGGCAAACAGATTAAGAAAGTCTTTACCGCGACTCATCTGCCCCAACATACGGCGCGCAATGCGATGGTCAAGAAACAGGCCGGTATCCAAATAGTCAGTCAGGTTAACCCACAGTTTGGCACCAAACTCATTGACCAGGAAAAAATCACCTTTCTGCGCCAGCTTTTCATACTGGCTTTTGCCTTTCTGTCGCTCCCTAACTTTTAAAATCAGTGCACTGGCCGGTAGCTCAAGAACTGCCAATGTAGCATTAATCGCATCAAACAGCCGCTGACGCGCCTTTTGCGGGTCTACCGTTTTTGGCGGAGCGTACTCCTGCAAAACATATTTGCTGCCATAGCGATCGAGCGCCAGGTTATATTCGGGTAAATCGGCATCATAAAGACGATAACATTCGATACCTTCCTGCTTTGCCCACTTCTCCAGCTTTTTCACATTCTTTCGCAGTCGATTGGCAAAATCTGCTGCAATTTGTACTGACGACTCACCACTTTTCTCGCCATCCATTCCTGTAGGGTGATTACCCTGCGATGAGCTTCTCTCGCTGTTTTCAGCCAAAGAGTAGTTTTTCTGTACGCAGTCCAGAGGGCCATTTTTAGCTTTAAACTGACGCCCGGCCCGCAGTTGCAGGCAGCTTAGTAATTCTGGCGATGCGCTGAATAAAGAGAGATTCCAGCCACCAAAATCACGCTTCATTATTTGCCCCAATGCACTATGTAAAGCGATCAGTGCCGGTTCACTATCCAGACGCTCACCATATGGCGGGTTACTGAGTGCCGTTCCTTTTTGCTCTACTGGTAACGGATTGGTTAAACGTGTTAATTCCTGAGTTTCAAATTGAATCAGGCTGGCAACCCCCGCACGACGGGCATTGTTTTTAGCAATCTCAATAACCCGACGATCGTGGTCATAACCATAAAAACGTGATTGGGTTTTATTGATACCACGACTAGCCCTGACCTGTGCTTCTGCCAGCAATTCGCGCCATAGCTCCGCATTATGCCCAAGCCATTGATTAAAACCCCAGTAATCACGACGCAAACCCGGTGCAATATCCGCCGCCACCATAGCCGCTTCAATCAATAAAGTACCGGAGCCGCACATGGGATCAACCATTGGCGTTTCAGGCTGCCAGCCGGAACGCATTACAATCGCCGCCGCCAGATTCTCTTTTAACGGCGCCTGACCGGCCATATCGCGATACCCACGCTGATGTAAACCATCTCCACTTAAATCAATGGCAACATTGGCACGATCTTTTTGTAAATAGACATTGATACGAATATCAGGCTGAACTTTCGCCACATCCGGACGTTGTTGAACTTTACGCGTAAAGCTATCAACGATGGCATCTTTCACTTTCAGGGCGCCATACTGACTATTGCGGATTTCTTCATTGGTGCCGGTAAAATTGACGGCGAAGGTTTTATCAACCCCAAACAGAGAAGGCCAGTTGATCGCATTAATACCAAGATACAGATCCATATCGCTATAGACGCGGAACTCGCTTAACGGCAACAGTATGCGCGAAGCTAATCGACTCCATAGCAAACTGGTATACATCAGGCGTTCGTCACCTTCAAAATGCACACCGCCCTGCACCACTTTACAGGCACTTGCCCCCAGCGCTTCCAGCTCAGTTTTTAATAATTCTTCCAGCCCACGCGCCGTACTGGCAAACAGAGAGATCATAAGGTTACACCGCATAATAAAAATAGTGGTGCATTATAGCCAATCCATGCACTTTGTCATAAAGTTACCCCCTATTAATTCATGAAATCTCGAATCACCGCGGTTCAGTATCGATACTCTTCAGGTTACATAAATATTTATGCTGCCATATCATATCGTTAGCCCCTGACGTCGGTGAGCTTCACCAGCTATCAATGGAGTTGTTAAGTGGTTACTCTTTCCCGTTTATATGTTCATCCGGTTAAATCGATGAGAGGTCTGGAGCTTTCTCATGCTCAGGTTGGTGAAAGCGGTCTGGCGTTCGACCGTATTTTTATGGTGACCGATCCGAATGGAACATTCGTTACCGCCCGACAATATCCACAGTTAGTGCGTTTTATTCCGGCACTGCTGATTAACGGCGTATCAATTACTGCGCCTGACGGGCAAAGTAAGATGGTAGCCTTTAACGATTTCTCTCAAACGCTTTCCCCAACTGAAGTATGGGGTAACCATTTTACTGCCCATATTGCCCCGGACAGTATTAATCAGTGGTTAAGCGGCTATTTAAACAAAGAGGTACAGCTTCGCTGGGTTGGTCCGGAACTTACTCGTCGGGTCAAAAATCGCCCTGAAGTTCCCCTCTCTTTTGCCGATGGTTTTCCATACTTACTGATCAATGAGACTTCATTTCAGGCTCTACAGTCGCGCTGCCCTGGCAATATCCTGATTGAACAGTTCCGCCCTAATCTGATTATTCGTGATGCCGCTCCTTTTGCCGAAGACGGCTGGCAAACAATTCGTATTGGTGAGGTTATTTTTGATCTTGTTAAGCCCTGTAGCCGCTGTGTTTTAACCACTGTAAATACCGAAAATGGGCGTAAACATCCACAGGGAGAACCTTTACGTACTCTTCAACAGTTCAGAACCGCAAAAAATGGCGATGTGGATTTTGGCCAGAATATGATTGCCCGCAATCATGGCGTCATTCGTTTAGGAGACGCTATTGAAGTACTGGCTACCCACCCAGCCAGAGTCTATAAATCCAAAGAGCCGGTTGAAATGCTTGAACCGGAACAAGTGGAAGCGAAAGACGTAGTAATTGGCTACAAAGAGCACACCTTTATTGGCAATAATCAGCAGGTATTGCTGGAGCAATTGGAACAAAACGGTATTCAGATTCCCTACTCTTGTCGGGCTGGAATATGTGGATGTTGCAGAATCAAACTGGAAACCGGAGAGGTCAACGCCATGAGAAAAGGAGCAATAAAAAGAGATGGTTCAGTGCTTGCCTGTAGTTGTATACCAAAAGGCAATATCAAACTAGCTTAATAAATAAGTTAAGCTAGTTTGGTTATACTGCTTGAGCGAGTAGATAATCCGGGGAAGAATCCTGACTGACGATGTTTACGGCACTCATTCTGTCGTGCATCACTTTAATTGCATCGCCCAGTTGCAGAGCTTTACCTGAGAGCGTCAGATAAGGCTGGGCCACCAGACACAGGCTGGCGTTCTCTCCTGCATCTACTACCAGTAATAGCACTGTCTCGCCGCTATCAATCAGAGTAACAGCAACTATTTCGTTATTCTGGGGCTGTAACTCCACCTTCTGCTGCACGAAATACCAACTCTTAGGCATCAGCGGCTTTAAAAAACGATAGGCCGTCAGCGCATTTAAATTCAGTTCTGCACGCTGGTCATTAGTTAAAGGTAAGCAACGGCAGCGTTCTTCTAATTCAAAAAATAGCGCGGCATCATCAACACAAAATGCGGATTTGGTAAACGCATCAGGCGTCAACATTTTGGCCGGGAACCGAGAGCGGAAAATCATATCATTAGATAAATCTAACATTAACCGATCGTGTTCATCGTCAAAATACCAGCACCAGTTATCATCTGGCTTAATCCTCATTACACTTTCCTTAAACTATGAAGCTTATTTAATTTAATCTTCATCCCAGATAACCTCCAATATTATCTAATTAACCGGATAAAGATTCTGATAATTATGACTAACAATATAAACGCAATTACAAACGTTTAAAATATAGAACAACCGGGAGGAAAAATAAACCCCCGGTGATCAATTAATAAGAAATAAAATTAAATATGTGTGAGAATTTCTTTCACCAGACCCGGTCCTTTAAAAATAAAGCCGGAATATATTTGAATTAATGAAGATCCTGCATCCAGCTTCTCTCTGGCAGAGGTTAATGAATCTATTCCACCTACTCCAATAATAGGCAGTTTCCCTTTAAGTTCTGTGGATAAACGACGAATGATTTCAGTACTGCGAAGCTGTAAAGGTCGGCCACTTAATCCACCAGACTGTCCGCTGTTAATTAGCCCATTGACTAATTTCCGATCCAGTGTGCTATTCGTTGCAATAACACCATCAATATTGTGACGAATTAAGCTATCGGCTACCTGGATCAATTCCTCTTCAGAAAGATCCGGGGCGATCTTAACGGCAATGGGAACATATTTAGCATGACGTTTTTCTAATTCAAGTTGCCTGTTTTTAATTGCAGCTAATAGATCATCCAACGCCTCACCATATTGTAATGTTCTCAATCCCGGCGTATTTGGAGATGATATATTTACCGCAATATAACCGGCATAAGGATATACTTTATCCATACAAATCAAATAGTCATCTTTACCCTGCTCTACCGGAGTGACTTTATTCTTACCTATATTTACACCGATAATTCCATCAAAGCGTGTTTTTTTTATATTCTCTACCAGATTATCAACGCCAAGATTATTAAACCCCATTCGGTTGATCAATCCTTCAGCTGCCACGATCCGATATAGCCTTGGCTTCTCATTACCAGACTGAGGCTTTGGCGTAACGGTACCAACTTCAATTGATCCAAACCCCATGGATCCTAAAGCATCAATACATTCGCCATCTTTATCCAGACCGGCGGCTAATCCTAATGGGTTTTTAAAATTAAGCCCCATGCAACTCACGGGCTTATTGGGAACAGATTGACGAATAAGACATTGTAATGGCGTACCATTAACACGGTGAAGTAAGCGAAAGGTAAATTCATGTGCCTGCTCGGGATCAAGCTGAAACAATGCTTTTCTGATGAAAGGGTAAAACATACTCCTCCTTAAAAACCTGCCCAAAATGACAACTCACACAGCCCGATGGGATTGGTTTTTAGTCCGGGCTATCGACCGGAGACATATTATTCAGCATTGGCCTGCTAAAAGAAATGATCAATTACAGGAAATCGAGTATTTGTGCACAATAGCACGCATCAAAAAGCCAGCATCACCGCTGGCTTTTCAAAGTAAAATGGATCACTCACCCATCACTCACCATTTAGCGTTTTACTGATCTTCTCAAATAAATCACCGGAGAGGTTATCCAGTTTCGTCAATTGCTCCAACGCATTACGCATTAGTACCTGACGATTTTGATCGTAACGACCGAGACGAATTAATGGCTCAATCAAACGTGAAGCAACCTGTGGGTTCTTCTGATTAAGTTCGGTCAGAATTTCAGTTAAAAACGCATAACCACTGCCATCTTTTGCATGGAATGTTGATGGATTCGTGGAAGCAAAAGCACCAATTAATGAACGGATCCTATTTGGATTATTCATACTGAATGAACGGTGGTTTAATAATGCTTTAATGTTGTTAAGTACCGCCTTATCCGGACTGCTGGCCTGCAATATAAACCATTTATCCATCACCAGACCATCCTGATGCCAACGCGCATCGAATTCCTGCATTAATTTATCTCGACAGGGTAATTGTGCTGCCACTGCGGCAGATAATGCGGCTAAAGCGTCGGTCATATTATTAGCCTGATGGTACTGTTGGCTAATCAGATTATTGGCAAATTCAGTTTCGGTAAAGGCTAAATAACCCAGACAGGTATTACTTAATGCCCGTTTGGCAATATCACCATGTTCAATGCGATATTCATTCGTTTTGTTAGCTAAATAAACTGCCAGCCACTCATCCTGCATCTCCTGGGCAAAACAGTTAACTAATTTCCCTCTCACCTGATGAATTGCATCAGGATCGATAATATCAAAAAGTTCTGACATCTCATTTTCTGATGGCAGGCTCAATATCAGGGCTGCTAATGCAGGATCTAACCGATCGCTTAATAAAACAGCGCGGAAAGCATCAATAACATGCAGAGGTAATTCAAACGCCCCACCTTGCTGTAATCGGGCGGCATTCTCTTTAATATATTTCGCTAACAGCATTTGCGCTGCATCCCAACGGGAAAAATCATTGGTGGAATGCTGCATTAAAAATGCCAGTTGTTTATCTGTATAAGGGTAATCCAACTTAACCGGTGCAGAAAACTCTCTTAATAGAGAAACAATTGGCTGCTGTGGTACTCGCTCAAACACCAGAGTTTGCCCGGCCTGAGTAATATTCAGCACCGAATTTACCGGTTGTCCTGCAGAATATAGCGGAATAACTTCGCCGCTCTCGGCATACAATTCAATACTCAATGGAATATGTAACGGTAATTTCTCCGCCTGATCCTGTGTTGGTGGCGTAAGTTGACTAACGGTTAAACTGTATTGCTGTTTTTCACTATCATAGCTGTCACGAACCGTTAGCTGTGGCGTCCCTGACTGACTATACCAACGACGAAACAGCGTTAAATCAATACCGGATGCATCTTCCATTGCCTGAACAAAATCATCACAAGTGGCAGCGCTGCCATCATGGCGTTGGAAATAGAGCTTCATTCCCGCCTGAAATTTCGCTTCCCCCAACAAGGTATGCATCATGCGGATCACTTCCGATCCTTTTTCATACACCGTCAGTGTATAGAAGTTATTCATCTCAATGACTTTATCAGGACGAATTGGATGCGCCATTGGGCTGGCATCTTCAGCAAACTGTGCTCCGCGCATAACGCGTACTGAATCAATACGATTAACAGCGCGGGAACCCAGATCGGAACTAAACTCCTGATCGCGGAAAACGGTTAACCCCTCTTTCAAACTAAGCTGGAACCAATCCCGACAGGTAACCCGGTTTCCCGTCCAGTTATGAAAATATTCATGACCGATAACCGCTTCAATATTCAGATAATCTTTATCGGTGGCGGTTTCTGCCTTGGCCAATACATACTTGGAGTTAAATACGTTTAACCCTTTGTTTTCCATCGCACCCATATTGAAGAAATCAACGGCGACAATCATATAGATGTCTAAGTCATATTCCAGCCCAAAGCGTTGCTCATCCCACTTCATGGCATTCTTCAGCGAAGTCATTGCCCAGTCAGCACGATCGAGATTTCCACGATCGACAAACAGCTCCAGCGCAACGCTTCTGCCAGAACAAGTAACAAAAGTATCTCTTAATACATCAAAATCACCGGCAACCAGTGCAAACAAATAGCAAGGCTTAGGGAAAGGGTCCTGCCACTGCACCCAGTGACGCCCATCTTCCAAATCACCCTGAGCAATACGGTTACCATTCGACAACAAATAAGGATAAGCCTGCTTATCCGCCACAATACGCGTGGTGAAACGGGCCAGAACATCCGGACGATCCAGATAATAGGTAATATGGCGGAAACCTTCAGCCTCACACTGAGTACATAACGCCTCGCCGGAAAGGTATAACCCTTCCAGAGCACTATTGACTGCTGGATGGATCTCATTAACGATCTTCAAGGTGAAGCTATCCGGCAGTTGTTCTAATACCAGTTTGCCTTCCTGCTGTTGATAATGGGTCCAGGGAGCATCATTAACGCTGATGGAAATCAACGTCAGATTTTCGCCATCTAATACCAGTGAAGCGCCTTTATCACCCAAACGTTGAACCTGGCTGATGGCCGTTACCTGAGTGGTTTCTGCTGCTAAATCAAAGGATAAATCGATATCAGTAATAGTGAAATCAGGCTTACGGTAATCCTGACGGTACTTAGCTTGTGGTTTCTGCGTCATAAAAAACCTATATAAGAAAGAGGATGTTGCACAATTAATTTATCAATTGAGTCTATGCTTCTTAGCAATCAGATGCAAAACCCCAACCGGTTAAATACGAAAAATAATCATTTCTTCACTGACACCTTTATCGTATTTACTGTCAATTTGGGTAAAGTTTAAATATCCACAATTGGGAAAAGTCCGTTAAGAATAAAAAACACTTGAAGCCATCAACCAAAAAAATTTAAATAACAAGTAATTATAGTATGTTATACATAACCAGTTGCATTCTAACAATCGTTTTGTGCTTTGAATGACGGCATGCAAATAGTATCTTACAATGAGAATTCAAGCTATATTGCCAAAGTAGCATGTTCTCATTCAGTCAGAAGTAATTAAAAGTAAAATGTGATTATAAAAACAAATTCGCTCTAATGACGACTTATAAATAACTCTAATTAATTTATACTAATATTGCGAATAAGATAACACTCCATTAAACTAACACTATACATTATCAAAAAATAAGGATATGAAAAAATATATTTATTAAGTATCATTTTGACAACTACCACTCAAAAAATTGCATTTTTTAATCCTCAACACAAATGTATCAGCATAAATAAGTCATACCAATATCATGAAGTACATGCGATAAAACCCAACACTCATAATGCATTGATAATATTATTTAATTTTAAAAATCTTAATTCTAACCAACTGAAATGATAGTAAAAAAATGGATGTGTGTTATAATGCATATCCATTAATTAATAATTTGAACAAATGCTATGTTTATTATTATTTTCCTTTTAATTCTTCTAACATATTCATCAAGGCAATTTCTTTTTACAAAGACAATATTATCGTCTATTATTATTTTATTATTTGGTTTCTGGTTTGTCTGTAATATGTTCACAGGCCGAGGAATTACTGATGCTATTTATTATCATTTACTCAATACAATTAAAGGTTCTTCTATTGATGATATCTTCTGGAAAATAATAGCATCCATTCTTTTCTTATTTTTAATAATAACTATTTTCACTATATCTATTATAGTGAAAAATCGATTGGTAAAAAAAAGGAAATCGGTTGATTTATTATTTTTAATTATCTTAATTTTAACACTAATATATTCTAAACCTCTAACTAATTTATATAATTCTATATCAAATCTTTTTTATAAGGATGATAATTATGCATCTAAGTTTTACCACACATCATCAGTAGAAAATAATAAATACAATTATGTATTCATATACGCAGAAAGCCTTGAAAGAACATTTAGAAATATAAACGGTTTCAATTACACTCCGAATATCAGTAAGTTAGCTGAATCATATATTGATTTTACTAATATAATTCAGTCTGATGGTGGGGGGTGGACTATGGCTGGATTGGTAAATACACAGTGTGGAATTCCATTATCGTTACCCCAGGGAAACTCAGCAAACAATATGTCTTCATTTTTAGATGGAGCAAAATGCATTGCTCAGTATTTTAATGAAAATGGATATAAAAATATATTTATTAGAGGAAGTGAAAAAGAGTTTGCTGGTGGCGATAAATTTCTATCTCAGCACGGATGGGATGAGATTCATGATAAATCATATTTTTTAGAAAATAATCTTGCGGATAATAGCAATATCAGTGGTTGGGGTATTGAAGATGATATTCTTCTGGCGCATTCATATAATCAATTCGAAAAATTATCACAAAAAAATGAAAAATTTCTTTTATCATTGCTTACAGTAAATACTCATCCACCGTCAGGGAAAGTACTTGAGCCTTGTCTGGAGTATATACCAAAAAAAATGAATAATAATATACTTAGTTCAGTATATTGTTCAGACATTTTAATTGGTGAATTTGTTAATAAAATAATTAAATCTCCTTATTTTGAAAATACCATCATTGTTATTGTTTCAGACCATTTGATGATGCCTAATGATGCTGACGAGCAATTAAATAGCCATGAGAAAGATAGAAGAAATAATTTCATCATCATCAAAAAAGGAATGAATAATATTAAAATAAATAAAGTTGGTACTTTAATGGACACATGGCCTACAATATTAGGTTTATCCAATAATAAAAACAACGAAATGGGATTTGGTTCTAATCTTTTTATAAAAGAAAACAGTGCTCTCATTTCATATTATCTTAAAAACGATAATATAAATCCCTTTATAGCTTTTTCCTCTTCTCTTTGGAATAGTCCAAGTTTGTTTGATTCAATATCATCAGACGGAAATACCGTCAAAATAGCTAATAAAATTTATAATTTACCATTATATGCTTCAGTTAGTGATGACAATAAATTAAAAGATATTTATTTTGATTCTTTCGCTATAGACGCTCTTAATTTAGCCAGAAATAACAAAAAAATAGTATTTATAACACAGTGTCATGTTGTTGATGGAAAATCTGACGGAACCTGTTTATATATAATCACAGGTAATAGTGTAATAAAAAAAATAATAAATGAAAATGAGGTTACATCTGTACATCAGAGTGACTTTATATCTCCAATTTATACATCAAATTTAGTTGGATTTTCTTCTGGTGTTTATTCAAAAAATACCGGGACATCTATCAATAAAACTGATAAACAAATAAAAAGAGGCATTACATTTTTTGGTTACAATACTAGTTATCTAAATGATTATGCATCAATAAATATTGATACATGCACTGGTGAAAAAGTAAACATAGATGTAATTCATAAATTTTTATCTGAATATAAAAATATAATATTCGCGTCAAATGATTCTTTTGTTTGTGACGAAACGACTGGATTAAATGAAATAGCATCCATTATTGGTACAAACAAACTAGAACATATAATTTTTAGGCAACAACTAGGGGGTGTTCTTGATAAAGAATCAACACAGAACACATTAATAATTGGAGACCCGATGAAACAGTTAGACTTTTTTGTTAACCTGGAAAATAATAAACTATATTCTTTATGTAGTATTTTGAATGATTGTTCATAGTACGACTATTATAATGGTCAAAATCTATTAGGCTAAAATTAAACGACTTGAGCCCGATATTTATCGGGCTCAAGCCTTAACCGTAACTTTAATGTTAATACCCCCTAGATTATGAAAGTCTACTCATAAAAATGGTCTTTTAATTAATTCTTTCAGAAAAAAGAACAAAGTTGCAACTTTGTCTCTGCACATCCCATGAAATTTTCAGTTTATTTATCAAATTACATACATGCGTTGTCAGATGAAACAGTACCCTAAAAAATTTCCACCTACAAACAAACCATCATCTATGACAAAGTATTACTTAATTTTGAAAGAAAATAGCTATGTTAAGGTTAAATATTTCACATTATATCGAATTTACGGTCGTGACGCATATTTAGTGTTGTGGTATTCTTCGCCCTTTGGATGATTGATGGCAAAGATTGATGTAGTTTGTCCCCGCTGTTCTGAAACGAGTGATGTGATCCGAAACGGTCATTCCACC
>NZ_JAJNAG010000014.1 GCF_021010575.1 Limnobaculum eriocheiris | reverse complement strand
CGTCAGAGTCAAGTGTTAAATCACAGATTTATGCACGGTAACGTCTGAACTGAAGCGGCTGTTGCCGTGCCAGTGGAGGCGCATTATAGGGACTCAGAATCATCTGGCAAGTGCTAATTGATAAAATAATTTTAACCGCTTTATTTTTCGCCACAATGTCGTCATCAACCGGCTATTTGCTGATTAAATGTTCGAATTCCCCGGCAAACTGCTTCACTTTACCCCAGTCGGTATATTCTACGTCTTTACTGCTGTCTGTTTCCCCTTTAGTCATTTTCATAATTAACTGAATCATGACTCTATCTAACCAAGTGTAACGAGGGTAACGTAATGCGCCGGCAAAAACACCACAAAGGGTTGGATGCCACTGGGTGGCCGCCAGATATTTACGGGTATAGCTGTTAGTTTCTGCCGTTTGCTTTTCCACTTTTCGGGCAATCAGCGAAACGGAAACAAATGCGCTCGGCATTTGGTTCAATGCCTGATAATGGCGTTCAACAAACGTTCGAAACTCTTTATGGAAGTGGCCATAGCGAATAGCTGCACCAATCAGAACGCCGTTATAGTCTGCGAAGTTAATTTGCGGTACATCGTCCACATTATACAAATCGACCTGAATATCCTTTTCCCGCAATTCATCGGCAATACTGGAGACAATGGTTTTCGTTTGTCCTTCGCGACTTGAATAAATAAGCAGTGCTTTCATGAGTTATTCCTTTCTTATTTTTTCGTTTCCCGTTATTCACGCCAGAAAATTGGCGTGAGCAGAACCAGGAGCGTAAAGACTTCAAGACGACCAAACATCATGGTCACAATCAGGATCCACTTAGCGGTATCATTAACCTGTGCATAGTGACTGCCAAAATCACCGATTCCAATCCCCACATTGTTTAATGCAGAGATAATACCGGTGAAGGCAGAAAAGGCATCTAACCCGGTAGCCATCAACGCCAGCATGCCAATAATAAACACCAGCGCATAAGCAGAGAAAAAGCCCCAAACCGCTTCAATAACGCGTTCCGGCAAGGCCCGATTCCCCAGCTTAATGGTATATACCGCGTTAGGATGAACCAGACGTTTTAGCTCACGTACACCCTGTAAGAACAGTAACAGTACGCGAATAACTTTAAGCCCACCGCCGGTTGAGCCAGCACAGCCCCCCACAAATGTCGCCATAAGCAACATCACCGGCAAGAATGTCGGCCAGGTGGCGATAGCTTCCGTCGAGGAACCAGTGGTCGTGGTCATGGATATTACATGAAAAAATGATTGATTCAGCGATTCCAGCAGTGAGCCATACACATCCTTTTGCCAGAGCATTAAAGTACAAATAACGATCAGGGCAACCTGAAAGAAGAAGTACATTTTAAATTCCGGATCGCGCCAGTACACCTTAACGCTGCGCCCGCTTAATACCGCAAAGTGCAGGCCAAAGTTACACCCGGAAATAAACAGGAATACCGCCGTAATATTATTAATTAATGAACTGTTATAAAACGCCAGACCGCTTTCATGGGTAGAGAACCCACCGATAGCAACGGTGGAAAAACTGTGCCCAATAGCATCAAAGGGTGTCATACCTGCCGCCCAGAAAGACAGCGCACAGGCGATAGTAATCAATACATAAATGAACCACAGTGTCTTCGCCGTTTCCGCAATTCGCGGTCGCATCTTGCTGTCTTTTAACGGGCCGGGAATCTCCGCCCGATAGAGTTGCATACCACCAACGCCCAACAGCGGTAAAATGGCCACGGCTAATACAATGATACCCATGCCCCCTAACCATTGGATCATCTGACGGTAAAACAGAATGGCTTTAGGCAGACTATCCAATCCAACCAGCGTAGTCGCACCCGTGGTGGTTAATCCGGAGAATGACTCAAAGAACGCATTGGTGATGCTCATGCCCAGCGATTCGGCGAAAATAAACGGTAATGCCCCAACGCTGCCCAGCACCGTCCAGAACAGTACGACAATCAGGAAGCCTTCCCGGGATTTCAGCTCTTTCTTTTGATTGCGATTAGGGAACCACAACAACAGGCCAATAATAATCGCCACAACAAAGGTTTGAGTGAATGCACTACCGGCACCATCACGATAAATCAGTGCAACGATCCCCGGAACTACCATTAATCCGGAAAAGAGGATAACCAAGAGCCCGACAATACGGGTTATTGTGCGAAAGTGCATTCCGGTTCGACCTTTTTCAATAAAAAACCTGAGGATTATTACGTAACCGGAGACAAAAGCAATGTTCCACGGCTGACATCGCGCAATTTACCTGCAATTTGATCAATATGTAATGTTGGTAATGACAATATTAAATGAATTTCTGCACCATAATCAGCGCGCACAATCTCCCCACCCGACTGCTGAACTAAGGTTTCTACCATTGCTAATTGCTGATAATCACACACCAGCAAAAATTCTGACTGAGGTATACGCAATTGAGTGGGTAATATCTTTAACGCCTGTTGAACGCCGTTACCATAAGCCTTAACCAGACCACCGGTACCCAACAAAATACCACCATAATAGCGAACCACTACCGCAACCACTTCACCCACTCCACTTCCCATTAGTTGGGCCAGCATCGGTTTTCCTGCAGTGCCGGATGGTTCACCATCATCAGAAAAACCTAGCTGCTGAGAGTCGTTTGGTGCGCCGGCCACAAACGCCCAACAGTGGTGACGGGCATCCGGGTGCTCATCCCTGATTTGCTGTATAAACAGTTTAGCTTTATCGGCACCTTTTACCGGTGCCAGATAAGTAATAAAGCGGCTCTTTTTAATTTCTTCATTAAACGTCACCGCTTCTGCGGGTATTAAATAGGATTCCATCAGGACAGTTTCAAATCCCGCGTCATATTTTCCACCCGGTCTTTACGGATCACGACGTTATCCTCAATACGAATACCGCCATACGGCCTGAATTTATCAATCCGCAACCAGTTAAAGTTAGAGTTGAACTGGCTATTACGCCATGGGGCTAACAGAGTATCAATAAAATAGAGGCCGGGTTCAATGGTCATCACCATCCCCGGTTCGAGATCTCGCGTGCAGCGCAACGGTGGGTGCCTTTCCGGTGCCGGGCGGTGAGTACCAGTATCATCCTGCATAAATCCGGCAACATCATGAACCTGTAACCCTAACGGATGACCAAGCCCATGAGGGAAGAAGGTGAAACCGATCCCGGTTTCAACAATATCTTCTTCGCTCATGTTTACAATCAGATCGTACTTTTTCAGCAGTTTGGCAACCCGTTGATGCATTTGCAGATGATAATCCACAAAGTTAACCCCCACTTTTAACGTGGCGATCAGCGCCAGCTGTTCAGCATTCATATCTTTTATCAATAAATCAAAATCGCTATCTTTATGTCTGGCATAGGTACGAGTCAGATCGGCAGCATAACCATTATATTCAGCACCGGCGTCAATCAGAAAACTGAAGGATTCAGCCGGAGTAGACTGCTCCAGCTTGGTGTAATGCAACACCGCTGCATGATCGTTTAGGGCAATAATATTATCGTAAGGTACGTTAGTATCCCGATGGCCGGTTGCCGTCAGATAAGCCAGGTTAATATCAAACTCGCTCATATCAGAATAGAACGCATCCCGGGCAGCCTTATGACCATTGATGGCCACTTTTTGCGCTTCACGCATACAAAACAGTTCATAGTCAGTTTTGTATGAACGGTAGTAATGCAGATAGTCGATTACCGGTTTAGGGTTAATGTTTTCCCCTGAAATGCCCAACCACTCCGCTCTGGCAGGATTTGGGCCAATATAACCCACTTTATCCCGCTTTACTGGCAGGTAATGATTAATATCATCAGCCTTTTTCAGCGGTTGGATATCAATATAAGGGGTCCAAAAACTATTTGGTAAAGGTTCAACGCTGTACCAGTAATCAACCGGTGAGTAGAACCAAAGCTTTGGCGTATTAACGCCATCAACCAAAATCCAACAGCTTTGTACCTCAGTAACCGGTACCCATGCCTTAAAATGAGGATTAACTTTAAACGGATAATCTCGATCGTCGAGAAACAGCCGAATCAGTTCACCAGAGTGAATAAGCAAAGCGTCGAGCTGATTCCGTTCTAAAACGGCCTGGGTACGTTGTTGTAATACAGAGAGATGCGCCTGGTATAACGATGCCAACTTTTCCATCAGATCACCCTATTAAAGTTATTAATCCGTCTAATTTTATCACAGCTATAAAAAAGGGGCGCTGAATGCGCCCAATGATTTTCCGATTAAGTGATGCAGAATCAACTATTAATAGGATTCCCGCAGTAAACGAGCCGCCTGCACCATGTTTTCCAGTGATTGCCGGGTCTCCGGCCAGGCGCGGGTTTTTAGACCACAATCCGGATTGACCCACAGGCGTTCTGCCGGAATGCGTTGGGCTGCACGGCGTAATAGTGCCTCAATCCATGCCACACTGGGTACGTTAGGTGAGTGGATATCGTATACCCCCGGCCCAATCTCATTTGGGTATTCAAATGATTCAAACGCGTCTAATAACTCCATATCTGAACGTGATGTTTCAATGGTGATAACATCCGCATCCAGCGCGGTAATAGAGTCCATAATGTCGTTAAATTCGCAGTAACACATATGGGTATGAATTTGGGTTTCATCCTTCACCGAAGAAGCATTCAGGCGGAACGCCTCTGTTGCCCAGTTCAGATAGTTATGCCACTCTGCTTTTTTCAGCGGTAATCCTTCTCTCAGCGCGGGCTCATCAATTTGAATGATGCCAATACCTGCCGCTTCTAAATCACTGACTTCATCACGCAGGGCCAAAGCGATTTGTTTAGCAATCACTTCGCGGCTAACGTCTTCGCGCGGGAATGACCAGCAAAGAATCGTTACCGGGCCGGTTAACATCCCTTTCACCGGTTTTTTAGTCAGCGACTGAGCATAACGCGCCCACTCAACGGTAATGGGTTCCGGGCGGCTGATATCGCCGATAATCACCGGTGGTTTCACACAGCGTGAGCCATAGCTCTGCACCCAACCATTTTGAGTAAACACAAAACCGTCCAGATGTTCGCTGAAATACTCAACCATGTCATTACGTTCTGCTTCACCATGCACCAGCACATCCAGTCCTAAACGCTCCTGCTCAAGTATGGCCTGTCTGATATGTTCACTGATTCCGGTACGGTACTTACCACCATCCAGACGCCCCTGTTTAAAATCAAGACGCAGGCTGCGAATATCGGCTGTCTGTGGGAATGAACCAATGGTGGTAGTTGGCCACAGCGGTAAATTATATTTTGCCCGTTGTAGTTCTGCGCGTTGGTTATAAGGCCGCTGGCGTTGGCTGTCCTGCGGACCTATTTTTGCTAAACGCTGTTCCACCGCGGAATTATGAACTCGAGCAGACTTCTGACGCTGGCGAACCGGTGCACTGTATTCCACCAGTTTTGTCTGTAATGCACGGTCTTCTGCATTATTCAGCGCCTGAGCTAGCAGACTAATTTCACTACATTTTTGCAGCGCAAAAGCAAACCAGCTCTTCACTTCATCATCCAGTCTGGTTTCACGAGCCAGATCGATTGGGCTATACAATAACGAGCAGGAGCCGGAAATCCACAAGGCGCGTTGCCCCACCAACGGGCGTAACTGTTCAAACCAGCGGAATAGGTCTGCCCGCCATACGTTTCGGCCATTAATTACGCCGAGCGAGAGCAGCCAGTCTTGTGGCAAAACCTGATGGAGTTGTTCAATATTATCTTTACCCGCCACTAAGTCGACATGCAGCCCCTGCACCGGTAAATGACGAATGGTTTCTAACTGATGGCTGATTCCGTCAAAATAGGTGGTGAGTAATATTTTCACCTTTCCGGCCAGCGCCTGACAGGCTGACTGACAGGCCTCCAGCCACTCTTTTGGCAGATCCAGTACCAGTACGGGCTCATCAATTTGCACCCACTCGATACCGCGCTCTGCCAGTTTAGCCAGTACCTGCTGGTAAACCGGTAAAATATCCTGTAGCAGCGTCAGGCGATCGAATGATTCACCTTTTACTTTTCCTAACCACAGATAGCTCAGTGGCCCCAACAGCACAGGTTTAATGCGATGCCCTAAAGCAATGGCTTCATCCACTTCATCAAATAATTGATTCCATGCCAGATGAAAACGCTGGCCGCGAACAAACTCTGGCACCATATAGTGATAGTTAGTGTTAAACCATTTGGTCATTTCTGCCGCTACCACTGGCTTACCGGTTGGTGCCCGACCGCGGCCAATACGAAATAGTGTATCAATATCAATAGCGCCATCTTCATTACGATGGCGCTCTGGTACATTACCCAGAAGAAGACTGGTTGCTAATACATGATCGTACCAGGCGAAATCCCCCACCGGCAAAAGATCGATTCCGGCATCACGCTGTTGTTGCCAGTGACGGGCTCTCAGTTCTCGTCCGGTCTCTAACAGACTTTGTCTGTCAATATCGCCATTCCAGTAGCGTTCTAATGATTTTTTTAACTCGCGTTCCACGCCAATACGCGGGAAACCTAAAATGTGACTCTGGATACTCATATCAACCTCATTTAGCCATCTGGATGTTTACACTTCCATGATCGACGAGTATGGTGGGATCCACAAGCGCAACTTTTTCATACAGAGGGTGAAGAATATTCATGATCGAATTAAAGCATCTACGCACACTACAGGCTTTACGTCAGAGCGGCTCTCTGGCCAGCGCTGCAACTCAACTCTATTTAACCCAATCGGCGCTCTCTCATCAGTTGAACGAAATTGAACAGCGTCTTGGGTATCGGCTTTATCTGCGTAAAAGCCAGCCGATTCGTTTTACACCACAGGGTGATATTTTGCTGGAGTTGGCGGATCGGGTATTACCGCAAATTCAGCAGGCGCTACAAAGTTGCAGTGCTCCACCTCAAAATACGCTTCGGCTGGCTATTGAGTGCCATAGCTGCATTCAGTGGCTAACCCCGGCGCTAAATACCTTTCGTCAGATTTATCCTGAAGTTCAAATGGATTTTAAAGCCGGGGTGACGTTTGATCCTCAGCCTGAGCTACAGCAAGGCGAGTTAGATCTGGTGATGACATCCGATATTTTGCCGCGCAGTGGTCTGCACTATTCAGCGCTGTTCGATTTTGAGGTTCGTTTGGTGCTGGCGCCAGTACATCCACTGGCCCTTCTGCAGCAGATTACGCCTGAACATCTGGCTGGTAAAACGCTGCTGATCTATCCTGTTCAGCGCCAGCGTTTAGACATCTGGAAACACTTTCTACAGCCAGCAGCTGTCTCTCCTGCGCTGAAAAGCGTGGATAATACTATGTTGCTGATTCAGATGGTGTCTGCACAAATGGGAGTTGCCGCCCTTCCACACTGGGTGGTTGAGAGTGCCGAAAAACAGGGATTGGTGGTAACAAAACCTTTAGCTGATGGCCTCTGGCGCAGGTTATACGCCGCAGTTAGAGATGGAGAGCAACATCAACCGGCGGTAAAAGCGTTTATTGATATTGCTCATCAGCATGGCAGCAGTCTGCCGTTTGTCAGACTGGCCTGAGTCAGGCTGATTTTCTGACCGTTATCGCGTGAGGAACCACCCACCATTTATGTACCAGCAGGGACGCTACAATAATTCCACCACCAATAATCAATCTGACCCAGTTAACATCATGCTGCCAGAGGGCAAAGTTCACCAGTAATCCCGCCGGAATAAGCGCATTATTCATAATGGCCAGAGTACCGGCATCCACTTGCGTTGCCCCGTAGTTCCACATAAAAAAGCCCAATCCGGAAGCACCAATACCCAACCAGATTAAAATGCCCCACTGTAAACCTGTGGTTGGTAATTTTTCCGAATGGCCAAATATAAACCATGCCACCACGGCAACGCACAACGCACCCAAATAGAACCACGAGAACGCATTTCGTTGTGGCATTGGGTAAACTTCCATTAGTCGCTTATAGCCAACCTGACCAATGGCAAAACAAATATTGGCTCCCTGAATACAGACCAGCCCCAGCCAAAACTGATTGCTTAACTGATCGTAACGAATGACTGCTGCACCGACTACCGCCAACAATGCACTCAATAAATACCCCAAACGCAGGCGATTACCCGCCATCAGGTCATAAATTAACGTGACGTAAACCGGCGTCAAAATGGTGAACAGTAAAACTTCCGGAACGCTGAGATAAAGGAAAGACTGGTAGTAGAACAGGTACATTATACCGAGTTGAAAAGCACCAACGGTCATATACAATAATGCCTGTTTCAAATTTACCTGACGTAACCGCAGGAAAGGCAAGAAGACTAAAAAGGCCAGCACCACCCGCATTAAAACTGCAAACCAGGTATCTACCTGACCGGATAAATAGACGCCAATCAGACTAAAAGAGAATGCCCACAGAACCGTGGTTGCAATCAATAATGGCATGCTTTATTTACCCTCGTTTATATGGTTAAAGAAGGCCAAGTATAGGTTATCGCTGTTTTTGATACCAAACATATTTACTTTACATTTGATTATTAATCAACCAAATAATAATTGAAAATTTCTTATCTCTCCCCATTGACTCTGGAGTAGACTCTAAGGTGTAGAGTAGCTTTATTAAATGATGGGCGAAGGGATATATTTATGCACAATCACAGCCACAACAACATACCATCGGATAAGGCACATACACATACCTCATCCGATGAACATCATCACGATCATGACCATCAGCATGAAAGCTGCTGTAGTCAGTCGGGTGGTTGTTCACAAGATAAAACAGAAACCTTAACCGCACTCTCCAGCGGAAGCACCCGTCTGACATGGCAAGTTTTTGGTATGGACTGCCCAAGTTGTGCTAAAAAAGTAGAGACCGCGGTAAGTCAGGTAGCGGGCGTCGAGCATGCCAAAATCCTGTTCGCTACAGAAAAATTAGTGGTTGATACCAAGCAGACTCAGGATATTGCCCCGCGTATTGAACAAGCTGTAAAAAAAGCAGGCTACTCATTAAGTTCAGGTACCAGCGCTACCCCTGCTGCAAAACCGTCGGTCAAACAACAACGGTTAAAAGAGTACGGCCCACCGGCCATTATGGCTGCGCTGATTTTACTCAGCTGGTTGCTGGAGCTATTTTCCCCTGTATATGGCCGTATCGCCTTTACCATCACCACTATTATTGGGCTGATCCCTATTGGCTTACAGGCCATTCGCCTGACCCGTAGCGGAACCCCGTTCGCGATAGAAACCCTGATGAGCATTTCTGCCATTGGCGCACTGTTTATTGGTGCAACAGAAGAAGCTGCCATGGTGTTAATGCTGTTTATGATTGGTGAATTACTGGAATCATATGCCGCCAATCGCGCTCGTCAGGGAGTATCGGCATTGATGGCACTGCTGCCGGAAGAGGCGGTCCGACTCAGTAACGATGGAACGAGAGAAGTGGTTGCCGCTGCCAGTTTGCGCCCGGGTGATATTATTGAAATCGCGCCGGGGACCCGATTGCCTGTCGATGCCGAATTACAGGCTGCCAGCGCCAGCTTTGATGAAAGTGCGCTAACGGGAGAATCCATTCCGGTAGAACGTTTACAAGGAGAAAAAGTCGCGGCAGGTAGTCTGGCCGTTGATAGCGTCATGCAGTTAAAAGTGCTGTCAGAACCGGGCAACAACGCCATCGACCGAATTCTGACGCTGATTGAAGAAGCCGAAGAACGCCGGGCACCCATTGAACGGTTTATCGATCGCTTTAGTCGCTACTACACTCCGGCCATTATGCTGTTTGCGCTGTTAGTGGTGATTGTTCCACCGTTAATGTTCTCCCAACCGTGGGAAACCTGGATTTATCGTGGCCTGACGCTGCTGTTAATTGGTTGCCCTTGTGCTCTGGTAATTTCCACTCCGGCTGCAATTACCTCGGCGCTGGCGGCGGCAACTCGTCGGGGAGCGCTAATTAAAGGCGGTGCGGCGCTGGAACAGCTGGGAACCATCAATCAAATCGCGTTTGATAAAACCGGTACGCTGACAGAAGGTAAACCTATGGTGACGGATATCATTCCTGTAAATGATATAACCGACGCTCAATTGTTACGTCTGTCTGCGGCAGTAGAGTCTGGCTCCCACCACCCTCTGGCACAGGCCATTATTCGCAAAGCGGAAGAGAGTGGCATTACCTATGCTCAGGCAGAAGATCGCCGGGCAATTGCCGGGGTTGGCGTTCAGGGGAGCGTAGATAATGAAACGATTCTGATTAGCTCCCCGTCTAAACTGGTACACAATGAGCTGTCCGTTGAACAGCAGCAACAAATTACCCAACTGGAAGAGCAGGGAAAAACCGTCGTGGTTGCCCTTAAATCTAATCAGGTTATCGGCTTATTAGCACTGCGCGACACATTACGCACAGATGCCAAACAGGCTCTGGCAGCCTTAAAGCGAATTGGTGTTAATGGCGTCATGCTAACGGGAGATAACCCGCGCGCAGCAGCGGCTATCGCTCAGGAACTCAATATTGAATATGAAGCCAGTCTGTTACCAGAAGACAAAGTCACCGCAGTTATTGCTCTGAATAAAGAGCAACCAACGGCAATGGTGGGAGATGGTATTAATGACGCACCGGCAATGAAATCCTCCACCATCGGCATAGCCATGGGCGGCGGTACCGACGTGGCTTTGGAAACCGCCGATGCCGCACTAACCCATAACCGGCTGATTGGCCTGACAGATATGATTGTACTCTCCCGGGCCACTCGTAAGATTATTCGTCAAAATATTACTATCGCTCTTGGCCTGAAAGCCATTTTTCTGGTCACCAGCCTGATCGGCTTAACCGGCCTGTGGTTGGCCGTTCTGGCAGACTCCGGCGCCACCGCACTGGTTACCGCTAACTCACTGAGATTACTGCGAAAGAGAAAGGAAGAGACGGAAGGTTAAATTTTGAGATTTTAATACAATGAAGTTGTCCCTTGCCCTTCTTAATAGAGCACTGGAATCCAGCCAACAACTGAGAGAGGGTAGCACGCCTGACATGGATGTCAGGCGAGGCGCTGCTTCGCCGGGAGCGAATCAGCGCCGGTGCGTAAGCCCGAGCGAAGGCGGAGGGAAGTCGCCGCCAGGCGATCTGGATTCGGGTGCGAAGGCGCGGGGTGCAGGGGGCGTTCGCCTTTAAACGCCCCCTGCTCGGCCGCCGCACAATAGTCAGTCCGAGCATCACAACATTAGCGGACGAAACTTATTCAGCATTAAATTCAATTTTCAATAAAAATCCAATCAGAGTTTAAAACAACTCGCCCCTTCCTCTGCCCCCGAAATCTGCGCTCTCAGCGCCGAAAACAGTTCCCGGCCCATACCTACATGCGAATCAGAAAGATCCGGCTGCACAACTTCACGGCTCGCCAGCTCCGCTTCATCTACCAGCAGATTAATTTGCCCGGTGGTACCATCAACCTGAATCAGGTCACCATCCCGTACTTTAGCCAGTAATCCACCTACGTAGGCTTCAGGAGTAATATGAATCGCTGCCGGAACCTTACCGGAAGCGCCCGACAGACGACCATCGGTCACCAACGCAACTTTATAACCGCGATCCATTAACACACCCAGCGGTGGCATCAACTTATGCAGCTCTGGCATACCAATGGCTTTTGGCCCCTGAAAACGCACAACTACGATACAATCGCGATCTAATTTACCGGCCTCAAACGCGGCATCAATATCATACTGACTTTCAAAGACTACCGCCGGAGCAGTAATAACCTGACGATCTTCAGGTACTGCGGAGGTTTTCATAACTGCACGGCCTAAATTACCGGACAGAACTTTCGTACCACCATGCTTCACAAACGGCGCTTCTAACGTAGAGATAACATCCGGATCCAGTGACGCATGTGGGCCATCACGATAAACTAATTCACCATTCTCAAGGAACGGCTCCTGAGTGTAGCGATGTAAACCAAAACCGGCGACCGTATGCACATCTTCATGCAGCAATCCACCTTTCAGCAATTCACGAACCAGCAGAGAAACACCACCGGCTGCCTGAAAATAGTTAATATCCCCCGGGCCATTAGGATAAATCCGGCACAGTAATGGCACGACTTCCGACAGTTCAGAGAAATCATCCCAGGTAATAGTAATACCGGCCGCCTTCGCCATCGCCACCAAATGCATCGTGTGATTTGTTGAACCACCAGTCGCCAACAGCGCCACAATACCGTTAACCACCACCTTCTCATCAACCAGACAACCAACCGGCAAATAATTACCGGAAGACTCGGTCATACGCGTCACCTGACGCGCCGCCGTTTCGGTCAATACATCGCGTAATGGGATATCCGGATAAACAAAAGAGGAGCCGGGTAAATGCAAGCCCATCACTTCCATAACCATCTGATTTGAATTCGCTGTGCCATAGAATGTACAGGTACCGGCGGAATGATAGGAGTTGGCTTCCGACTCCAGCAGGGCATCGCGACCAACTTTGCCTTCGGCATACAGCTGGCGCACGCGCACTTTCTCTTTATTTGAAGTACCGGTGCGCATTGGACCTGCGGGAACAAACACGGAAGGCAGATGGCCAAATGACATAGCCGCAATAAATAGCCCCGGTACGATTTTGTCACAAACCCCCAGATACAAGGCACCATCAAACATATTGTGAGACAGACCGATAGCCGCAGACATCGCAATCAAATCACGACTTAACAGCGAGAGCTCCATACCGTCTTGCCCTTGAGTCACGCCGTCACACATGGCCGGAACACCACCGGCAACCTGACCAACGGCACCTACGGCATGAAGAGCATTTTTAATACGTTCAGGATAATGTTCATAAGGCTGGTGAGCAGAAAGCATATCGTTATAAGAGGTAATAATGCCGATATTACTTTTCACCATGTTTTTTAAGGAGGATTTATCATCTGGCGAACAGGCAGCAAAACCATGGGCAAGATTGCCGCATGAGAGTTGTGAACGGTGTACAGTTTTAGTTTTGGCCGCATCGATTCTGGCCAGATAGCGGGCCCGGTCTGCCTGAGAGCGAGCAATAATTTTCTGAGTAACGCGTTCAACGGTAGGATTCATGTGATGTCCTCACTTCTTATCTAAGTGTATAAATAGTGATATTCAAAAAAATAACGCTATTACATGCCGAAGAGAAATAAGCTGAACACCAAATTAAACGAATAATGCTTATTGCCAATCAATGACCAATAGCGCAATGACTATTAATTTAAATCTTAAATAAGCAGTAAATTATCTGAATAACAGAAAATATATTATTGCTGCTTATTTAAAATCTAAACAGATTCAGGTTATGACCAGTCGCCTCTATTTTCGCTCGTGATTATTGCTGTTTTTTCACCTCTCATTACTACTTTGCTTCTACTACGCGATCACTATATACTTAAATGATACCGGTAACAATTCATTTTTTCCTTCAACTTTACTCGATTCAGCTTAAGTCGGGGTCATTTTTGTGACAAAAATCACATTTATATCAAAGATGTTATCTGCCGGGTGAATCTTGTCGATTCAGAGGTATGACATGTAGCTGGATATAATGACTTATCATTTGTCAGCAAACGATAAAAACACTTTTATTTAACATTTAGATAAGAGAAGAATAATCAGATATTAATAAATACTTTCATTCAAAATAAAAATTAAGTCCGCTTAAAGTAAATAGTATATTATCCATGTTGTAATTAATTCACGTTATATCAGGAAATGATAAACAACACAAAACCGCCTGATAATATTGTGGGGAAGTGATTAATTGATATGCTGAAATCGCCACGGGCGTATGCACCCTGCGTTTTCTTTGTTAAACTAAACCCTTGGCGGTTTACTATTTAATCAGTTGAAAATGAAGAAAAAAAGACCCGGACTTCAGGATGTAGCAAATCAGGTTGGTGTGACTAAAATGACCATCAGCCGTTATCTGCGCGATCCGTCGCAAGTTTCAGCTATGCTGCGCGGTAAAATTGCCGTAGCGCTGGATGAATTAGGCTACATTCCAAATCGGGCACCAGAAATTCTGTCTAACGCTACCAGTAAAGCCATTGGTGTTTTGCTGCCGTCGTTAACTAACCAGGTTTTTGCAGAGGTTTTGCGCGGCATTGAAAGCGTGACCGATTCTCACGGTTACCAAACGATGTTGGCTCACTATGGCTATCGGCCTGAACGAGAGGAAATGCGTTTAACCTCACTGCTTTCTTACAATATTGACGGATTAATTCTTTCCGAACGTACCCATACCGAACGAACGCGCAAAATGATTGAAGTGGCTGGTATCCCGGTCATCGAAATTATGGATAGCGCCTCCCCTTGTATCGATCTTGCCGTTGGTTTTAATAACCATGATGCCGCTTACCAGATGACCAAAGAGATTCTGCAAAACGGACATCTGCATACTGTCTATCTCGGAGCCCGGCAGGACGAACGTACCGTTATCAAAATGCAAGGGTATGAGCAGGCTATGCGTGAGTTTGGGCTGGAGCCTCGTAGTGTATGTACCGACCGCTCGTCATCCTATAGCCTGGGCTGTGAACTTCTGAAAGAGGCATTTCAACGTTATCCTGAAACCGACAGCATATTTTGTACTAACGACGATATTGCCATTGGTGCCGCTTTTGAGTGTCAACGTTTAGGATTAAGTATTCCGAACGATATCGCTATTGCCGGTTTCCATGGCCATGACATTGGTCAGTCAATGGAGCCTAAACTGACCAGCGTGCTGACTCCCCGAGAAAAGATGGGGCAAGTGGCCGCAGAGAGACTTCTTGCCCGTTTACGGGGAGAGACCGTAAAGCCCAAAATGCTTGATTTGGGCTTTAAGATACTGCACGGCGGCAGCATCTGAGATAATTAACGGAATTTAACACCCGCCTGACGCAATGCTTCAGTACCACGATTAACGACTTCATCGAAGTCAGCATCAATATCAATACATAATACGTCCGGCTCATCGGCGCCTGGTTCTTCCAGCGCGTCGAACTGGGTTTTTAGCAGTTCAGTCGGCATATAGTGACCAGCGCGAGCTTTCAAACGCTCGAGAATGACATCAAAGTTGCCTTTCATGTAAAGGAACAGCATCTCTGGATTTCCTTCACGCAGTTTATCGCGATAGCGGCGTTTTAGTGCGGAACATACAATGATACCAACCTCGTTTTTATGACGCAGGCTGTATGCCGCATCATTTAAGCGCTCCAACCATGGCGCACGATCGTCATCATTCAGAGGATTACCACCAGCCATTTTCTGGATATTGGCTTTTGGATGCAGATCGTCTCCATCAATAAATTTGGCACCTAACTTTCTGGCTACTGCCGAACCAACGCTGGACTTACCGCAGCCTGACACACCCATAAGAATTATGCTTTGTCCTGTCATAAGTTTGATCTCTATCTCAAAATGAACATTTAGGCCTTCACTATAGTTCCCTATGCTATCACGTTACCGGTACCATGATACCGGTAACAAACAAAGATGTGATAAATATCACAAAGAGAAAACAAGGCAATAATCACAAATATTGCAGACAAAAAATAGAAATATGACGCTATCTTCTGGAAAAAAGTCATATTCCTATACTAACCTAAAATAGTCATCATTAGGTTTATACGGTACATACATCGGAGAATTATTATGCCATTAGTGATCGTAGTCATTGGCGTAGCCCTACTACTGCTACTGATGATCCGTTGCAAGTTGAACGGTTTCATTTCACTGATACTGGTTTCGCTGGTCGTTGGCCTGGCACTGGGTTACACAACTCAGGGCGCATTCAACGTTAACGGCGTTATCGTTTCAATTAAAAATGGTGTCGGCGGGACGCTGGGAAGTTTGGCTTTAATCATGGGCTTTGGTGCCATGTTAGGCAAATTACTGGCGGACTGTGGCGGCGCTCAACGCATCGCAACTACCCTGATTGCAAAATTTGGTAGAGAGCGTATTCAGTGGGCTATCGTACTGACAGGTTTCGTTGTTGGCTTCGCCCTGTTCTATGAAGTCGGCTTCGTGCTGTTATTACCTTTAGTCTTCACTATCGCAGCATCGGCACGTATCCCTCTTCTGTTCATTGGTGTACCAATGGCAGCAGCGTTATCCGTAACCCATGCGCTGTTACCACCACACCCGGGCCCAACGGCTATCGCCATTCTGTTTAAAGCAGATATGGGTAAAACCCTGCTGTTCGGTACATTAATCGCTATCCCTACCGTTATTCTGGCGGGTCCGGTGTATGCTCGCTTCCTGAAAGGCATTGATAAGCCCGTTCCGGAAGGCCTGCATAACCCTAAAGTGTTCACCGAAAGCGAAATGCCAAGCTTTGGCGTTAGCGTAGCAACGACATTAGTACCGGTTATTTTAATGGCTGGTCGTGCTGTTGCTGAAATGACACTGCCAAAAGGCCATGCGATTCTGCCTTATGCTGAATTCCTTGGCGACCCGGTAATGGCAACCATGATTGCCGTATTAATTGCAATCTTCACCTTTGGTCTGAACCGTGGTCGTTCAATGGATCAGATTATGGGTACTATCGGTGACTCCATCAAAATCATTGCCATGATGCTGATGATTATCGGTGGTGGCGGTGCCTTCAAACAAATTCTGGTTGATGGTGGCGTAGCAAAATATATTGAAACTCTGATGGCTGGCAGCACCCTGTCTCCACTGTTAATGGGTTGGGCAATTGCCGCAGCGCTGCGTTTAGCTCTGGGTTCAGCAACCGTAGCGGCAATGACCGCTGGTGGTATCGTTGCACCTCTGCTGACCATCTCTGGCGTTAGCCCGGAACTGATGGTATTAGCCGTTGGTTCAGGTAGCGTAATCTTCTCTCACGTAAACGATCCTGGTTTCTGGTTGTTTAAAGAGTACTTCAACCTGACTATCGCTGAAACAATGAAGTCATGGTCAGTACTGGAAACTATCATCTCCGTGTGTGGCCTGATTGGTTGTCTGCTGTTGAGCTCCGTTATCTAATTCAGATAATCATCAATCTGAATGCTAAAAAGCCGGTCTGGATAACAGACCGGCTTTTTTAATTGCAATTAGTTATGTCGTTATACATCAAAAACTACTGCCGACAGCCAGATAAGCCCTTTAACATCTTCTGGGGCGGCAACCGTGCGCAGAAAACGATCTGCCGGGGTAACGCGATTTACTCGGGCATCAGAATATTTCATCAGATCGATTTCTCCCTGTAGTGGCATCGTAACGCCGCGTTTTGCCCGCTGGGTCAATATCGTAGAGGTTCCTTTATGGCTCCATGAATAGTCAGGGAAAGAGCCTGCGCCATAGCGATCTAAGATGATATACCCTATTTCATGAGCCGCGGTTATTTTAAAACTCAATTCACAGAAGCGATTCAAATTAGTCTGGCGAGTAATATGTTTACCGTAGAACCCCTGATTATAAAAGATTCTGCGAAACCCCTTCAGACTGGTAGAACGGCCAAAGCGTTCAGATAACGACCGAATTAATTTGAAGTCAGGCATGCCGGGTTGAGTATGCCTGTCTGCTGTTACTGTTACGCTAAACAACCCCTGTTCAATCAGAATACCGTCACCAATATCACCTGCCCTATGACCATTTCGGGACCAGTAAAACTCAACGCCTTCACAAGCCATTACCGCCAGCGTGGAATAATCAGGGCAAGGAAAACCTCCCCCTCGCCCTCTGAAACCACCATCGGAAAAACTGAGGCGCATCAGTACATCAACCCGACGATTTATTCGGTCAACCTGCACATCAACCCAATGCACATGCCGTGCTTTTCCCTGAAATGAATATTCAGTGGTAAAACACTCAGAAGCACGGGAAGCCACCAGCTGCAGACGGAGATCCGAGCGTTTGAGAATTTGTGTATCCAGTATCCCGCTATCGCTATAACCATCCCAGTACCACAGATGACAGCCTGGCGACAAAAAACGGCTGGTATCCTGTTCGTGATATACCAATCGATCGCCTGCCATAATCTCTAATGATAGAGAGTCAGCGGCGATACCCTTATTTTCAATACAGAAACCTACTTCTTCCCGCTCGGTTACATCAGTCCGGGAAAAAGCAGGAATATTCAGAGGTGTGATAGCACGGGGATTGGCAAGCCTGATGTGATAGTTCGGTAAAAGCATCGAACTATCATTTCGCATGGTAAACGTATCCATCAGGCGGGTGCCATACTGAAATCAGTAAAAACGAGAGGTAATCAGATGCAATCCAAAACCAGCAAACAGTGCTCCAGCGATACCATCAATCCACCTGGCGGCGCGCTGATAACCGCGACGCATCACCGGTAGAGCAAAAATAAACGCAACCAGGGTAAACCAAATCAGCGTTTCGACTGCGATCAGAGCAAACAATCCCCAGCGCGTACTGCTGGCAATATCGTCACCTACAAATACGGAAAATACACTACCAAAATAGACCAGTACTTTTGGGTTGGACAGATTGGTAAATAGCCCCCGCAGAAAAGCGTGACTATGGAGGGGCGTGTTTTCAGACTCTGCAAAAGTATCATGTGACTGTGGCTGAGACTGACTAAACGCCGATCGTAACAGACAGAACCCCATCCAGCACAAATAAGCACCACCGCAGATAACAATCAGGCTATGCAACCAGGCCATCTGTTGCAGCAGAATATGCAGCCCTAATAACGCGATAGCAGCCCATACCATAATGCCGCTCATAATACCGATTGCGGCATACACTGCTTCACGTCGTGAGCGGCTAACGGCCGTTTGCGACACGAAAAAGAAGTCGGGCCCCGGTGAGGCCAGCGCCACCAGTTGGACCACTGCAACGGTTAAAAATAGCGTCATGGAAGTTCTCTTTAATCTTCAGAAAAACGGGATATTGAAATAACGGAAAATAACAGCAGTGGCAATCAATCCCCCTGCTGTCTGGTAGTTTATTGTACTCTTCCACCCAAAAGATAACAGTCTGGCATTATTGGATTTTCGTCATCTCACCACGGCGGCAATCCTGCCAGGTCACACCCGCATTACTCATCAACGTATACAGATAGTCAACCGAAGCAGGCGCTTTAGTATGCACGTCATGGAAAAGAATAATGCCTTTGCGCCAGAGTAACATTAGCGTGAGAACGCGATCGCTGGCCTGTTGCGTACTCACTTTTTGGCTCCAGTCCTGAGAATCAATATTCCATAACACTACCGGGATCTGATATTGGCGGAAAAAAGCGCCGCTATCTGCCCGACGCTGGCCATAAGGAGGGCGGAAGCTAAGCGCATAGCTATTAGGAATAGTTTTACTAATCAGGTTTAAACTTTCTAATACCGAATTTTGCCAATCTGCCCAACTGGCGTGTGATTTATGCTGCCAGCCGTGAGAACCAACGCATTGACCCTGATACAAATCCATCAATTGCTCTTTGGACTGCTGTTGTAAACGACGCTGAAAACTTTCTCCCAAAACGAAGAAATAGGCATGTAGTTGATGTCGATTAAGGGTATCTATCAGTTGAACGGTGCTACCATTCTCCGGGCTGGGGCCATCATCAAAGGTCAAAACGAACTGGCGGTCAGCAAAACTTTCTCCCGTCACTTCATTATCAGAGAAAGTCGAAATTTCACTGCTGGTTTTAGGAAACAGAGCCGCCAACCGCAGTTGCTCAACCACATAGGTGCGATGAAAGGCCATGCGAACGGGAGATACATTAGCCTGCTGAACTAACTGGCGAAATTTATCAACGGTCAGATCCTCAATAACGCGCCTCTCAATGCTCTGAGCAGAAGAGGTACTGGCTAACCGGTAGCTTTTAGCCAGCCGTTGCCAAAAACTCTGACGAATCTTATTCATCGATTTAATATCAATTCGTTTAGCGGGCAAGGATAACGTTTCAGGCAGCTGTGACTCTGGTATTGATTCGCTCTCCAGCAATGCTTTAGCAAACGCTAAGATCTCTAACTGAGATGCCCGGTCAAAGCTGGCGCTATCGGTAATCTCAGCGTCAGATAGCTGGCTGCGATCGATAACCGCCATTGACTGAGGCCCTGCGGCCATCAGATTAAAACTGAGTAACCCAATGAGCAAAATAAGTTTTTTCATGCAAACACCTTTAATCAGGGCTGACTAAATGATCGCGTATTAGCGTCAGGAAAGCCTGACCAAAACGCTCCAGCTTGCGATAACCGACGCCATTAACTGATAACAATTCACTTTCGCGAGTTGGCTGTTGTTCTGCCATCTCCAACAATGTTGCATCGTTAAATACCACATAGGGAGGAATATTCTCTTCATCAGCAATAGATTTGCGCAGCTTACGCAGTTTAGCAAATAGCTTGCGATCGTAATTACCGGCAAAGCTTTTGGTTGCTGTACTGCTGCGTGATTTGAGATTTAACAGCCTTGGCACCGCCAACTGTAAAGGATGCTCACCGCGTAAAACGGGGCGAGCGGCTTCGGTCAATTGAAGCGCAGAGAATTGGGCAATGTTTTGCGTCAAAAGCCCCAGATGGATCAGTTGGCGTAATACGCTAATCCAGTGCTCATGGCTCTGATCTTTGCCGATGCCATATACCGGCAGCTTATCATGGCCAAACTCACGAATTCGGGTATTGTTTGCACCACGTAAAATTTCAGCAATATA
Source organism: Limnobaculum eriocheiris (assembly GCF_021010575.1). Lineage (GTDB taxonomy): Bacteria > Pseudomonadota > Gammaproteobacteria > Enterobacterales > Enterobacteriaceae > Limnobaculum > Limnobaculum eriocheiris. Next base: position 58,571 of record NZ_JAJNAG010000014.1, on the reverse strand, counting down.
ACCCACACCAAAACGTTGCCCTACCCGATAAACGCAGGAGAGGGCTTTCTGTGCGTCTACTAAACCATCATATTGTTTAGGAGGATCGAGGCAAATATCGCAGTTACCACAAGGCTGCTGTTTGCTTTCGCCAAAGTAGTTAAGCAATACCAGACGGCGGCAGGTTTGCGCCTCAGCAAATGCATTCATGGCATTCAGCTTATGACGTTCAATATCCTGCAATGCGCCCTGAGGTTTTTCATCCAGACAACGACGCAGCCAGGCCATATCCGCCGGATCATAAAACAATACCGCTTCTGCCGGTAAACCATCACGACCTGCACGCCCGGTTTCCTGATAGTAAGATTCTATATTGCGGGGAATATCAAAATGCACCACAAAGCGCACATTAGGTTTATTGATACCCATGCCAAAAGCCACTGTGGCTACCACAATTTGCAGATCGTCCCGCTGAAAGGCTTCCTGCACCCGTTCCCGACTCTCATTGTCCATACCGGCATGATAAGCGGCAACGCTAAGGCCTTTGACTTTAAGCCTGCTGGCTGCATCTTCCACTTTTTTACGGCTATTGCAGTAAATAATGCCGCTTTTACCGCGCTGCTCCTGAACAAAACGTTGTAGCTGATCGGTTGGCTTAAACTTTTCTATCAGGGTATAGCGAATATTAGGGCGATCAAAACTGCTAATATGAATCAGAGGATCGCGCAAATCCAGCAGGCGAATAATATCCTGACGTGTGGTTTCATCCGCCGTGGCGGTCAGGGCAATAAATGGCAGATCGGGAAAATGCTGTCGTATAGAACCAAGGGCACGGTATTCAGGGCGGAAATCATGCCCCCATTGAGAAATACAGTGGGCTTCATCCACTGCCAGCAACGTTGGATTCCAACCGTTAAGTTGCTCAAGGAAGTTATCCATCATCAGCCGTTCAGGCGCAACATACAGCAGCTTAATTTGCCCGGATCGGCAGGCGGCGATCACATCATACTGCTGCTCACGAGTCTGGCTGGAGTTAAGGCAACCGGCAGCGACACCATTAGCACGCAGCTGATCGACCTGATCTTTCATCAGGGAAATTAGCGGAGACACCACCAATGTCATTCCGCCCAGCAGCAACGCCGGTAACTGATAACATAATGATTTACCACCGCCGGTTGGCATCACTACCAGACAGTCACGACCAGACACCGCTTCGCGGACAATCTCCTGCTGCCCGGGACGAAACTGATGATAGCCAAAGGTGTCGCGTAATACCTGTGCGGCTAAAGGTTCTGTATTAATAACGACCGCAGTTGACACCTTAATCCCCTGTTACTTTTATTGGGAGGTATTTTAGGCTCATTCATGCCGTTTGTCGTCCCTCGAAAAGGGAAAAAGGGTAGATAACTGATAAAAGACAGGGTATCTCGCAATCTTTAGTGCAAACGTCCTCTTTTCCTGCAAATGCCTCGATATATACTGGTTTTTATCCCTGTAAAAATAAGGGATATCATCAGCAACGCGCCTATTCTCTCACCCGATATTAATTAAGTATTTCCCCTTATTTATAGCCTGTTTATCCTATAACTTGTGTTAATTTCAGACGTAAAGAAGTATCAAAATGGAGTACACTGGCAAATTCTATTTTGAGTATTTAGTACAAGGTATTTCATGGAATCGCAGCAGACTCGTCAGGGTGTTTTATTCGCTTTAGCCGCTTATTTTATCTGGGGTATTGCTCCGGCCTATTTTAAGCTAATCGATTATGTGCCTGCTAATGAGATACTGACGCATCGGGTTATCTGGTCATTTTTCTTTATGATCTTATTAATTAGCGTCAGCCGTCAGTGGAATAGGGTGCGTCAGGCCTGTCGAAATAAAACTAAACTATTGTTGCTGGCGGTAAGCGCCATATTAATTGGTAGTAACTGGCTGACGTTTATCTGGGCGGTTAATAATCATCATATGCTGGAAGCCAGTATGGGATACTTTATTAACCCATTGGTTAATGTGTTGCTCGGCATGCTATTTCTTAGCGAGCGTTTTCGTCGTATGCAGTGGATTGCAGTAGCACTGGCCTTTAGCGGCGTTGCAATCCAACTCTGGCAGTTTGGTTCAATTCCTTATATCAGCCTGATTCTGGCTTTTACTTTTGGCCTGTATGCGTTAGTGCGTAAAAAAATTGGTGTCGATTCACAAACCGGTATGTTAATTGAAACCCTGTGGTTGCTGCCAATTGCAGCGATCTATTTGTTCTTTATCGCAGATACCACAACCAGCCACCTGAGCCAAAACACAATGTCGCTGAACTTACTGCTGGTTGCTGCGGGAGTTGTCACCACCATACCCCTGTTATTCTTCACCGCTGCCGCTACCAGGCTACGTCTCTCTACTCTGGGCTTCTTCCAGTATATTGGCCCAACGTTGATGTTTGTTCTGGCGATAGTCTTTTATGGTGAAACCATTGGCAAAGATAAGCTGATTACATTTGGCTTTATTTGGGTGGCACTGATTATCTTTGTGCTTGATGCTCTGTATTACCAACGTAAATTACGTTAATTATCAGACTTTCTTGGTGCATGGCGGGAGATAAATTTCGCCATCGCCGGGCCGGTCATCAAGATACTGAATAATCTCAGAGTCTGCATCGCCATAACGAAAGACATATCCACCCCGCTGCCCGCAGCAATAATTGCCACGGTATCTAACCCACCGGGGCTGGTTGCCAGATAGGCAGTCAGGAAATCCATATCCAATACTTTGGTTAACGCCAGCGCCATTAATGCGCACAGCGACATCAATGCCAGTATCGAGATAACAATTTGCGGCAGCGTTCTTAACGCCAGCAGAAAAACTGCCCGATTAAAACGTAAACCAACGCTCCAGCCAATAAAAGCATAAGCCATTGCCAGCAGCCATTCAGGCAGTTGAATGGTTAATACATCACCTGCATGCAATCCTGCGCCAATCAACATCGGGAACAGCATAGTACCAGAGGGAAAACGCAGACGACGCCCTAACCAACCGGCAATAACGGCCAGAGCCAGAGTTGCGACAAAATCCCGGCCCAATGGAGGGAACCATATCAGCTCTTGTACTACGCTCTTCGCTTCTCCCCCCATAGCAATACGTACCACCAGCGCCGCTGAACCGGCAACAAACAGCACCCGAAGGTATTGCATAAAGGCCACCAAGCGCACATCTGCACCATACTCTTCCGACATGGCAACCATCGCCGCCGCACCGCCCGGTGATGACCCCCAGGCTCCGGTTGTACCCGGCAGACTGCTAAAGCGAACCAGCAACCAGCCTGACATACCGCTGGCAAACAACGTTGCCAGCAAAATGAAAAGGACAATCGGCCAATTTGCCGCCAGAGAGACCAAAATAGACGAAGAGAGGTTTTGAGCAATCATGCAGCCAAGAATGGCCTGAGAAGAGATAAAAAAACGGTTATCAATACGTACCGTTGCGCCACAGAGGCTCATGGTGACTCCAACCACCATTGGGCCAAGTAACATCGCCGCAGGGATGTGGAAATGCAGCATCACCAGCGATAACAACAGAGAGAGAATTAACAATATGACCCATTGAAAAATGGGAGAGCGTTCTGCCACGGTTACACATCCTGATAACTAACGCAGCGGAAACGTAGCCCGCAAAGGCATCACCGCTGATTGATATAAAATGATTATATACCCTAAATAATTCAAGTTGCAGGAAGGCGGCAAGTAAGCCGACGCATCTGCAACCTGAAGTACAACGGGTATAGCACACTCTATACCTATCAGACGGTAAATCTTTGACGGAAACGGGGTATCAGAGCCAATTACGACGCTTAAAGTAGAGATAAGGTGCTAACGCCGCACAAATCATCAGGCCAATTGCTGCCGGATAACCAAATGACCAGTCCAGCTCTGGCATAAACTTAAAGTTCATACCGTAACTTGATGCCACCAGCGTTGGCGGCAGAAATACTACGGATACCACCGAGAAGATCTTGATGATGCGGCTTTGTTCGATATTAATAAAGCCCATCGCCGCCTGCATCAGAAAGTTAACCTTCTGAAACAGGGATTCATTGTGAGGCAGCAGAGATTCGATATCTCGTAATACTTCACGCGCCTGATCCAACTGATTGCCCGGCAGTCGTGCTTTGCGCACCAGAAAATTTAATGCCCGCTGGCTATCCATCAGACACAAACGAACCTTCCAGCCGGTATCTTCCAGCTCGGCCAGTGTGGACAACGCTTCGTCATAGCCATCACCAGGATGACCTTCCATAATAATTCGACTCAGGGCTTCCAGATCGCTGTAAATATTTTCGATTTCATCAGCCAACTGCTCAATTTTAGTCTCGAACAGGTCTAACAGCAGTTCGTAAGCATTACCATCGATCATCGCCCGATTACGAGCTCGCATCCGGTAGAGACGGAAAGCAGGTAGATCGCGCTCACGCAGCGTAAACAAACGACCATCACGAATGGTAAATGCCACGGTGGCGTTGCCGCCGCGGTCTTCGGCATCTTCGTAATAAAAGAAGGAGTGAATGTGCAGGCCATCTTCATCTTCGAAAAAACGCGCCGATGCTTCAATGTCGTCCAGCTCCGGGCGGGTTGCCAGCGACTGGCCCAGCTCTTCCTGAACGCGTTCCCGTTCTTCATCCTCTGGTTCCACCAGATCGACCCATACGGACGAGGCCAGATTATCACCCTCATCCAACTCTAAACGAGATAAGCGGTAATGATTTAATTGAAATGCGCTTAGCATAGCGTCATCCCTCTTTTACAGTGGAGATACAGACAACGCATTGAACAATCTGACATGCTGGCAAAAGCCATAACAATCAGACCTAGACTAGATCCAGCTCATTAGCGACGGGATAATATAAGAGGTCGCTGACAACCACGAAGGCTATCAGCAAATAGGGATAGCCTTAGAAGTTGAACTTAATTAAAAGATCATTGAGCCAGTATCGACTGGGAATGTCCAAAGCTGTTGCCCCCATAGGAAAATAGTGCGCGCATGTTACGCCTTCGGGAAAAACTCTGTCAACTATTGGAAAGTATTTATTGCTTATTTTCGCGCCGAATTTAACAGGTATAACAGGCAGAGTCGAATTTTCATCTATTAATTCATTATTTTTTATTGGTTTTATAGTTTAAACCAGACGCTGAAACCAACACGAAACAAACGGTGGCAACGGAAAAGGGGGTTTTATGACTAAAACATCAGGAGAATCGAGAGAGTCAGGAACACAACAATATTCCTGACGTTCTGTTTTAGCTAGTTACAGCACTTCCAATCTGGCATAAGAGGCCACCAGCCACTTAATGCCTTCTCCCTGAAACGCTATTTGCAGCCGGGCATGTTCACCGCTCCCCTCAAGGTTGATGATGGTACCCTCACCAAACTTAGGATGACGAACCCGTTGGCCCAGCTTATATCCGCTATCATTCTGGCTTATTGGTGTTCCCATTCGGCTGTGGCTAACCGGGCGCGATACGCTGGCCCGCAGGCGAACCTCTTCAATACAATCTTCCGGCAGCTCGCCCACAAAGCGCGACGGGCGGTGATACACCTCTTTACCGTATAAACGGCGGGTTTCCGCATAGGTCAGGGTTAGCTTCTGCATGGCTCGCGTTACACCCACATAGGCCAGACGTCGTTCTTCCTCCAGTCTGCCACCTTCATCCAGCGACATTTGGCTGGGGAACATACCCTCTTCCATTCCGACAATAAATACCTGCAGAAACTCCAGACCTTTGGCTGAATGCAGGGTCATTAACTGTACTGCATCCTGATAGGCATCGGCCTGCCCTTCTCCCGCTTCCAGCGCGGCATGGGACAAGAATGCCTGTAGCGGCGTCAAATCCATATCTTCATCCTGGAAGCTAAACTGACGCGTCGCCGTCACCAGTTCTTCCAGGTTTTCTACCCGCGCCTGGCCTTTTTCCCCTTTCTCCTGCTCATACATTTGACGCAGGCCCGAATCGCGGATCACCCGGTCAGTTTGTACATGCAGAGGCAGTTCGCTGGTTTCACGACTCAGGGCTTCAATTAATTCAATAAAACGTTGAATAGCACCCGCAGCCCGACCGGCCAGTACCTTTTCCTGTAGCAAAGCAATGGATGCCTGCCATAGCGTAACCTGACGATCGCGGGCAGCATGACGGATAACATCCAGAGAACGATCGCCAATACCGCGCGTTGGGGTGTTTACCACCCGCTCGAATGCAGCGTCATCATTTGGATTGGTAATTAAACGCAGATAAGCCAGTGAATCTTTAATTTCCTGACGTTCAAAGAATCGCATGCCGCCGTATATCCGATAGGGCATTGATGCCTGTAATAGCGCCTCTTCCAGTACTCGTGATTGGGCGTTGCTGCGATACAGGATGGCACAGTCAGTTAAAGCACCACCACCGTCCTGAAATGTTTTAATACGGCTGACAACAAAGCGGGCCTCGTCCAGCTCATTAAACGCGCAATAAAGGGAAATCGGCCCCCCTTGTTCACCATCAGTCCACAACTCTTTACCTAAACGGCCATCGTTATTGGCGATCAGGGCGTTAGCCGCTTTCAGAATATTGCTGGTTGAACGGTAATTTTGTTCCAGACGAACGGTTTGCGCCCCCGGGAAATCATCCAGAAAACGCTGAATATTCTCGACCTGTGCACCACGCCAGCCATAAATTGACTGATCGTCATCACCAACAATCATTACTTTAGCACTGTCACCCGCCAGCATACGGATCCAGGCGTACTGAATACGGTTAGTATCCTGAAACTCGTCCACCAGAATATTGGTGAAGCGTTCGCGATAATGGTTCAGTATTTGAGGTTTGTGCAACCATAGTTCGTGAGCGCGCAGCAGAATCTCAGCAAAATCTACCAGTCCGGCACGATCGCAGGCTTCCTGATAGGCCTGATAAATTCGTAACCATGTGCCTTCAGTAACGTTGCCATAAGTATCAATGTGCTGCGGGCGCAGGCCATCATCTTTTTTATTATTGATGTACCACATGGCCTGACGAGGAACCCACTGCTTCTCATCCAGATTCATTGCCCGAATGATTCGCTTTAATAATCGCAGTTGATCTTCGCTGTCCAGAATCTGGAAATCCTGCGGTAAATTAGCCTCAAGATGATGTGCCCGTAAAAGGCGATGAGCGAGGCCGTGGAAGGTTCCAATCCACATGCCACCCTGACTAGTCCCTATTAGCTGTTCGATGCGGTGACGCATCTCTGCAGCAGCTTTATTGGTAAAGGTTACCGCCATGATAGAATAGGGGGAACTGTGTTCAACAGACAGCAACCAGGCAATACGATGCACTAATACACGAGTTTTTCCACTACCTGCCCCGGCAAGCACCAACATATTGGTCCGGGGAGCGGCGATAGCTTCGCGCTGTTTATCATTTAAGTTTTCTAGCAGGTAGGAAACGTCCATTATTAGGCCATATACTGTTAATTTATACAGATGAATGGATAGATTATATCAATCGACACAACGATTCCAACCGGGAAATTTCAATATGGGGTAATAAACAGCCGGTTGGCTCATGCATGATGTTTCTGTCGCGATCGTTAATCCAGCATGCCTGAAGGCCGTGGCGTATTGCTCCGGCAACGTCAGTAATCAAATCATCCCCGACATGCAAAATAGTTTCTGGCGCAAGTTTAAGCTGTCGGGCTGCATTCAGATACATATCACCAAATGGCTTTGCCCGACCATCCGGCCCGGCACGTAACACCAGTTGAAAATAGCCACTCAGACCGAACATATGTGGATTGGCATTACCGTTAGTGACCGCCACCAGTGGATATTGTGTTGCCAACAGGCTCAATGTAGTGTGGGTGGATTGAGGTACTTCAATACGGCTACGCCAGTAACTGAAATGCTCCATGGTCATTTCAGCCCCCTGACGGGCATCGTTATCGCTATAACCATGAACCTGTAGCGTGGTCTCAAACGCCCGACGTCGCCATTCGCTGACATCGTGGTAAATATCAGGTTCCTGCTCCAGCAGTTGATGGCGGATTCGGTTAAATCCTTCACGGCTTAAGTCAGCCACCTGAGGAAACTGCTGCTGCATAAAGCTAACCACTTCTCGTTCTGTGCGTTCAATAACCGGACGATTATCATACAGCGTATCATCAAGATCGAAGGTCAGTGCTTTAACAGGCCCCAGCGGTCGATAAAAATGCATCAGGATTTCCCTCTCTTGGCGCGTGGATGAGCAGCATCATACACCGAGCTTAAATGCTGAAAATCCAAATGGGTATAGATTTGGGTCGTGGAGAGGTTAGCATGTCCCAACAGCTCTTGCACGGCCCGTAGGTCTCCGCTGGACTCTAACATATGGGTAGCAAAAGAGTGCCGCAGTTTATGAGGATGAACATGGCTGTTCACGCCCTGCTTAACACCCCATTCTGCGAAACGCTTCTCCACATTACGGGCTGAAATGCGGTTACCGTGTTTTGAAACAAACAGCGCATCATCATCCGGCGCATAAAACTCACGCATAGGTAGCCAGCGGTTTAGCCAGGTTACGGCCATTCTTCCAATAGGTAATTTGCGCTCTTTGCTGCCTTTTCCCACTACCCGAATCTCGCCGGACTCCAGATTCACCTGACGACAGTCTAAACCAACCAGCTCAGACAGACGCAGCCCCGCGCCATACATGAGTTCCAGCATAGTGCGATCTCTGACGGCCAGAGGATCGTTTAAGTCGATATCCAGCAGATGATTGACCTCATCCACATCCATATTCTTTGGTAGATGGCGACCTTTGCGCGGCGTTGAAATCCCTTTCGCCGGATTAGCGGTGATTTGCCCCTGACCAATCATCCAGTCCAGGAAACTACGCAGAGCAGAGAGCCGTAACGCCAGGCTGGCAGACTCCAGCCCGGAACGTTTACTACGCGTAACCAACATCCTCACGCCCGCAGCATCCAGTTTGGTCCAGTCCGTTAATCCAATATCAACCAGCAGCGCAATGAGCTCCGCCAGCTGTCGCTGATAACTTTTCAATGTGTAGGGACTGAGCTGACGTTCAACTCGCAGGTAACGCAGAAAACTATCGACGGGATTCTGTAAAGATGGACAACTTAAGTCGTCATGGTGTTCTGTCATACCGGCTCTATCCATCGGAATAACAGTCCGGGTAGAATCAGACTGAGTTGATCGAGTATCAGTGTACCCATACCTTGCTGGTAATGCTGAGGATCGCGGCTGGTAAAGATCACCATACCTAAGTCCCCTCTTTTTCCTAACAGGGATAATGCAACCGAGCCGACCATTTTAGCCTCAGGCATTAACAACAGAATTTCCGGGCCATTCAGTGAACCTAAATATTGATTACGGTCACCCAGTCGCTGAATACGCATTGATTCGAATGACTGACATGACAGAGCAAGATGAGTGAAATCCGAAGGGGCACCCAGATGCCATTTCTCATTAAACAGGCGAATGGTTGCGTCAACCAGACCCAGAGAACGGGCCCACTGCCGTAAACGATCTAATAAATCTTGCAGGCTATCGGCCTGTACCAACTGACATTGCAGGTTAATCAGTCGGGTAAACAGAATCTCATTGGTGGTTGCCTGTTCCATCAATAACGTAATCTCTTCTTCTAACTGCTCAATATGATTACGCTGACGGCCCATCTGCCACTCAACTAACGAGATACTGTCTCGCACCGGATGAGGGACCCGCATCTGTTCAATTTGTCGGGCATTGCGAATAAAAAAATCAGGATTATTTAGCAGATACTGGCTGACCATGTCATCGGTAAGGCTGACTGGCGGTGTCTCCGAGGTTGATCCCTTTTTTTTACGCTGGCTCATAGGTGAATAAATCCATCATAAACATGTGAAGCTGGCCCTACCATATACAGCGGATGTCCCGGTCCTTTCCAGCTTATTTGCAAACTGCCACCGGGAAGTTCAACTTTCACATTTTCGTCCAGCACGCCTTGCATAATACCAACCGCAACAGCAGCACAGGCACCGCTACCGCAGGCCTGGGTTTCACCAGCACCGCGCTCATAAACTCTCAGACGAATGCTTCCACGATGGGCGACCTGCATAAAACCAATATTAGCTCGTTCAGGAAAGCGTTCATGGCTTTCCAACAAAGGTCCCAGTTCTTCCACATTAGCGGTATCTACATTATCCACCTGTAAAACGCAATGTGGGTTACCCATCGATACCACACCGCACAGCACCGTGTGTTCAGCCGCACGGAAAATGTAGGTTTTCTCCATTTTTGCAGCACGAAAAGGCACATGGGATGGATCAAAATCAGGCTCACCCATGTTGACGGTCACCAAATCATCTTCACTGACCGAGAGCGTCATACGACCATTTTGCGTACTGACCCGGATATCTCGCTTATTGGTCAATCCTTTCAGGCGAACAAAGCGAGCAAAGCATCGGGCTCCATTGCCACATTGTGCAACTTCACTGCCGTCGGCATTAAATATCCGGTAATGAAAATCTAAATCGGGATCATAGGGTGCTTCAACCACCAACAATTGGTCGAAGCCAACACCATAATGGCGGTCCGCCAAACGGCGGATCAGCTCGGGTGAAAAATAGACGTTTTGTGTCACCGCATCGACAACCATAAAATCGTTGCCCAAGCCATGCATTTTAGAGAATTGCATTTCATACCCCACGTTCGACGACCTTATATCTTACTGATTTATCGCCAGTTAAATTCTCGTCTTGCCGGGCCAGCCATTCTGAAGCTGTGAAACCAGAAAACGTATATCCTGATATATTATTTCACCACATGCTCACCGCGCCACAAATCTTCAAAATTCTCTCGCTCACGCACCACATGAGCCTGTACACCATCAACCATAATTTCTGCCGGGCGGCAGCGGGTATTATAATTTGAGCTCATAGTGAAACCATAGGCTCCGGCGCTACGTACCGCCAGTAAATCCCCCGGATTCAGCGTTAATTCGCGATTTTTACCGAGAAAATCGCTGGTTTCACATACCGGCCCAACAACATCATAGGTTTGACGCTGGCCGGAGGGTTTTTCGATAACCGGAATAATCTTCATCCATGCTTCATATAAAGCCGGGCGAATCAGATCGTTCATACCTGCATCAACAATGGCAAAATGGTGGTCGTCCTGATCTTTCAGGTACTCCACGCTAGTCAGCATGATACCGGCGTTGGCGGCAATAGCACGCCCTGGTTCGAAGCAAAGCTCCAGACCTTCACGGCCCTTCAGCTTTTGCAATAAGGCTGAAGCATACTCTTTCGGCTCTGGTGGCGTTTCGTCGTCATAGCGCACGCCCAATCCCCCCCCCAGATCCAGATGATGGATCTCAATACCATCCTCTTTAAGCTGGTCCAGTAAAACCAACAGACGGTCGGTCGCGTCAAGGAAAGGAGACAGTTCTGTAAGCTGAGAGCCAATATGGCAATCGACACCTCTGATATCAATATTCGACATCTCATTTGCCAGGCGATAAACCTCACGCGCTTTTTGATAGCTGATACCAAACTTATTCTCTTTCAGGCCGGTAGAAATATAAGGGTGGGTTTTGGCGTCCACATCCGGGTTAATACGTAACGAAATCGGCGCTCTAACTCTCATTTCACCTGCGATCTGATTAATACGGTGTAATTCAGGAATAGATTCCACATTAAAACAGCGAATACCCACTTCCAGTGCCCGACAAATCTCAACTTTCGACTTGGCCACACCAGAAAACACAATTTTCGCCGGATCGCCGCCAGCAGCCAAAACGCGTTCCAATTCACCTTGTGAAACGATGTCAAAACCTGAGCCTAAGCGAGCCAGAATATTCAGAAATGCCAGATTGCTATTGGCCTTAATCGCATAACAAATCAGATGAGGATGACCTGATAGCGCATCATTAAATGCATGCCAGTGGCGCTCAATCGTTGCCCGGGAATAGATATAAAGAGGCGTACCAAAACGAGAGGCTAACTCTGCCACCGGTACATCTTCAGCAAATAATTGCCCGTCTTTGTAATTAAAGTAATCCATAGTGTCTGCCTAATCTGTTTTTTTATGCTGTATTTATCTGGTACAACCGAAATACCCTGAATGTCCCTGGCACGCACTCTCTGTTGGCTGCGTGATAAAAGTAAACTTTAGCGGATAAACCAAAGATTACTCTTTGGACGCTTTATCAACCTGGGTATTATTTTCTGTTTGTGCAGGTTGTGATTGCGTCGGTTTTAGCGGAGACTCCTTCTTAGGTGGCTCGTCCGTTGGCATATATAAAGGCCCTTTCAAGCCGCAGCCAGCAAGCCAAAAAATTGTCAGTAATAAGAGTGAGCAACGAAAAAATGTATTCATTAAAATAAGCCTGTGATTCATTTTGTTTAGCCCTCTATAATCGCAGCTAGATCACGAAAAGCAATAGGAATTCTGATTATGAATGATACTGAGTTTCATCAACTGGCCGAAAAACTGATGCATAACATCGAAGAAGCCATTGATAGCATCGATAGCGATGCCGATATTGATTATGAAATCAATGGTGGGGTGATGTCACTCTCTTTTGAGAATGGCTCCAAGATTATCATTAACAAACAAGAGCCTATGCATCAAGTCTGGCTGGCAACCAAGGGTGGTGGATATCATTTTGACTATCGTGATGGTCAATGGTTTTGCGATCGCAGCGGTCAGGAATTTTTCTCTGTGCTATCAGAAGCCTGCACTGAACAAGCGGGGGAAGAGGTTTATCTGCGGGATTAATTTTTCGCAACCAGGTTATCCAAATCAAGATTAGATAATATTCCGGTCGTAACAAAAGTTATTTAAACGCCGACCGGAAAACTCTACCTGCCAGATATCAAAACGTATGACTAAGCAGAATATCTTTTTTAGTGATCGGCACCGATGGCGCGCTCAACGGCGAAATAGAGTTGCTGTTGAAAGGGATAATTCGCGCTTCCCCTTCTGACTGAATAATCTGATAAAACTGTGGCAGGTTAAAGTTGACCGAGCCCGAACCATAAGTGAAACGTTCATGGGAAGAGGCATAGAAACGGCTGACATCGCATACCAACTCTTCAATACACCCCTGACAGTTCAAATAGACTTCAACCCGATTTAACTCATCCAGAATATAGATATTGAACCCCTTATCCGTATCTTCAAAGAAGAACTGGATAATGCCCTCACTGGCAGAACCGTCAATGATTTCGGGCAAATGTTCCTGACCCGCTTTTAGCTGGACCGGAATTCCATTGAGCTTATTGTTGGAAATCGCACCATAAAACTCGACGGCATTTTCCAATTTTTGCACTGAAACACTCAGGCGTTCAAAGAATAACCCCCAGGTTTGTCCTGCAAGACGTAATGCTTTAAAACGGTTTGAATCCTGGCGCGTACTGGATAAACGCAGGCTGATACATTCCGACACCAGCTGTTGTAGGCGCGTCTGAATTAACCCTCGCAGATGCTGGCTGTAACAAAAGACATCTACTGATTCAGGGGGCAAAGCATCCTGATGCATCTTACCCAGAATAGTTTTCAGCGCTTCGATTACCGCCTGGCTGCCGCTAAAATGTAGCGTACGAACTTCATTCCACGAATTACGATACAACAAGTCTACGCTACCAATCAGGCACTGTTCCTGACTGCCAAAGCTGAATACATCTAATTTACCGAGGTCAAACGGCGGAGTATCTTGCTGTAGCAGGGATTCTGTCGGGTCATTTTCCAGATTAACAATCAGCGCCAAATGCCGAATCTCACAAGGGCTATACAGCGCCTTCGGTGTGGGAGCTGGCACCCTTAATGGAAAATGTTTCGCAATATCGGCAACAAACACCTGTAACTTTTCATTGCTGCAATATTGGCTGTTTTTAACATGCAGATGCGTATCAGGCGTCAATAAGCCATTAAAATAGCTCCAGGCCACCAGTTTGCTCAGGTAACGGTTATATTCCAGCGGTTGATGACCAATAATAGAATCAACCTGTGGAGCCTGATTATATAAATACCATCCGGCACGGTTGGCCCGATCAACAGGCACCTGAATAAACGTGAGATGCTTTTCTGACAGATCAGGTGATATCTGTGGGTTCACTAAAGTCACTTTACCCGGCAAAGCCTCAAAAGCGGCATATAACTTACGGGTTAGTACGCCAATATCTTGTGGGCTGGCACTAACGCTTAAATTATTACGGCGGGCAAAACGAATCAGGTTACGGTAGCTTTGCATCAGCGCATCCAGCAGCTCATTATGCGCATCACGAACGCGTTCAATTTTCCAGTTGGCGCGGTCGTCCAGAATTTGCATTCGTTCCGCATCCCAACCCCAGTCATGGGTTAACTGACTGAGAATTTCCCGACGCCAGTTACCCTGAGCCGGAATAGTCTCTGTCGATTCCGACAGGCGTTCACAAACCTTCATATAAAAACAGCGGCGCACCAAATCCAGACGGGCATCATCACCAATCGCCTGTAAATAAGTGGTCACTCTTTCCAGCATCATGTAATAGGCATCCAGACTGAAAGAGTCCAGCTCTCCATTATGCAGGCGCTGCTTAATCTCTATTGCCAACAGTTGCGACTGTGGGTACTGCCACGAATAGGTTTCCAGCAACAGTGTTTTCAACACCGCTTTATACGGCGAATCAATACTTTTATATAGCTGCCACAGGCTGGCACCAAAATACTCTTCAGCAGACAGCGATCCTAAACCTCCCAGATCTATCCACTCATCCCGTTGTAGCGTGCCGTCAGCAAACAGCGCTGAAACATACTCTTCGTAATTCATCTCCTGTTCATCGGGAACCACACTCCATAAAACAGGCTTACCGGCTAAACGCACGGCACTGCGATAAAATTCATCTAACAGCAGAATATGCAAGGTTGAACCACAATCTTCATTATCCAGCTTACCGCTCTGATTCTGGCGGAAGCGGTTTTCATCAATCAAAAAGAAGTTAACTTCTACTCCCAACGAGGCAGCCCACTGCTCTAACAACTGGCATTTTGCCTGCAAAATAGTGCGTTCGTTGCCGTTAAGCCATGACTGGTGACAAATCCAAATATCCAGATCGGAAAACTGGCTTTGTCCAACAGAGGAGGTACTTCCCATGCTGTAAACGCCTGTAATTGGTAGCGCCTGAGTAGCATGTTGATTAAGAGGAATATCGGTGCTCTGGCAGAAGTTTGTCAGATACTGTGTTTGAGTTTCATTGGGCGTGTAGGCGCAGATACCATTAGGAACGATACCATCCTGATAACCAGGCATTTTCGGGTGATGATAATGCAAAAAAACGGGCAGCATCATGTAAACCTGCTGGAAAGCAGATCCCATATTCGCCATAGCCCGATCGATACGTAATTGATTTAGCGTATCCAATCGCTGCTTTAATAGAGTCATATTAAGATGCAAGACGATTTGCCTGATTGATTTCCAAGATTGTTAAAGGAACTGCATTCTGGTTGCTCGTCCATTTAGCAAATACAATCGGTCATTAATTGCCAGAAACGTGATCAATTTAACACCTTGTGAGGTAGGCGTAAAGGTATTGCCCCCTTTCCCCAACGCTTACCACACTATTTTGTTCACAATTCAATACAACATTCGAGGTAGATATCAGACCTTCCTGCTGAATAATAAATAATTTCAGCAAAAAGCATCGAGACTTCATTTCATTTCAAATATTGATAATTTTTATGCTGCGCTGACACCCAAGGCCCCAACTGGTAGAATGAGACGACATAATAAAAAGGTAATGATAAAGCATGTCTACTAACACTATTCGCATTGCAACTCGTCAAAGCCCGCTGGCGTTATGGCAAGCACACTATGTCCGCGATCGCTTATTGGCTTTCCATCCAAACCTGACGGTTGAACTGGTGACCATGGTGACCCGTGGCGATATCATTCTGGATACCCCACTGGCCAAAGTAGGTGGCAAAGGGCTATTCGTTAAAGAGCTGGAAATTGCCATGCTGGAAGGTCGGGCAGATATTGCCGTTCATTCAATGAAAGATGTGCCGGTTGCTTTTCCTGAAGGTTTAGGTTTAGTCACCATTTGTGAACGTGAAGATCCTCGTGACGCCTTTGTCTCTAACCGTTTTAATTCACTGGATGAATTGCCTGCCGGCAGTATGGTCGGAACCTCAAGTCTGCGTCGTCAATGCCAGCTTCGTGCCCGCCGCCCTGACTTAGTCATCACTGATTTACGCGGTAATGTCGGTACTCGTCTGAGTAAATTGGATAATGGTCAGTATGATGCCATTATTCTGGCCGCTGCCGGTTTAAAACGTCTGAAGCTGGAACAACGTATCAGTAGCTTTATGACACCAGAAGAGTCCTTACCGGCCGTAGGCCAGGGTGCCGTAGGTATCGAGTGTCGTCTGAACGATTTGAGAACCCGTGAGCTGTTAGTACCGCTAAACGATGCCGCAACAGAAACCCGGGTTATTGCTGAACGCGCTATGAATGCCCGCCTTGAAGGTGGATGTCAGGTACCTATTGGCAGTTATGCCGAGCTGGAAGGCGATGAGCTTTGGCTCCGGGCGCTGGTTGGCGCACCAGACGGTAGTAAGATGATCCGTGGGGAACGCCGTGGTCCGGCCTCCGATGCTGAAAAGATGGGAATTGCTCTGGCTGAAGAACTGCTCAGTCAGGGAGCAGATGAAATTCTGCAATGTGTCTATCAGGATAATCAGCCCTGATGACCATACTGGTTACCCGCCCCACTCCTGCAGGTGATGAGTTAGTTAAACAACTCATTGCTCTGGGGTTCAATGCCTACCATACCCCATTAATTAGCTTTGCTCCCGGTGACGAACTCAATAGCTTACCCAACAATTTAAATATGTTACGTCAGGGTGACTTACTGATCGCCGCCTCCCAACATGCGGTATATTACGCACGGGATACGCTGCTCAAAGAAAACCACGCCTGGCCTGATAATATTGATTATTTGGCTATCGGGGAAAAAACTGCCAGAGAACTTGAAAAAGTGACAAACTATCCGGTAGCCCGCCCTGAAGGTCGCGAAATCAGCGAGCAACTGCTAAAATTACCTCAATTACAGCATGTTGCCGGTAAAAGAGTGTTGATTTTGCGAGGAAACGGCGGAAGGCCATTTCTGGCGGAACAGCTTAAAAAACGGGGAGCTGAAGTAACATTTTGTGAATGTTATCAACGCCACCCGATACCCTATGACGGCGAGAAACTTTGCCATCATTGGCAGCAAATGCACGTTAACACGCTGGTAATTACCAGTGGAGAAATGTTACAACAGCTGTACGAATTGGTTCCTGAGCGCTATCGTAACTGGTTACTTAGTTGCCAATTACTGGTAGTCAGTGAACGACTTGCTGCTCTGGCCAGCACACTAGGCTGGATGCATTGCCAAATTGCAGATAATGCAGATAACGATGCGCTATTGCGTGCGCTACAACAAATTTAACTACGGGATGTGCCAAGATGACGGATTCAACGACCCCATCAGCACCAGTTGAACAAGAGAACGTGTCAGCTGAAAAAGAAACAAATACTCAAACGCCAAAAGTCAGGCAAGGTAGCCGGTCTGGTGTTGCATTAGGAGCGATTGCTATCGCTTTAGTCATTGCGCTTGGCGGTGGTCTTTATTACCACGGTCATCAATGGGCTGCATCCCAGCAGGCAACAATACAGCAGTTACAGGCTCAAATTGATACGCTAAAAACCGGCCAGTCTAAAGAAGATGGTCAGCTGTTGGCTTCACAAAATGAGTTTACTCAGCAGTTGAAAAACACCGAAAAGCAGATAACCGAGCAAAATAATAAGCTGAATGCTCAGTTGTCTACGCTGCAAGAGCTACAAAATAAGGTCACGACTATTGCTTCCAACGACAGCAAAATATGGCATCTGTCTGAAGCTGATTTTCTGGTAAAAATGGCTGCTCGTAAGCTGTGGATTGAGCAAGATGCGGCAACAGCAGTCAATATGCTAAAAAGTGCGGACCAATCACTGTCTGAATTTAATGACCCAAGCTTAAGCGAAGTTCGTCAGGCTATTATTCAGGATATCAACTCCATCTCTGCGGTAAGCCAAATCGATTTCGACGGTATTGCCCTGAGATTAAATGAACTTTCAGATCAGGTGATGAACCTGCCATCCGCCAGTACCGACTGGGATAACACACCGCTGGATAAAAACAGCACTGAAGTTAGCGGTGAGCTAAAAGACTGGCGTCAGAATTTGAAAAACAGCTGGCATAACTTTATGTCAGAGTTCATTACTATTCGTACCCGCGATGTACCGGCTAATGAACTAACCAGCCCACTATTAACACCAGATCAGGACACTTATCTGAGAGAAAACCTGCGGTTAAAATTGTTGATTGCTGCCAGAGCGGTTTCCCGTCATCAAAGCGAAATCTATCAGCAATCGCTGGACAGCGTTTCTACCTGGGTTAGAGCCTACTTCGATCCGGATCACTCATCAACCAAGGCGTTTTTAAGCCAGCTTGATGAGCTCACTCAGCAATCCATTAACCTGGATATGCCTAAAGAGCTGAAAAGTTTATCACTGTTGGATGCCGTAACGAAAAAACGTACTCGTGATATCGCGCCACCAGCACCGGTTCCTGCTCCAACTACCGCACCTGTACCGGACTCAGCGCGTCCATCCAGTAATCAGGAGGGTTAAACATGCTACGTTTACTCTTTCTATTACTGATACTGGTTGCAGGTATAGCCGTAGGTCCTATGCTGTCAGGACATCAGGGTGCGGTAATGATCCAAACGGATAATTACGACATTAAGATGAGCGTAACCGGTCTTGCTATTCTTATCGCATTACTGTTTATCGTTCTGTTCTGCCTCGAGTGGGTATTACGTCGTATTTTCCATACCAGTGCACGTACTAAAGGTTGGTTTGTTGGCCGTAAAAGTACCCGCGCACGTAAACAAACCCGCGCGGCAATGCTTAAGCTGACCGAGGGGGATTTCTCTCAGGTTGAGAAATTACTCACCCGTAATGCCGATCATGCAGAGCAGCCGGTGGTGAACTATTTGTTAGCAGCTGAAGCTGCACAGCAAAATGGCGATAGTCAGCGGGTCAATGATTATTTGAGCCGGGCTGCAGAGCTGGCGGATACCGATCAACTTCCGGTTGATATTACTCGTATCCGTATCCAGTTAGCGCAAGGGGAATACCACGCTGCACGTCATGGTATAGACCAGTTACTCAATGATGCTCCTCGTCATCCGGAAGTACTGCGTCTGGCCCAACAGGCCTATTTAAAAACCGGTGGTTATGCCTCTTTACTGGAAATCATCCCTTCCATCGAGAAAGCCAAGCTTTACGACGAAGATACGCTGGAAACCCTGCGTCTTGATACTTACATCGGCTTAATGAATCAGGCCATGTCTGAAAGCGGTAGCGAAGGGCTGAAGCTATGGTGGAAAAACCAGCCGCGTAAAGTACGCAATAACCAAACTCTTCAGGTTGAACTGGCTTCCCATTTTATCGACTGTGATGACAATGAGCAGGCACAAAAGATCATTCTGGATGGATTAAAACATCAATATGATGAAAGGCTGATTCTGTTAATTCAGAAGCTGGAATCGGGTAATCCGGAGCCGCTGGAAAAAGAGTTAAAAATGCAGATTCAGGAACACGGGGCAACTCCACTGCTAAACAGCACACTGGGCCAACTCTTAATGAAGCACGGTGAGTGGGAGCAAGCCAGCGTGGTATTGAAACAAGCGATTGAGCAACATCCGGATGCCAAAGATTATGCCTTACTGGCAGACGCACTGGATAAGTTAAACCGCTCTCAGGAAGCCGCACAAGTGCGACGTCAGGGATTAGCTTTATCTCTGAAGTAAGCATATATTATCGTCATGAAACGGGTCCATATGTGGGCCCGTTTTTATTTTCGGGCCCAAGTTGCTTCTGGTTTAATAATCAGGCGGTAAATTTCAGGCAAAAAAAACACTTGCCTATAAGGGCAAGTGTGAGAAAAAAATCAGGTCAAAGGACAACATGGTGGTGTCTCACTCAACGTTATGTCTAATGTTTGATGACAATGTCATCATAAAGCTAGACGATAGACACCATTACTCAGCTCTGCATCATTCGTTGGATTATGAAGTGGTCCTTAAACCAACTATCATAAAAAGGAGAATGAGCATCTACATATAGGATAATGCACTTACCGTGCCAACTTTTATTAGTTCAAGTTAAAATAGCTTATTAAAACATAACCGATTGATTATAATTAAATTAATTTCAATCTTTGTTTTTGCTACTATTTTCATATTTTTGTACCGAACATAAAGCACATGATTAAGACGTCTCTTTTTAGAGACACCTAATACTCATTATATATTTACTTATTACAATCAATACGTTAAATGTCTTTAAGTAACGACAAAGCAAAGAAAAAACAGAAGAGATCAGCGACAGTATGAAATCACGGACAGATACCAACAAAAAATACCGGGCCTTTAGTTTTTCTATTCTACTGGTGGTTATCCTGTTTTTTGTTGCCATCGCTTTTGCATTTTGGTTTGGCTGGCTACCGCTTCAGGTTGTAATTTTATATGCCACATTAAGTCTGATAACTTTTTTTTTATACGGTAAAGATAAATCCGCCGCGAAAAAACATACCTGGCGTATCAAAGAAAGTACGCTGTTATGGCTGGGTGTTATCGGTGGGTGGCCAGGCGCTCTGATAGCGCAACAATTATTTCGCCACAAGTCGAGCAAGAAGTCATTTCAATGGATGTTCTGGCTTACCGTCATCATTAACTGTGCAATATTAATTTGGTGGTTAAGAAGTCGTTAAAATCGATGAGATAAACAGAAAGGCAATAATCAAACCACTCTTCTAAAGAGCAGATAAAGAAAAACCCCGTAATGTACGGGGTTCTCAAAATTTGGTCGGCGAGAGAGGATTCGAACCTCCGACCCACTGGTCCCAAACCAGTTGCGCTACCAAGCTGCGCTACTCGCCGAATCAGGTACTGCTTTTTATTTGTTATTTTAAATTCGTGTGGTGCGAAGAGAGGGACTTGAACCCTCACGTCCGAAGGACACTAACACCTGAAGCTAGCGCGTCTACCAATTCCGCCACCTTCGCAATGACACAAAAATCTAAAACCTACTATATCAACAAATTAATGGGGTGGCTAATGGGACTTGAACCCACGACAACTGGAATCACAATCCAGGGCTCTACCAACTGAGCTATAGCCACCATAAATTCTTTGCTCAACCCGGTATCCAAACCTTGGACATTAATCACGCCCTGCGCACTGTTTATGGCGCGCCCGACAGGATTCGAACCTGAGACCTCTGCCTCCGGAGGGCAGCGCTCTATCCAGCTGAGCTACGGGCGCGCAGTGCGCCGTTGCGGTGAGGATAGTACGGATTTAGAACCCATCTGTCTAGCCCTTTTTTCAGGAATTTTTCTAATTGCTCACTTCGTCAACGATTCGACCACTTTTTTATCACAAAACAAGGGTAATACGCATTTTGATAAGAATAAATTTATCTTTATTACTATTTTTTGCTTCCAGAATTCCTCAACCTCTTTTAAAGTCAGAGTCAGCGAGTGAGAAATACATTCGCACACTATAAAAGCAAACACAGATTTCCGGTTAACTGAACATCACCACATCAGGTGACGGTATTTTATTGACACAAAATACCGACCGGAAAGACAGGCTTAGGAAATAATATCTATTTTAGGGACCAACCACAGTGAGTAACATAAAAAAGCCATTCGGCTTTCTACGCGGTAGCCTCGTTACCCAAATATTAATAGGCATGTTGGCCGGTATCATTCTGGCACTCGTATCACCAAGCGGCGCTCAGGCCGTTGGCCTTTTAGGCAATTTATTCGTCAGTGCACTGAAGTCCGTTGCACCTATTCTGGTTTTTATTTTGGTTGCCTCTTCTATAGCCAACCATAAGAAAGGACAGAAAACCAATATGCGGCCAATCGTGGTGCTGTATCTGATTGGTACTTTTGCTGCTGCATTAATTGCCGTTCTGGGCAGCTTTTTATTCCCGTCAAAACTGTTGCTGGCCACGACCAATGCTTCGCTAACCCCTCCGGGCAGCGTAATTGAAGTTCTCCATGCCGTACTGTTTAAGATGGTGGATAACCCTGTCAGAGCCCTCATGGAAGCAAACTATATCGGTCTTCTGGTTTGGGGTATCGCGTTAGGTGTGGCTTTACGTCATGCATCTGATACCACCAAAACCGTCGTCAGCGATCTCTCTTACGGCATTACCTTTATCGTTCGTCTGGTGATCCGTTTCGCTCCTATCGGTATTTTTGGCTTAGTCTCCTCTACGCTGTCAGATCCGGAAACCGGTTTCTCTGCGTTTCGTGGCTATGCGCATCTGCTGACAGTATTAATCGGTTGTATGGCGGTAGTTGCGCTGGTACTTAACCCGCTAATTGTATTTATTATCACGCGTCAAAACCCATATCCATTAGTGTTTACCTGCCTGCGTGACAGTGGCATCCCTGCTTTCTTCACCCGTAGTTCTGCTGCAAACATTCCGGTCAATATGACTCTGTGTAAAAAGCTGAAACTTAAAGAAGAAACCTATTCAGTTGCCGTTCCTCTTGGTACCGCCATCAATATGGCAGGAGCAGCAGTGACTATCACGGTATTAACATTAGCAGCGGTGTATACTTTAGATATCATCGTTGACATTCCTACCGCATTACTGCTGAGTGTTATTGCCTCAGTATGCGCCTGTGGTGCATCAGGTGTCGCCGGTGGCTCTTTACTGCTGATTCCTGTTGCCTGTAGCATGTTTGGCATCCCAAATGAGATTGCTATGCAGGTTGTTGCCGTGGGCTTTATTATTGGGGTTCTGCAAGACTCGGTAGAAACCGCAATTAACTCATCAACTGATGTAGTATTTATCGCAGCAGTTTGCAAAGCTGAAGAGCAAAAAGAAGTAGCTATGGCGGCTTCTACCATAAAAGAAAGTTAATGACTGGTTGAATTTGAACAATAAAAAAGCCCGAAAGGGCTTTTTTATTGGCGATGATTTATCGACTAAAGGCGATTGGTGTAATGGTAAGCGACATACTTAAGCAGCTTAAACTGCCGGCGCCAGCGGGTCGGCTGGACCAGTAAACGATATAGCCACTCCAGTCCCATGTTCTGCCATGCCTTTGGTGCACGCTTAACGTGACCGGTAAACACATCATAGGTTCCACCAACGCCCATATACAGTGCATCAGAATAGAGTTTACGGCAATCGCGCATAAACATCTCCTGCTTTGGCGATCCCATAGCAACTGTCACAAATCGGGCACCGCTGGCACGAATGCGTTCAAACAAAGCCTCTCGATCTTCCGGTTTAAAATAACCGTCCTGACTGCCAACAATATTCACATTCCACTGGCTTTTTAGCTTTTGCTCAACTTCTGCCAATATTTCTGGTTTCCCTCCCACCAAAAATACCGGAACGCCCTGCTTTCCCGCCTGTTCCATTAACGCTTCCCAGAGATCGGCACCGGCAATACGCTGTACGTCTGCATCCGGATATTTACGGCGAATGGAACGCACGATACTGATTCCATCGGCATATTTATACTCAGCCGCATCAATTAATTCACGCAAAGGCTTATCCTGCTCTGCGGTCATGACTTTCTCTGCATTGATCGCAACCAGCGTCCCGGTTTTCATATCGCTATCGTCAAACAGATAGTCGACAAACTGAGCCATGTTGCGAAAGCCCCATATATCAATACCGCGAATACTATATTTAGCAATATTCACACTACTCTCCTAACCTGCTTTCGCATTATCAATTTTTACCTGTCCGGAAGACAGGGAACGGCGGACTCGCTGACGTATCATGCCACAGGCATCAAAGACCCAATACAGCAACTTCGCAATAACCAGACATAGTCCAAATATCAGAGCAAAGAAAACAACTCGGGAAACAAAAGAATCTAAACCCTCCCGGGCTAATACAATAATGTTAAAAACCGCGCCAAAACAGAATGCCTGCATAATGGCACCTTTATAACGATTAGTCTCAGCCCGTCCCTTCTCATAAACCCAGTCAAACCATTTGATAATTAAACCAACCAGTACCGCCCCCAGAGGGATAAACCAGACGCCCCCCATCACCACCAGAGAGCCTATCAGGGTTGGTGATATCGCCAAACCAGCATGGTAGTCCAGCACTTCCCAGGTAAAGTAGTTGGCAGTATTCACCACCAAATTAGGTCGATCTGGCCATAACCAGCCGGGAATAAATACATAGAAATCGCGAACAATGGGAGCCAGGCCCTGAAACTCTATCTTGTCGTAGTTTTGCAATAGTAGTGCTAGGTTCTCCCACGGAGAGAACGTATCCCGGGTGAGATACAGGAAGGTATAAAATGCTTCTGCGCCAGATACGTTCATACCATAACGCTTTAATGCCAACCAGAACATGCCAACCACACCTGCGACACCTGCCATTACCAACATCCACAAGGTAATGTGCCCACGAGCAATGCCAATAAACAGGAACAGGGAGAACGCAATCAGGATATTTGCCCGCGTCCCCCCGACAACCACATAGGTCAGAATGCCAAAGGCAACCGTGCTAATCAGAAACAAAAACCAACTGCGGGTATTTTCCTTCAGAAAATAGACAACCAACATGGCTGGAATAAAGAAATAGAAAAAGCGTTTTAGTGCCACACCAGAAACGTCACTGGAAAAAATCTGGCTATACTTTTCCAACTTAAACAGCAAAAAGCCATTTTGCAGAAAAAATATTCCTACAGTAGTAATCGCTACCAAGGCTAACAGCATCCAGGTTAGGTTGGTTTCAACACGGTTCATGTTAAAAAGTGCAGGACGAGGCTTATCACCTGGCTTCAATAACCGGGTTTTATAACAAACATAGTAAATAGCATAAAAACAGGTCGCCGAAAGTAACGCATTAAGCAATGAATCTACTTCAACCACTTGTACATCAAACTGAAAAACCAATAAACAGGTTAGGGGAAAACCAAAATAAAAGGTTAATAGATAGAGCAGCGAAAATAATACATTAAAATTAAAACGTACTTTTCTGAACTCTTTATAAGTTAACGTCAGAATGAAGATCAGTGATATCAGGTAAACAACAAACAAACCACCAAACTGTGCAGGTTCCATTATTTTACTTCTCCGGCAGCCACAACAAGTGCCTGCTTCCACCCACTAATATAGTTGGGATTAAAAAAGGCAATATGACTCTTATCCAGTGTAGCGGTTTTTTCCTGAATCTCCCGAACCCTCTCCATATCTATCTTATCGCCATAAAACAAAAATGGGATTCCCTGCTCCTGAAGGTCGTTCCAAAACGGGTTATTACGACTCACAACAAAGGGCACACCACTTTGAATCAGCAAACAAAGCGTACCAATTCCCTGTTGACGATTAAAAATGAAATAGCCCAGATCACAGCCAGAAAGAATAGATAAATATTCGTCAAAAGGAATTTGTTCCGTCAGCAATGTAACCTGCCCCTGAGGAAATAATTCCACCGCTTTAACGCTAATTTCTGAAATATAGTTATGATTATTTGCCGGATAACCCAGCGGAATAATAATTTTAACCAGCTCTTTGTCAAACTGACGGTGAATTTCCTGCAATGCCTCAATATGACGATTAGTACGATCCCCGGAATTACCCACTAAAATCGTTAACGTCTTCTTATGGCTTTTATCCGTTAGCACTGGTTGATAAGAAGGATCCATTCGGGTTGGAAAATAGAGTAATGAACAAGGTGTATCAGAATGTCGCTGTTGGTAGTACATCAAATCGCCCCGGGTGGCAAAAACGTGCCCCACTTTACCCTGAGCAAAGCGACGTAACCGGTAAAACAACCGAAACTTCCAACTGGTGGAATCCTCATACAGATCGGCACCCCAAATATGCCAACTAACGCGTTTAGGGTTAATTTTATTTAACAGCAAAGCAAGCCACAGTTTGGCATTAAACTGACCATGGAATAAAAACCGTGTTTCTGCATCTGCTTTCGCCCGGGTAACCACGGCCTGAGCCAGCGATGCTTTATCATCATAGCTTTCAATCTTTAGCTGGTTAAATGACTCAAATGACGAAGTATCCCTCGCGGCAACCATAAAGTGTTTTACATACTCATGAGGTACTTGTGCTGATAAAACGTCATTAAAAAAACGCAGTACCGTTAAATTATGGTGGGGTATATCAGAACCCAATATATGAATCAAAGTCGTCATGATCGTCTACGATAAATAAAGAAAACGCAGCTACAAAGTACAAAATAGATGATATAGGTAGCCATATAAGATTGGGCTGCACCCACGGCACCATTCTGCGGTATCAACCAATGTGAAAAACCGGTTAGTAAAGCAAATTGACTCACTTCCGTCAGGATATAAAACCGTAATGATGCCTTAGCGATCACCAAATAGCCAAAAACATACGAACCTACTTTTAAAACATCACCCACCAATTGCCAGGCAAACAGATCGCGCATTGCGACAAACTTGCTGGAAAACAGCAGCCAAATGGCGAAATCACGCAATAACCACACGCTAAAACTAACCACCGCCACAACCGGCAAAACAAAACGCAACGAGCGTAAAATTTCTCGAGAGATATCAGATTTGTTAGTCAGGCGAGAAAGGGTGGGGAGCAGATAAACGGTAAACGAGGCGGTAATAAACTGTAGATAGGCATCAGAAATGCTGCTGACGCCTTGCCAAATGCCAACATCATCCCAGCTATAGTGTTCTGCCAGTAAATTTCGCATCATCACATAGGCAACAGGCAACGTCACTGAGGTAATCAATGCCATGATGGTAAATTTGCCCAGACTACTGGCTAATGCTTTATCCCACATGGGCTTTAAATAGCCAAAAGGAACGGTTTTCCTACGCCACAAAATAAAACCAGCGGGAATAACCACCAGTGCGGGAACCAAGGCTAAACCCGCCAATGCACCTTCATAACCACCCAGAAAGTAACAAACCAGATACCCAACGACACCAAACAGACTACCACCAATGACACCGAGCGCATTACCTACGGCATCACGATAGCCTTTCAAAATAGCCAGAAAGAAGTTAGCGTAGGCGATTCCCATCTGAATGAATGCAACCGACCTCACTACATTCTGATATTCAGCATGGCCAAATAATCCTACGCTGACAGGCCCGGCAAATAGCAAAAAAATAACCGCCAGTAGAGTAGAAAAACCTAAAATAATACTGGCAGATGTACCCAGCGCTTTGCGCAGCTGTTCCGGCTCTTGTTGGTATTGAGCAACGTAGCGCGTAATACCATTAAATATCCCGGCTCCCGATAGCACACCCAACACGGTAATTAACTGGCGGAAATTCCCTGCCTGACCAACTCCGCTGGGGCCAAAAGAGACTGCCAATAACTTCACGATCAATAGCCCCACGCCGATTTTAATCAGCGTGGAGGCGGCAGTCCAAATTGATGCTTTAGCCAGAGACATATCAGGCGAAATAACTCAGAATGGTATTAATTACAGTACGTTGAGTGATGTCAGTCATATTAAAGAATAATGGCAAACGAACCAGACGATCGCTCTCTTTAGTGGTGTAGCGATCTTCACCGTGGAATTCACCATACTTCTCGCCAGCAGGGCAAGCATGAAGTGGAATATAGTGAAATACCGCCATAATCTCAGCTTCTTTCAGGTAACTGATAAAACGGGTGCGATCTTCTACATCATTCAACTTAATATAGAACATATGAGCATTTTGCTGGCAGTTTGATGGAATCGCTGGCAATTCAATTCTTCCCTGCGTTGCCAGAGCCTTAAAGGCATTATAATAGTTGTGCCATAACTGCAAGCGACGTTGGTTAATCAGCTCCGCAGCTTCAAGTTGCCCCCACAGGTACGCAGCCTGCAGATCGGCCATCAGATAACTGGAACCAATATCACGCCAGGTATATTTATCGACCTGACCGCGGAAAAATTGACTACGGTTAGTTCCTTTCTCACGAATAATTTCTGCGCGTTCAATCAGTGCAGGATCGTTAATCAGCGTTGCACCACCTTCACCACCCGCCGTATAGTTTTTCGTTTCATGGAAGCTAAAACAGCCAATATGACCAATGGTACCTAATGCTTTACCCTTATAGGTTGACATCACGCCTTGCGCAGCATCTTCCACCACATATAACTTATGCTTTTTCGCCAGTGCCATAATGGTATCCATTTCACATGCCACACCAGCATAGTGAACCGGAACAATCGCACGGGTATTTTCAGTAATCGCGGCTTCAATTTTAGTTTCATCAATATTCATAGTGTCCGGGCGGACATCGACAAATACAACCTTAGCCCCGCGAAGTACAAAAGCATTGGCCGTGGAAACAAAGGTAAAACTTGGCATGATAACTTCATCACCAGGTTTAATATCCAGCAATAACGCAGCCATCTCTAATGAAGCAGTACAAGATGGCGTCAACAACACCTTGTGACTACCAAAGTGTTGCTCCATCCACTGCTGGCAGCGGCGAGTAAAACCGCCATCACCGCACAACTTACCGCTACCCATTGCGGCTTTCATATATTCGAGTTCTGTACCAACAACGGGAGGGGCGTTAAAAGGAATCATTTTTTTCACCTGAGTAATTTGTTAAATAGACATCTGTAAATAGTTATCTGTATAACCAATATGCTGTGCTATTGATGGAAGCACCGCTACGAATATAAAGACGCAAAGCTGCAAGATTTCCCATCTGGGTAGCAACACAGAGGTGATTCAATTTTCGTGCCACACACCAACTTTTTGCTACCTTCATTAGCTCAAGACCAACACCTTTATTACTACAGCCAGGCCAAACGGCCAGCAGGCCAACGCGACCCTGGTTATCGCCAATATCACGTAAAGTCACAAAACCTTGAGGATTACCGTCTTTATCTTCAAGTATCAGACAGCTATGGTCAAAAGTGCCTGAGACGGCTTTTTCAACCCATAAAGCGTAAAAACGACCGCTATCACTATTCTGATACCAAGGAGCACGAAATCGACTCAGGCGAAAAACATCTGACGCTACTGCTCGTAATGCCGGTATATCCTGCTCTGCAGCCAACCGGCAGGAAAACATTAATGTTGGTGAACTATCCATTACTGCATCGAGTGATACAATAAAATCCACTTCACCTTCAACCAGTTGAAAATCCAGTGCGCTTAAAGCGTCTATCCAGTCACTTCGTGATGCAGGTACCTTTGCCTGAACCAACTGAAAATCAGATAACGTTTGTGTATCTAATGGAGTAACGGCCAACGCATTAAAATTCAGCTTCGCCGTGGAGAGTGAAAAGAACTCACTCTCCCACTCAAGAGACTCAATATTGGCGTGGACGGACATGGAGTAAATCCTGCAAATATTTGCCATATCCTGTTTTGGCCAGAAGTTTGGCGGTTTTTAGCACACTCTCATCATCTAACCAGCCATTACGCCAGGCAATCTCTTCCAGACAGGCAACTTTAAAACCCTGTCTCTTCTCTACCGTTTGCACAAAGGTGCTGGCTTCAATCAGGCTATCGTGAGTTCCTGTATCTAACCAGGCAAACCCGCGCCCAAGCAGCTCAACATTTAATGTGCCCTGTTCAAGGTACATTTGATTAATGCTGGTAATTTCCAGTTCGCCACGAGGAGACGGTTTAACCTGTTTAGCCATTTCCACAACTTGATTATCGTAGAAATAGAGCCCGGTAACTGCCCAGTTTGACTTAGGTTTAAGTGGTTTTTCTTCAATAGACAGCGCCCGGAAGTTGTCATCAAACTCCACAACGCCAAAACGTTCAGGATCCATCACCTGATAGCCAAAAACAGTCGCGCCCTGGTCACGAGCAACGACGCTGCGCAGTTTCGAGCTAAAGCTTTGACCAAAAAAGATGTTATCTCCTAAGACCAAACAGCAGGAGTCACCGTTAATAAACTCTTCACCGATCAAAAATGCCTGCGCTAATCCATCCGGGCTTGGTTGAGCTGCATAGCCCAGTTTAATGCCAAACTCTTCACCGGACCCAAGCAAACGCTGAAATGCCGGTAGGTCCTCAGGGGTAGAAATAATCAAAATATCCCGTATACCGGCCAGCATCAACACGGAAAGCGGATAGTAAATCATTGGTTTATCATAAATAGGGAGCAGCTGTTTAGATACACCGCGCGTAATTGGATATAGTCGGGTACCTGAGCCACCCGCTAAAATAATACCTTTCATTGACATCACCATTTCCCCTGACATTTGTATTAACTGGAAATCAGGGATATTACTTAAATAGAATATAATGATTGGGGCTCTGCTTTAGACCCCAGGTTATTTTGTCAGCAAAACTACGATTTCAAACCAATGCGTTCTCTGGCATAACTTCCATCCAGAACTCTCTGCCACCATTGTTGATTCGCCAGATACCAGGAAACAGTTTTACGAATACCTGATTCAAAGGTTTCCAGTGGCTTCCAGTTCAGTTCACG
Organism: Limnobaculum eriocheiris; assembly: GCF_021010575.1. Taxonomy (GTDB): domain Bacteria; phylum Pseudomonadota; class Gammaproteobacteria; order Enterobacterales; family Enterobacteriaceae; genus Limnobaculum; species Limnobaculum eriocheiris. The sequence continues at coordinate 28,093 of NZ_JAJNAG010000014.1, read as the reverse complement.
CTCAATTTTGCTGGCATCAATGGCATAGCGCATATCGTGACCAGGACGATCCGTTACGTAAGTAATCAGATCCGCATATTTAGCTACACCTTCAGGTTTTGATGGCGCTAATTCTTCCAGCAGTTGACAAATAGTACGCACAACTTCGATATTTTTACGCTCATTATGACCACCAATATTATAGGTTTCACCAATAACACCCTCAGTGACGACCTTATATAAAGCCCTTGCGTGGTCCTCAACAAATAACCAGTCCCTGACCTGAGCTCCGTTACCATAAACGGGTAACGCTTTTCCTTCCAATGCATTTAAAATTATCAAAGGAATGAGTTTTTCAGGAAAATGATATGGCCCATAGTTATTAGAACAGTTGGTCACAATGGTTGGAAAACCATAGGTCCGTAGCCAGGCTCTGACCAAATGGTCACTGGATGCCTTAGACGCTGAATAAGGGCTGCTTGGTGCATAAGGCGTTGTTTCAGTGAATAAATCTGTTGTTCCATGCAAATCGCCATACACTTCATCAGTAGAGATATGATGAAAGCGAAATGCTTGCTTTAGCGCTGTATCTAACCCCATCCAATAGTGACGGGCGGCTTCAAGAAGCGTATAGGTTCCAACAATATTAGTTTCAATGAACGCTGCCGGGCCATCAATAGAGCGATCCACATGGCTTTCAGCAGCCAGATGCATCACTAAATCTGGTTGATACTGTACAAAAAGACGATCCAGCGCAGTTCTGTCACAAATATCGACTTGTTCAAAAGAGTAGCGATCGCTATCAGCCACTTCTACTAATGAATCCAGATTTCCGGCATAAGTCAGTTTATCAACCACCAATACGCTATCTTTGGTATCCTGAATAATATGTCTCACTACAGCAGAACCAATAAAACCGGCTCCACCTGTGACTAAAATCTTTCTCAACGCCATACCCCTTTTGTATCAATAACCCACTGCTGCTTAACCTGCTCCGGGCTGATGGCCTTAAACTGGCGATGATCAACCAGCATAACCAAAACATCTGCTTCAACCAGCGCTTCCCCGGTGTCAGTTAAACGGGCCTTTTCAGCCAGCACTTTTGGTAATTCATGGACGTTTGGCTCAACGGCCAGCGTTGTCCCGGCATGCCAGTCGGCAATCATATGGGTAATTTCCAGCGCCGGACTCTCTCTCAGATCGTCAATATCCGGTTTAAATGCCAGACCAAAACAGGCAATCTTAATCTCTGCAGCACGTTTACCAGTAGCCGTCAGACAATCAGCTACTGCAGATTTTACTTTATCCAGCACCCAATAAGGTTTGCCATCATTCACTTCTCGAGCAATACGAATCAAACGCGCATCCTGAGGATTTTGTGCCACGATAAACCATGGATCGACAGCAATACAGTGACCACCAACACCTGGCCCTGGTTGCAAGATATTAACCCGGGGATGACGGTTAGCCAGACGAATCAGCTCCCATACATTAATCCCCTGATGATCACAAATCAGCGACAACTCGTTGGCAAAGGCAATATTGACATCACGAAAGCTGTTCTCAGTTAACTTACACATCTCTGCAGTACGCGAGTTGGTAATAACGCACTCACCTTTCAGGAAAATTTTATATAACTCGCTGGCACGATCTGAACAACGAGAAGTCATGCCACCGACTACCCGATCGTTTTGAATCAGTTCTACCATGACTTTCCCTGGTAATACGCGTTCAGGACAATAAGCGATATTGATATCAGCATTTTCGCCAGCCTGTTGAGGGAAAGTAAGGTCCGGGCGAGCAACCGCCAGCCAGCCAGCCATCTGCTCAGTCGCACCAACAGGAGAAGTTGACTCCAGAATGACCAGATCGCCTTTTTTCAATACGGGAGCAATAGATTTAGCAGCGGTTTCCACATACACCATATCTGGCTCGTGATCGCCTTTAAAAGGTGTAGGAACAGCAATTAAAAATGCATCCGCAGCTAAAGGTTTAGTCACCGCCTGTAAACAACCCGCTTCGACGGCCTCTTTGACAACTTTATCTAAATCAGGCTCAACAATATGAATCGCACCACGGTTAATGGTATCCACCGCGTGCTGATTAATATCTACGCCAATAACTTTCTTTTTGCGCGATGCAAAAGCTGCAGCAGTAGGTAAACCAATATAGCCAAGACCGATTACTGAAATTGTTTCAAAACTCATAGCTTCACCTGATTATTTTTTAAAGCATCGAGAATACGCTGACAGGCTTTTCCATCACCGTAAGGATTATGTGCCCGACTCATTAAGTGATACTCATTTTCATCCGTTAACAGTCGGCTCACCTCTTCTAAAATCAATGCAATATTTGTACCAACTAATCGAACTGTTCCGGCTGAAACGGCTTCCGGACGCTCTGTCGTTTTACGCATAACCAGAACTGGCTTACCTAAAGAAGGAGCCTCTTCCTGAATGCCGCCAGAGTCAGTCAAAATTAAATAAGCGTGATCCATCAAATAAACAAACGGCAGATAATCCTGAGGCTCAATCAAAATCACATTATCAATATGACTCAGAATACGCTTAACCGGCTCCCTGACATTTGGATTAAGATGCACCGGATAAACCACCTGCACATCCGGGTGAGTTCTGGCAATATCTGCCAAAGCACTACAAATCCGTTCAAAACCATCACCAAAACTTTCCCGGCGATGACCGGTAACCAAAATAATTTTCTTATCTTGCTGCAAGAAAGCGTAACGCTGCTCCATTTCCTGTTTTAATCGAGCATCATTATGGATACGATTACGTACCCAAAACAGCGCATCAATTACCGTATTACCTGTAATAAAAATACGGCTATCGGGTATAGCTTCCGTTAATAAGTTTTGCTTTGATGTCTCTGTTGGAGAAAAGTGATACATGGCCAGATGGCCCGTCAATTTCCGATTTCCTTCCTCTGGCCATGGAGAATAGAGATCGCCGGTACGTAACCCAGCCTCAACGTGTCCAACAGGAATACGCTGATAAAATGCAGCCAAGCTGGTGGCAAGAGTCGTAGTGGTATCTCCATGAACCAAAACCACGTCTGGTTTAAACTCTTCTAAAACCGGCTTTAGCCCTTCAAGTATACGGCAGGTAATTTCGGTTAAACCTTGTCCTGGTCGCATAATATCCAGATCGTAATCAGGTTTTATATCAAATAACTTAAGTACCTGATCCAACATCTCCCGATGTTGAGCCGTCACACAAACTTTCGACTCAAAATAGTCATCATCGGCCAGTGCGTGCACCAAAGGGGCCATTTTAATTGCTTCAGGTCGTGTGCCAAAAACAGTTAACACTTTCACAGAGCTATCTCTTTAAGTCAGTTATCACGGCAGTTATTGCCATTCAGGTGCCCGAAGGTACCTATCCCTATCATATTTCTTTATTACGTCTGCGGGTCAGCGCTACTCCAGCACCAACAAGTGCCCCCACCCCTCCCCACATAATCAGCAGGAACAGGCGACGAGGTTTGTCTCGGGTAATGGGGTCTTCTGGGGTACGTAAATAGCGGTATGCCTTAAACTGATTATCCAATTTAGCCCCATCATTCAGCGAAGAGAGCACCGCGCGATCGTGGTCATAATCATTTTCAAAATCAGGGCCATTTGCCTGTAATGCCTCATATCGAGCCTGAAGCATGGGCTTACCTAATAAAAACAATTCTGAGTTAGGTAATTGATCGGCTGGAACATCCGTTTGGGAACGGGTGATCCCCTGCTGCTGAGCAATGGTTAGCGCCTGCTGTAAGCGTTTTAATTCTCGCTGATATACCGCATTCGCCATTTTTTCCTGACGTTGAACCTGACGGGCAAGGGATGTTTGACGAACTGACCAGGTGCCCTGCAATTCGGCATTTAAGCTAGTTACTGCGCGCTGATTAGCAAAATTAATATACTGACGCAGTAGCTGATTTGCGTCACTTGGTGTTTCAGCCGTTAGCTTAATACTATCATTGATTCCTTTTTTATCGTCTTTAGGCGTAAAAATAATATTATTAATCAACTCATCCAGTACCACTGCGTCTGCACGCACATCACCTGATTGACGCTGTTTATAGTAATCAGACTGTAGCCAGAAATCGCGGCGAGCATCATAGGAAGAAAGCTGCATAATAAATTCGCTGTAAACATCTTCCGTAATGGGCGTTTCTGCTACTGCTGCACTATTGCTACTGGTCCGGATAAGACCTCGCAAAAACTGCTCTTGCGAATAATAACCACCCAGCATACTCACTGTTGGTTTATCAGTAATTGCGGTAGTGCTCCACTCCTGTTTGACCACATAAGAGTAACCTAAAGCAATAGCTGCAAAAATAATGGCAATGCCAACAATCCATATTTTGCCATACCATAATGAATAGCACAGGCTACGAATATCTAATTCATTATCAACTGACTGGATCTCTGATTTCATGTCTAAGACAAAAGCCTCTGGTTAAGAAATTCGCTGATTTTCATGAGTTCGCCGCATACGGCGCTTCGTGCGTTTAATAAAACGAGCGACGCGCCAGGCATGCTTAATACAAAAGCCATACAATACAAATACAAGCAAGAATAGTACCAACATCATCCATTCAGAGATAAAAAAGATATGTTCTCCGATAACACCAATGGCAGCCAACAGTGCAGCCGCCAACGTAATCAGCACAAATGCCTGACGGGAGGTGAAACCAGCACGCATAATAAGATGATGAATGTGCTGTCGATCGGCAGCAAATGGACTCATGCCCTTACGTAACCGACGGTACATAATGGCAATCATATCAATCAGAGGAATAGCAATAACCCATAAGGCAGTCACGGGATTCATTGGATGACCGACCCCCTGAGTACTCTGTAGTAAGATCCAGATAACGGTAAAACCAATTAGCGTACTACCTGCATCTCCCATAAACACTTTGTAGCGTTTACCAAACGCGCCCAAATTGAGCAATAAATAGGGAATAATAGCGACGATAATAGCAAAACACCAATAGCCTAAAAATGTTTGTCCATCAATAACTAATAAAACACCTAACGCGCCAAAAGTGACACAGCCTAATCCACCAAGCAGGCCATCAATACCATCAACCATATTGAAAGCATTAATTGCAGCCCACACTGCAAACAGAGTCACTACATAACCTACCGGGCCAAGTATCAGCTCCCATGGACCTAAAATATATCCAAGGCTATGAAGATACATACCAGCAAAAACCATCATTGCGATAGCTACCAGTGCTTGTACTGATGCCCTGAACTTAACGCTAATATCAAAACGATCGTCCACTGCACCGACTAAAACCAAAATCCCGGCGCAAATAAGATAAATGCCGGGTTGCACAATCTCATTCCAGTTAAGAAAAAGATACAGGCAAACCCCGGCATAAACAGAAATACCACCAACTAATGGGATAACACCTTGATGGCGTTTCCGATAATTTGGTTTATCTACTAAGCCAATGCTTTTGGCTATTTTGCGTGCAATAAATAGAAAAGCCAGAGAGAACAAAAAGACGATAACAAGATCGCCACTCATACTGAGTAAATTCACGATTAACGGCTCTCGATAAAGTTTATGAGTATCAGAATATTACTCTAATACTCATAACTATTTAACTGATTATTATGAACGCTTCATCATATCAAAGAATTCATCATTAGTTTTCGTCATCGCTAACTTATTGATGAGGAACTCCATCGCATCAATTTCTCCCATAGGGTGAATGATTCTGCGCAGGATCCACATTTTTTGTAATTCTTCTGACGTTGTCAGTAACTCTTCTTTACGGGTACCGGAACGGTTGTAATCGATAGCCGGGAATACGCGCTTCTCTGCAATCTTGCGAGATAAATGCAATTCCATGTTACCTGTACCTTTAAACTCTTCGTAGATGACTTCATCCATTTTAGAGCCGGTATCAACCAACGCCGTAGCAATAATCGTCAGGCTACCACCTTCTTCCACATTACGGGCAGCACCAAAGAAACGTTTTGGACGATGCAAAGCATTTGCATCCACACCACCGGTCAATACTTTACCTGAAGCTGGTACAACCGTGTTATATGCACGCGCTAAACGGGTAATAGAATCAAGCAGAATGATAACGTCTTTTTTATGCTCTACCAGACGCTTAGCTTTTTCAATAACCATTTCAGCGACCTGAACATGACGAGATGCTGGTTCATCAAAGGTTGAAGCCACAACTTCACCTTTCACCAGACGTTGCATCTCTGTTACCTCTTCCGGACGTTCATCAATCAGTAGCACCATCAGTACGCAATCAGGATGATTATAAGCAATGCTCTGCGCGATATTTTGCAGCAACATCGTTTTACCGGCTTTTGGCGGTGCAACAATCAGACCACGCTGACCACGACCAATTGGAGAAGCAAGATCCAGAACGCGAGCGGTTAAATCTTCGGTAGAACCATTACCACGTTCCATCCGCAGACGAGAGTTGGCGTGTAATGGCGTTAAGTTTTCAAACAGAATCTTATTACGAGCGTTTTCTGGCTTATCGTAATTAACTTCATTAACTTTCAGTAATGCAAAATAACGTTCACCCTCTTTTGGTGGACGAATTTTTCCTGAAATGGTGTCACCAGTACGTAAGTTAAAACGGCGGATTTGACTAGGGGAAACATAGATATCATCTGGACCAGCGAGGTAGGAACTGTCAGCAGAACGGAGGAAACCGAATCCATCCTGCAATATTTCCAACACGCCATCGCCAAAAATATCTTCTCCACTTTTCGCATGCTGCTTAAGAATCGAAAAGATAATATCTTGTTTGCGCATACGGGCCAGGTTTTCCAGCCCCATATTTTCGCCGAGAGTAATCAACTCAGAGACCGGCGTATTTTTTAGTTCGGTAAGATTCATAATGGTGGGTTCTTTAACTCGGGGTCTGTCTCGAAAAGTCTTCGTGAATAGCTGACGGTATACGCCGCGCCTGTATTATTAGAATATCTGTTCATTATTTTATATCAGAAAAGTAGTATGACGATGCCTGACCACATATCAGAAACTCAGAAATAATGCCCGGATATACATTCTAAACCTGTTTTAAAATCATAGCATTCACAGTCGATGCTCATGATTAAACTGCTCTAAGAACTTTAAGCTACGATTTTAAAACGAGTACGTATATATAGATAAGATTGCATGAAGCGTGATTAAAGGTAGCACGCTTTATTAACCGAGTCTACGGTTCAGCTAATAAATTAGCACCTATGGGCTGTTTTTCCAGTAAAAATTCTATTCGATATCACTATTTTTATTTAATTTATTCATTAAGGCTTCTTGTTTATCCATAAAACAGTGGATAAACAAGAACCTGTGTGAAGTAAAAATTAATTCAATATCAATTAAATACTGGCGTCTAAAAACTCTTTTAATTGAGATTTCGACAATGCACCAACTTTAGTTGCAGCAATAGCACCATCTTTAAACAGCAATAGGGTTGGAATACCACGAATACCATACTGCGGCGCAGTTGCCGGATTCTGGTCAATATTCAATTTAGCTACCGTCAGTTTGCCATCATACTCCGCCGCCACTTCATCCAGAATTGGGGCAATCATTTTGCATGGACCACACCATTCGGCCCAAAAATCCACCAGTACTGGACCATCAGCTTTTAAAACATCATTTTCAAAGCTGCTATCGGTTAAGTGAATAATTTTTTCGCTCATGTTTGACTCCACAGGATTAGATATGTTTCATTGGTGTTATATTAACCAAAGAAACGTTGAATATATGTTGACTTTATTTCAACGGATACGCATTCGTAAAGCAATACTTTCGTGAATACAAGGTTAGCTGATATTCTACACCACTATGAGCAAAACACACTTAACAGAACAGAAGTTTGCCGACTTCGCACTACACCCTTCGGTAATCAAGGCCCTTGAAAATAAAGGCTTTCATTACTGTACGCCAATACAAGCACTGGCGCTTCCTTATACGGTTGCAGGGCATGATGTTGCAGGACAGGCACAAACGGGTACCGGAAAAACGCTGGCTTTTCTGGCATCTACCTTTAATTACCTACTTACTCACGAGGCTGATGGCAATCGCAAAATTAATCAACCTCGTGCACTAATCATGGCGCCCACCCGTGAACTTGCGGTGCAAATTCACAATGATGCCGAAGCACTGGCTCAAGAGACCGGCCTGAAAATTGGACTGGCCTACGGTGGTGATGGCTATGATAAACAGCTAAAAGTACTGGAGGCTGGCGTTGATATTCTGATTGGTACTACCGGCCGTCTCATCGATTACACCAAGCAAAATCACATTGATTTAGGTGCCATTCAGGTGGTTGTTCTGGATGAAGCCGATCGTATGTTTGATTTAGGATTTATCAAAGATATCCGTTGGATCTTCCGTCGTATGCCACCGGCGACCCAACGCTTAAGCATGTTATTCTCCGCAACGCTTTCTTTCCGCGTTCGTGAGCTGGCGTTTGAACATATGAATAATCCTCAATATGTTGAAGTGGAGCCAACACAAAAAACCGGCCACCGAATTCAGGAAGAGTTATTTTATCCTTCCAACGAAGATAAGATGCGTTTACTTCAAACACTTCTGGAAGAAGAATGGCCTGAACGCTGTATCATTTTTGCCAACACCAAACATGCTTGTGAAGAAATATGGGGATATCTGGCGGCTGATGGACATCGCGTTGGTTTATTAACCGGTGATGTAGCACAGAAAAAACGCTTACATATTCTGGACGATTTCACTAAAGGCAATCTGGATATTCTGGTAGCAACGGATGTTGCAGCTCGTGGTTTGCATATTCCGGAAGTTACCCACGTATTTAACTATGATTTGCCGGATGATTGTGAAGACTATGTGCATCGCATTGGCCGTACAGGACGAGCCGGAGCCAGTGGACACTCTATCACTCTGGCCTGTGAGCAATATGCATTAAATCTACCGGCTATTGAGCAGTATATTGGCCACTCAATTCCTGTCAGTCGCTATAGTTCTGAAGCATTACTGACCGATCTCCCTGCCCCCAAACGTCTTTCTCGTCCACGCAATACCGGAAATCCAAGACGCAGCAGTGGACCTCGTCGGAATGGACCTCCGCGCAACAGAAAGCGCCCGGGTTAATATAATGCTACCAGTACGGATAACCGATTGAACGCTATGAACAGACAGACGGATGAATTGCCTCTTTATGCGGCCATCGACCTTGGTTCGAATAGCTTTCATATGCTGGTTATCCGGGAAATTTCTGGCCGTATCCAGATTACTGACCGCATAAAACGAAAAGTCCGGTTAGCCGCCGGGCTTGACGATGGGGATCATTTATCTGAAGAAGCAATGCAACGGGGCTGGCAATGTCTGCGTCTGTTCTCCGAACGCCTGTATGGCATTCCCCCATCCCATATTCGTATTGTTGCTACCGCAGCATTACGAGCCGCTAAAAATGCCAGTACTTTCATTACCACCGCCGAAACAATTTTAGGTTACCCGGTTAAGGTCATCAGCGGTGAAGCAGAAGCCAGATTAATTTACCAGGGCGTTGCCCATACCACCGGAGGTGCGCAATCACGACTGGTGGTAGATATTGGTGGAGGCAGTACCGAACTGATTACCGGGACTGCGGATAGCATATCTGAATTGGTGAGCCTACCCATGGGGTGTGTAACCTGGCTGGAGCGTTATTTCAGCGACAGAACACTCAGTGCTAACAACTTTCATCAAGCGGAACTCGCTGCCCGCCATCATCTCTTACCGATTACCGATAAGCTGAAATATCAGGATTGGAAAATCTGCGTTGGAGCATCAGGCACCGTACAAGCGTTACAGGAAATCATGGTAGCCCAGGGTATGGATGAGCAAATTACGCTGGATAAATTACAGCAATTAAAAGAACGCGCCATTCAATGCGGCAAACTGGAAGAGCTGGAGATCCCGGGTCTGACATTAGAAAGGGCTTTAGTTTTTCCCAGTGGACTTTCTATCCTGATCGCTATTTTTGAAACCTTAGATGTAAACAGCATGAATTTGGCCGGTGGCGCGCTGCGTGAAGGCCTGATATATAGCATGTTGAATCTTCCGGTAGAAAAGGATATTCGCCAAACGACCATTCAGGCAATCCAATATCAGTACGCTATCGATCGGCAACAGGTCAACAGAGTCAGCCAGTTAACCAGCCGCTTTTGCCACCAGCTAAAAGACAGTTGGGATATTAATGACAACATGGCAGAGCTGCTCCATTGGGCCAGCCAGATTCATGAAATTGGATTAAGTATCGACTTCAGGCAGTCTCCCCAGCACGCCGCTTACTTGCTGAATCATACTGAAATGCCAGGCTTTACTCCCGCACAAAGGAAATTACTGGCAGCCTTGCTGATAAATCAAACTGATATCATTAATCTGTCAGTACTGGCAGAGCAGAACGCCTTATCACTACAACAGGCGCAAAGACTGGTACGTTTACTACGTATTGCCATTTTATTGTGCCGTTCACGACATTCCGACCGCATTCCGAATATCACTCTTATCGGACAGGGAGAGCAGCTTAATCTGGAAATCAGCAAGGAATGGCTTTCATTGTACCCTTTGCAGACCGAGGCATTACAGCAAGAGAGCCGTTGGCAAACTTATAGCCATCTTCCGATGGTTATTATATCGGTTTAATAACTAAGTTTGCTTTTGCACCAAAACCTCTCCATCAGACATATAAACGGTATAACATTCCATCATTCCGGTATAAAACAACAAACTATTAATTCACTCTTTTCTTCAATTAATAAAAAATGGCTTTTCATTCAAATAATTAATAAATACATTTAGCTTCGTCAAAAATCGTTCACTGGCTAAACACTGCCACTCTTCCCTGACAGGCTACACCTGAAGCTTCTCACAGTATTATGCTTTCTATTATTTTATAGATTTCAATCCTTATTAATGTCTTTATTTATGGTAACAATTTTCTTTTATACCATTACAGCTACAAATGGTTACAAATAAAAAGAGATATCGTTCTTATTAAAACCAGCGATACATTGAAAATAGTCGATCGAAAGAGTATTTTCACCATCCACACTTTTGATACAGTTAAATTTAGTACTATCAATAAAGCATAAAGGTATAAAAATGGATTTTAAAAATAGCACCAACATATGGAAAAAAGGAGCGATCGCACTTTCCATTATATTAGCATTATCAGCCTGTGATAAAAAAAAGGAAGAGCCCGCAGCTAGCGCTCCGGTAACAACCCAAGAGACACCATCGTCAGTTAAAAAAGAAACTGAAAACGTAGAAGCCGAAAAAACAACAACAAATACTAAAGCGGAAGAAACACAAAACGCTGAAGAAGCAATGCAAGAAAAAATGAATGCCTACATTGAGTGTTATAACGCATTGGATGGCTCTATTCACAATAGTATTAACCGCTATACCAGCTGGGTAAAAAATTTCGAAAAAGGGCCAACAGGTAAAGAAAGTATTGTTTATGGACTTTATCAGATTAACCAAAATAGTACTGATTCCTGCAAAAAAAGTGTTACCGAAGCTCTCGCAATTAAACCTGAGTTAAAACCTATGGATGAAATTGCAGCCAATTACCTTGCTGCAGCTGAAACAATAAGCGCCAAAATTAACGAACTGAATCGTTACTATGATCAAGAAGATTATAAGGACGATAGTTTTGCTAAAGGTAAAGAGCTTCATCCTAATTTGGTTGCCGCCTATAAAACTTTTGAACCAGCTTCTAAAGCTTTCTCCCAATCTATCAGTAAAATTAATAACGAACGTCAGCAGGCTCGTTTAGATCAAATGGAGAAAGAAGAGGGTAAATCGCTGAATTATTATAGCCTTGGTATTATGTTGGATGCACAAACCATCAACAGCATGATTGAAGAAGAGTCGTTTGAAACAGAAAAGCCTCTCGCTTTGGTTTCAGAACTGCAAAGCAAAATTGAAAGCGCTCGCCCTCTTATTGAAGAGCAAAAAAAGACTAATAACATGTCCTACATGAGTTATGAGTCATTACTACGTCAAGCGGATAGCTATGCTAAAGCTGCTAAAGAACGTATCCGCCGCGTAAGGGATAAAGAACCCTACTCAACTGGCGAAAAAATGAATCTGGGTACCTCAGGCGAATGGATGGTAAACGGTTCAGTCGGGAAGCTAGTCAAAGAGTACAATAGTCTGGTTGGCGACTACAACAGACTATAACTGGAAGAATATCCACCTCCTGGCTGGTGGGCATTATGAAAAAACCGGAGAAATCCGGTTTTTTTCATTTTCTAGGATGCATTATTTCTACTTTTTGCCAGCTGTTCACGAATATTGGCCAGATGCCCTTTCCCTTTTTCCATTCTCTCTTCGGCAGATACCACCTTACGGGCACTTTCCCAGCGCAAATCATCCTGAGGCAGCTCCAACAGGAATCGACTTGGCTCCGGACGTACCAGTTCACCAAACTGGCGACGCTCACGGCATAGTGTAAATGTCAGTTCCTTTTGAGCCCGGGTAATACCCACATAGGCCAGGCGACGTTCTTCATCAACATTGTCTTCGTCAATGCTACTTTGATGAGGAAGTAATCCTTCCTCCATACCCACCAGATAAACATAAGGAAACTCAAGGCCCTTCGACGCATGCAGCGTCATCAACTGAACCTGATCGAAATCTTCCTCATTTTCTCCACGCTCCATCATGTCACGTAATGTAAAACGCGTAACCACCTGAGTCAGCGTCATTGGTTCATCCAGATCGGAACCTTCCAGCATCTCGGTCATCCAGCCAAACAGCTGATTAACGTTTTTCATGCGCATTTCAGCAGCTTTCACACTGGGGGAGGTTTCATACAGCCAGCTTTCATAATCCATACCGTGAATCAGATCTCTGACGGCGGCAACCGGCTCTCTTTCAGACGTTTCAGTCACAGAAGATAACCAACGAGTAAAACGCTGTAGCGACTCAAGCCCACGCCCGGTGAGGTATTGCTCCAGCCCGACATCAAAACTGGCCCGATATAAACTGACGCCTCTCTGGTTAGCCCAGGTCCCTAATTTCTCCAGCGTTGCCGGACCAATTTCACGGCGAGGGGTATTCACAATACGTAAAAATGCACTGTCATCATCCGGATTCGTCAACACGCGTAAATAAGCCATCAGATCTTTAATTTCTGGCCGGGAAAAGAAAGAAGTTCCACCAGAAATTCGATAGGGAATGCGGTTTTGTATCAGCACTTTTTCAAAAATTCGTGACTGATGGTTTCCCCGGTACAAGATAGCGTAATCTTTATAATCGGTTTTATTGATAAAGTGATGGGCAATCAGTTCACCCACAACCCGTTCGGCTTCATTATCTTCATTATTCGCCGTTACCACTTTTAGCTCTTCACCGTACCCCAGCTCTGAAAACAATCGTTTCTCAAATACGTGCGGATTATTAGCAATCAGAATGTTAGCCGCTTTAAGTATCCGCCCTGATGAACGATAATTTTGCTCCAGCTTAATCACCTGTAAAGCGGGAAAATCCTGGCTCAACAACACCAGATTCTGAGGACGAGCACCCCGCCATGAGTAGATTGACTGATCGTCATCGCCCACCACGGTAAACCGGGCCCGATTACCTACCAACAGTTTAACCAGCTCATATTGGCTGGTATTGGTATCCTGATATTCATCCACCAGCAGATAACGCAGACGATTTTGCCAACGCTCTCTGACTTCCTCATTTCGCTGTAGTAATAAAGTGGGTAATAAAATTAGATCGTCGAAATCAAGAATACTGCAAGATTTGAGCTGTTTATCATACAGGTCGTAACAGTGAGCAAACAGTTTATCGCGCTCAGATTTCGCTGCCGCCGCGGCTCCAGCCGGACCAATTAAATCATTCTTCCAGTTAGATATGGTTGATATCAATTGTGAAATTAATACCTTGTCGTTCTCCAGCCATTTCTCTGTCAACTCTTTCAATAATGCCATCTGATCCTGATCGTCAAACAGCGAGAAATTGGACTTCATATTCAACGCGACATGTTCACGCTTGATAATTTCCAGCCCCAGAGTATGAAACGTAGAGATAACAATCCCTCTGGCTTCTTTACGCCCCAGCGTTTGTGCCAGACGTTCCTTCATCTCTCTGGCCGCTTTATTGGTAAAGGTGACGGCCGCAATATGCCGCGCCTGATAGCCACACTCACGAATCAAATAGGCAATTTTATTAATAATCACCCGCGTTTTACCCGAACCAGCACCAGCCAGCACTAAACAAGGGCCGGTAATAAATTCAACTGCCTGCTGTTGGCGGGGGTTCATGCGCATAACAAAGTTACTTACTCAGAGGACAAAGGGGAGAGGATTATAGCAAAAATAGCACCGGTCAACAGAACTGACGAAAGAAGAAATAGGGTATAAAAAAACCGGGCATTTGCCCGGTCTTAAACAACTCAACAAAAACCATTAACCGGCAACGGCAATACGTTTCATATCCGTCATATAACCGCGTAATTTCTTACCAATCACTTCAATTGGATGATTGCGGATAGCTTCGTTAACATCGCGCAGTTGGGCATTATCAATTTCTGCAGCAGCAACCGACTTACCTAAGTCACCAGCCTGCAATGAACCCATAAATTTCTCACGCAACAGCGGTACCGCGGCATTAGAGAACAGATAGTTACCGTATTCTGCAGTATCAGAAATAACCACGTTCATTTCATATAAACGCTTACGGGCAATGGTGTTAGCAATTAAAGGTAATTCATGCAGAGACTCATAGTAAGCAGACTCTTCGATAATACCGGAAACCACCATGGTTTCGAACGCCAGTTCAACCCCGGCTTTAACCATTGCGATCATCAGTACGCCATGATCAAAATATTCCTGTTCGCTGATTTTACCTTCCTGTTGAGGTGCATTTTCGAAAGCGGTGCGCCCCGTTTCTTCGCGCCAGCCTAATAATTTAGCATCATTATTAGCCCAGTCAGCCATCATGCCTTCGGAGAAAGCACCGGAAATAATGTCATCCATATGCTTTTGAAACAGCGGAGCCATCAATGCTTTCAACTGTTCAGACAGTGCGAAAGCACGCAGTTTTGCCGAGTTGGACAAGCGATCCATCATCAATGTGATGCCGCCCTGCTTCAGCGCTTCGGTCGTGGTTTCCCAACCATACTGTACTAATTTTTCAGCATATGCCGGACTGGCACCATCGGCCACCAGCTTGTCGAAACACAGAATTGAGCCAGCCTGTAACATACCGCACAGGATGGTTTGCTCACCCATCAGGTCAGATTTAACTTCAGCAACAAAAGAAGATTGCAGAACACCAGCACGATGGCCACCGGTTGCTGCTGCCCATGCTTTGGCAATCGCCATGCCTTCGCCCTTTGGATCGTTTTCCGGGTGAACAGCAATCAGCGTTGGAACACCAAAACCGCGCTTATACTCTTCGCGAACTTCGGTTCCCGGGCACTTCGGCGCTACCATCACTACGGTGATATCCGGACGAATAGTTTCGCCAACTTCAACAATATTAAAACCGTGAGAATAACCTAACGCAGCGCCTTTTTTCATCAGCGGCTGAACAGCCTGAACTACGGCAGAGTGCTGTTTGTCCGGCGTCAGGTTAACCACTAAGTCTGCCTGAGGGATCAGTTCTTCGTAGGTACCTACTTTAAAGCCGTTTTCTGTCGCTTTACGCCATGATGCACGCTTTTCATCAATCGCCTCTTTACGTAACGCATAAGCGATATCCAGACCAGAATCACGCATGTTCAGACCCTGATTAAGGCCCTGAGCACCACATCCGACAATAACGATTTTTTTACCTTTCAGAAAACCGGATTCATCAGCAAACTCATCGCGCCCCATAAAACGGCACTGACCTAACTGGGCCAACTGCTGGCGTAAGTTTAATGTATTAAAATAGTTAGCCATTATTATTCTCCATTTCTGGTTGTTATGTTGCGCTTTGTTGTGTTGGTACCCATAAACAGCAATACACCTGAAATTCATAATAAGACAAGATCTGCATTGCTTAAATTGATATATTAAGAAGATGATATTGCAATTTCTGCAATACAAAATCGGGTGTCTTAATGTGGATCTTCGTGATTTAAAATTATTTCTTCATTTAGCCGACAGTCAGCACTTTGGCAAAACCGCCAAAGCCACCTATGTTAGCCCTTCCACCCTATCGAGACAGATACAGCGAATGGAAGAAGAGCTTGGGCAGATGCTATTTCTGCGAGATAACCGCACAGTACAACTCACCCATGCAGGCCAACAGCTTAAAATCTTTGCCCAACAAACATTACTGCACTATCAACAGCTGAAAAATGCCCTAACGCAGGAGGGGGAATCCCTCAGTGGAGAATTGCGTATCTTCTGTTCGGTAACAGCTGCCTATAGCCATCTGCCAACCATACTCGACCAATTTCGTGCTCTGCACCCTAATGTAGAAATAAAATTGACCACTGGTGATGCCGCTGACGCTGTTGATAAAATCCAGTCTAATGATGCAGATCTGGCTATTGCAGGCCGCCCGGAAATGCTGCCTTCTACCATAGATTTTCGCAAAATCGGTGAAATTCCATTGGTGTTAATTACACCTTCACTGCCTTGTCCGGTACATACTCAAATGCTGGAGCATAAACCTGACTGGGCAAATATTCCCTTCATTTTACCGGAGCATGGCCCAACACGCAGGCGTATCGACCAGTGGTTTCGCCGTTACCACATCAGCAATCCGCAAATTTACGCTACCGTTGCAGGTCATGAAGCCATCGTTTCTATGGTGGCCCTTGGCTGTGGTATCGCACTGATTCCTAGCGTAGTACTGGACAATAGCCCCGAAACCATCCGCAGTCGGATTTCTGTGGTGGACCACGTTACCCTGACATCCGCCTTTGATTTAGGGGTATGCGTACAGAAAAAACGCCTTAATGAGCCTTTGATTCGTGCCTTCTGGCAGCTGATATAATTTTTATTGCCATCACTCTTCAGGATTGCGTTTAATCATTTCTGCCCGCATCAGGTAATGATAAAGGGGAGCTAATTGCTTAAAACCCTTTTCTAACAGAGAAACCAGACCATGATTAAATACCATTTCCATCTCCTGACTGGTATGCATAACGGCAAATGACTTGCGGTTATACCAGTCAGCAATGTTGGCATCCTGTTCTTTAATCAATGGGCGTTTATAACTTTCTCCCACCAACTCAAAGGGCGGTTTACTGCATTTTGCTACGGCTAAAAAGTCTTTAGGCTCAGTGCGCATCAATAAACGTAGCACATCCATCGTTTGGCGGCTGGCAGAGTAATATCCTAAACCATAACGATAAAAATCAGGGGCAATCTCAAAAAAATAGACCGGTGCATCTTTCCAGTCTTTACTGTGTCGTTTGAAGGTCAGCCACATATGGCTGCGATAGCGGGATTTATCATGACTGAAACGCGTATCGCGATGAATTCTGGACAGGGTTTTACCAATCGCCGGACGGGTTTCAAATTCAGGGTCGATAAGCATCATGCCTTGAGCCAAATCGGTTACCAGTGCCCGAAAGGGGGTCAGTATTTCATCATCATAGATATGGCGATGATCTTCAAACCAGTCTTTGCTGTTTTGAATTCTGACATCCTGTAAAAACGTCAGCCCTTGCTGGCTAAATCCATTGAATTGCATTATCGCTCCTGCCCGTTAGTCCATCATCAGAAAAACCAAACGCTGTCGAATATCATTCTTCGACAGCATTCAGATAACTACCCTGATTATCCCGCCAGAAAGAAGCGGAACGCCGGGTTATCCGTTTCATCATGATAATCATACCCCAGCTGTTCAAGATGCTGTTCAAACTCAGCATCATGCCCAACCAGTTCAAAAGCCGCAAGAACACGACCATAATCGGTACCATGACTGCGATAGTGAAACAATGAAATATTCCAGTAGGTACCTAACGTCTGCAAAAATTTCAATAACGCACCGCCAGACTCCGGAAATTCAAAGCTGTATAACCGCTCACTTAATGGTTTAGCCGGACGGCCTCCAACCATATAGCGAACGTGCAACTTGGCCATTTCATCATCCGATAAGTCAACCACCTGATAGCCATCGTCACGTAATTCACGGATAATCTCTTCTCTTTCCGTTTGTCCTCTGGTTAACCGAACCCCAACAAAAATGCAGGCATCTTTATCGCTGGCGTAACGATAGTTAAATTCGGTTACTGAACGACCACCTAATAGCTGACAAAACTTCAGAAAACTGCCTTTTTGCTCAGGGATAGTCACTGCCAGTAGCGCTTCCCGCTTTTCTCCCAGCTCACAGCGTTCGGAAACATAGCGCAATCCGTGGAAGTTCAAATTAGCGCCGGATAAAATACAGGCCAGACGTTCACCTTCCAGATTATGCTGCTCTGTATATTTTTTCAGTCCGGCCAGTGCCAGTGCGCCCGACGGTTCTGCAATTGCCCGGACATCTTCAAACAGATCTTTTACTGCAGCACATATTGCATCGCTGTCGACCGTAATAACATCATCCAGATATTCACGGCACAAACGAAAAGTCTCATCGCCAATACGCTTTACCGCTACGCCATCGGCAAATAATCCTACCCGCTCAAGATCGACAGGCTGCCCGGCATTCATCGCCGCCACCAAACAGGCAGAGTCTTCAGCTTCAACACCAATGACTTTAATTTCAGGCATCAATTGTTTAATTAGTACCGCTACACCGGCAGCCAATCCACCACCGCCAACAGGCACAAAAATACGGTCAAGATGAGCATCTTGTTGGATCAACTCCATACCGATAGTACCCTGTCCGGCAATGACTGCCGGATGGTCGAATGGCGGAATAAAGATATAGCCTTCCTGTTCAGACAGCGCTATGGCTTTTGCTTTAGCCTCATCAAAGTTAGCCCCGTGTAAAAGCACTTCGCCACCAAAGCCGCGTACAGCATCAACTTTAATATCCGGTGTCGTCAGCGGCATAACAATCAGAGAGCGGATGCCTAAGCCCGTAGCTGACAGCGCAACCCCCTGCGCATGATTCCCTGCCGAAGCCGCAATTACGCCATTGGCTTTCTGTTGCTCATTCAGTCCGGCGATCATCGCATGAGCGCCACGCAGCTTAAAACTGTGTACCGGCTGCCGGTCTTCACGCTTTACCAGCACAGTATTTTTCATGCGGGCAGAGAGCTTATTCATCACCTGCAATGGTGTGACCTGAGCCACGTCATAAACCGGAGAGCAAAGTACCGCGCGCAGATATTCTGCACCTGCCGGTGCAGAGGAGAGTGGTAATGGAACAGCCATAACGGTTAGCCTCCCAGCTTACTTTTATCCCTGACGGCGCCTTTATCTGCACTGGTTGCTAAACTGGCATAGGCACGTAAAGCAAATGAAACCTGACGACTGCGAGCCGCTGGCGTCCAGGCTTTATCACCACGAACCACTTCAGCCTGATGGCGGTTAGCTAATTCACTGTCTGATACATCCAGCACAATACTGCGCTTCGGAATATCAATATCAATCATGTCACCATCACGTACTAAGCCAATCAAACCACCATTGGCTGCTTCCGGTGAGATATGACCAATAGACAACCCGGAAGTACCGCCAGAAAAACGGCCATCGGTGATTAATGCACAGCTTTTACCTAACCCCATGGATTTCAGGAAAGTGGTTGGATACAGCATCTCCTGCATACCCGGCCCACCTTTTGGCCCTTCGTAGCGGATCACCACGACATCACCAGCAACCACTTTCTTACCCAGAATGGCCTCAACGGCATCTTCCTGGCTTTCATAGACTTTTGCCGGACCGCGGAATACCAGATGTTCATCATCAACACCTGCCGTTTTAACAATACAGCCATCTACTGCCAGATTACCGTTTAATACCGCCAGACCACCTTCCTGACTGTAAGCATGCTCTTTATCACGAATACAGCCTTCTGAACGATCGTCATCCAGAGAATCCCAACGGCAATCCTGAGAGAAGGCCTGAGTAGTGCGAATACCTGCCGGACCAGCCCGGAATAGCGTTCTCACCACATCATCATTAGTACGCATAATATCGAACTTATCTAAGGTTTCCGTCAGGCTCAGGCCCATAATATTTTTCGTATCGCGGTTTAGCAGGTCTGCACGCTCCAGCTCACCCAAAATTCCGATAACCCCACCAGCACGGTGAACGTCTTCCATATGATATTTTTGAGTACTTGGAGCAACCTTACACAGTTGAGGAACTTTGCGTGATAAACGGTCAATATCATTCATCGTGAAATCGACTTCCCCTTCCTGCGCAGCGGCCAGAAGATGTAATACAGTATTGGTTGAACCACCCATGGCGATATCCATCACCATCGCATTTTCAAACGCGGCTTTATTGGCGATAGCACGAGGCAATACGCTTGCATCATCCTGCTCATAATAGCGCTTGGTTAGTGCCACAATCTCTTTACCTGCATTCAGGAAAAGCTGCTTACGGTCTTTATGCGTCGCCAGCAGAGAGCCATTTCCCGGCAGCGCTAAACCCAGAGCTTCCGTTAAGCAGTTCATGGAGTTCGCAGTAAACATACCAGAACAGGAACCGCAGGTAGGGCAGGCAGAACGTTCTATTTGGGCGCTATCTTCATCGCTGACATCAGGGTTTGCCCCCTGAATCATGGCATCAATCAGATCCAGCTTGATAATTTTATCTGACAGTTTGGTTTTTCCTGCTTCCATCGGGCCACCGGAAACAAAAATAACCGGAATATTCAGGCGTAAAGACGCCATTAACATTCCCGGGGTAATCTTGTCACAGTTAGAGATACACACCATTGCGTCAGCACAGTGTGCATTCACCATGTATTCTACCGAATCGGCAATCAGCTCCCGGGAAGGAAGAGAATAGAGCATGCCTCCGTGCCCCATCGCGATGCCATCATCCACCGCGATAGTATTGAACTCTTTGGCTACACCACCTGACTCATGAATCTGATCGGCAACCAGCTTACCTAAGTCACGTAAATGCACATGGCCCGGAACGAACTGAGTAAAAGAGTTCACCACGGCAATAATTGGCTTACCAAAATCAGCATCGGTCATACCCGTTGCGCGCCATAGCGCACGAGCTCCTGCCATATTGCGACCATGTGTAGTTGTAGCTGAACGATACTTAGGCATGCTTTATTCACTCCCGTTATTTTATCCGGGCGGAGTGACTCCGCCCGTTGGTATTATGTTTGCTTTATTACTGATTTACTAAGTCTAACCAGCCGTATTTATCTTCTGTCTGACCGTTGAACAGACCAAAGAAGCGCTGTTGGATCTGCTTAGTGATAGGACCACAACGGCCAATACCAACTTCAATACCATCAACGCTACGTACTGGGGTAATTTCAGCTGCGGTACCGGTCATAAACACTTCATCGGCAAGATAGAGTGATTCACGGGACAGTACTTGCTCACGAATTTCAAAGCCCAAATCTTTAGTTAACTTCATGATGGCATCACGAGTAATACCCGGCAGAGCCGCAGAAGTTAAGGTTGGGGTAAAGACTACACCATCTTTAATGATGAAAATGTTCTCACCCGCACCTTCAGAAACATAACCATGAACATCCAGAGCAATACCTTCAGTATAGCCATGACGACGAGCCTCACTACCAACCAGTAAAGAAGAAAGGTAGTTACCACCGGCTTTAGCTGCGGTTGGAATTGTGTTTGGTGCAGAACGGTTCCATGAAGAAACCATCGCATCAATACCCTGGTCCAGAGCTTCTTCTCCCAAATAAGCTCCCCAAGGGAAAGCGGCAATGATGACGTCAGTTTTGTATCCCGGCGGTGGATTAACGCCCATACCTACATCACCAATAAACACTAATGGACGAATATAAGCGCTGGTCAGATTATTCTTGCTTAATGTTTCGCGACAGGCTGCCATTAGTTCATCTACGGAGTAAGAAACTGGCATACGATAAATTTTTGCAGAATCACGCAGACGCTGCATATGCTCACGATGACGGAAAACCGCAGGGCCTTTATGGGTGTTATAGCAACGCACACCCTCAAACACGGAAGTACCATAATGTAACGCATGGGACATCACGTGAACCTTTGCATCAGCCCATGGAGTCATCTCGCCATTGAACCATATGTAGTCTGCTCTCTTCGTACTCATTGTCTCTATTCCTTGTCGCGCTATGCGCGTATTTGTTGTGATGTTTGATTGAGGATCTCAACGCTGTTGACATCCGCAAGTTTAGTTAACTGGGAAGATAATAAATTGACAGGACGCTCACTGGAAACGGTTAAATGAATATTTATATTATCTCCATTACCTGTCTGATTCATGTTCATTTTGCACACCCGAAAACCTCTGTGGCGAACAACACGCAGTAAGCGTTCTAAAACCTCTGAGCGGAAGCGGGTTTGGATATAAAGTTGATGTTCTGTCATGATACTTTCTCCAGCATGGTTTCGTTACCAGCACCTGGTGGAACCAGAGGCCAAACATTTTCTAATTCATCAATCGAGACATGAAGCAAGTAGGGGCCTTCACTGGTTAACATGGTATTTAAAGCATCATCAACCTGATCTTTACGAGAAATACGCTGTCCCGGAATACCAAACGCGCTGGCCAGTACCAGAAAATCCGGATTATCGGATAAATCGGTTTCGCTATAGCGCGCATCAAAAAACAGTTGCTGCCACTGTCTCACCATACCCAGACGCTGGTTATCCACTAACACCATTTTTATCGGCAATTTCTTGCGCTTTATCGTGCCCAGCTCCTGAACATTCATCATAAAAGAGCCATCCCCTGAAACGCAGATCACCATATCATCAGGACGAGCCATTTGTGCACCAACCGCAGCAGGAATACCAAAGCCCATGGTTCCTAACCCGCTTGATGTAATAAAGTTTTCCGGACGGCTGAATGACATATGTTGAGCACTCCACATCTGATGTTGTCCCACATCAGTTGTGATTACGGCATTTTCAGGTTTTTTATCG
This sequence comes from Limnobaculum eriocheiris, assembly GCF_021010575.1. GTDB lineage: Bacteria > Pseudomonadota > Gammaproteobacteria > Enterobacterales > Enterobacteriaceae > Limnobaculum > Limnobaculum eriocheiris. The sequence continues at coordinate 5,116 of NZ_JAJNAG010000014.1, read as the reverse complement.
GAAAGCTGTTTTAACAATAGCGGGGCATAGATAGGTTGACCAGGATGATCGTAGCGGGCAGCAAATTCATTTTTCATCGTCATGACCGATTTACGCCAGCTCTCGATGGACATCGGCTGCTGCAATGCAGGTAATATTTCATTCAAATCGCCCTGTAAAGCAACATGGGGTGTTCTTAACTTGCCTAACTCCGCCGGGTCGATATCCATATGGATAACTTTGGCATTCGGTGCAAAAGCATTGAGTTTCCCTGTTACCCTATCGTCAAAACGTACACCGATAGCAACTAACAGGTCACAATCCTGTACGGCTAAGTTACTGGCTTTGGCACCATGCATTCCCAACAGGCCTAAATAGCACGGATCCTGTGCATCAAAAGCCCCCAAACCTTTCAGAGTAGATACTCCCGGCATTCGCGTCACTTTAGTGAAGGTACGTAATGCATCAACCGCCTGGGCCATACCTACGCCACCACCAACGTATAACATTGGCTTTTTAGATTCCGCAATCATCTTTCTGGCGGACGCTAAATCGGCATCAGAGACTTCGGGAAGTTCTTCAACGGGGAATAGAACCGGCTTGAGATGGTCGCCCGCAGCTAACTGGATATCTTTTGGAATATCTATCAGTACAGGCCCCGGGCGGCCACTGCATGCCGTAGCAAAAGCCTGGGCAATAACCGTAGGAAGCTCTTCCAGTGACTCCACCAGATAGCTGTGCTTAGTACAGGCCAGTGATAATCCTAAAACATCCACTTCCTGAAATGCATCAGTACCAATCAGCGGCGAGGCTACCTGTCCGGTGATAGCGACAACGGGAACGGAATCCAATAATGCATCCGCCAGCCCGGTGATCAGATTTGTTGCCCCCGGGCCAGAAGTCGCGATACAGACGCCAACTTTACCGGTTGCTCTGGCATAACCCAGCGCAGCTATCGCAGCACCTTGCTCATTGCGGCACAGCAAATGTTCAATACCACCGTCAAACAACGCATCATAAACTGGCATAATAGCCCCGCCCGGGTAGCCAAAAACCGTCTTAACACCCTGTTCGCGTAATGTATGTACAACCCACTGTGCCCCATTCATCATTCTTACCCCGTTTGTCTTCATGCTTAGAACAGTTTTTTATACTGTTTGTTTCGTTATGCTTTACGTTGTGTTTTGCCTGAATTTTTATTACGCATAAAAAAACCCCCGACTTCTCAGTGCGGGGGTTCTTGAATTTCAGACCACTAATCAGGTCATTCTTCGTCCAAGTGCTGCCCCGCACGGTGGGATAATAATCACCACCACACTAATAATAACGAGGCTAATCACTTGGCTTACAGACTTCATAGTTTTAATAAAATTCTTTATCAGTCGAACGAATGACTACAGAGTTATCATAGTTGCGCGTTGAGTGACAAGTTATTTTTTATTTCCCTTTTTAACGCCAGGATAAGAAATCAAAAAATATCTTTAGTTATCATAATAATAAAACCAGAATCAGAATAAAAATTATTTTTTCTCGATCTGGCACGTAAAAAACCCGTGTTATCAGCCATAAAATTAGCAATTAACTGGAATATAAATCTAAAAAAATGACATCAACTCTAAAATAGATAAAACAATTTCCCTTAAGTCTGACAGGATACGCTGAAAAATAAGTCGGATAATTCAGTATGTCATTAGCTATCGTTCACACCCATGCATCAATAGGAATTCAGGCGCCAGCCGTCAGTGTTGAAGTGCATATCAGCAACGGAATGCCAAATTTTACCTTAGTAGGTTTACCTGAAATAACGGTAAAAGAAGCAAAAGATAGGGTAAGGAGTGCACTGATAAACAGCGGATTTACTTTTCCACCTAAAAAAATCACGGTGAATTTGGCACCGGCAGATTTACCCAAAGAAGGGGGAAGATTCGATCTGCCCATTGCGTTAGCTATATTGGCCGCCTCAGAACAAATTCCATCGACAAAACTGCAGCAACATGAATTCTTAGGCGAACTCGCTCTTTCCGGGGAAATAAAACCCATTAATGGTGCGATACCCGCCGCTCTTGCAGCATCCAGAAACGATCGTATCCTGATTCTTTCACAAGGAAATGCCACTGAAGTGGCACTAATTGAACAAGGCAATAACCTGATTGCCGCGAATCTGGCCGAGATATGTCATTACCTGTCTGATAGTGAAACTACGCTTTGTAAACCGAGTAAGCAGGCGGTTCCGGATGATTCATTATCATTACCCGATCTGAAAGACATCATTGGTCAGGAACAGGCAAAACGAGCACTGGAAATTTCCGCCGCCGAAGGGCATAACCTGTTGCTGCTCGGCCCTCCGGGTACCGGTAAAACCATGTTGGCCACGCGTCTTAATGCACTTTTACCACCTCTAAGCGATCAGGAAGCTTTAGAGAGTGCAGCGATATCCAGCCTCGTCCATACACCACAAAATTCGTCAAACTGGCGTAAACGGCCTTTCAGAGCGCCCCATCACAGTGCATCAATGGCTGCCTTGGTAGGTGGAGGTTCAATTCCCAGACCAGGAGAAATATCTCTGGCACATAACGGTGTACTATTTTTAGATGAACTACCCGAATTTGAAAGAAAAGTGCTGGACGCACTCAGAGAACCCTTAGAGTCCGGTGAAATCGTGATTTCCCGAGCTAATGCAAAAGTTTGCTTTCCAGCCCGAGTTCAATTAATTGCGGCAATGAACCCCAGCCCTACCGGCCATTATCAGGGAATACTCAGTCGCTCTAATCCTCAGCAAATCATGCGCTATTTAAATCGACTATCCGGGCCTTTTCTCGATCGTTTTGATTTATCTATTGAAGTACCACTATTACCCCAAGGCGTATTAAGCCAGCGCAGAGAAGAAGGAGAGTCCAGCCAGTCCGTTCGGCAACGAGTACTAAATGCCAGAACGCTTCAGGCAAAGAGAAATGGGAAAGTGAATGCTCAACTAAGCAGTAAAGAGGTGGAATCAAGCTGTAAACTCAATCCGGAAGATGCCCTATTCCTTGAACACGCCTTGCTAAAACTTGGGCTTTCCGTTCGCGGGTGGCATCGTATCCTGAAAGTATCGCGGACTATTGCTGATTTATCCGGTAGTGAAGAGATAAACAGAAGCCATATTGCTGAAGCATTAAGCTATCGCTGCATGGACCGACTACTGTTACAGCTTTATAAAGCGGTAGGATAAGAAACGGGGCTTAAAGCCCCGTTAATTAATCATCAGTGTCGTTAAAGTCTTCGACGGTATCTACCTGTGGCTTACCACCAGACAGCGTGTGGAAGCGCTTAGGACGACGAATACGGTCAAGGTATTTAGTCCATACCTTTTCAGACTCGGTTACTGCCTCACGCTCTCCACGGCAAACAGCAACGAACAGTTTTTCTTCTTCTGTTGCTGGTTCACGCTTACCTAAATCAAGCTCATTAAAAGCATAACCTAAACGCTCTAGCAATTGAGCTTCTTTAATGGTGAAATCCCCATGACGAGAAAAACCTCGAGGATAATTTTTATTGTCAAAAAAACGATGCGTCGTAGTGAAGCTTTCCGCCATCTGACATACTCCTAAGTATCTAAATTAATGCCGTTATGGCGCGGAGTATTAGTGAGGCTTGCCGGCGTGTAAAACAAAAAATTTAAATCGTCACGATAAAATTATTTGGAGATAGTGTGGATACAGAATTACTAAAGACTTTTCTGGAAGTAAGTAAGACCCGTCATTTTGGTCGGGCGGCTGAATCACTGTATCTTACGCAATCAGCGGTGAGCTCGCGTATAAGACTGTTAGAAAATCAGTTAGGCGTTAATCTTTTTACTCGCCACCGCAATAATATTCGGCTGACGGCCGCCGGGGAACAGCTTCTACCCTATGCAGAAAACCTGATAATTACCTGGCAGCAGGCTCGATCGTCTATTACTAAAAGCAACCAAAAAAAGAATACATTATCTATTGGTGCATTACCTCTAATCTGGGAAACCGGCCTGACAGACTGGCTTGAATCACTCTATTTAGTACATAAAAATTTACAGTTTGATGCCAGAATCGCACCAAGGAACCTTCAAGTCCAACAACTTCATGAGAGACAATTAGATCTTTTGATCACCACAGAGCCCTCTAAAATGGATGAGTTGGTCAGTAAAAGAATAACTTCCATCCCACTACAGTTGGTCATGTCAGAGCGTAAAAGCGGCGATAAGAAGAGAGCTTATATCTCTCTTGATTGGGGAATCGATTTTTCACAACAGGAAAAAGAGAGTTTCACGCAGGAGATCTCCCCTGTTCTCACGACCAGCTCTGCGCTGATGGCAAAACAACTGTTAAAGAATACGGCTGGTTGTACTTTTTTACCTGAATTCTGGCAAAAACAGCACCCCGAACTTAAACCTGTACAGCCCATTCAGTCAATTAATCTTCCTCTGTATGCAATTTGGCTGCAAAACAGTGAACACCATCTACTCATTCACAAACTAATAAGCAATTTTCATATTCCTGAAGATAATGAATAACATATTGATATTAAATAATAAGCTTAAATAATTTTATTAAATCGCAGGCAATAAAAAACCCTTTGTTTTCACAAAGGGTTTTTTACTTTTTATGGCAGGGGCGGAGAGACTCGAACTCCCAACACCCGGTTTTGGAGACCGGTGCTCTACCAATTGAACTACGCCCCTAAAGAACGCTTACTACTACGCCTGCTAATGTAGCAGGCATAATATAAATAAGTGGCGGAACGGACGGGACTCGAACCCGCGACCCCCTGCGTGACAGGCAGGTATTCTAACCAACTGAACTACCGCTCCACCGATTCTTTTTCATTACAAGAACAAATCATCTTGTAATCTATATTTAAAGCCTGGCAGTTTATGAATGACTGCGTCATTCACCCTTCGGGTCAACGCTGTGCGTTGCTCAAACCCGCTTCGCGAGTTTGTCCTACTCTCTGTCGAGTAGCGAACTGCCCCTACTATCACTGCTTACATCAAATTTAAAGCCTGGCAGTTCCCTACTCTCGCATGGGGAAGCCCCACACTACCATCGGCGCTACGGCGTTTCACTTCTGAGTTCGGCATGGGGTCAGGTGGGACCACCGCGCTATCGCCGCCAGGCATATT
>NZ_JAJNAG010000013.1 GCF_021010575.1 Limnobaculum eriocheiris | reverse complement strand
GCGAACCCATCTTAAACGGTTGACCCGCAAGACTATCTGCTTCTCAAAGTCAGAAGAAATGCACGATAAGATCATCGGATGGTATCTGACGATCAATCATTACCACTAAATCTGCGTCACGACCCAATCATTTTACGGCCTTACCAACCCGCTAAATTTTATTAGAGGAAAGTAACATGCTAAAACGCTTATTGCTCGTAAGTTCCATCGCAACACTTCTTTCCGGTACAGCTTATGCACAATCCCTTACCGTTGGCTTTTCACAAATTGGCTCTGAATCAGGCTGGCGAGCTGCAGAAACGTCTGTCGCAAAAGAACAGGCTAAACAGCGCGGTATTACCCTAAAAATTGCTGATGCCCAGCAAAAGCAGGAAAATCAGATTAAGGCAGTACGCTCTTTTATTGCTCAGGGCGTTGATGCCATCTTTATTGCTCCGGTAGTGCAGACCGGATGGGAGCCGGTACTGGAAGAAGCTAAAGATGCGAAAATTCCCGTCTTCCTGTTAGATCGCAATATTACCGCTAAAGATAAGTCGCTTTATATGTCAGTAGTTACTGCGGATAACGTTTACGAAGGTAAAGTTGCCGGTGAGTGGCTGGTAAAAGAGATGGCGGGCAAAACCTGTAACGTTGTTGAATTGCAAGGCACCGTTGGCGCCAGCGTTGCATTAGATCGTAAAAAAGGCTTTGCGGATGCTATTGCTTCAGCGCCTTCAATAAAAATCGTTCGTACTCAATCCGGCGATTTTACCCGCAGTAAGGGTAAAGAAGTCATGGAAAGCTTCATTAAAGCCGAAGATCGCGGCAAAAATATTTGCGCAGTTTATGCGCATAACGATGATATGGCCATTGGTGCCATTCAGGCCATTAAAGAAGCGGGTTTAAAACCGTGCAGCGATATTAAAATCATCTCCATTGATGCCGTACCGGACATCTTTAAAGCCATGCAGGCTGGCGAAGCTAATCTGACCGTTGAGTTAACGCCTAATATGGCCGGCCCTGCATTTGATGCACTGCAAGCCTATAAGAAAGACGGCACTATTCCTCCTAAAGTTATCCTGACCGAATCTAAAGCCTTTGGTCCGGACAGCGCCCAACAGCAAATCGAACTGAAGAAAAATATGGGTTACTAACATTAGTTAACCTGCTTCACCCGCTGCTATGCCCAAAACATAGCAGCGGTTCCGGGTCATATCTGTCAGCAAACGTATTAACAGTGTTATCACCAGTGAAAACAGGGGACTCTATGGCAGAGCAACAGCACTCAGACGATACTCTTCTGGATATCAAAGGGATCAGTAAATCTTTTCCCGGCGTCAGAGCACTGCACGATGTTTCACTGACGCTTCGTCGCGGCGAAATTATGGCGCTGCTGGGGGAAAATGGTGCGGGTAAATCGACCCTGATTAAAGCACTAACGGGTGTTTACCCAAAAGACAGTGGAACAATCTTTCTGGAAGGAAAAGAGATTAATCCAACCAGTACGGCTCATGCCCAGTCTCTTGGTATTGGCACGGTATATCAGGAAGTTAACCTACTGCCTAATATGTCGGTAGCCGATAATCTGTTTATTGGCCGCGAACCTAAAAAATTTGGTCTGGTAAATCGAAAGGAGATTATTCGCCAGTCTCAGAAGATTATGGCTAGCTATGGTTTTGAGTTGGATGTTACCCAGCCACTGGGCTATTACTCGGTCGCCATGCAGCAAATTGTCGCCATTGCCCGGGCCGTTGATCTTTCCGCTAAAGTATTGATCCTTGATGAACCTACTGCCAGTCTGGATACCAGTGAAGTAGAGTTACTGTTCAGTATTATGCGCGATTTACGCAATCGGGGCGTCAGCCTGATTTTCATCACCCACTTCCTTGAACAAGTGTACGCCGTTACCGACCGCATAACCGTATTACGTAATGGCGAATTAGTAGGTACCCGTGTTACTGCCGAACTGCCACAAATTGAACTGGTAAAAATGATGCTTGGCAGAGAGTTGGAAGACAATGCCCTGCGTCGTGCCGGGCGTACATTGAGAATGTGATAAGCCAACGGTCGCTTTTGAACACTATGGTAAAAAAGGCACTATTCTTCCCTTTGATTTACAGGTTCGCCCGGGGGAAGTGGTTGGACTGGCTGGGCTACTGGGCTCAGGCAGAACCGAGACGGCTGAAATTATTTTTGGTATTAAGCCCGCTGACAGTGGTAAAGCCTGGGTGAAAGGTCGGGAAGTAAAAATAAAATCGGCACGGCAGGCATCATCATTGGGTTTTGGTTTCTGCCCGGAAGATCGTAAAACAGAAGGCATTATTGCAGCGGCATCGGTCAGAGAAAATATTATTCTGGCGCTGCAAACCCAACGCGGTTGGCTACACCCTATTTCACGTAAAGAGCAAGATGACATCGCCGCGCGTTTTATTCGTCAGTTGGGAATAAAAACCCCAAGCGCAGAACAACCCATTCAGTTTCTTTCCGGGGGCAATCAGCAAAAAGTGCTGCTCTCTCGTTGGCTGGTGACCAAACCCCAGTTTTTGATCCTTGATGAACCAACCCGAGGTATTGATGTAGGCGCTCACGCGGAAATCATACGCCTGATTGAAACGCTGTGCGCCAATGGTCTGGCACTGCTGGTTATCTCTTCTGAACTTGAAGAGCTTATTGGTTACGCCGATCGGGTCATTATTTTACGGGATGGTAAGCAAATTGCAGAAATTCCAGCGGAGCAACTGTCCGTTCCCGCCATTATGAACGCCATTGCGGCTTAAGGGAGGATCGCATGACATCACACTCAGTACCTCCTACTCCATCGGCAAACAGAAAGGGGTTCAGCCTGCCTAAAGGCATTGCTCAGGTCACCGCCCTGGTTGTCATTTTAATTGTCAATGCGCTGGTGGCTAATAACTTTTTCGATATCCATATTCAGGATGGTCGTCTGTTTGGCAGTATTATTGATATTCTGAACCGCTGCGCTCCTGTGGCTATTCTCGCTCTGGGTATGACGCTGGTTATTGCTACCGGTGGTATTGACCTTTCCGTTGGTGCCGTAATGGCCATTGCCGGAGCAACCGCCGCCAGCATGACAACCGCCGGTTTTCCACTGTATCTGGTGTTGCTTGCTGCTCTCGGTGCCGGCGCATTATGTGGCGTATGGAATGGGTTTCTGGTCGCCATCTTCAAAATACAACCTATCGTTGCCACTCTGATGCTTATGGTGGCAGGTCGCGGCATCGCTCAACTCATTACTGAAGGGCAAATAGTCACCTTTAATGACCCGGCCCTGGCATGGATTGGCAGCGGTACTTTCCTGTTTTTACCAACGCCAGTCTCTATTGTAGTTGCGGTATTTGTACTGCTTTGGCTGCTTACCCGTAAAACCGCACTGGGGCTATTCATTGAGTCTACGGGCATTAATATTCGGGCGGCTAAAAATGCCGGTGTGAATACCAGTATAGTAGTGATGTCGACCTATATTCTTAGCGGTATTTGCGCGGCTATCGCCGGTGTGATTGTTGCTGCCGACATTCGCGGTGCCGATGCTAACAATGCCGGTTTATGGCTGGAGATGGATGCCATTCTCGCCGTCGTTATTGGCGGCGCCTCACTAATGGGTGGTCGCTTTAGTCTGGCACTCTCCCTCACCGGCGCGTTGATTATTCAGGGAATGAATACCGGTATTTTACTCTCCGGCTATCAGCCCCAGTGGAATCTGGTGGTTAAAGCGTTAGTTGTATTGCTGGTTCTGGTCTTGCAGTCGCCGGCGTTTATCCGTTTGTTTAAAAGGAGAGCCGGTCATGTTTAAACGCCACCTTCCCCTGATGATTACCATTGCCGTTTTCGTGATGGGCTATATGTTCTGCTTTGCCCGCTTTCCCGGTTTTGCTTCTACCCGGGTTATTTGCAATATACTGACGGATAACGCCTTTCTGTGTATTGTTGCCGTAGGTATGACGTTCGTTATTTTGTCCGGTGGTATCGACCTTTCCGTCGGTTCAGTGATTGCCTTTACCGGAGTATTTTTAGCTAAAGCTATTGGTGAATGGGGTTTTGACCCATTTACCGCCTTTGTCATTATTATGGTAATGGGCTGTTCATTTGGGGCGCTGATGGGGTGGTTAATTGACACCTTAAAAATCCCCGCTTTTATTATTACGCTGGCCGGGATGTTCTTTTTGCGAGGCGTTAGCTTTTTAGTTTCAGAACAGTCAATTCCTATCGATCATCCGTTATACAGTACATTATCCGCCGTAGCCTGGAAAATTCCTGGTGGCGGGCGCTTTAGCCTGTTAGCCGTTATTATGCTGTTGGTCGTCATTTTCGGTATGATTCTTGCCCATAAAACGCGCTTTGGTAACAATGTTTATGCCATTGGCGGCAACGCCACCTCCGCTGAATTGATGGGGATCTCAACCCGCAAAACCACGATTGGTATTTATATGCTTTCTACCGGGCTGGCAACCCTGGCGGGTATTGTTTTCTCTTTCTATACCTCGGCAGGTTATGCACTGGCAGGAATTGGGGTTGAGCTGGATGCCATTGCCGCAGTGGTTATCGGAGGAACCCTATTGAGCGGTGGTGTTGGTACCGTATTTGGTACCCTGTTTGGTGTGTTAATTCAGGGATTAATCCAGACCTACATTAACTTCGATGGCACCCTCAGTTCCTGGTGGACCAAGATTGTTATCGGCATTCTGCTGTTTGGTTTTATCGGATTACAGAGATTACTGACGGTATTCTGGGCAAATCGCCAGATTTCTACCGCAAGGCGGATTAGTAGTAACCCCCATGACATTAACGCAGTGAGTTCGGCTTAATCGTTAGGTTTGGCCTGACAATTGGCTATCTTAATGACTAAAAGTGCGCCCTCTGGCGCACTTTATTTTATGTTCTGAGAACTCAGGCCAGGTTTAGCCTTGTCCGAAGACCCGGTTTTCCTGCTCTGCAACCCGAATAAAAGTCGTGCGTTTGGTTAGCTCTTTCAGACGTTCAGCACCCACATAGGTACAGGCAGAACGCAGACCACCGAGAATATCTCTGGCGGTGTTCTCTACTGAACCACGGTAAGCCAGTTTTACGGTTTTACCTTCCGCTGCACGGTACTCAGCAACACCACCTACGTGACGGTTCATTGCCGATTCAGAGCTCATACCGTAGAACTGCATATATTGTTTGCCGTTCTCTTCGATAATCTTGCCTTCGCACTCTTCATGAGCAGCCAGCATTCCGCCCAGCATAACGAAGTCCGCTCCGCCACCAAAAGCTTTAGCCACATCGCCCGGTGTTGTACAACCGCCATCGCTGACGATTTGACCACCAAGGCCATGTGCTGCATCCGCACATTCAATTACCGCTGACAGTTGAGGATAACCAACGCCGGTCTTCACCCGCGTGGTACAAACAGAGCCAGGACCAATGCCGACTTTAACGATATCCGCACCGGAAAGGATCAGTTCTTCAACCATCTCACCCGTAACCACGTTACCGGCACAAATAACTTTATCCATATTGGCTTCACGCGCTTTACGCAGGAAGGCAACAAAATGCTCAGAGTAGCCATTTGCCACATCAATACAGATAAATTTCAGTGCAGGTGAAAGTGCCAGAATCTGACCCAGCTTGGCAAAGTCCGCTTCTGATGTTCCGGTTGATACCATAACGTGACGCAGCACAGACTCCGGTACGCGGGCAACAAACTCACGCCATTGCTCAACGGTATAATGCTTATGTACCGCAGTCAGTAAATCAAAAGAGGCTAATGCTTCAGCCATGGTAAAGGTACCCACGGTATCCATATTCGCAGCAATAATAGGAATACCGGACCACTGATGACCTGAATGTTTAAAGGTGTAGGTGCGTTCAAGTTCTACTTCAGAACGACTTTTCAGCGTGGAACGCTTAGGACGGATTAAGACATCTTTGAAGCCCAGCTTCAAATCTTCTTCAATGCGCATATCTGTAGTTTTCCTGGTTTTTGGCGACGTATCGCAAATTAGCTATAAGCTGAATGTTGGCCATTTCCAGTGACGTTATCATACACATGAATAATTAATGAACAAGTCTGAGATTTTCAAAAAATTTCAGCTATAATCCCGTAAATTTATCTGCGGAAAAGCAGATTAAGGCAATTCATGGATAACGCCTTTATAATCCTCAGTTTTGGATTATTTGGTTTGCTAAGTGGCAATCTGACCACACACATTGCCCGGCAAATTCCCGACGTTTTACTTGCCCACTGGCGGCAACAATATCACCAGATAATCAATATCGAGTCTCCTTTACCTGACGAGTCGGCAAAACTTTCACTGGCTTCACTTTTCCATCCGTTATGCCCTCACTGCTCGCAACCATTTTCGACACTATTTTGCGCCTCCACCACTCTCTGGCTATGTCTTAGTCGCCAATGTCGGTCTTGCCGTCGGACGATTAATTTCCGCTACCCCTTAACTGAACTGCTCTGTAGCTTATTATTTATGATAATTGCAGCCTCAGTTAATGACCCTGTCAGAGTCGCTATTTTGTTAGTGATAACCCTATGGCTGCTGACTGCATCACTCATTGATATATCTCATCAACTGCTGCCGGATATATTTACTCTGCCACTAATTTGGAGTGGGCTGATTTTTTCCCTGTTGGGTTTATCGCCGCTATCTTTATCTGAATCCCTGACAGGAACACTCATTGGATACACACTCCTTTGGATACCTGCCATACTATTTCGACTGCTAAAAGGTCTGCACGGACTGGGGGGCGGCGATATTAAGCTTATGGCGGGGCTTGGTGCCTGGGCTGGAGTAGAAGCACTACCCGCTATTATGGTAACTGCCAGCCTGAGCGGTCTGATTTATTTTCTGCTAATTAAGCGGAACAGAGAAACCAGAAACCACAGGATTGCATTTGGTCCTTTTCTTGCCATTGCCGGATGGCTTGCACTTCTGTGAGATCCCTTTATTATTGAGCTATCAATACTGTTACAGGCTTTTATATGAGTTATATCGTGGCACTTACCGGCGGAATTGGTAGCGGAAAATCAACCGTATCCAATGAGTTTTCCCGTTTGGGCGTTCCTGTCATCGATGCTGATATTATTGCCCGTCAGGTAGTAGAACCGGGCCGTGATGCTCTCCGGCAAATTTCTCACCATTTTGGTCCTTCAATGCTGCTGGCTGATGGTACGCTGAACCGTAAAAAGTTACGTGAGCGTATTTTTAGCCATTCGGCTGACAAGCAGTGGCTAAATAACCTGCTCCATCCCCTGATTCAACAGGAAACCCAACGTCAATTTGCAGATATAACGGCACCTTATCTGCTTTGGGTTGTCCCATTACTGATAGAGAATAATCTATGTTCCCGCGCTAACCGTGTGTTAGTGGTGGATGTTAGCAGAGAGACGCAATTAAGCAGAATAATGGCCCGCGATGGAAGCAGCTTACTCCTGGCAGAACAAATTCTGTCTGCCCAAACTTCCCGCGCTGAACGCCTGTCTCATGCAGATGATGTGTTAAATAACGATCGGGAACCTGAAGCGCTAATACCGCAAATCGCCCTCTTGCATCAAAAATATTTAACCTTAGCCAACCAATTCAACAAGCAGGATTTGTCGATATGAGTGATTTATCCCAGAACATACTTTTTGAACATCCGCTTAATGAAAAAGTCCGTACCTGGTTACGCCTTGAATTCCTGCTACAACAATTACAACACAATCGTTCCCTGACTAATTTAACCAACACATTGAGCTTTTTTCGCACGGTCAGCGAATTATTGGACATCATAGATCGTGGTGATGTTCGTACCGAGCTGGTTAAAGAGCTTGAACGTCAGCAACATAAGTTATTACAGTGGATTGATGTTCCCGGTGTTGATAGTGAGCGTCTTAGTAGCTTACGCCATACTTTGAAAGAGCATTCAAATACGTTACTGGCGGCCCCTCGCCTTGGGCAAGAGCTGAAAGATGACCGCCTTATCAGTATGGTTCGCCAACGCTTAAGTATTCCTGGCGGCTGTTGCAGCTTTGATTTGCCCGTATTGCATATGTGGCTACATAATCCTAAATTGCAGCGAGACGAGCAGGTAGCTGAATGGATTGAAACCATAACGCCGCTGAGTAATGCGCTTAATGCCTGCCTGGAATTAATTCGGCAGTCCGGTGCCTTCCAGAAACAGACCAGCCTGAACGGCTTTTATCAGGATACCGCTGAAGACAGCGATATTTTGCGCATTCGTGTTGATTCAGCCTACCAGCTTTATCCACAGGTTTCTGGTCATAAGTCTCGCTTCGCTATACGTTTTATGCCATTTGACAGCGACATCGGAGAGACACCGGAAAGATTTAATTTTGAAATTGCCTGCTGTTAGTCATTATTTGCTGGTGCCATTAACCATTGACATCAGCAATGTCAGGTTATCATCTTTAACGAATAACCTTTTGGTTTTACTATTGATTATGTTATTTGGGAGTATTTCATGAGTGACACCCCCCTTCAGGTAAACTGCCCTACCTGTGGAAAACCGGTTATCTGGAATGAACAAAGCACTTATCGGCCATTTTGCAGTAAGCGCTGCCAGCTAATTGATTTAGGTGAATGGGCCGATGAAGAGAAACGTATTCCCAGCTCAGGTGACCAATCCGATAGCGATGAATGGAGCGAAGAAGAGAAGTAAGTTTCCCCCTTCTTTTCCTTTAAAGGTTACCGCATGGTCTGTTAACTATACTGTGCGGTAACGCTGCTTTAACTCAGCAATCACCGGCTGATTTGCTTCCGGAAACTCTACAGCATTTAGCTGTGAAATTTCAATCCAGCGGGAAACCTGACCTTCACGTCCTTCAGGCTCACCCTGCCAGCCATCCACGATAAAAAAGTGTAACGTTAGCTGGCGATCGGGATAGTCATATTCCAGCGTTGTTAACAGGCTGGAGTGAGTCATCTCAATGCCTACTTCCTCCTGAAGCTCGCGCCTTAGCGCCTGTTCTGCATCTTCTCCTGATTCCACTTTTCCACCGGGAAACTCCCAATAACCGGCAAGATGGCTATCTTTAAACCGTTGGGTAACAAATATCGCCTGCTTAATATCAATTATGATTCCAACGGCTATTTCGATTCGCTTCATAGGGATACTCATAGGTCAGTTACTTTTGTATTAATAGAAAGAGAGCGCCAACAGGCGCTCTAGATTAATGATAAAATCATATAATTCAGTTTTATGTCTTAACATGGCTAATTGTCGGGAGGGGCTGCCGTGGGGGTCGACTTGGCGTAAGCCAACGAAGTGCCCGTAGGCAGACCAGGCCCGACATGCGCTGAGGCCAAGTACAGACTGTTTTCCGGTCGAGCACAAAGTTAATATAAGCACTTTAGTTTTTACGACCGGAATGTCTATTGAAGCTAATTCATCTGGTTTGTCATCAGTCTGAGAGCGCCTACCGGCACTCTCATCTCTTAACAAACTTACTGCAAACTACCATGACACTGTTTATATTTCTTACCGGAACCGCATGGGCATGGGTCGTTACGACCAATCTTACGTTCTTCCCGCACCATTGGTTGATTAGGTGCCGGCTCTTCTTCCAGCGCATTCTCTTCCTGATGGCTAAACTGCTGCTGGCGAGCTAAACGTTCTGCCTCTTCACGGCGTTGCTGCTCTACCGCTTCAACTTCTTCTGGCATACGTACCTGAACTTTGCTCAGTACGCTGATAACTTCATATTTCAGCGCTTCCAGCATGTTGGCGAACATAGAGAACGACTCACGCTTATATTCTTGCTTAGGATCTTTCTGCGCATAACCACGCAGGTGGATACCCTGACGTAAATAGTCCATCGCTGCCAGATGCTCTTTCCACATGGTATCCAGAGTTTGCAGCATCACGCCTTTCTCAAAGTTACGCATCATCTCATCACCCACAACCTCTTCTTTCTGGTGATAAACTTTAGCGGCCTCTTCAACAATACGTTCACGCAGCGTCTCTTCGTGCAGATCATGTTCAGTATCCAGCCATTGTGCAATCGGCAGCTCGAGGTCAAAGTCGTTCTTCAGACGAGTTTCCAGCCCCGGTACATCCCACATCTCTTCCAGAGACTGAGGTGGAATATAGTTATCAATCACGGTGGTAAACACATCCTGACGAATGCTGTCGATGGTTTCGCTGATGTCACTGATATCCAGCAATTCATTACGTTGCGCATAAATGGCACGACGCTGATCGTTAGCAACATCATCAAATTCCAGCAGTTGCTTACGAATATCAAAGTTACGGCTTTCTACTTTACGTTGAGCGTTAGCAATAGCTTTGGTTACCCATGGGTGTTCAATGGCTTCACCAGGCTTCATACCCAGCTTACGCATCATGCCAGCTACACGGTCAGAAGCGAAGATACGCATTAGGGCATCTTCCATCGACAGGTAAAACCGTGATGAACCCGGGTCACCCTGACGACCAGAACGGCCACGCAACTGGTTATCAATACGACGAGATTCATGACGCTCAGTACCGATAATATGTAAACCACCGACTGCCAGTACGCGATCGTGGCGTTCCTGCCATGCTGCTTTAACCGCCTGAATTTGCTCTTCTGTTGGCTCTTCCAGTTCAGCAAGCTCACTCTGCCAGCTGCCACCCAGCACGATATCGGTACCACGGCCCGCCATGTTGGTAGCAATAGTGACTGCCCCTTCCTGACCTGCGTTAGCGACGATTTCGGCTTCCATTTCATGGAATTTGGCGTTCAGAACTTTATGAGCAATGCCAGCTTTTTTCAGTTCGTTAGAAACCACTTCTGATTTTTCAATAGAAATCGTACCAACAAGAATCGGCTGCCCTTTGGAGCTGCGATCTTTAATGTCTTCAATGATGGCGTCGATCTTCTCTTTCTCGGTCATATAGACCAGATCCGGCATATCATCACGAACCATTGGGCGGTTGGTTGGCACGACAATGGTGTCTAAACGGTAGATTTGACGGAATTCGAACGCTTCAGTATCTGCGGTACCGGTCATACCGGCCAGTTTTTCATACAGACGGAAGTAGTTCTGGAAGGTGATAGAAGCCAGAGTTTGGTTCTCATTCTGGATCTCAACTCTTTCTTTTGCCTCTACCGCCTGATGCAAACCATCAGACCAGCGGCGGCCTTCCATGGTACGACCGGTGTGTTCATCAACAATAATGACTTCACCATCTTTAACGATATAGTCAACGTCGCGAGTAAACAGGGCATGAGCACGCAGTGCTGCGGTGACATGATGCATTAATACGATATTACCAGGTGAATAGAGCGACTCGCCCTCTTCCATCATCCCGGCTTCCATCAACAGCTGTTCAATCAGTACCAGACCGCGTTCGGTCAGGTTAACCTGACGACTCTTTTCATCAACGGAGAAGTGACCTTCACCTTCGAAAGTATCGGAGTCTTCCTTTTCCTGACGTAACAATTTAGGAATAATTTTATCAACTTTCTTGTACAGCTCAGAGCTGTCTTCCGCAGGACCAGAGATAATCAGCGGAGTACGCGCTTCGTCGATTAAGATGGAGTCAACCTCATCCACCAACGCATAGTAAAGCTTACGCTGAACGCGCTCTTCAGGGCTGAACGCCATGTTATCGCGCAGGTAGTCAAAGCCAAATTCGTTGTTGGTGCCGTAGGTAATATCCGCAGCATAGGCTTCGCGTTTTGCCGGAGGTGGCATACCCGGCAAGTTAATACCAACGGTTAAACCCAAAAATTCAAACAGTGGGCGGTTATTTTCCGCATCGCGCCGTGCCAGATAGTCGTTCACGGTCACCACATGTACACCACGGCCCGTGATGGCATTCAGATAGGCTGGCAGAGTTGCGGTTAATGTTTTACCTTCACCCGTACGCATCTCTGCAATACAGCGGTCGTTCAGCACCATACCGCCAATCATCTGCACATCAAAGTGGCGCATACCAAATACGCGCTTACTGGCTTCACGCACTACGGCAAACGCCTCAGGCATAATGGATTCCAGCGACTCACCTTTAGCCAGACGCTCACGAAACACCTCGGTTTTAGCCTTCAGTTCATCGTTAGATAATGCTTCATATTCTGGCTCAAGGCGGTTAATAGCCTCAACGCTTTTACGCATACGGCGCAGTGTCCGGTCATTACGACTACCGAAAACTTTTGTCATTAATTTAGTTAACATAGGTCTAAATGTCTCTTTAGTACTGCCTTATCCGGCAGTATGAATTCAAAGAAAAAAATCAGAAAAAATGCGCCCAAAGTAACAAGGATAGACTCATTACCGGGATTATTATGCGTATGAAGAAGGACCTGCGCGGATACCCTGAACCTTACTCAGCCAAAATCTGACAGGGTGAAGGATAAAAGTCGACTCAAAGGGGATTAGACGCGATACTGTTGAAGGTAGCGTTGCCTCAATTGCCGCTTGTATCGATAATGAATCCAGAAGTGCGTGATGGCTAAGGGTTAACTTATCATCACTGACCTTCACTTCATCAGGGATATCTTCATCCTGAGGGAATGAAACGGCAAGACGGGTAAGGTAATTACGAATCGCGAAATGCTGCCACGGATTAAGATTTTGCAGTGGCCGGGTGTTAATTTCGCGGGATAACGCCAACTGACCAACGCCCGGAACCGCCGGATTAATTGGGTTAACGTCTGAAAAGGCTGCAGATAATGAAACTTGTTGAGGTAAACCGTTCAGGCTTGCGGGCGCGCCAATACCGGCTGCCACAACCCCCAATAAGAGGTGCGGCCAAAAATAACGCCTGCCAAATTGTCGCCAACGATTTAAAATGCCCATTATCAACTAACTATTACCTGCCGGAATCTGCATATGCGCGATAGTCGCCCATTATTATTAGATACGCTATTTGATGATACCGACCTGTTGCGAAACGTTCAGCAACGGGCCATAGCGCTGATAAAACTTAATAAGGCAGTTAAGGCTCTGTTACCTAAACAACTGCACGAATTCTGTCGAGTTGCTAACTACCGTCAAGGTATTTTAGTCCTTGAGGTGGCAAATGCCAGTTGGTTGACACTTTTACGTTACGAACAACAAACATTATTGAGCACACTCAGGGTAGAAATATTACCATCTTTAGTGTCAATCGACATAAAGATTAATCCAAAGTTAAGCATAAATAAGCAAACTGCTGAAAATTTAGTCCATCGCTATATTCCGGAAAACACAAAAGATGATGCGCCAGCACGTCAGCTGAGTGAACAAAGTGCAAAACAGTTGAAAGAATTGGCAGCAAGAAGCCCAAAAAGGCTGAAGGAGAAACTAGAACGACTTGCTGCACTAGCTGGAGAGAGAGTAACCAGCGCAACAAGCCGTAATAATTTAAGTCGTACTAAAAAACCCTGATAGGGTCCGGGCGATTAAGCCAGTACAGTTCTCGACGTTTTGAATGCCAGTGGCATTTCAGCTTCGTCTTCAAAAGTAACGTATTCCCAGGCTTCCTGTTTCGCTAATACTGCTTGCAGAAGCTTGTTGTTTAATGCGTGACCAGATTTGAACGCAGTAAATGCGCCAATAATGTTGTGACCACACATAAACAGATCACCGATAGCATCCAACATTTTATGACGAACAAATTCGTCTTCAAAACGCAAACCATCTTCGTTCAGCACACGATAATCATCTACTACGATAGCACAATCGAAGCTGCCACCCAGGCACAGACCTTTAGACTGTAAATATTCGATATCACGCATAAACCCGAAAGTACGGGCACGACTGATCTGACGAACAAACGCATCGGCAGAGAAATTCATACGATAGCGTTGTGAACCGGAATCAATCGCCGGATGATTAAAATCGATAGTAAAGTCTAAGCTGAAACCGTTAAAAGGTGTCAGTTCAGCCCACTTGTCGCCATCTTCGACGCGAACAGGCTGAGTAATACGCAGAAATTTCTTAGGTGCGTTCAGTTCTTCAATTCCGCCGTCTAACAGTAAGTAGACGAAAGGTGCCGCACTACCATCCATAATTGGAATTTCTGGTGCGTCAACTTCAATAATAATGTTGTCGATGCCTAATCCTGCTAACGCAGCATTAAGGTGTTCCACAGTCGAAATACGCACGTCATCTTCATTCACCAGGCAAGTACACAGCATGGTATCACGCACGGATTTTGCATCTGCCGGAAAATCAACCGGTGGATTCAAGTCAGTACGACGATAGATGACACCCGTATTAGCTGCGGCCGGACGCAGAGTCAGGCTAACCTTGCGCCCGGTATGAAGACCGACGCCAGTAGCTTGAATGATGCGTTTTAGTGTCCGCTGTTTAATCATCGTATTATCTCGCATTGTTGATCCAATTTGCCGTAGTTTACACCACGGTCTCCGCGCCAGTTTAGCATAAAGAGCGGAGAATCCAAATCATTCAGCGTTAACAGCCTAATTAATCAGCCTGTTTGCGCAAGAAGGCTGGAATATCTAAATAATCAGGCTCTTTGTTCGGCTGAACACCCTGGTCATTAACCACTTTAGCTGCAGCAGGCTTGCTCTCTTGCGGTTGCAGAGGAGCCAGACCATGTTGAGCATAACGATGGTCAACGGGTTGAGTGGCCGGTGATTTAGAGACCAGCGTAATTTCAGGACGCTTGTCCATACCGATACCGGTTGCAACCACGGTCACGCGCAGTTCGTCGCTCATGTCCGGATCCAGAGAAGTACCGATAACCACGGTGGCATTATCCGATGCAAATGCACGAATCGTGTTACCAACGGTTTCGAACTCATCCAGACGCAGGTCAAAACCAGCGGTGATGTTAACCAAAACGCCACGGGCACCAGACAGATCGATATCTTCCAGTAACGGGCTGGAGATAGCCATTTCGGCTGCTTCTTCAGCACGGTCTTCGCCACGGGCAATACCTGAACCCATCATGGCGTAGCCCATTTCAGACATCACTGTACGCACGTCCGCAAAGTCAACGTTCATTAAGCCCGGACGGGTAATCAGTTCTGCAATACCCTGCACCGCGCCTTTTAATACGTCGTTCGCTGCACCAAAAGCGTCCAGCAGTGAAATACCACGGCCTAATACTTTCAGCAGCTTGTCATTAGGAATAGTAATCAGCGAGTCAACATGTTTGGAGAGTTCGGCAATGCCTTGCTCTGCAAAAGTCATACGCTTTTTACCTTCGAAGTTAAACGGTTTAGTGACTACGGCAACGGTCAGAATACCTAAATCTTTTGCCACTTCAGCCACTACTGGTGCAGCACCGGTTCCGGTACCACCACCCATGCCGGCAGCAATAAACACCATGTCGGCACCTTCCAGTGCAGTACGCAGTTGTTCACGGTCTTCTTCTGCAGAATTGCGACCCACTTCAGGGTTAGCACCTGCGCCTAAGCCTTTGGTTACACCACTACCAATCTGGATAGTCTGGCCAACGGCCGTTTTCCGCAAAGCTTGAGCATCGGTATTGATGGCGAAGAATTCAACGCCCTCAATGTGCTCACGCACCATATGTTCGACAGCATTACCGCCGCCGCCGCCAACGCCGATGACTTTAATCACCGCATCGTTGGTTAGCTCCATTGGTTCAAACATAATTTCTCTCTCCGTTTTAACTCTTACGCAATGAATTATCGCTTAAAACACGTTAATTGCACTACTGATTAAAATTCTTTACGTAACCAACCGGTCAAACGTTGTGCCCAGCTACGCATAGATGTTCTTTTTTCTACATCAGTCTCGCCTCTGAGGTGAGACTCTTTACCGTAGTGCAACAGTCCTACTGCCGTTGAGTAGTAAGGCTCTTGCGCATAATCCGTTAGTCCAGTGATATTCAGTGGTTGTCCAATACGCACCTGGGTATGGAACACTCTTTGAGCACACTCAGCTAAACCATCAATCTGAGCGGCTCCCCCTGTTAACACGATACCGGCGGCTAAGTGATGCTTAACCCCTTGTTGACGCAGTTGTTCCTGCACCTGCAAAATTTCATCATTTACCAGATTAAGCAGCTCGGTATAACGCGGCTCAATCACATCAGCTAACGTCTGACGCTGTAAACTGCGCGGCGGTCTTCCACCAACGCTCGGAACTTCCACATTCTCATCTTTACTGACGATAGAACCCAACGCGCACCCATGACGCACTTTTATTGCTTCGGCATCCGTTGGCGGAGTTCCGAATGCATAAGCGATATCACTGGTCACTACATTGCCAGCGTAAGGAATAACTTTAGTATGACGCAGAGCGCCGCCAGTATAAATAGCGATATCCATGGTTCCGCCGCCAATATCAATCACGCAGACACCCAGCTCACGTTCATCTTCCGTCAAAACTGCATAGCTTGAGGCTAAACCGGCAAAAATTAATTGATCTACCTTAAGTCCGCAGCGTTCTACCGCTTTAACAATATTTTTCGCCATATCGTTATGGCAGGTAATCAGATGCACTTTCGCCTGCATCCGTACACCGGAAAGTCCTACCGGATTTTTGATGCCTTCCTGATAGTCAATGGCATATTCCTGAGGGATCACATGCAGAATTCGGTGTTCATCACGAACCCGTACCGATTTAGCGGTATGAACCACGCTCTCCACATCTTCCTGTGTCACTTCTTCTTCAGAGATAGGCACCATGCCAATTTCGTTCTGACAGCTGATATGTTTACCGGACAGTGCCAGATAAACAGAAGCAATCTGGCAATCGGCCATCAATTCTGCCTGGTCAATAGCCCGCTGTACGGATTTCACTACTGACTCTAAATCGTTAACACCGCCTTTATCCATTCCACGGGACGGGCAGCTTCCTACGCCAATAATATTAACCATACCGTCAGGCAGTACTTCTCCAACCAGCGCAGCGACTTTTGCTGTGCCAATTTCCAGTCCAACCACCAGTTTTCTGTCTGTCGATTTGATCATTATTAATTGCCTGACTCTGTTGTTGTTTAACTCAATCAGAAAAAATTGCCTGACTGTCAATAAATGCGGGCGCCCAACCAACCGCTGCACCCGTGTCATAACGCATATCCAGAGAGGCAATACGCTTATCCGCAGGTACTTGCTGCAACAGCGTAGGATAGAGAGCGATAAAGCGCTCTAAACGCTTGGTTCGGTTTTCTCTTCCCAGCTCGATGCGCACATCATTATCTAACACTAGCTGCCATGAGCGGCGTTCACTCATTGCCACGGTCTTCAGCTTAAACTTTGCGGCGGCCAGCGCCTGATTCATGCTGTTGTATCCTTCCAGAACCTCTTTCTCCCCATCTTCCGGGCCATACAGCAGAGGAAGATTCTTATCGCTCACTCGCTCTGCCGGTATGTTGAATACATTGCCATCTTTATCTAACAGCTGAAGGTCATTCCAGCGAGCGTAAGGAACATATTCCACAATATGAATCTTAATCTCATCAGGCCATTGCTTACGTACACTGGCCTGTTTAATCCATTTCAGGTGCAGAATCTGCTGTTGCAGTACGTCCACATCCTGAGACATAAAAGTACCCGGCGCACCCGACGACAGGATGGTCTGCCGAATATCATCGTTGGTCGTAATATGCCGCTCACCGGTCACCACTAAGCGAGAAAGCGGTAAGCGCTCAGCATCATTCATCCAGTGAATAACCGCCCAGCATCCCCACACTACGGTACCTATTACCATCAGCAGAAAGATCAGGCCGATGAGCTGAGTTCCGTTACTATGCCCGGTGCTCTCTCTTTCCTGCTCATCACGGATGTTTCTTGCTGCCTGGGACATATCAATCAGCCAACGCCAAAATCTTAACAACCAGTTGAGAAAAACTTAAACCATGCTGACGTGCTGCCATCGGTACCAGACTATGGTTAGTCATGCCCGGTGCCGTATTCACTTCCAACAGGTAAAACTGACCATCGCTATCCTGCATTACATCCACACGACCCCAGCCCCGGCAGCCTACGGCTTTATAAGCCGCCGATGCTAACGCCCGAATTTGACTCTCCAGCTCATCACTTAAACCGCTCGGGCAGAAATATTGCGTATCATCAGAGATATATTTTGCCTGATAGTCATAAAACACACCGGCTGGCTGAATACGGATAGAAGGTAGTACTTCATCCCCTAAAATCGCCACGGTAAACTCCGGACCACTCAACCATTTCTCAACCAGTACGCTGGTGTCATGTTTAAAGGCTTCTTTTAATGCCGGCAGTAAATCTGCAGCAGCATTCACCTTGCTCATACCAACGCTTGAACCTTCACTGCTTGGCTTCACAATCAGCGGTAAACCCAGCTGTTTAATGATGGCATCGGTATCAACCTGCGCCAGTTGTTCGGCGTTCAATGCAACATAAGGCGATACCGGAAGGTTAGAGCCTTGCCATAGCAATTTAGTTCTCAATTTATCCATGGTTAATGCAGACGCCATCACACCACTACCGGTATAAGGCAGACCAAGGAACTCTAACAGCCCTTGCAGCGTACCGTCTTCACCACCACGACCATGTAATGCAATAAATACTTTATTGAATCCATCGGCCTTTAACTGCGCGACAGGATAAGTTTTTGGGTCAATCGGATGAGCGTCAACGCCCGCCTCGCGTAAGCCTGCTAACACAGCAGCACCAGAATTCAGTGATACATCACGTTCTGCTGATGTCCCGCCAAGAAGGACTGCCACTTTCTCAGTCATGATTTCCCTCGTTTGTATTTATTGTTTGTAATTTTAATTCAGCTAACCGACGGGCTACGCGCCCAATATTGCCGGCACCCTGCGTCAGAACCAGATCGCCACTCTGCAATACCTGTTGCAGCATATCCGGTAGTGTATCGACATCTGATACAAAAATTGGATCCAACTTGCCGCGCCCGCGGATGGTACGACACAGTGAACGGCTGTCAGCACCCGGAATTGGCGCTTCTCCCGCCGGATAAACATCCAGCATAAACAGCACATCAACCTGAGACAGTACGTTAGCAAAATCGTCGTACAGATCACGGGTACGCGAATAACGGTGCGGCTGGAATATCATCACTAAGCGACGCTCTTCCCAACCGGCTCTGGCCGCTTTAATGGTGACATCCACCTCGCTTGGGTGATGTCCATAGTCATCAACCAGCATGATGTCACCACCGCCTTCACGCTCAAATTTGCCCAGAAAGTCAAAACGACGCCCGGTTCCCTGGAAATTAGCCAACGCCTGAACGATAGCATCATCACCAATGCCCTCTTCCGTTGCGGTCGCTACCGCTGCTGCCGCATTCAGGGCGTTATGACGGCCCGGCGCGTTCAGCATCACCTTTAAATCGCTCTTATCATGACGACAAAGGGTAAAGAACCCCTGAGAGCGTTTCTGTTCATAATCTTTAATACGAACATCAGCATCTTCGCTGAAACCGTAGGTAATCACCTGACGGCCTACCTGCGGAATAAGCTCTCGCACGACAGGATCATCCACACACATCACTGCCCGACCATAAAACGGCAAATTGTGCAGGAAATTAATAAACGTTTGCTTTAAGTTTTCGAAGTCGCCCTGATAGGTATCCATATGGTCGGCTTCAATATTGGTCACAATGGCAACCATCGGCTGTAAATGCAGGAACGAAGCGTCGCTCTCATCGGCTTCCGCGATCAAATAACGGCTGCAACCTAACGCAGCATGAGTTCCGGCGGCTTTAACCAGACCACCATTAACAAAGGTCGGATCTAAACCTGCCGCAGCATAAATACCGGTCACTAATGCGGTGGTCGTTGTTTTGCCGTGGGTACCGGCAATAGCAATGCCATGACGAAAACGCATCAGTTCAGCCAGCATTTCTGCACGGCGGATAACCGGAATACGTGCTTCACGAGCAGCGACTACTTCCGCATTATCCGCAGGAACAGCGGTTGAAACCACAACAACGCTGGCACCCTTAACGTTTTCTGCCCGGTGGTTGAAATAAATCTCTGCACCCAGCGCAATTAATTGTTGCGTGACAGCATTTGGCGCCAAATCGGAACCACTGATCTGATAACCTTCGTTAGCCAGAACCTCAGCGATGCCGCCCATGCCTGCTCCACCAATACCAACAAAGTGGATATGCCGGACGCGTCGCATTTCCGGCACCATGGTGCGAAGTTTCGCCAATCGTTGTATATCTACATGCTCATTCACGGTTTTCTGTTTACTCTTGTCATAATTTAAAGTTCACTTCAAAACTACAGGGCGACGCTTTTAACAACCGCAGAAACGCGTTCAGTCGCGTCCGGTATGGCAGTCGCTCTGGCTTCCATTGCCATTGACAGTAGTTTCGATCGATTTAATTCTTTCAGCGCTTCAGTTAATGAATCTGCATTAAACTGAGGTTGTTCAATAATTTTGGCGGCACCGGCTTTTTCCAGCGGCAGCGCATTCCAGTATTGCTGGCGATCTTTGTGCATAAACGGCACAAAAATGGCCGGTAAACCTGCGGCAGCAATTTCGCTTACCGTTAAAGCACCGGAGCGGCAAACCACCACATCAGCCCATGCGTAGGCAGATGCCATGTCGTCAATAAATTCCGTAATGTTATGTCCGTCCAGGCCACGCTGCTGGTAATCCTGCTGTACGCTTTCCAGTGCACCTTTACCAACCTGATGCCAGAGAATAATGCTATTCCCCAGCCGTTCAGCCGCTTGTGGAACGGTTTGATTAAGTATCCGTGCGCCCTGACTGCCACCAACCACCAGAACCCGAATCGCACCACTGCGTTCAGATAGACGTACTTCCGGCAGAGGTAAAGCTAATACATCCGTGCGAACCGGATTGCCGACTACTTCGGCATTAGGGAATGCGCCCGGAAATGCCTGCAATACGCGCTTCGCGATTTTAGCCAGCCAGCGGTTAGTTAACCCCGCAATGCCGTTCTGTTCGTGTAATACCACCGGGATGCCACACATCCAGGCCGCCAAACCACCCGGACCAGAAACATAGCCCCCCATGCCTAACACCACATCCGGTTTATAATTACGCATGATGGCTTTCGCCTGACGCACGGCACGGAAAATTCTGAATGGCGCACATAATAACGCAGTGATACCTTTGCCACGAAGTCCGGAAATGTTAATAAAATCGATTTCTATTCCGTGTTTCGGTACTAAATCGGCTTCCATTCTATCCGCAGTTCCCAGCCAGCGAACCTCCCAGCCTTGCGCCATCAGGTCATGGGCAACAGCCAGCCCCGGAAAGACATGTCCTCCGGTTCCACCTGCCATCACCATTAAACGCTTCTGCTTCATCGGGTACCTCTTACATGCGCCTGGCAGTTGGCCTGACGCGTTTCATAGTCAATTCGAAGTAGTAAAACCAGCGCGGTAGACATCACCAACAGGCTGGATCCGCCATAGCTGATTAACGGTAGAGTCAAACCTTTGGTCGGTAGAATACCGGCGGCAGCACCAACGTTAACTAACGTCTGGAAGCTAAACCACAAACCAATCTCACAGGCGAGAAAACCGGAGAAACGCTGCCCGGCTTCTAAAGCGCGGCGACCAATCAACATTGCTCTAAAAGCGACGAAGAATACCATTAAGAGGATCAAAACCACACCCAAATAGCCTAATTCTTCACCGATAATGGCAAAAATAAAGTCAGTATGTGCCTCGGGCAGATATTCCAGTTTCTGGATTGAGTTACCTAACCCCTGTCCCCAAAGCTCTCCGCGGCCAAATGCCATCAGCGATTGCGTCAACTGATAACCTGCCCCAAAGGGATCGGCCCACGGATCCCAGAATGACGTTACCCGACGTAAACGATAGGGTTCAGCAACAATCAGTAACCCTACGGCAAACACCCCGGATCCAATAATCGCCAGAAACTGCCAGAGTTTAGCACCCGCCAAAAACAGCATGCCCAGCGTAGTAATAAACAGTACAATCACGGTTCCCAAATCGGGCTGTGCCAGCAGTAAAACTGCCAGAACCACCATCACGCCCATCGGCTTACAAAAGCCCCAGAAGTTATTACGAACTTCATCTACCTTACGTACCAGATAGCTGGCCAGATAAAAAAACAGCGCCAGTTTGGACAACTCAGCCGGTTGAATACGAACCGGACCTAAAGCAATCCAGCGGGATGCGCCATTAACCGAGCTGCCTATCGCCAGTACAATTAACAACATCACGATGGCAATCAGCAGAATAATCGGGCTATAGCGTTGCCACATCTCCATTGGAATACGCAGCGTTACCAGTGCCGCAGCAAAAACCAACAAAATGTAAATCGCATCACGCTTGGCAAATAAAAACGGGTCGTCAGTATATCGTTGGGCAATCGGCATTGATGCCGATGTCACCATGACAAAACCAACAATAGTTAAACCAATAGCCATCCACAGTAGGGTGCGATCGTACATAACATCATAATCGACTGCCTCACTGCTTTGACGGGATCCCGTTACCCATTGGGTAAACGCCTGGAATGGTTTAACTAAACTTAATACGCTCATCAGCCAAGCTCCTGAGCCAGACGGGCAAACTCCAGCCCACGCTGTTCATAATTTTTAAACTGATCCAAGCTGGCACAGGCCGGTGACAGTAACACCATATCACCCGGTTTTACTCGCTGCGCAATATGAACCATCGCCTGCTCCATGGTATCGGTCATTTCTGCCACTTCAGGGCGTAAATCGTATAACGGCTGTTTATCACGACCAAAACAGTAGAGGCGAATATTGTCGCCCTTCAGATAGGTCGACAGCGGAGAGAAATCCGCGGATTTACCATCACCGCCCAGCAGCAGATGTAAAACACCATCAACGCGAATGCCATTTAATGCGGCTTCGGTACTGCCCACGTTGGTGGCTTTGGAATCATTAATCCAACGGACGCCTTTATTATCCCACACCAGTTGGAAACGATGCGCTAAACCCGTGAATTGCGTCAATGCTTGCAGGCTGGAGGCCCGGGGCAGAGATACCGCATCAGCCAGCGCCAGCGCCGCCAATGCGTTCAGGTAATTATGCTGACCAACAATTTTCATCTCTGCGGCATTAAGGACTTTCTCGCCGTGAACACGCAGCCAGGTTTCACCCTGCTGATAGCTTAGGTGATAATCACCCACATCTACGCCAAAGCTGGCGCAGCGGCTGTCAGCTCCGATCAATGGCATAGTCAGCGCATCATCGGCATTAACCACACAAACGCTGGCATTGTGATAAATACGCAATTTAGCTTCACGATACTGTTCCATCCCTTGTGGATAGCGATCCATATGATCTTCAGTAACGTTTAAAATGGTCGCGGCAGCAGCATGCAGACTGGATGTGGTTTCCAACTGGAAGCTGGATAACTCCATAACATACAGCTGACATTCAGGATCCAGCAGTGACAGCGCTGGCTGCCCCAGATTACCGCCCATGGCAACATTCCAACCGGCGGCGTTTGCCATTTCACCCACCAGAGTGGTAACGGTACTTTTTCCGTTTGAACCGGTGATTGCCACAATCGGCGCTCTGGCTTCGCGGCAGAACAGTTCAATATCACCGACAATCTCAATACCCGCGGCAGCGGCCTCTTGCAGAACCGGTGTCGCCAGGGCAATGCCCGGGCTAACCACCAGCAAATCAGCGGCCAGAATCCAGTCGCGGTTAAAACCCCCGGTATGGCGCTCTACGCTTTCCGGCAGTTTGTCCAGCCCCGGAGGAGTTGCGCGCGTATCAATAACTTTAGGAGAAACGCCCCGGGCAATAAAATAATCGACACAGGATAATCCTGTGGAACCTAATCCAATGATAACAACCTGTTTATCCTGATAGTCGATCATCATGATTACCTCACCTTCAAGGTTGCCAGGCCAATCAGCACCAGCATTAATGAGATAATCCAGAAGCGCACGATCACCCGTGGCTCCGGCCAGCCTTTCAATTCATAGTGGTGGTGAATCGGTGCCATACGGAAAATACGTTGGCCACGAAGTTTGAATGACCCCACCTGTAAAATTACCGACAGCGTTTCAACTACAAACACCCCGCCCATAATCACCAGTAAAAACTCCTGACGCAGCAGCACGGCAATCACACCTAAAGTACCACCCAATGCCAGTGAACCTACGTCACCCATAAAGACCTGGGCTGGATAGGTGTTAAACCAAAGGAATCCCAGCCCTGCACCAACAATCGCGGTACAGAAAATCACTAACTCACCGGCATGGCGGATATAAGGAATGTGTAAATAGCTGGCAAAATTCACGTTACCCGTCGCCCAGGCAACCAGACCAAAACCGGCGGCAACAAATACGGTAGGCATGATAGCCAGACCATCCAGACCATCGGTCAGGTTGACGGCGTTGCTGGTACCCACGATAACAAAGTAGGCCAGCAGAATATAAAGTGCGCCTAACTGAGGCATTACGTCTTTAAAAAACGGCACAACCAGCTGAGTCGCTGGTGTGTCTTTACCGATGGCATACATGCTAAACGCGATAATCAGCGCAATGACCGACTGCCAGAAATACTTCCAGCGGGCAATTAATCCTTTAGTGTCTTTACGCACGACTTTACGGTAATCATCCACAAAGCCAACGGCGCCATAGCCCAACAGAACAAACAGTGAACACCAGATATAAGGGTTGCTCAGATTAGCCCACAGCAGCACCGAAATGGTGATTGAAGCCAGAATCATGATGCCGCCCATGGTTGGCGTACCACGTTTACTGAAGTGAGACTCAGGACCGTCGTTACGAACCACCTGACCAATCTGTAAACGCTGCAAGAAAGCAATCAGACGCGGCCCCATCCACAAAGAGATAAACAGCGCGGTCAGCAGGCTGACAATGGCGCGAAACGTCAAATAAGAAAAGACGTTAAAGACTGAAAAAATTGAGACCAGATGTTCCGCCAGCCATACTAACATTGTGCTATCTCCTGTACCCTGCGTACTACCTGCTCCATTGCGGCACTACGTGAACCTTTAACTAAAATTGTTATGACCGCATGCTCAGATAGCAACTCACCCAAACGTTGGGCTACTGCCTCTTTATCCTTAAAGTGCTCGCCATTGCCACTTGCGTTACTAATCATTTCACTTAAATGACCAACGCTTAATACTTTATCCACACCCGCTGTGTGAGCCGCTTCACCAACCTGACGATGGCACTGTTCGGCCTCATCACCTAATTCACCCATATCGCCAACGACCATCACCCGATAACCGGGCATAGAAGCAAGTACCTGAGCGGCGACCGTCATTGACCCTACGTTAGCGTTGTAGGTATCGTCCAGCAGCAGTTTTTCTGCACTCAGTTGTACCGGGAATAAACGTCCCGGTACCGCTTTCAACTGCGACAACCCTGATGCGACCTGCTCTAACGATGCACCCACCGACACGGCTAATGCCGTCGCTGCCAGCGCATTGGCGATATTGTGTTTACCCGGCAGTGGAAGTAAAACTTCAGTTTCTCCTACCGGCGAATGTAAAACAAAGCGAGTGCCCTGTGGTTTTACCACGACATCCGTTGCATAAAATTCGACCTGCTCAGTGTGGCTGGCAGAAAAACGCCACACTATTTTATCATCCAGCAGGCTTTGCCAACCGGACAAATCATTACTATCGCTATTGATGATAGCGACACCCCGGGAAGACAAACCCTGGAAGATTTCGCCTTTGGCTTTAGCAACACCCGCCAGTGAACCAAAACCTTCCAGATGCGCAGCAGCCAGATTATTGACCAGTGCACTTTCCGGATGGGTTAACGCCGTGGTATAGGCAATCTCACCGGCATGGTTAGCACCTAATTCCACAACGGCAAACTGATGACGCTTCGTCAGGCGCAATAGCGTTAACGGGACGCCAATATCGTTATTTAAGTTGCCTGCGGTATACAGCACTTCACCACACTGCTGCAAAATGGTCGCCGTCATCTCTTTTACGCTGGTTTTACCGGACGATCCGGTTAATGCAACGACCCGTGCAGGTACTTGCTGTCTTACCCAGCCACCCAGCTTACCCAATGCAATACGGGTATCCGCAACAATGACCTGAGCCACATCCAACGGTAAGTGCTGACTAACCAATAAAACACTGGCTCCCTGATTAATTGCCTCTGCGGCAAAATCATGAGCATCAAAACGTTCGCCCTTCAGGGCAATAAACAAACAGCCAGCAACAATTTTGCGAGTGTCAGTAACCACATCAACAATTTGCTGCCCGGTAATATCTGCCGTTGAGGCGATAAGTTTACCGTTGACCACTTCGGCCAGTTGTTTCAGGGTAATCGGAATCATACTAATACCCCTGAGGCCATACCCAGTAAGTTCGCTACTGTGGTACGGTCAGAATAATCCAGTCGACGATTACCAATCAGTTGATAATCTTCATGGCCTTTACCGGCAATCACCACCACATCATCAGGACCAGCCTGCATAACCACACTGGTAACGGCTTCTGCCCGACCGTGAATCACATTGGCGCGTCTGGCATCGGTAAATCCAGTCAGGATATCAGCGACAATCGCCTGAGGGTCTTCACTACGAGGGTTATCATCAGTAACAATAACGCGATCGGCAAACTGTTCAGCAACACCGCCCATTAGCGGACGCTTACCGCGGTCACGATCGCCACCGCAGCCAAACACGCACCACAACTCGCCCTTACAATGCAACCTTGCTGCTTCCAGCGCTTTTTCCAGAGCATCTGGCGTATGGGCATAATCGACCACCACGGTAGGACGACCCGGAGCGGTAAATACTTCCATACGACCACACACAGGTTGTAAATTCGGCGCAGATTCTACCAGATGATTGAGTGAATAGCCTAGTGACAACAGCGTTGTCAGAGCAACAAGCAGGTTGCTCACGTTAAATGCCCCTAACAGACGACTTTCTACCACACCGCCGCCCCAGCTGGAGTCAAATTTTACTGTCGCGCCATTGTCATGATAAGAGACCTCATAAGCTTTTAACCAACGCCCCTGCCAACCCTGAGGAAGGTTATCTTCCATAGTAACAGCAATGGCATTTGGCATAGCGGCTATACGACTGGCACCGACGGCGTCATCCACATTGATAATGGCTTCGCCAACCTGATGACGTTCAAACAGTCGCCATTTAGCAGCTTCGTACTCTTCCATACTGCCATGGTAATCAAGATGGTCGCGGCTAAGATTGGTAAAAGCCGCAGCGGCAAAATGCAGAGCAGCAACCCGCTCCTGCACTAATCCATGGGAAGAGACTTCCATCGCGGTAAAGGTCGCGCCGCTTTTCACCAGTTCATTCAGTTCACGCTGAACGTCAACTGCCGAGCCGGTAGTATTCTCTGTTGGTACCACATGGCCTAATAAACCATTGCCCACAGTGCCCATCACCGCGCCTCTTTCTCCCAGAAGCTGGCTCCACTGTGCTAACAATTGAGTGGTGGTAGTTTTACCGTTGGTTCCGGTTACGCCAACTAAACGCATTTTCTCTGACGGCTGCTGGTAAAAACGACCGGCAATAGCCGACAAATGTAAATTCAGATGTTCAATGTAAATAACGGGAACGCCGTGAGACATCACAACCGTGCCGTTAGGCGCTTCCCCTTCGGCTTCGGCAATCACTGCCGCGACACCCTGAGCAATCGCCTGAGAAATATAACGACGACCATCCACTTTATGGCCCACAATGGCAATAAAGAGATCGCCCGCGGCCACTACGCGGCTATCCAGCGTCATCTCTTTTAATTTGCGCTCAGGAACCTGAATATTCCACGGAGCGAGCAGATCGCTTAAATTAAGATCGGCCACCGGAAGCTCCTTTCTGATTAATGACTAATTCGTTTTTATCCGCTACGGGCAATGCATCTGGCTCGATATTCATTGTCCGTAAAACCCCGCCCATAATTGCACCAAATACCGGCGCAGAAACGGCGCCACCATAATACTGTCCGGCACCCGGATCGTTGATCACTACGACCAGCGCATAGCGCGGCTTACTGGCTGGTGCCAGGCCCGCCGTATAGGCAATATATTTATTGATATAGCCACCATTAGGACCCACTTTCTTCGCGGTACCGGTTTTGATGGCAATACGATAACCTTTCACTGCGGCTTTAGTACCACCGCCTCCGGGTAAGGCTACGGATTCCATCATATGAACCACAGTACGCACGGTGCTTTCAGGAAAGATGCGCTTTCCCTGTACCGGCGGGTCAATTTTGGTGATGGAAAGCGGACGATAAACGCCGAAGCTCCCCATAGTTGCATAGGCCCGCGCTAACTGTAACGGCGTTACCATTAGCCCATAGCCAAATGAGAAGGTGGCCCTCTCTATGTCAGACCACCGTTTTTTTTGTAAAAACAAGCCACTGCTTTCCCCAACCAATCCCAAATTGGTAGGTTGTCCCAGCCCAAAGCGTGAGTATGTATCAACTAACGCATCGGCTGGCATATCCAACGCCAGATGAGAAACACCGACGTTACTGGATTTTTGTAAAATACCGGTGATGGTCAGTTCAGGATAAAGGGCTACATCCTTTATCTCATGACCATTGACCCGATATGGTCTGGTATTCAATACAGAATTTTCTTTGATGATGCCGCGATCTAACGCGGTCATAACCACCATAGGTTTAACCGTCGATCCCGGTTCAAAAATGTCAGTGATTGCCCGATTACGGAAGAAATCTTCCGGTGAGCCAACCCGGTTATTCGGGTTATAGGAAGGGCTGTTAACCATTGCCAGAATTTCGCCGGTATTCACATCCACCAGCACGGCTGTGCCTGATTCCGCTTTATTAACGGCAACTGCATTGCTCAACTCGCGATAAACCAGTGCCTGAAGGCGTTCATCAATACTTAAGGTCAGATTATGAGCCGCCTGACTGTCTACCGAAGAGATATCTTCAATCACCCGACCGTAACGATCTTTACGTACCGTGCGCTCACCGGACTTACCCACCAGCTTATCTTCAAAGCTTTTTTCAATGCCTTCCAGACCGTTATCATCAATGTTAGTAAAACCAACAACATGAGCAGTAACCGGCCCGGCAGGATAGAAGCGGCGAGATTCGCGTTTTAAGTAGATCCCCGGCAGTTTAAGCTTGCGCACATACTCTGCGGTTTCTGAATTGATTTGGCGGGCCAGATAGACAAAACGTCCCTTAGGGTTTGCATTAATTTTTTCTGTCAGTTTATCCAACGGCAAGCCAACAACATCTGCCAGCGCCTTCCAGTGCATATCCGGTAAAATACCACCGCGCTCATTCAGCTCTTTTGGATCGGCCCAAATTGCATTAACCGGCACGCTAACCGCGAGTGGACGACCAAAGCGATCGGAGATCATGCCGCGAACGGTAGGAACTTCCTGCACCCGTAAGGAGCGCATGTCCCCTTCTTTAACCAGTTTATCCGGCTCAATAACCTGTAACCATGCAGCACGAGCAATCAAACCAAACATGGCTAATACAATAAACAAGCAGAGCAAACCAAAACGCCAGCTTACAAAGCCGGCCCCATTTTCAGGACGTTTTACTTTAATCTTATTGGTTCGTGCTGCTTTCATCTCATTTCATTAGCCATGGTAAGTTCATCAATCTATTAATTTGTAACGCGCTCCGCACGCCAACTGTGTTATCAGTTCTTTTGACTATTTCTGGATAACGATTTGTT
The DNA here is from genome assembly GCF_021010575.1 of Limnobaculum eriocheiris. Classification (GTDB taxonomy): domain Bacteria; phylum Pseudomonadota; class Gammaproteobacteria; order Enterobacterales; family Enterobacteriaceae; genus Limnobaculum; species Limnobaculum eriocheiris. The sequence continues at coordinate 50,595 of NZ_JAJNAG010000013.1, read as the reverse complement.
CCTGATCCGGTGCTACATGCAGCATTTGCAACTTCTCATTAGCCAGACGCTCAATGCGGCTATGGTCAGCCAGCGCATTCTCTTCCAGAATCAGGTTACGCCACTCAATTTCCAGTGCTTCACGCTCTAATATCAGCTGTTCGCGCTCTGCGGTTAACAGGCGAGTACGGTGGCTGGATAACACTACCGCTATCGCCGATACCAGAACTATCACAGTCAGCAACAGCGGTAACTTTGCGTTGCGCAGCAAATCATCGCCGATGATGCTGGCTAAACTGTGGCGCTCATTCGATATCATTCCGCTGTCCTTTGGGCAAAACGCAACACCGAGCTACGGGCCCGTGCGTTCTCTGCCACTTCTTGCTCAGACGGCATCATTTTTCCCAGCGCTTTTAATTTTCTTGCGCCATGTTGTCTTAACTGCTCTTCTGTTAACGGAATCCCCGCCGGAACCTGCGGCCCCTTGCTATGCTGGCGGATAAAACGTTTAACAATACGGTCTTCCAGTGAATGAAAGCTGATAACAGAAAGGCGGCCACCTTCTTTCAGTACGTCCAGAGCGCCATCCAGCGCACGCTCAATCTCTTCCAGTTCACTATTGATATAAATTCGGATCGCCTGAAAACTGCGGGTTGCCGGATGTTTATGTTTGTCACGAACAGGAGTTGCTGTCGCAATAACCTCTGCCAGCTCATGGGTACGGGTCATTGGTTCGGTACGATTACGTTCAACGATGCCCCGGGCAATACGCCTGGCAAAGCGCTCTTCGCCAAAAGTTTTTAGCACCCAGGCAATGTCTTCTTCTTCCGCTTTTAATAGCCACTGTGCCGCTGACAAACCACGAGTCGGATCCATCCGCATATCCAGTGGCCCGTCGCGCATAAATGAGAAACCGCGTTCGGCATCATCCAGCTGAGGGGAAGAGACGCCCAAATCCAGCAAAATGCCGTCAACCTTGCCTTCTAAACCAAGATCGCGAACATAGCTGGCCAGCTCAGAAAAAGGACCATGAATAATAGAGAAACGAGGGTCTGAAATAGCAGATGCGGCTTCAATTGCCTGAGGGTCACGGTCTATCGCAATAAGACGCCCCTGAGACCCCAGTTGGGAGAGGATCAGGCGCGAGTGTCCACCACGGCCAAAAGTACCGTCAATATAGATACCATCCTGTCGAATGCTTAAGGCATTAACTGCTTCATCCAAAAGCACCGTGGTGTGCTGATAATTATTCAACATAGCTTATAATGAAAAATCCTGTAACCGCTCTGAGAGAGGTGACTTAGCAGACTGCTCAGCCTCGATGTCGTCCTTAACTTGTTGATACCAGGCCTCTTCACTCCACAGTTCAAATTTATTGAACTGCCCGACCAGCATCACTTCTTTTACTAAAAGCGCATGTTGCCGCAACGTATTTGCTATCAATACACGACCAGCGCTATCCAGTTGACATTCGCTGGCATGACCTAACAACAGACGCTGCACTCTGCGTTCGGCTGGATTCATGCTGGATAGTCGGGATAGCTTCTGTTCAATTTTTTCCCATTCAGGAAGGGGGTAAAGCAACAGGCATGGCTGATGGAGGTCAATGGTACATACCAATTGTCCTTCACATTCATCCAGCAGTGAATCCCGATAGCGAGTGGGGATAGCTAATCGCCCCTTACTATCAAGATTTATTGTTGTTGCTCCACGAAACATGGGCGGGTCACTCCTTCGCGACAAGTTTTACCACTTTACCCCACAAATTCCCACTTGAATAGAGTTTACGGAGGGTATTAAAAGCTTGTCAAGACGAAGTGCCGCGACTTTACACTAAATAGCGTGGTTATTTAGCTTCCTGAAAATAGAATTAATGCGTGTCAAATTTAAAGAAATCAGACTAACAATATGAATAGTAATAATTATTTATTCAACTCAAAATCAGGAAAGCGGGCGGTTAACAGCGTTGGCAATCAATCAATAAAAAAATCCGTTAATATAAAAAAATATTTCTATAACCACTACCGCATAAATCTGACACGATCTGATGTGAATGGAAGGGAATAGATGTGGTTGGCCATTTTACTCATCAATCTGGCTAATACTTTAGTGTGCAATAGTAACATAACGTAACGCTTTGGAGTAAGTGCAATACGGCTTACGGAGCATAAAACAAAGGGCCTGTAACTGGCCCCTTGCGATTTTCTCAGGTTATCAAAGTGATACTTTTGAGATGATTTTACAGGTTATGCACGACTCAGGCTGCCGCGGCGGAATAAACTACGTCGAATGCGTGTCAGTCCAGGTTTTGGCTTTTGAGTTTCATCAATACTTGCCAATGCTAATTCCAACACCCGCTCTGCAACTTCTCTGTGGCGTTGAGCAACAGACAATACCGGACACTCAAGAAAATCCAGCAGCTCATTATCACCAAAGGTAGCAATTGCCAGATCGGCAGGCAGACGTCCCTGTTTCTGTAAAATCACATCCATCACACCCTGCAGCAATGAGAATGACGTAGTATAAATTGCCTGAGGAATCGGGTTAGATTCCAGCCAGTTTTTAAATACTTCTGCCGCTGATTCACGCTCATAGCTATTGGCATAAATATAGCTGACCTGACGCTTATCCCCTTTCCACGCCTGACGGAACCCTTGCTCACGCAACTGACTGACGGATAATTCAGGTAACGCCCCCAGATAGGCCACACTATCTGCTTTAAAGTTACGCAGCTCCGATGCCAGCATTTCTGCGTCTTCGTAGTCGGCCCCGACAACACTGATAAAGTGTTCACGATCCAGCGCCCGGTCAAGTGCGATAATCGGTAATGTACTGTTTACCCAGCGCTGATAGAACGGATGTTCCGGTGGCAATGCGGTAGAGATAATCAGGGCATCCACCTTACGTTGCAGCAAATGCTCAACGCAGCGCATTTCGTTATCCGGCTGGTCTTCGGAACAGGCAATAAGCAACTGATAGCCACGCTGGCGCGCCTGACGTTCAAGGTAGTTAGCAATTCGCGTATAGCTGGTGTTTTCTAAATCGGGAATAACCAGCCCGATAGAACGGGTACGACCAGCACGTAAACCAGCAGCAACCGCATTAGGTTGATAATTATGTTCCCGGACTACCGCCATGACTTTCTCAACTGTTTTATCGCTCACACGATATTGCTTGGCTTTGCCATTAATTACATAGCTGGCCGTCGTGCGTGAAACACCAGCGAGACGCGCAATTTCATCCAGTTTCACATTAACCCCTTAAGTATCAATTCGCCCCGTCATTGGTGGCATAATAACCATAATAATATAAATGGCTTTAAGTAATGTAGATCTAACCCAAGATATGACGATTCAGCAACTGCTTAATCCATTCAGTCAGTGTAATACAAAATAAAAAGCTCTACATCATCGGTAGAGCTCCTGTTTTTGTCTGAATAATAGCTAGCGCATAATTCGCTCGCCGCGCCCTACGCCAACAATTCCTGAACGGGCAACTTCAACAATTTCGCCCGCTTCACGTATCGCTGCCAGAAATGCATCCAGTTTGCTGCTAGTGCCCACCAGTTGAACGGTATACAAGGAAGAGGTAACGTCAACGATCTGACCGCGGAATATATCTGCACAGCGTTTTACCTCTTCCCTACCGTCACCAGAAGTACGCAATTTCACCAACATGATCTCACGTTCAACGCAGTCACCATCGGTTAGTTCAGATACCCGCAAAACATCAACCAGCTTGTGAAGCTGTTTTTCTATCTGCTCCAGCACTTTCGCATCGCCTTTAGTATGAATAGTCATACGCGAAAGGGTTGGATCGTCCGTTGGCGCTACGGTCAGGCTTTCAATGTTGTATCCCCGTTGGGAAAACAGGCCAATCACCCGCGACAAGGCGCCGGATTCATTTTCCAGTAGTACTGATAGTATACGGCGCATAATCAGCTCCTCTCCGTTCTGCTTAGCCACATTTCGTCCATTGCACCGCCGCGAATTTGCATCGGATAGACGTGTTCTCTTTCATCAATGGCCACATCAACAAACACCAGACGATTCTTAATTGCCAGCGCTTCCGCCAGTTTAGTTTCCAGCTCTTCCGGTTTACTGATGGAGATCCCCACATGACCATAGGCTTCCGCCAGTTTGACAAAGTCAGGCAGCGAATCCATATAGGAGTGGGAGTGACGACCGGCATAAATCAGGTCCTGCCACTGTTTTACCATACCAAGGAACTTGTTATTCAGGTTGAGTACCACGACGGGCAAATCATATTGCAACGCGGTAGATAGCTCCTGAATATTCATTTGAATACTGCCATCCCCGGTTACGCAAACTACCGTTTCTCTTGGTAACGCCAGTTTAACCCCCAGTGCAGCGGGTAGACCAAAGCCCATAGTGCCGAGGCCACCGGAGTTAATCCAGCGACGCGGTTTATCAAACGGATAATACAACGCGGCAAACATCTGATGTTGACCTACGTCAGAAGCAACATAAGCATTGCCCTGAGTTAAACGGTACAGGGCTTCAATGACCGCCTGTGGTTTAATACGGTCACCGCTGTGATCGTAAGCCAGCGACTTTTTACAACGCCACTCATCAATGCACTGCCACCAGCTATCCAGATTCTCAAAGCTTTGGGCCGGATCCCGCTGTTTCAGTATATCCAACATCTGTGCCAATACCTGTCTGGCATCCCCAACAATAGGCACATCGGCATTTACCGTTTTAGAAATGGAAGTAGGGTCGATATCAATATGTAATACCGTCGCCTCCGGGCAGTACTTCGCCAGATTGTTGGTGGTACGGTCATCAAACCGTACACCAACTGCGAAGATCAGATCGGAGTGATGCATGGTCATATTGGCTTCATAGGTGCCATGCATACCCAGCATACCAACAAAATGCTTATCCGTTGAAGGAAAGGCACCCAGCCCCATCAATGAGCTGGCTACCGGTAGATTCAGCGTTTCTACCAGCGTCTTTAACTCAGCATCACAGCCGGAAGTGATGGCACCGCCGCCAACATATACCACCGGATTTTTTGCCTCCAACAGCATTTGTAAAGCGCGCTTAATTTGCCCCCGATGCCCCTGCACCGTAGGGTTATAAGAACGCATAGAGATTTGATCCGGGTAGGAATACGGAATCTTAATTGCCGGATTGAGAATATCCTTGGGTAAATCAACCACGACCGGACCAGGACGACCCGTGCTGGCAACGTAGAACGCTTTTTTCAGCACCATAGGAATGTCTTCAACATGCTTAACTAAAAAGCTATGTTTTACCACCGGGCGGGAAATCCCCACCATATCGCATTCCTGAAAGGCATCATTGCCTATCAATGTGGTTGCCACCTGACCGGACAGCACTACCAGCGGAATTGAATCCATATAGGCGGTAGCGATACCGGTTATCGCATTGGTTGCCCCCGGCCCTGAAGTCACCAACACCACTCCGACTTCGCCGGTTGCCCGCGCAAAGCCATCAGCCATATATACGGCAGCCTGCTCATGGCGAACTAACACATGGTCAATGCCACCTATTGTGTGCAGTGCATCATAGATATCCAGCACGGCTCCACCCGGATAACCAAATAAATGCTTCACCCCCTGATCGATCAACGATCGGACAACGATCTCAGCTCCGGATAACGTTTCCATGGGTTTCCTCCAGGTTATTGTTGTTGTGCACTCTGGCGATAGTAAGCCATAAGGCGGAATACAGGGTTTTACCCATGATATCAATCTTGTCTGGTCTGCTTATATTTTACAGCCCCGGCTCACCACTCAGCCAAAAGGCATCACATAAAAGATAGTCAAGGGTTGGCTTATTACCATAACGCTGTCTGTTCATACTGGCAAAAGCATTCTTTCAGTACCAAAAAAGAAAGTTTTTCAAGCCATTAAGCCAATAACCAGCAGAATAATCGGTCATTCTCCACCGGGGTGTTCCGATTAAAAACCCACACATCAGGTTAAAGCCAGAAAAAAACAAAGGCGCACTTCATATGTGCGCCTTTGTAAATATACAAACTCCACTCCACTGCTTATTCCCTATACATCAACTCAATCTCATTCTGATAACGATTAAGTATCACCTTACGCCGCAGTTTAAGCGTCGGAGTCAGTTCACCTAACTCCATACTGAAAGCATCAGGCAGCAGCGTAAAGCGTTTAACCTGCTCAAAACGCGCCAGCTCCTTTTGTAGCTCATTCAGACGCTGTTCAAACAGTTCCACAATATGACTATGGCGCAATAGCTCTATCCTGTCTTTATAAATCAGATTCATAGAACGGGCATACTCTTCCAGACTGACAAAGCAAGGGACAATCAGTGCAGAAACAAATTTACGGGCATCGGCCACTACTGCGATTTGATCGATAAAACGGTCCTGCCCTAATGCGCCTTCAATCACCTGTGGTGCAATATATTTACCACATGATGTCTTCATTAAGTCTTTAATACGTTCGGTAATAAACAGATTGCCGGACTCATCCAACCAGCCTGCATCGCCGGTTTTTAACCAACCATCCGCAGTAAAAGCCGCAGCGCTCTCTTCCGGACGATTGTAATAACCGCGCATCACAATTGGACCGCGCACCTGAATTTCGTTCTCGTCGCCGATACGCACATCAACACCCGGTAGCGGACGACCAATAGACCCAAAACGGAAACCGGTCTCTTCCCAGCAGGATACGGTGGCACAGGTTTCAGTCATACCGTAACCATAAGTAATATGCAGCCCCACCGCGTGGAAGAACAGGATGATATTGTCATCCAGTTTGGCGCCCGCCGCGGGTAAAAAGCGAATATTTCCACCCAATATGCCGCGTAGCTTTTTCAGCACCAGCTTATCCGCCAGACGATGAACCACAGCCATCAGTGGATTCAGTTTTTTGCCCTGATGGGCTGCCCAGAATTTACGTTTACCGCACCACAACGCACTATGGAATAAGGCGCGACGATGCCATGACGCCAGAGCGACTTTGTCATGAATCGCTGAGAAAACTTTTTCATAAAACCGCGGCACCGCACACATCACCGTAGGTTTTACATCCGACATAGCTTCCCGTACTGCCGCGGTATCTCGTAAATAGACGTTTTGCGCACCGGCATGCATCACATACAGACTCCAGGCACGTTCAAAAACATGGGATAACGGCAGAAAACTAAGGGACACATCATCAGCACTAACGGTCAGACGCTCGTCGTGCAGACAAAATTGCGTGGCCAGATTGCGGTAATCCAACATCACCCCTTTAGGTTCGCCGGTGGTGCCGGAGGTGTAGATCAGAGTAAACAGATCGTCGATATCACGAGAATGAATACGCTCCTGAAACTCAGCCATATGGCTATCATCAGCCCGTTGACAGAAATCATCTAGGTGAATGGCGAGATCACAACCACGCAGATCGATACTTTTATCAAACGCAATGATTCTTTCCAACTGAGGACAAAGCTCACAGAGAGTTAATGCCGCATCCATTTGCGCCTGAGCGCCAACAAACAGCGTTCTGACCTGTGCATCATTAATCACAAAAGCAGACTGTACCGACGTATTGGTAGAATAAATAGGGACCGCAATAGCGCGTAAATGAAGAATCGATAAATCAGTAATCGCCCAGTTAATACTGTTATTAGCAAAGATAGCAATACGATCCTGAACCTGTACACCCGTGCTTAACAAAGCCCTGGCGGTTTGGGAGATGCGTTCACCAATTTGCTGCCAGCTTAGTGACGTTTCCTGATGTTGATCCCACTCTCTGAATGCAATTCTGGTCGGGTTTTGTTGGATGCGATCTTGCACGCGACCAACCGGGTGAAATTGCCTGAGTGTTTGGTTCATAAATGGCTCTCATTTTCAGCTTACAGCTGTTCGCTATTTTTATGTTGAGAAGTCTACATTTTCTCGTCTGCTGGTCAATGGAAATTAACTAAATATGCGTGAGTGATTGCAAACTTTAAGCTGAAAACTCTTTAAAAACAGTAGGCTATGGAAGGAATATTTAGAAGATAAACAGGTAGGTAATAAAGGTGTGTTAGCGCCTGCCCGGCAACATAGCCGCAATCAAATTACGCTTAAGCCAGAGCGAAAGAGCAACTACCGCTAAAATGTGTAAACCGACTAATACCGTTACTGAGTTTACCAACCAGTAGTGCCATTCATCCACCGGCCAGCGATCGATTAAGGCAGTATCCTGAGCCCATCCGGTTAAAGCCACCAGCGGTAATAAGAACCAAAATAACCAAATACTCATAGCGCCAATAGGATTGTGCCCCAGAGAACGGTGAGCCGAGCGCTGGCGCACCTCCTCCAGATGCTGACGTATCGCTGAACAAGTTGGGATAATAGCGGAAAGACGAGCCGGCCCCTTTGCACCGGTCATTCCCCATATCAGACGAACAATTACCAACGCCGCAACGGTTAACCCTACAATCTGATGCAGCGTTTTACCTGGCTCGGTAATATGCAGTCGATTAATCAGAAACCCCAGTGCAACACACCAGTGAGTGATTCTGACCACCCCATCCCAACGCTGAATCATTTACTTATACTTCTTATGATACTGGTCACGGGTTTGTTTAAACTGTTCCGCTGCCTGTTTGGCCTGATCAAATTTACCGGAATCCGCTAATGCCGTAGCACCATCGATTTCCCCGATCAGAGTATCCAGACCATGACGAAAATCTTTCATACTGGCGCTATCTTTTTCCTGTCCTGCCAGTTTATCCGGCGTGCCCTGTTGTGCTTTTTGCGCCGCCTGCTTCATCGCGGCTAAACCTTGTTTAAACTCATCGGGTGAATTGGTGTTTAATACCGTACGATAATTTTTGGCAATCAGCTTCATCTGCTCGTCAACGCCATTCGCCTGAGCGAGTGCGCTGGTTGCCAGTACCGTCAGCCCTATTGCCGCCACTAACCATTTCCTCATACATCCTCCTAATAACACTAAGAAAGTTCGGTAAATAATACAACTTTAGTAAGCGTAGTTGCTGTAAAACGAAAGGGGTAATAATAGATAAAAAATCTGCTTATTGATGGTTTACGTTTTTTGTTTACCACCAGTAAACCATTTTTTTTAGTCAAAAAACAAAACAACCGTTGACAACAACCCGGCAATCTAGTATCAATTTAATTACTACTGAATTTTTATAAAAGAGTACTGAATCGCATGTTTGCTTCTGTTCGTTTTCTCAGCCTCCTTCTCCTCGCATCTTGTTGCGCGGCTGGCTTGTGGAAGACGAACTGATTAGATTCAGAAAAACACAAGAAACCCGCGCTACCTGCGCGGGTTTTTTTTTGCCTCGCAGGAAGTTTTAACCCGATTAAACGATTTCAAAACAGAAGGTACAGAATATGAGCCAGCAAGTAATTATCTTTGATACCACCCTGCGAGACGGCGAACAGGCTTTACAGGCAAGCCTGAGTGTAAAAGAAAAAATGCAGATTGCTATGGCGTTAGAGCGCATGGGCGTAGATGTAATGGAAGTTGGCTTCCCGGTCTCTTCTCCGGGTGATTTTGAATCGGTGCAAAGCATCGCCCGGCAGATCAAAAATAGTCGAGTGTGTGCATTGGCGCGCTGCGTCGATAAAGATATCGACGTTGCAGCAGAAGCATTGCGCGTAGCCGAAGCCTTTCGTATTCACGTTTTTTTAGCCACCTCCACCCTGCATATCGAATCCAAACTGAAGCGTTCTTTTGAAGATGTGATGGAAATGGCAGTACGTTCCGTCAAAAGAGCCCGCAACTATACTGACGATGTTGAATTCTCTTGTGAAGACGCTGGCCGTACTCCAATTGATAATCTGTGCCGTGTGGTAGAAGCCGCAATCAATGCCGGTGCTACCACCATTAATATTCCGGATACCGTGGGTTATACCGTACCGCGTCAGTTTGGCAATATCATTGAAACCCTGTATCAGCGTGTACCTAATATTGATAAAGCGATCCTGTCCGTTCACTGCCACGACGATTTGGGTATGTCGGTAGCTAACTCCATTACTGCAGTTCAGGCTGGTGCCCGTCAGGTAGAGGGTACCATTAACGGTATTGGTGAACGTGCCGGTAACTGTGCGCTGGAAGAAGTGATTATGGCGATTAAAGTTCGTCAGGACATTATGGGTGTACACACCAATATCAACCATCAGGAAATCTACCGCACCAGTCAGTTGGTTAGCCAATTGTGCAATATGCCAGTTCCGGCTAATAAAGCTGTGGTGGGTTCTAATGCCTATGCCCACTCCTCCGGTATTCATCAGGATGGCGTACTGAAAAACCGCGAAACCTATGAAATCATGACCCCGGAATCCATTGGCTTCAGTCAGGTACAATTAAACCTGACCTCCCGCTCTGGTCGTGCCGCAGTGAAACACCGTATGGAAGCCATGGGCTACAGCGAAAATGATTACTCTCTGGACGATCTGTATGCCGCCTTCCTGAAGCTGGCGGATAAAAAAGGTCAGGTATTTGATTACGATTTGGAAGCGCTGGTATTTATCCATAAACAACAGGAAGAACAGGATCACTTCGCGCTGGATTACTTCAGCGTGCAGTCTGGTACTAACCTGATGGCAACCGCCTCTGTGCGTCTGGCCTGCGGTAGTGCAATCAAGTCCGAAGCGGCAACGGGTAACGGCCCGGTAGATGCGGTCTATCAGGCGATTAACCGTATTGCTGACTATCCTATTTCAATCGTGAAGTATCAATTAACTGCGAAAGGTCAGGGAAAAGATGCTTTGGGTCAGGTAGATATTGTTGCTGAGTATGAAGGCCGCCGTTTCCACGGCGTTGGGCTGGCAACAGATATTGTTGAATCTTCGGCACAGGCGCTGGTTCACGTACTGAACCACATCTGGCGCGCCCAGCAGGTGGAAGCGCAAAAACAGCGACTGACACAAACTGCCGGGTAATAATTACGTTTTATTTTTTTAAGCAAACATTAGCTATAACAACATTTGTTGCAACAAAACAACCATAAAGTATGGAGCAATTATGACGCGTTCTTACCACATTGCAGTATTGCCCGGAGATGGCATTGGCCCGGAAGTGATGCAGCAGGCAATTAAAGTACTGGATGCCGTTCGCCAGCGCTTTAACATTCAAATTACCACCAGTGAATATGATGTAGGTGGTGCTGCCATCGATCGTCACGGCATGCCATTACCCGCAGCAACGGTTGCAGGTTGCGAGCAGGCGGATGCAATTTTGTTTGGTTCCGTTGGTGGACCAAAATGGGAACATCTGCCACCGGCAGAGCAACCGGAACGCGGTGCATTGTTGCCTTTACGCAAACACTTTCAGTTATTCAGTAATTTGCGCCCTGCGCGTCTGTATCAGGGTTTAGAAGACTTTAGTCCGTTAAGAAGTGATATTTCCCATAAAGGCTTTGATATTTTATGTGCGCGCGAGTTAACCGGCGGTATCTATTTCGGTCAACCAAAAGGTCGCGAAGGCTCTGGTCCACAGGAAAAAGCCTTTGATACTGAGGTTTATCATCGTTTCGAAATTGAACGCATTGCCCATATCGCTTTTGAGGCGGCCCGTAAACGTCGCGCTAAAGTCACCTCCATCGATAAATCTAACGTGTTACAAAGCTCTATTTTATGGCGTGAAGTGGTAACTGAGATTGCTAAACAATACCCGGATATCGCGTTAAACCATATGTATATTGATAACGCCACAATGCAGATGGTGAAAGAACCTTCTCAGTTTGACGTTGTACTGTGCTCTAATCTGTTTGGTGACATTTTGTCTGACGAATGCGCCATGATTACCGGCTCAATGGGAATGCTGCCATCAGCCAGTCTGAACGAAAAAGGCTTTGGTTTATACGAACCGGCCGGTGGTTCTGCTCCGGATATTGCCGGAAAGAATATCGCCAACCCCATTGCACAAATCCTTTCGCTGTCACTATTACTACGCTATAGCCTGAATGCTGACGATGCTGCTAACGCCATCGAAAAAGCCATCAATCAGGCATTAGAGCAAGGTTACCGTACATCAGATTTAGCCGGTAACGGCAAGTCTGTCAGCACCAGTCAAATGGGCGATATCATCGCTCAGTTCGTCGCTCAGGGGGCATAAAATGGCTAAGACACTGTATCAAAAATTGTACGACGCCCACGTTGTGTACGAAGCGCCGAACGAAACTCCATTATTGTATATCGATCGTCATTTGGTGCATGAAGTCACCTCACCACAGGCTTTCGATGGTTTACGGGCAATGAAGCGTCCGGTACGCCAGCCGGGAAAAACCTTTGCCACCATGGACCATAATGTCTCTACTCAAACCAAAGACATTAACGCCTGTGGCGAGATGGCCCGCATTCAGATGCAGGAGCTGATTAAAAACTGTAAAGAGTTTAATGTCTCTTTATATGACTTAAATCACCCTTATCAGGGCATTGTTCACGTTATCGGCCCGGAACAAGGTATGACGCTGCCAGGCATGACCATTGTGTGTGGCGATTCCCACACCGCAACTCATGGTGCTTTTGGTTCACTGGCTTTTGGTATTGGTACTTCTGAAGTGGAGCACGTTTTAGCAACCCAAACCCTGAAGCAGGCGCGGGCTAAAACCATGAAAATTGAAGTTCAGGGCAATACTGCTGAAGGCATCACGGCTAAAGATATTGTATTAGCCATTATCGGTAAAATTGGCCACGCGGGTGGTACCGGTTATGTTGTGGAATTTTGTGGCAAAGCCATTGAAGCGCTGTCCATGGAAGGCCGTATGACGCTGTGTAATATGGCGATTGAGATGGGCGCTAAAGCCGGTCTGGTTGCGCCGGATAACACCACCTTTGACTATGTAAAAGGCCGTCAGTTCGCCCCTAAAGCGGAGCAATGGGATGCCGCCGTCACCTACTGGCGCACATTAAAATCTGATGATGGCGCTAAATTTGATGCAGTCATCACCCTGAATGCTGCCGATATCGCACCACAGGTCACCTGGGGAACAAACCCCGGTCAGGTTATGGCAATTGACCAAAGTATTCCCGATCCGGCCTCTTTCAGCGATCCGGTGGAACGGACATCAGCAGAAAAAGCACTGGCTTATATGGATTTGAAAGCCGGCACTAAACTGACCGATGTCGCGATTGATAAAGTGTTTATCGGTTCATGTACTAACTCACGGATTGAAGATCTGCGTGCGGCGGCGGCTATAGCCAAAGGCCACAAAGTTGCCTCTGGTGTGGTAGCGATGGTGGTCCCTGGCTCCGGTCCGGTTAAAGCCCAGGCTGAAGCGGAAGGTCTGGATAAGATCTTTATCGATGCAGGCTTTGAATGGCGTTTACCTGGCTGCTCTATGTGTTTAGCCATGAATAATGACCGCTTAGAGCCGGGAGAACGCTGTGCATCAACCAGTAACCGTAATTTTGAAGGCCGTCAGGGCCGCGGTGGGCGCACTCATCTGGTGAGTCCGGCAATGGCCGCAGCGGCAGCAATTGCCGGTCACTTTGCCGATATTCGCAAACTGAGCTAAGGAGACTACAACATGACTAAATTTACTCAACATACCGGCATAGTAGTCCCGTTAGATGCAGCAAACGTCGATACCGATGCCATTATTCCCAAGCAGTTTCTGCAAAAAGTCACCCGTACCGGTTTTGGTCAGCACCTGTTTAACGACTGGCGCTTTCTGGACGATGCCGGGCAGAAGCCAAACCCTGACTTTGTTTTAAATAAGCCGCGCTATAAAGGGGCTTCCATTCTGCTGGCCCGCGAAAACTTCGGCTGTGGTTCCTCGCGGGAGCACGCCCCCTGGGCGTTGACAGATTACGGTTTTAAAGTGGTTATTGCCCCAAGCTTTGCCGATATCTTCTACGGTAACTCATTCAATAATCAGCTATTACCGGTTATTTTAACTGAAGCAGAAGTTGATGAGCTGTTTAAACTGGTTGCCAGCCAGGAAGGCGTTGAATTTACCGTCGACCTGGAAAACCAGCAGGTGATTGCCGGTGATAAAGGTTATGCCTTCAATATCGACACATTCCGTAAACACTGCATGATTAACGGGTTGGATAGTATTGGTCTGACGTTGCAGCATGATGATGCCATTAGCGCTTATGAAGCTAAACAGCCGGTGTTTTTGCGGTAATCGCCAGATTTAATCAAAAATCCGCCTTCGATAGAAGGCGGCATTGATTGCACCCCATAGGGGTGTACTAAAAGCCCTAAAAAGAAGTTGTTACCTATTCTGTAAGATTTAAATCCAAAGACAATAAGAGGCAGAGCCAAAACCAAAACGAAGGATTCTGTCTCAGAATCCAACGCAATCCTTTCCCGTTCTGGCATATCGTCTGCCATTTTTGATTTATGCTAAGTGATGTAAATTTACCCACAATAAGCAAAAACAATCAGGATGATATAAGATACTATCCAATCATTCTTTGTTGTTAATCCTGTTTCTTCTGCTAACAACAACTCCCGTAAGCGTCTATCCCTGTCCCCTGTTGGTGCTGATAGCTATGCTATCCTCAAAAATAATGAGAGGACGTTTCTTTTAAATACAAAAGTAGGAAAAATCATGGTTGGTCCATTACTGAACAGCGCGGCCGTTTTTATCGGCGGGGGGTTAGGTCTTTTTTTAGCACCACTGATGCCTAAACGTTTACAAGATGGATTACCTGCCGCATTCGCCATGATCTCCATTGCTATGGGTGTAGTGATGACGATAAAAGTTCAGCAATTACCCGCCGTTGCGCTGGCGCTGATTGTCGGGCTGGCCATCGGTGAAATTTGCTATATGGAAAAAGGCGTCCAGAAGTTTGGCTCTCTGATACAGCGTGGATTAGCACGTATTATTCCGGTGCGTAACCACAGTATGACACCGGAGCTTTACACACAAAATTTTACCGCTCTAATTGTTCTGTTTTGCGCCGGTGGTACCGGTATTGTCGGTGCGCTCACCGAAGGAATGACCGGCAACTATCAGTTGCTGGTGGTTAAATCGATTCTGGATATCTTCACCGCCATGATTTTTGCCACTTCTATGGGTGCCGCCGTCATGTCCATCGCCATTCCTCAACTTCTGGTTCAGGGTGGACTCTATTTTTCTGCTCGTTTAATCATGCCCTATATGACAGAGATTACGCTGGGAGATTTCTCCGCCTGCGGAGGCATTATTATGATTGCCGTTGGGTTACGCATCGCTCAGATAAAAACCTTCGCCGTAGTCAACTTTTTACCTGCTCTAATCATCATTATTCCTATTTCCCTGTACTGGCACAAATTTATGGGCTAATTGCCATCATCAGCGGAGGCAGGTTACCTCCTGTTTCCTCCACTGACATGGATATTGGCAATATTGATAACTACAGGCTGGAGGCCGGAAACAGTAATAAATGAGTTAGTATTTACTTCGGATAATAATCTCCTTCCCCAGAGGTCAAACAGACTCTACAATGTGCCCTTCTCAACGGGGTGCTAAATAGAGCTGAGAATGTGTTTAGCGTGTGAAATGACACCTGACCATACCCGTAGAACCTGATCCGGTTAATCCCGGCGGAGGGATTTGAGAGTCTGTTCAGTTTTTTCACCTGTCCGCTGAATAGCTTAACTTACTCAAAGACCTTTGTTTCCGACTGATATTTTTAGGGGAGTGCAAAGTGTTTAAAAAACTCATCACTGCAATCGGCTTTCTTGCCATTTGTCCGTTACTGGCCAATGGTGCGGAACATCGTCCAACGTTAACCGTCTATACCTATGACTCTTTTGCCTCTGACTGGGGCCCCGGTCCAAAAATCAAAAAAGCCTTTGAAGCACAGTGCCAGTGCGAATTAAAACTGGTTCCTTTGGCCGATGGTGTCTCATTGCTTAATCGCCTGAAAATGGAAGGTAAAAAAAGCACCGCTGATATGGTGTTAGGTTTAGATAACAATTTACTGGTTGCCGCAAAACAGTCAGGCCTGTTTGTTCCACATAAGCTGGATGTAAATGCCCACTCACTAACCTTACCCGGCGGCTGGAAAGACGATACCTTTATCCCTTATGACTATGGATACTTTGCCTTTGTCTACAATACCGAAAAACTAAAGACACCGCCGAAAAGCCTGAATGAATTAATTGAAAGCCCTGAAAAATGGCGGGTTATCTATCAGGATCCGCGCACCAGCACCCCGGGGCTTGGTTTACTACTGTGGATGCAAAAAGTATACGGAGATAAAGCCCGTGAAGCCTGGCAAAAGCTGGCAAAGAAAACCGTTACCGTAACCAAAGGCTGGAGTGATGCCTATGGTCTGTTTCTTAAAGGTGAAGCCGATTTAGTCCTCAGCTATACCACCTCTCCGGCCTATCATGTGATTGAAGAGAAAGATAATCGCTACATGGCAGCTAACTTCACTGAAGGCCACTATATGCAGGTTGAAGTGGCGGGCCTGCTGGCTAACAGTAAACAGCCTGAATTGGCGGCTAAATTTATGGCCTTTATGATGACACCGGCATTCCAGCAGGAAATTCCGACCACCAACTGGATGTATCCGGTTATCAATATTCCACTACCGGACGCCTTCACACAAACGGCAAAACCTTCAATAACGCTGGAGTTTAGCCCTGAGGATGTAGCACAGCACCGGAATACCTGGATTCAGGCATGGCAAAACGCCGTCAGCCGCTAATTCCTTCCTGGCTCTGGCCTGGTCTGATTGCCGCCACGCTAATCCTCAGCGTGGCGCTGGCAGCGTTTGCTGCACTGTGGCTCTATTCTCCCGCCGGGAATATCCGTCAGGTACTGAATGACAGCTACCTGTGGCACGTTGTACGCTTTACGTTTTGGCAGGCATTTCTGTCGGTGCTGGTCTCTCTGATACCGGCCATTTTTGTTGCCCGTGCGCTCTATCGCCGACGTTTTGTCGGCAGAACATTGATGCTACGTCTGTGTGCCATGACGCTGGTATTACCGGTACTGGTTGCCATATTTGGCTTACTCAGCGTATATGGTCAACGAGGCTGGCTGGCCGGTTTACTAACGTCCCTGGGATTTGATTATGCCTTCTCGCCCTACGGACTACAGGGTATTTTGCTGGCCCATGCTTTTTTCAATTTACCGCTGGCAACCCGACTTCTTCTCCAGTCGCTGGAAGGTATAGCCATTGAACAACGCCAGTTAGCCGCGCAATTAGGCATGAATTCATGGCAACGCTTTCGTTTTGTAGAATGGCCAGCCCTGAAGCGCCAAATTCTGCCGACCGGCGCCCTGGTGTTTATGTTATGTTTTGCCAGTTTTGCTACCGTGTTATCCCTGGGTGGCGGCCCTAAAGCAACCACCGTTGAACTGGCCATTTATCAGGCGCTGCATTATGACTTTGATCCTCAGCGCGCTGCGCTATTAGGATTAATTCAACTGGTTTGCTGCCTGTCGATTGTCGTCCTCAGTCAACGACTTAACCCATCGCTTCCGGTGGGAAATACCTATGGTCAACAGTGGCGGGACAGACTGGATTCCCGATTAAGTAAAATAACCGATGGTCTGCTTATTGCCCTGACCTTATGTTTGTTGCTTCCTCCACTGACAGCCGTGGTATTAGACGGTATTAATAGTGCAGCAATGGAAGTACTGCAACAAAGCGCCATGTGGCAATCATTATTCATCTCACTGCGCATTGCTTTGGGTTCCGGATTACTCAGTCTGCTACTGACTATGATGCTCTTATGGAGCAGCAGGGAACTCCGGCTACGTCATAATCCCTGGGGAGCCAGACTCGAAATCAGCGGTATGGTCATTCTGGCAATGCCAGCCATTGTTTTAGCTACCGGTTTCTTTTTGCTGCTTAACAGTACCATCGGGCTACCTGATTCCGCTGATGGCATCGTCATACTGGTTAATGCACTTATGGCAATTCCTTATGCGTTGAAAGTACTGGAGAACCCAATGCGCGATTCAGGCGAACGCTACCGTTTGCTTAACTTATCGCTGGGGTTAACGGGTTGGAACCGACTACGCTGGATCGAGTTAACGGCTCTAAAACGCCCGCTCGCTCAGGCACTCGCCTTTGCCAGCGTGTTGTCCATCGGTGACTTTGGCGTTATCGCGCTGTTTGGCAATGAACAATTTCGCACCTTACCCTATTATCTCTATCAACAACTGGGAAATTACCGTAGCGAGTCTGGTGCCGTAACGGCATTACTGCTATTACTGCTGTGCTTTTTCCTGTTCACTCTTATTGAACGAATTCCCGGACGTCACCATGATCGCACTGAATAAATTAAGCTATCTTTATCCGCCGCTATCCATGTGTTTTAACCTGAATATTCAGGCTGGTGAACGTGTTGCGGTTCTTGGTCCCAGCGGAGCCGGAAAAAGCACCTTATTACATCTGATTGCCGGATTCGTGATGCCTGAAAGCGGCAGCTTATGGTTGAACAATATAGAGCACAGCCATACTCCACCGGCCCGACGTCCGGTCTCTATGTTATTTCAGGAAAATAATCTGTTCGCTCACCTTACCGTTGAACAAAACATCGGTCTGGGGCTGAATTCCGGTCTTAAACTAACGCCGGAACAGCAGCAAAAGCGGCTGGAGATTTGCCGTCGGGTAGGGTTAATTGACTATCTTGACCGTTTGCCCTCTCAGCTCTCGGGTGGTCAGCGTCAACGTACCGCGCTGGCCCGCTGTCTGGTCAGAGACAAGCCTATCCTGCTTTTAGACGAGCCCTTTTCAGCCCTCGACCCGGCTTTGCGCTATGACATGCTATCCCTTCTGGAAAGCGTATGTGATGAGCAACGGCTTACCCTGATGATGGTTTCACATAATCTGGATGATGCGGCACGTATTGCGCCAAGGACACTGGTGGTGGTGGAAGGTCATATCGTTTATGACGATTCAACGCAGGATCTTTTAAACGGAAAATCCGATGCCGCACGCATATTAGGCGTCACTGGCTAAACGCCGATTATTGGTTGTAGCACAGAACCCGATGGTCCAATATTTTCCCGGCCGGAATAGACCATCGGCCGGAAAAATACCGATCGGATAATCATCAATAACAAATATCACCAACGTAGGATGGCCCCGGCGACGCATCATCCAGTTGAGTTAAGCGTGCTTTCTCATCCTGTACCTTTAGCAGAATTTCGCTGAATACGCTGGAAGGCTGGGCCCCGGATACTGCATATTTATTATCAAAAACAAAAAAAGGTACCGACGTTACCTTTAGCTGACGAGCAAAAGATTCATCGGCACGAACGCTATCCGCATAGCGATCGGAACTGAGCATCACCTTAACTTCAGAGGGTTCTAACCCAACCTCTTCCGCCAGATTAATCAATATATCAACATCCGCCAGATTGAGCCCATCGGTAAACATGCCTTTAAACAAGGCTTCGCTCATGGCCTCCATCACACCCTGCTCTGCTGCATAATGTAATAATCAATGTGCATCAAAAGTGTTAGTAGGTACCAATATATCAAAATGAAAATCAAGCCCGGTCTGTTTTGCCTGTCGGGCAATATTTGCCGTCATTTCGTTGGCTTCTGGTATGCTCATGTCATACTTTTCAGAAAGATGCGTGTATATATCTTTTTGCTTTATTCCCGGCGCACTGGGATCCAGTTCAAAGCTACGCAGCACAATCTCAACGCTCTCTTTCTCCGCAAAAGAGGCCAGCGCTTGCTTAAGATGATGTTTACCGATGTAACAAAACGGACAGGAGAAGTCAGACCATATCTGTATTTTCATAATACCTTTGTCCTTCACGATAATTCTTAGCCAACTATTGAATAGAAGCGGGAGCAACGAAGCCAAGGCACGATAACTATTTTTAGCGTAACGTTATTACCCATTATTTCTGATTAAGCGCGCTAACCCAATGGATACATCTAAAAAACAGGTCACAATGAATATATTGTAGGTCATTATGGCGATTAAAAAGAAGATCTCTGCTCTTTAAAGATAGAACAAAACGATTTCATTCCCAATAAAAATGAAAACAGATAATAGCTGTATGGATATACATATTAGAATATACTTCCCATAGCCCAACTCTTTATGGCAATAAACGACTAAAGGTACACATACGTGAATTCAATTCGACAAGGTTTTATCCTGACGCGTCACTGGCGGGATACCCCTTCAGGCATTGAAATCGACTACTGGCTGGCAACAGACAGTGGCCCACAGCGTATACGTTTACCATTACAGCAAGCCGTTGCTTTTTCTCCCGCATCCAGCAATGCCCGAATCACTACGTTGCTATCTTCTGAGCGAGGATGGAGTTTACGTCCGCTGGAAATGCAGGATTTTAGCTGCCAACCGGTAGACGGTTTGTATTGCCGCCAGTATCGCCAACTGCAACGAATAGAAAAGAGTCTGAACGAATCCGGCATTACGCTATATGAAGCGGATATTCGTCCGCCAGAACGCTACCTGATGGAACGCTTTATTACGGCTCCGGTTTGGTTTCAGGGAGAACCAGCCGCCGATGGCAGTCTGATTAATGCCCAAATAAAAGCCGCGCCGTATTATCGTCCCGGCTTAAGTACCGTCTCTCTGGATATTGAAACCACCGAACACGGAGAACTGTATTCTATTGGCCTGTACGGCTGTGGGCAAAAGCAGGTCTACATGCTCGGCCCGGAGAATGGCACTCCCCACCAGAGCAATTTTAATCTTGAATATGTTGCCAGCCGTCCTTTGCTGCTGCAAAAACTCAATCAATGGATCGCCGAGTACGACCCCGATGCCATTATTGGCTGGAATCTGGTGCAGTTCGACCTGCGGGTGCTACAAAAACATGCGGAACGTTATCAGGTCCCCCTCACTTTTGGGCGGGATAACAGCCCGTTAGAATGGCGGGAACATGGTTTTAAACAGGGGCATTTCTTTGCTTCTGCCAGCGGACGACTGATTATTGATGGTATTGAAGCGCTAAAAAGCGCGACCTGGAACTTTACCTCCTTCAGCCTGGAAAATGTTGCCAGAGAGCTGTTAAACGAGGGTAAAGCCATCGATAACCCTTATCAGCGAATGGATGAAATCAATCGCATGTTCAGGGAAGATAAACCTGCACTGGCCTACTACAACCTGATGGACTGTGTGCTGGTGAGCCGCATTTTTGATAAAACCCAGTTAATGACCTTCCTGTTAGAGCGGGCAACGGTGACCGGATTAGCGGCCGATCGTAGCGGTGGCTCTGTGGCGGCGTTTACCCATCTCTATCTTCCGCGTATGCATCGAATCGGTTATGTGGCACCCAATTTAGGGACTTTACCGGAGGAACATAGCCCGGGAGGTTATGTCATGTCCTCCACCCCCGGCTTGTATGACTCGGTGCTGGTTCTGGACTATAAAAGCCTGTACCCCTCCATTATTCGTACCTTCCTTATTGACCCGGTGGGGTTAATTGCCGGCACGCTGAAAGAGGAACAGCAACAAACGATACCCGGTTTCCGCCATGCCCGTTTTTCCCGAACCACCGACTGTTTACCCAACATTGTTGAGCAAATCTGGCGTGGACGAGAAGAAGCTAAACGTTCTGATAATAAGCCTCTGTCTCAGGCGTTAAAAATTATTATGAATGCTTTTTATGGCGTTCTGGGCTCCAGCGGCTGCCGGTTTTTCGATCCTCGCCTTGCATCATCAATCACTCTACGGGGGCATGAAATTATGCTAAAAACCCGCGAACTCATTGAACAACGGGGTTATCAGGTAATTTACGGAGATACCGACTCAACCTTTGTCTGGCTGAAAAAGGCCCACACCAATCAACAGGCTAACCAAATAGGACGGGAGTTGGTTAACCACGTTAATCAGTGGTGGCAAACCATGCTCAAAGAAGAGATGGGCCTTGAATCAGCACTGGAACTGGAGTTTGAAACGCATTTTAACCGCTTTTTAATGCCAACCATTCGCGGTGCCGAACAGGGTAGTAAAAAACGCTATGCGGGCCTGATTTTAAGCGATAATGGTGAAGATGAGGTAATTTATAAAGGGATGGAAACAGTACGAACCGACTGGACTCCACTGGCACAACACTTTCAGCAGCAGCTGTATTCGCTAATATTCCATAACCAACCCTATCAGGAATTTATTCGTGATTATGTGGCAAAAACCCTTAATGGCGAGTTCGATCAACAGCTTATTTACAGCAAACGGCTGCGCCGACGCCTGTCTGAGTACCAGAAAAATGTCCCCCCTCATGCCAGGGCTGCTAAACTGGCCGATGAGTACAATCAGGCTCATGGCCGCCCGCTGCAATATCAAAACGGCGGCACTATTCGCTATTTAATTACCCTACAGGGCCCGCAACCGCTGGAAAACCTACAGTCGCCCATTGACTATCAGCACTATATTTCTCGCCAGTTGGAACCGATTGCAGATGCAATATTGCCATTTATGCACGATAATTTTGATTCACTGGTTACTGGTCAAATGGGGTTGTTTTAACGCCCGTCGATCATTACCATAGCGCCCTTGCTCCATACCCCTAAAAATCATCAAAATAAATGACTGGATTGTGTTCCATCGTCCCCCGATGGCAACTTTGGGTAAACGTTAATTAATGAGAAGCCGATAAATATATGCCCTTTACTTTAGGTCAACGCTGGATTAGCGATACGGAAAGTGATTTAGGACTAGGAACCGTCGTTGCGCAGGACGCTCGTACCGTAACTTTATTGTTCCCTGCCATTGGGGAGAACCGGTTGTATGCTAAAGCTGACTCGCCAATAACCCGAGTCATGTTTAATCCGGGAGATACCATAACCAGCCATGAGGGGTGGCAGTTACTGGTTGACAGCGTTAAAGAAGAGAATGGGGTTCTAACCTATATCGGCCGTCGTCTTGATATCAATGAAGAAAACAGCACCCTGCAGGAAGTGATGCTTGACAGTAAGCTGACTTTCAGCAAACCACAGGATCGCCTGTTTGCCGGTCAACTCGATCGCATGGATCGCTTCAGTCTGCGTTATCGGGCAAGAAAATATCAAAGCGAACAGTATCGTATGCCGTGGAGCGGACTGACAGGTATCCGCGCCAGCTTAATTCCCCACCAGTTGCATATTGCCAATGAGGTCGGACATCGTCATGCGCCACGTGTTTTGCTGGCTGACGAAGTGGGCCTGGGGAAAACCATTGAAGCCGGAATGATTATTCATCAGCAGTTGCTGGCCGGTCGGGTTGAGCGCGTGTTGATTGTGGTCCCGGAAACCCTGCAACACCAGTGGCTGGTTGAGATGCTGCGCCGCTTTAATCTGCATTTTTCACTGTTCGATGAAGAGCGCTATGCTGAAAGTCGACAGGATTTCGAAAACCCATTTGAAACCGAGCAGTTAGTTATCTGCTCACTGAATTTCGTTTGTCAGAGTAAACAACGCCTGAACGATCTGGTTGAAGCCAACTGGGATCTGTTGGTGGTGGATGAAGCCCATCATCTGGCCTGGAGCGAAGAGGCGCCAAGCCGTAACTATCTGGCCATAGAACAACTGGTCCAACATACCCCCGGCGTCTTATTGCTGACGGCTACCCCGGAGCAACTGGGACAAGAAAGCCATTTCGCCCGCCTGCGCCTGTTGGACCCGAACCGCTTCCATGATTATCAGGAATTTGTCGACGAACAGCAGAAATATCGCCCGGTTGCTGATGCCGTTAGCCTATTGGTCAGCGGCGAAAAACTGGACGATCGGGCAAAAAACTCACTGAGCGAGCTGATCAGTGAGCAGGATATTGAGCCGTTGTTAAAGGCGGCGAATCTGGATAGCGAAGAGAACGACTCCGCCCGAACGGAGCTGGTAACAATGCTGATGGATCGTCACGGTACCAGCCGCGTTCTGTTCCGCAACACCCGCCAGGGGGTGAAAGGTTTCCCTATTCGCTATTTGCACCAGATAAAGCTCCCGCTACCAACGCAGTATCAAACCGCGTTTAAAGTCGCAAAAATTATGAATGGCAAAAAGCCGATTGATACTCAGGCTCATAACATGCTTTATCCTGAGCAAATATTCCAGACTTTTGAGGGAGATGGCGTTAGCTGGCTGAATTTCGATCCGCGCGTTGAGTGGCTGATGGAGTATCTGAAGCAAAATCGCAATGAAAAGATTCTGGTGATTTGCGCACAGGCCGCCACCGCTTTACAGCTGGAACAGACGCTGCGTGAGCGTGAAGGTATCCACGCGGCGGTATTCCATGAAGGCTTATCTATTATAGAGCGGGACCGTGCTGCCGCCTGGTTTGCCGCTGAAGAAAACGGCGCTCAGGTTCTGCTGTGCTCTGAAATTGGCTCTGAAGGCCGTAACTTCCAGTTTGCCAGCCGGTTAGTCATGTTTGATCTGCCGTTTAATCCGGATCTGTTAGAACAACGAATTGGTCGTCTGGATCGTATCGGCCAAACCCGCGATATTCAGATTATTGTGCCCTATCTGGAAAACACCGCTCAGGCAATTCTTATCCGTTGGTTCCATGAAGGTCTGGACGCTTTTGAGCACACCTGTCCGACCGGTCGCCCGGTATATGATGCGGTGCATGATGAGCTGATGACCTATCTGGCGGAACCCGCCGAACAGGCCGGATTTGATGATTTTATTCAGCGCTGTCGTACAAAGCATTTGAGCCTGAAAGCACAATTGGAAAATGGCCGTGACCGCCTGCTGGAGATGAACTCCAACGGAGGAGAACGCGCTCAGGCATTGGTTCAGGCAATTGCCGAACAGGATAACAATGTCGACCTGATAGGTTTCACCATCAATCTGTTTGATATTATTGGTATCAATCAGGAGGATGACAGCGACAACCTGATGATACTTACCCCTTCAGACCATATGCTGGTGCCGGATTTTCCGGGAATTCCACAAGATGGCTGCACCATCACCTTCGATCGGGAAAAAGCGCTATCGCGGGAAGATGCGCAATTTATCAGTTGGGAACACCCGATTGTGCGTAACGGCCTGGACTTAATTCTTTCCGGAGATACAGGAAGTTGTGCAGTCTCTTTATTGAAGAATAAGGCCCTGCCCGTTGGTACCATGTTAATGGAACTGATTTATGTGGTTGAAGCCCAGGCACCTAAAAATTTACAGCTTACCCGTTTCCTGCCACCAACACCGATTCGCCTGATGCTGGATCGTAAAGGGACTAATCTTGCCGCACAGGTTGGTTTTGAAAGCTTTAACCGCCAGCTTAGTGCAGTGAATCGCCATACCGGCAGTAAACTGGTTAACGCAGTACAAAAAGATATTCATGAAGTGCTGCAAATGGCAGAAACAGAGATCGCTAAACAGGCTCAGGTACTGATTGATAGCGCCAGGAAGGAAGCTGATGATACCCTGACGCTGGAATTTAATCGTTTGAATGCGCTAAAAGCCGTCAATCCGACGATTCGTGATGACGAACTGGAAGCCATTGAAGATAACCGCCAGCAAATTCTCAATTGCCTGCAACAAGCCAGCTGGCGACTGGATGCGCTACGTATGATAGTCGTTACCCATCAATAATGATGATTCAGGATACCGGTTGTTACTTTAACAGCAGCCGGTATCAGTACTGACTCTGACCGAGATCACCGGAGACTCTTCAATATGATGGAAGCCTATCATCCTTCACAAGACCCCTGGTTATACATTCTGTATCAGGATGAACATATCATGGTGGTAAATAAACCCAGCGGCCTGCTCTCTGTTCCCGGCAAGGCACCGGAACATAACGATAGCATCATGGCGCGCATTCAGCGTGACTTCCCTGATGCCGAGTCAGTTCATCGCCTGGATATGGCCACCAGTGGCGTGATGGTAGTGGCGTTAAATAAGGCCGCAGAGCGGGAACTCAAACGGCAGTTTCGCGAACGTGAGCCGAAAAAATCCTATATTGCCCGCGTCTGGGGGCATCTGGAAAAAGATGAGGGTTTAATCGATTTACCGCTGATTTGTGACTGGCCTAATCGCCCAAAGCAAAAAGTCTGTTATGACACGGGCAAAAGCGCCCAAACAGAATATCAGGTAATTAGCCGTGATGATGGTTCCACACGGGTAAAACTTATGCCAATTACCGGGCGTTCTCACCAGTTACGCGTCCATATGTTGGCAATAGGTCATCCAATATTAGGCGATAAATTTTATGCCCACCCGGAGGCTAAAGCGATGGCTTCGCGGCTACAGCTTCACGCTCAGGAATTGTGCATCCATCACCCGGCATTTGGTGGTCCAATGCATTTTAAGTGTGAACCCGACTTTTAATCTGCGCTCGTTGTTGTTCAGGTACAAACCTGAAGGTGATCCAAAATTTCGTCCACGCAGCCTTCGACCTCTTTACCCGCACTATCAATCACAATGCGTGGGCGTTTCCATTCCTGATACTCTTTCTCTACAATTTGTTGCCAGACGGGTAGAACCAGATGGGGAATATCGCTCCGACGGGATTCAACCCGCAAACGGTGTTCATCAATATCGCTACAGATAATCTCAATATCCACACTGACTACTTGCGCCTCCTCAGCAACCTGCATCCAGCTATCCCGCGACCAGCTAACCGGGTTTACACAATCCGCAATCACCGTTTGCCCTAACAGCAGGTTATCTTTCGCCAGCATATAGCTGGTGTCATAGCCGGATGTTCCCACATCTTTTAGCAGTACCCCGGCGTTACGAATAGCCTGCTCAATAGAGTCTATCCGAAGGTAAACACCCCCCATCTTTTTTGTCAGTGCTTTGGCTATTGAGGTTTTACCAACGCCCGGTAATCCGCTAAATACAATTAACATCTAAGCCTCCAGTCAATTAAGATGAGTCGTTTCTAACCTGCGCAGATCGTTACTCCGGATTTATCTCCAGCCTGACCGGATGGGTTTGAAAGATGACGCTCTCCGTTTCAAAGATCCGGACAACTGATACCATTTTGAACTGTTACACTGGGCCTTTATTGAAAAAAGCCCAATGTAATGAATATATGAGAAAAATAATCAACTGCAACATACCAAGATTTGGCTTAATTACACACGCTTTTTAACTGATAATGTTCAATCCGTCGCACAAAAGGGGCAGATTACTTAAATCCCTTCTCGCGCTTAATTAAATCGTAAGCACCCTGAATTTCCTGCGCTTTTTGTTTAGCGATTTCCATCATCTCTTGCGGTAAACCTTTTGCCACCAGTTTATCCGGGTGATGCTCTGTCATTAATTTCCGATAGGCGCGCTTAATTGTGGCCGCATCGTCACCGGGTTTTACACCCAGTACTTTACAGGCATCTTCCAGTGTAGGTCCGGATGCCGGACGATAGCCACTATTCTGCTGCCCCTGCCAACCGCCGGATTGTCCAAACTGGCGACCGCTGTCAATCATACTCAGTAACTGATCCAATTGGCTGCGAGAAATGCCCAACTCTTCAGCAATCACATACAGTACCTGACGCTCATTAGGGTGCAGCACACCGTCGGCAAATGCCGCCTGAAGTTGAATCTCCAGGAACATGCGAATCAAATCGGCACGACCAAAACAGATGGTTTTTAATTCACGCAGTTTTTCCCGTAGAGGGTAACCACTCTGTTTACCTTCACGGAATGCCTGCTGGGCATCGCTACGGCGAGGACCATGTATCTGCATACGATCCATAATCATAGAGGCATTTTGAATATCAACTTCGGTAACCCGGCCTTTTGATTTGGTCAAATGCCCCATCACTTGAAATGTAGTACGGAAAAACAGCGCCTGACGTGCCTGCTGATTGGCAAAAAAGCCGCCGCGACGGGCGCTTCTTACATTGTCTACCATATGACCGACAATCAGCCCCAGAACGATTGCCCAAAAGCCGCCGCCAGATATTACACCTAAAATAACCCCAAGGATCTTTCCCCAATACTGCATATCACCCTCTAATTGACAATGCCGTCTGCCGTAAATTGCATTATCATACCTGCCAAATATTGAACCACCTAACGGTGATGCTAAGATTTAGCGCTGGTGTAACAGAGACGAGTACGATAATCTCATCAGGTTTGCTTCTGCCTACATAGCCGTAACTAACGGAATACCAAGAATAACCGTATGAAAAAACGTTATCCCACACTGCTGGCCACCACAATTTGGATGGCATTATACAGCCAGAATACTTTGGCTAACCCTTTGGCCGAACAATGTCGGCTTGGAATCCCTATTTATGAGCGTCCGCTGGTGTCGGGCGATCCAAACGCTTTACCGGTCAATATTGAATCCGACGACAGTCAAGTCAACTATCCTGAAAGCGCCGTTTTTACCGGCAACGTTATCGTTCAGCAGGGTAACCGCCTGATGGTTGCCGATCAGGCTGAAGTAAACCAGACTGAACAACAGGGTCAGGCAGAGCCTATCCGTACCGTTACGGCGACAGGCAACGTTAAGTATGATGACAATATGATCAAACTTAGTGGCCCAAAAGCCTGGTCTAATTTAAATACTAAAGATACCGACCTTTATCAGGGTAACTATCAGATGGTTGGGCGCCAGGGGCGCGGTCAGGCTGATACCATGAAGCTGCGGGAAGATAACCGTTATGCCATATTGGAAAACGGTACTTTTACTTCCTGTCTGCCTGATGATAATAGTTGGAGCGTGGTCGGTTCTGAAATTATTCATGACAATGAAGAAGAACTGGCAGAAATCTGGAATGCCCGGTTTAAAATTGGTTCGGTACCGGTGTTCTACAGCCCTTATTTACAGTTACCTACCGGCAATAAACGCCGTTCCGGTTTCCTGTTACCTAATGCCAAGTATGGAAATAACAGCGGCTTTGAATTTATTCTGCCGTATTACTGGAACATTGCGCCAAACTTTGATGCCACCATTACACCGCACTATATTGAACAGCGTGGGATGCAGTTCCAGAATGAGTTCCGTTATTTACTCGCTCCTGGTGCCGGTATCATGGAGTTTGACTGGTTAAAAAGCGATGACCAGTACGCCTCTGACTTTCCGAATGAGAGTAATACCGATCGTTGGTTATTCTACTGGAACCATAACGGTGTAATGGACCAGAACTGGCGCTTCAATATTGACTATACCAAACTGAGCGATAGTCGTTACTTAAGCGACTTTACCAGCGAATACGGTTCCAGTACCGATGGTTATGCCACTCAGAAATACAGCGTGGGCTATGCAAACCAGAACTGGGATGCAACCATTGCAATGAAAAAATTCCAGATCTTTGCCAGCGGCGGTAACATTAACGCCTACCGTGCAGAGCCACAAATTGATATGAATAACTACCTGTACGATATTGCCGGTTTTGACCTGCATACTTACGGTCAGTTAGCCAAATTCACCAGTGAGAACCCCAATAACCCAACCGCAGTACGTGCACATATTGAGCCAACAATAAACTATCCAATCGCCAATAATTGGGGAAGTATTGATAGTGAATTTAAATTGATGGCCACTCATTATGAACAAGATTTTTCGGATAACTTCTATCAATATTATGGAACCAACGCCCCGGACCTGAAAGATTCTGTAAACCGGGTATTACCACAATATAAAATATCCGGCAAAGTGGTGTTTGACCGCCCAATGGACACCTGGCAGGACTTTACTCAAACGCTGGAACCGCGGGTTCAATATCTCTATGTTCCTTATAAGGATCAGAGCGATATCTATGTCTATGACTCAACGTTACTGCAGTCAGACTACACCGGACTGTTCCGCGACAGAACCTATGGCGGCCTGGACCGTATCGCCTCAGCCAATCAGGTGACCACCGGTTTAACCACCCGGGTTTATGACGAGCGTCAAAACGAACGTTTTAACGCTTCTATCGGGCAGATTTACTTCTTCGAAAAATCCCGTACCGGTGATAACGATTATTACTCAAACAAAATCGACCAAAATAAACAAACCGGCAGTGTAGTCTGGGCGGGCGATAGCTACTGGAAAATTGACTCTAACTTTGGCCTGCGCGGTGGAGTACAATATGACACCCGCTTAGACACGTTTGCTGTAGGTAACGCAGTGGCTGAGTATCGTAAAGACAGTGAGCGAGTCGTTCAACTTAGCTATCGTTATGCCAGTAAAGAGTACGTATCAGCCATGACCACTAATATATCTAACGGTTATACCGCCTATAATCAGGATATTTCACAAGTTGGTGGTATCGCAACCTGGCCAATTGCAGACAGATGGTCTGTTACTGGCGCATATTATTATGATACGAAACTAAAACAGTCTGCCGATGGTCTAATGGGCGTTCAGTACAATACCTGCTGTTGGGCAATTGGTGTTGGCTATGAACGAAAAATTATTGGCTGGAACTCGAAGGGTGACTTCCAGAGTGATTACGACAACAAGGTATCCTTTAACATCGAACTGCGTGGCTTAAGTGGCAACCACAACTTAGGTGGAAGCAAAATGTTACGTAACGGAATTTTGCCATATCAACAAGCTTTCTGATATTTATCGTGAAAACGTTGGTGTTATTTTTAAGATAAACCGCCCCGTGCGGATGGACTATATGAGAAAAGTAATGAAAAACTGGAGATCGCTTGCCGCAAGTCTGGCGCTCTGTGCATCAGTCACATCAATGTCGTTGGCTTCACATGCTGTACTTGCTGCACCTGCGGGACAGCATGTTGACCGCGTTGCAGCCATAGTCAATAACGGCGTCGTTTTAGAAAGCGATGTCAATAATATGATGTCTTCCGTTAAAAATGGGGCTCGCCGCGCTGGTCAACAACTGCCAGATGACGAAACCTTACGTACCCAGATAACGGAAAGACTGATTATGGATAGCATCATTAATCAGTTAGGTACCAGCATGGGTATTAAAATTGATGATGCCCAGCTTGATAAAAGTATTGCTGATATCGCTCAGCAAAACCGTATGAGTGTAGCTCAGTTAAAAACTCGCCTTGCCGCCGATGGTATGGACTACAAAACTTATCGTGAGCAGATCCGTAAAGAGATGCTGATGAGTGAAGTTCGTAATAACGAAGTTCGTCGCCGGATTACCGTATTACCTCAGGAAGTTGACGCATTAGTCGGTCAAATGGCTAACCAGTTAGACGCCAGCGCAGAGCTGAACCTGAGCCATATCATGATTCCTTTAGGGGAAAATCCAAGCCCAGACCTGGTCAACAAAGCTGATGAACAGGCAAAGAAAATTGTTGAACAGTTAAAAAATGGTGCTGACTTCGGAAAAATGGCTGCAACCTATTCTGCGGACCCGCAGGCGCTGAGAGGCGGTAAAATGGGTTGGGCGAAAATGCAGGAACTGCCATCCATTTTTGCCAGTGAACTGCAATCATCCCAGAAAGGCAGCATTATTGGGCCGATTCGTTCTCGCGTAGGCTTCCACATTCTAAAAGTAAACGACATTCGTGGTGAGCAGAAGTCTATCTCTGTTATGGAAGTTCATGCCCGCCATATTCTGATTCGCCCAACGGTTGTGGTGACTGACCAGCAGGCACAGGCACAATTAGCCTCCATTGCTGAAGATATTCGCAGCGGAAAAGCAGATTTTGCTGAAATGGCTCGCAAATACTCAGAAGACCCGGGCTCTGCCCGTCAGGGTGGCGATATGGGGTGGTCCTCACCGGAAGTATTTGATCCGGCATTCCGTGATGCACTAATGCGTTTACAGAAAAATGAGATCAGTGCTCCAATTCGCTCTTCATTTGGCTGGCATTTAATCCAACTGTTGGATACCCGTCAGGTTGATAAAACTGACGTTGCTCAGAAGGACCGTGCTTACCGCATGCTGTTCAACCGTAAGTTCTCTGAAGAAGTCCCTGGCTGGATGCAGGAAATTCGCGCCAGTGCTTACGTTAAAATTATGAACGGTAGCAACAGCAGCAGTACCAGCACTAATGGCCAGTAATATTCAACGCGTGGTAATCACACCGGGAGAACCTGCCGGTGTGGGACCTGACTTAATTGTTCAACTGGCCCAGCGGGAATGGCCCGTTGAGCTGGTGGTCTGCGCCGCGCCAGAATTGCTCCAGCAAAGGGCAGCCCTCCTCGGGCTGCCTTTACAATTACGTGTTTACCAGCCGGAACAAGCTCCCCAACCTCAGGAAAAGGGAACGTTAACCGTTTTACCGGTTAAATTAAGTGGCCCGGTTACCCCTGGGGAGCTTAATGTTCAAAACAGCCAGTACGTTATCGACACGCTGGCACGAGCCTGTGATGGCTGTCTGAGCGGTGAATTTGCCGCCCTGATTACCGGCCCGGTACATAAAGGCATTATTAATGATGCCGGACATGCGTTTACCGGTCACACCGAATTTTTTGCAGAACGCAGCCAGCGCCAACGCGTTGTGATGATGCTGGTAACGGAAGAGCTACGGGTTGCGCTGGTTACCACCCACCTGCCGCTGTCCCGCGTGTCTGCAGCCATTACGCCTGAGAGCCTGACGGAAACCATCACCATTCTGAATCATGACTTGATCGCTCAGTTTGGTATTCCGCACCCGCAAATTTATGTTTGTGGGCTGAACCCTCATGCGGGCGAAGGGGGTCATATGGGGCATGAAGAGATAGAAATTATCTCTCCCGTATTGGAAACGCTGCGCCAACGGGGTATTCACCTTATGGGGCCACTTCCGGCAGACACCCTCTTTCAACCTAAATATTTACAACATGCTGATGCAGTATTAGCCATGTATCACGATCAGGGATTACCTGTTTTAAAATATCAGGGATTTGGCCGGGCGGTGAACATCACGCTGGGCCTTCCTTTTATCAGGACCTCTGTCGACCACGGCACCGCATTAGACCTTGCCGCTACGGGTACTGCCGATGCAGGTAGTTTTACCGTTGCGCTTAATCTCGCTATTAAAATAATAAATAATCGTAATGAATAATCGTGTTCATCAGGGCCACTTTGCCCGTAAACGTTTTGGGCAAAACTTTTTAAGCGATCCTTATGTGATCGATAGCATCGTCTCGGCGATTCATCCACAGCCGGGTCAGGCAATGCTGGAAATTGGTCCTGGTCTTGCTGCATTAACCGAACCGGTCGCCGAACGGTTAGAACATATGACCGTTATCGAACTGGACCGTGATTTGGCTGCTCGTCTGGCGATTAATCCCAAGCTGAAAGATAAACTGACTATCTATCAGCAAGACGCCATGACCTTTGATTTTGCAGCACTGGCCAAAGAGATGGGACAACCGCTGAGAGTGTTTGGTAACCTGCCGTATAACATCTCAACGCCGCTGATGTTTCATCTTTTCAGCTATACTAACGCTATAAGTGACATGCATTTTATGTTACAGAAAGAAGTAGTTAACCGACTGGTAGCCGGGGAAAACAGCAAAACCTATGGTCGGTTAAGCGTAATGGCGCAATATTATTGCCGGGTGATCCCGGTACTGGAAGTGCCGCCAACGGCGTTCCGCCCTGCGCCAAAAGTTGACTCAGCGGTGGTACGTCTGATTCCGCATGACAGCATCCCCTATCCTGTAGATGATATTCGTATCCTGAGCCGTCTGACTACAGAGGCATTCAATCAACGACGTAAAACTATCCGTAATAGTCTGGGCCATCTGTTTACGCCAGAACAACTGACCGAACTGGGTTTAGACCTGAACATGCGGGCAGAAAATATCTCTGTTGAACTGTATTGCAAAATGGCAAATTGGTTATCAACCAAAGGCACTAAACTGCCGGAGGCTGAACAGGAGTAATACCGTGATCGATAAACCCAGAATTTTTATTCAGGCACAAAGTTTCTATGTTGAAGCCCAGTCTTTGCCGGATGAAGAGCGTTTTGTTTTTGCTTACACT
This sequence comes from Limnobaculum eriocheiris, assembly GCF_021010575.1. Lineage (GTDB taxonomy): Bacteria > Pseudomonadota > Gammaproteobacteria > Enterobacterales > Enterobacteriaceae > Limnobaculum > Limnobaculum eriocheiris. Next base: position 16,939 of record NZ_JAJNAG010000013.1, on the reverse strand, counting down.
ATGACAGTTCGCAATCTGGGCCGGGAGCAGGTACAGCTTCTTAGTCGATATTGGTTAATCACCAATGCTAACGGCAAACACACTGAAGTTCAGGGTGAAGGCGTTATTGGTGAACAACCGATTATTTCGGCAGGCAGTGAGTTTCAATATACCAGCGGCGCCATTCTGGAAACACCGCTGGGCACAATGGAAGGCCACTACAATATGATCGATCATATGGGGCAGCCATTTCAGATAGTGATTCCGGTATTCCGCCTGGCGATTCCGTCCCTGATTCACTAAAAAAATTCAATAAGAAAAAGGTTAGCTCCCGCTTATGGCAACACTTTTAGTCGGTGATGTGCACGGTTGTTTTCAGGAACTACAGGCTTTGCTGGCGCAAGTCAGTTTTAACCCTACCACAGATACCCTTTGGTTAACCGGCGATTTGGTTGCGCGAGGGCCTGACTCTCTTGAAGTACTGCGCTATGTCCGATCGCTGGGTGATTCAGCCCGTATCGTATTGGGCAATCACGACCTTCATCTGTTGGCCATTTACGCCGGTATTAGCCGCAATAAACCAAAAGATAACCTGACTACGCTGCTGGAAGCACCGGACTGCGATGAACTAATCAACTGGTTGCGCCGTCAGCCCGTACTACAAGTAGATGAAGAAAAAGCGTTAGTCATGGGGCATGCGGGCATTACCCCTCAGTGGGATATTGAAACTGCCAAACGCTGCGCCCGTGAAATTGAAGCTATTCTTTCCAGTGATAGCTATCCGCTGTTTCTGGACTCCATGTATGGCGATTTACCTAACTGCTGGCACGATGAGCTGTCAGGATTACCCAGATTACGCTACGCCACTAATGCACTGACCCGCATGCGCTACTGCTATCCAAACGGCTGTCTGGATATGATCTGTAAAGACGTACCCAAAAAAGCACCCGCGCCGTTAAAACCCTGGTTTGAACTCTCTGGTCCAGTTTCTGAAAACTACTCAATTGCTTTCGGCCATTGGGCATCACTGGAAGGTAAAGGTGCGCCAGAAGGCATTTACGCGCTGGATACTGGCTGCTGCTGGGGAGGAAAACTCACCATGCTGAGATGGGAAGATAAACAGTATTTCCAGCAAGACTCTCTGGCAGAAACTACGGAAACCAATAGCTAACACCGAAGCGGCACATCATTCCGATGTGCCTAAAAACATTACTTTTGCCGTTCCAGAATTTCGAACTGATAAGCATGTGGGTTCTTTTCATCAGCCTCATGATGCTGAGAGAATACCTGATGCCAGGCAACTTGCTGATAATCAGGGAAATGGGTATCCCCCGCCAGTTCGGCATGAATATGGGTCAGATATAGCCGGTCAGCCCGAGCCAATGCCTGCTGATAAACGCTGCCACCACCAATAATCATCACCTCTTCCACTTCACCAGCGGCCTGAATAGCCTGTTCCAGAGAAGTAACCCAGATGACTCTTTCATCAGTTTGAGGCTGTCGACTAATAACAATATTTAGCCTCCCCGGCAGCGGGCGACCAATAGACAGATAGGTATTACGCCCCATAATTATTGGCTTATTCAGGGTATTTTGTTTAAACCAGGCCAGATCGGCGGGAAGATGCCAGGGCATCGCATTCTCAGCACCAATCACCCGGTTTGCCGCCATTGCGGCAATCAGACTAATAATCATAACAACATCCTGCTAACTGGCAGTTATACGCTGGGTTTACGGCGATACAACCACAATGCCGGTAACGAAAGCCCAATGGACAATGCGCCAACGATAAACGAAGCTCTTAAAAAATAAGTAATCATGGTTTCAAACAGTTCGGCAGAATACCCTTTGTGGGAGATCTCTACCAGTGCAATCATTGCCTTATAGGCAAAAACGCCGGGAAACATAGGGATCACCGCAGCAACGGTAAATACTTTAGGATGGGCCAGAAAACGTCGTGACCAGCGGATCCCGATAGAGCCAATCAACATGGAGGTCAGTAATGTGCTCCACTCCAGAGGAAACTGATAATAAATTAATATGGTGCGGCAGGCGTAACCTATCGCCCCCAGTAATGCGCAATACTTCAGGGCTTTTACCGGTACGTTAAACACCAGTGCAAAGCCAACCGCCGGAATGGCTGCCAGAAACATATTTTCGATAAGCGTTAATATCAGGTTCATAGCCAGTTCCGAAATCCCCAGACGGTTATCGCCACCACAACCCCGATACAGGTTGAAAGGGTCAGCAGGCTGGCCATCGCCCAACGGGCAATGCCGGTATTAATATGCCCTTTAAACATATCCGCCACCGAGTTAATCAATGGAAAGCCGGGAACCAGCAATAACACGCTGGAAGCCATGGCAATGGAGGCTTTATCAATATCCATCCAGTTCACTAACCAGCCAGCAACGGTGGTTGCCACAAAAGCAGTGGCAAAGAAGTTGATAAGCGGGTTAATCTGAAAAGAGGTGATAACCTGACGGGAATACATCGCTACACCGCTGGCTAATAGCGTAGCCAGCACGGCATCCCAGCCACCACCGGCCAGTTTACAGAAGCTGGCGCAGGATAACCCCACCATCAACACCATTAACCAACGTGGATAGCGTAAAGGTTTAATATGGTTTAACCGTTTTTCTACTTCATCAATGCCTAATAAACGATGCTCAGTTAATATCACTATTCGCTGAACTTCGGTTACTACATGCATATTTATGCCGCGATCGACATTTTTACGTGTAGAGGTAAGACAGTGTCCTTTATAGATAGTACTCAGCACAATGGCATTTGCTGAAATAGAACTTTCTACTTCATCAACCCCCAGCGCTTTACCAAGGCGAGTAGAAAGCTGCTCGACCAACATACTTTCCGCACCGTGCTGTAGTAATAACAGCGCACACTGTATACACAAACGGGTGATCTCCCGCTGGCGTTGATGGACTTTATCAAATTCCACTTTATGTTTACCCGAGTGAAATAGAGAGAGAGGAAATAAACGGATAACCCTACCGTTTGCCGGACTTTCAAAAGTACCAGCTAGAATAACACTGATTTTTGAACCGCTTCAAACGCTCAGTTACTGTTTATTATAGTTTTTCAAGTTTAGATGCAGATTATCAAAGTGGCTAATTGCCACAGCACCTGGGGCAATGAAGATTTAGTCTGGCGTAAGTTTCGTCTACTAACAGTAAAGTGTATAAATTAGCCCTTGAGCCTGTGGCCGGACAAAGGGCGTTAAGGTCAAGAGCGCTATTCAGCCCTATGAATATAGGGCTGAATAGCCAAACTCATTGCTATTAACTACTTCAACAACTGATGCATCTCCTGAACGGAAATCACTTTCTCCGTAGGGTCCGCATTCATCGCCATCGTGGTCGCAAAACCGCCGTTTAGCGTGGTGTCATAGTGGACTTTATACTGAAGCGCACTGCGGCGAATCAACTTAGAGTCCTCAATGGCCTGACGCCCTTCGGTAGTGTTAACAATGTAGTTATACTCCCCATTCTTAATCCTGTCCTGAATGTGCGGGCGGCCTTCATGTACCTTATTCACCAGACGGGGGTTTATTCCCGCTTCGCCTAACACCACTGCTGTACCGTGAGTTGCATCCAGATCAAAGCCCTGTTTCAGCAGCTTGGCGGCTAAATCCACCACTCGAGCCTTATCCCCTTCGCGTACCGACAGTAATGCGCGACCGCGTGGGATACGGTTTGGACTACTGCCCAGCATCGCCTTAGAGAAGGCTTCAGCAAAGCTGCGGCCAACGCCCATCACTTCACCCGTCGAACGCATTTCTGGCCCCAGAATGGGGTCTACTCCCGGGAATTTGTTGAATGGCAACACCACTTCTTTTACCGAATAGTAAGGCGGGATCACTTCTTTGGTTACGCCTTGCTCCAGCAGTGATTTACCCGCCATCACCCGTGCAGCTACTTTTGCCAGCGGTACACCGGTTGCCTTAGAGACAAAAGGTACGGTACGAGCGGCCCGAGGGTTAACCTCAATCAGATAAACATCCTCTCCTTTTACCGCAAACTGCACGTTCATTAAGCCACGGACACAGAGTTCAAACGCCAGTTTTTCAACCTGTCTGCGCATTTCGTCCTGAATATCCTGATTTAGGGTATAGGCAGGTAAAGAACAGGCAGAGTCACCGGAGTGTACACCCGCTTGCTCGATGTGCTCCATAATGCCACCAATCAGCACACGTTCACCGTCACAGATAGCATCAACGTCAACTTCTATCGCATCATCCAAAAAGCGATCCAGCAGTACTGGTGCATCGTTGGAAACGCTAACCGCCGTCTGGAAGTAACGACGCAGGTCGGCTTCATCATAGACGATTTCCATCGCCCGTCCGCCCAGCACATAAGAAGGTCGAACCACCAGCGGATAACCGATACCGGCGGCTTTATCTACTGCCATTTCAATAGCAGATACCGTTGCGTTTGCCGGTTGTTTCAAGCCCAGGCGATGAACCGCCTGCTGGAAGCGCTCGCGATCTTCTGCCCGGTCTATGGCATCCGGCGAGGTACCAATAATTGGCACACCGGCAGCTTCTAATGAACGAGCCAGTTTTAATGGGGTTTGGCCACCATATTGCACGATAACACCGGCAGGTTGCTCGACCCGTACAATTTCCAGTACATCTTCTAAGGTAACCGGTTCAAAATAGAGACGATCCGAAGTATCATAGTCCGTTGAAACCGTTTCAGGGTTGCAGTTGACCATGATGGTTTCATAACCGTCTTCGCGCAGTGCCAGCGAAGCATGAACGCAGCAGTAGTCAAACTCAATCCCCTGCCCAATGCGGTTTGGACCACCGCCCAGCACCATAATTTTTGGGCGGTCATTGGTTGGGTTAGCCTCACACTCATCTTCATAGGTTGAGTACATATAGGCGGTATCCGTGGCGAACTCCGCCGCACAGGTATCTACCCGCTTATATACCGGATAAATACCGTGCTTATAGCGCAACTTACGCACTTCTGCTTCTGAGAAGCCAACCAGTTTAGCCAGACGCGCATCGGCAAAGCCTTTACGCTTCAGCAGGCGCATAAAATCATAGTCCAGGCCGTTAATGCCGCGTTCAGCCACCTGCTCTTCCAGACGAACCAGCTCTTCAATCTGAACCAGGAACCAGCGGTCAATGTTGGTCAGGTTAAAGATGCCGTCCACTGACATGCCTGCACGGAATGCGTCAGCAACATACCAGATACGCTCGGCACCTGCTTCTTTCAGTTCACGACGAATTCGGGTCAACGCTTCCGGGTCATCCAGACTCACTTTAGGATCAAATCCACTGGCTCCAACTTCAAGACCACGCAATGCTTTTTGCAGTGATTCCTGTTGGGTACGACCAATTGCCATCACTTCCCCGACGGATTTCATCTGAGTCGTCAGGCGGTCATTGGCACCGGCAAACTTCTCAAAGTTAAAGCGAGGAATTTTTGTCACAACATAGTCAATGGAAGGTTCGAATGATGCCGGTGTTCTGCCGCCGGTAATATCATTCATCAGCTCATCAAGGGTGTAACCAACCGCCAGTTTGGCGGCAATTTTGGCAATCGGGAAACCCGTTGCTTTAGAGGCCAACGCTGAAGAGCGGGACACCCGCGGGTTCATTTCGATAACGATCAGCCGACCATTTTTAGGATTCACCGAGAACTGTACGTTTGAACCACCGGTTTCCACACCAATCTCACGCAGTACTGCCATCGAGGCGTTACGCATGATCTGATACTCTTTATCAGTCAGGGTTTGCGCTGGCGCTACGGTAATTGAGTCACCGGTGTGAATACCCATAGCGTCAAAGTTTTCGATGGAGCAGACGATAATACAGTTATCGTTCTTGTCCCGAACCACTTCCATCTCATACTCTTTCCAGCCAATCAGCGACTCATCAATCAGCAGCTCTTTCGTTGGAGAAAGGTCCAGTCCGCGTTCGCAGATCTCTTCAAACTCTTCGCGGTTATAAGCGATACCGCCACCGGTTCCCCCCATGGTGAATGACGGACGAATAATGCAGGGGAACCCCACATCCGCAGCCACCGCATAGGCTTCTTCCATATTATGGGCAATACCGGAACGCGCCGTATCAAGACCAATCTTTTTCATCGCCTTATCAAAGCGCTGGCGATCTTCTGCTTTATCGATAGCATCGGCGGTGGCACCGATCATGGTGACACCGAATTCATCCAGTACACCCTTGCGCTCCAGTTCCAGCGCACAGTTAAGGGCGGTTTGTCCTCCCATGGTAGGCAGAACTGCATCCGGACGTTCTTTTTCAATGATTTTGCGTACTACTTCCCACTGGATAGGTTCGATATAGGTTGCATCAGCCATTTCCGGGTCAGTCATGATGGTGGCCGGGTTAGAGTTCACCAGAATCACCCGATACCCTTCCTCACGCAGTGCTTTACAGGCCTGAGCACCGGAGTAGTCAAACTCACAAGCCTGACCAATAACAATCGGGCCGGCACCAAGAATCAGGATGCTTTTTATATCAGTACGTTTTGGCATGGCTCAAGGCTCCTGATTTATTTTTAGCGGTAGAACGATAAGATTCAATCAGTTCGATAAAGTGGTCGAACAACGGTGCCGCATCATGTGGCCCCGGACTGGCTTCCGGGTGCCCCTGAAAACTAAACGCCGCTTTATCGGTACGATGGATACCCTGCAATGTTCCATCAAACAAAGACTTATGAGTAATGCGTAAATTAGGAGGTAAGGAGAATTCATCGACCGCGAAACCATGGTTTTGTGCAGTGATCATAACGCTATTTGCATCAAGATCTTTCACCGGGTGGTTCCCCCCGTGATGACCAAATTTCATTTTGATGGTTTCAGCGCCGGAAGCCAAAGCCAGCAACTGGTGCCCCAGACAGATACCGAATACCGGAATATCCGTTTTCAGTAACTGGCTGATAGCCTTAATTGCATAGTCACAAGGTGCCGGATCTCCCGGTCCGTTCGACAGGAACACACCATCCGGATTCAGTTTCAGAACTTCTTCCGCAGGGGTTTGTGCCGGAACCACCGTCAGGCGACAACCGCGATCCACCAGCATTCTGAGAATATTACGTTTTACACCATAGTCATAAGCCACAACGTGATAAGGCAACTCACTGTCATTTTTTACCGCAGGTAAATCATTTTCCAGCGTCCAACTGCCCTGAGCCCAACGGTAGGACTCTTTGGTTGTCACTTCTTTGGCTAAATCCATTCCCTTCAGCCCCGGGAAAGCGCGTGCTTTTTCCAGCGCCAGTTGAGCGTCCGGTTGGTCACCGACAATTATGCAGCCGTTTTGTGCCCCTTTCTCTCTGAGTAAGCGAGTCAATTTGCGAGTGTCAATATCAGCAATAGCAACGATATTGTGGCGTTTCAGGTATTCGGACAATCCTTCCTGATTGCGGTAGTTACTGGCAATCAGCGGCAAATCACGAATGATTAATCCCTGAGCATGAACTGAAGCGGATTCTTCATCTGAAGAGTTCGTGCCGACATTTCCAATATGGGGATAAGTAAGAGTAACAATTTGGCGGGAATAAGATGGGTCAGTAAGGATTTCTTGATAACCGGTCATTGAGGTATTAAAAACAACTTCCCCAATTGCCACCCCTTTGGCCCCGATGGCCCGACCATGAAATTGGGTTCCGTCTTCCAGAACCAGTAGCGCTGTCTTACTCAAAACACCCTCCTAGAATAAACAGTCACAAAATATGCATATTAATTCACAACTATACCTTTTAAAAAGGCACAAAAAAAGCCTTGCTGGCAAATTTTGGGCAAATTGTGCGCATTCTAATGATCGAACTGTCTCTTGTCTACCGAAACACACATTTTTTGTTAGCTTTTTAGCAATTCAACATAAAAATTGAGATGTAACGGCAAAAATCATCAATAAACCATACTTAGAAAACGATTGCTAAAGTATATGATAGAACAAAATGATATTTGAATGGAAAAAAGAGAAATTCGAACAATAAAATGAGACCAAAAGATAAAAAATGAGGCTTAATTTATAAAAACACAATCAATTATATAAAAACAATAAATAACATCAATAAATAAAAAATTAACACATTTATTACTTTATTGTCAATAAGTTATAAATTTATTTTAAATGGGTTATTAAAATAAAATCCCAATAACCCATGAATAAACAAACAAAAACTAATCATTCAGTGATAAAACATCACGCATGCTATATAAGCCAGAGTCATGTTGACCTAACCAGGCGGCAGCCCTTACAGCACCGTTGGCGAAAGTCATTCGACTGGAGGCTTTATGAGTAATCTCAACTCGCTCACCAATGTCAGCAAACATCGCCGTATGTTCTCCCACAATATCGCCCGCTCTCAGGGTAGCAAATCCGATAGTTTCACGGGGACGCTCACCGGTATACCCTTCCCGGCCATATACCGCACAGGTTTTTAAGTCTCTGCCAAGAGTATCGGCAATAACCTCACCCATAGCCAACGCAGTACCTGAAGGGGCATCCACTTTATGGCGATGGTGAGCCTCAATGATTTCAATGTCCGTATAATCGCCCATGACCTTTGCGGCCTGCTCCAGTAATTTAAGCACCAGATTAACCCCAACGCTAAAATTAGCAGCAAATACAACAGGAATTTCAGTTGAAGCCTGCTGGATAACAGCTTTACCTGCATCATCAAATCCGGTGGTACCAATAACCATTGCCTTATGATGATGGCGACAAAAAGAGATATGTTCCAGGGTGCCTTCAGGACGGGTGAAATCAATAAACACATCAAAATCTTTCGCTACCGCTTCCAGATTATCGCTAACCCGAATGCCTGTCTGACCAATAGCAGCCAGTTCACCGGCATCAACACCTACCAGTGACGAACCGCACCGTTCCAATGCGGCTCCTAACGTTACGTTTTCTGCCTGATGAACAGCCTGAATAAGCTGACGCCCCATTCTTCCACCGGCACCGGCAATCGCAATCCTAACCTGCTTATTGGTCATAATAATCCTCTGAATTTTTATTCTGTAACTAATTTGTCTATCAGATTAACGTTCACCCTGAACGCTGACAAATAAATTTACTAATTATGCCGAACTAATTAAAAGCTCATCTTATATTGGTAGAAATAGGTAATTATTAAAATAAAAACGGGCTGAAGATATCAGCCCGCCAGTGTTTTGCTTAAAACAGCCGCCCGAATTTAATCAACCTGCTTAACTCTAAGCTCTTTCGGCACTTCAAATACGATACTCTCTTCACGCCCTTCCATTTCTACCGCAGCATCGCCCCCCAGAGAACGCAGACGGGTAATCACCGCCTGGACCAAAACATCAGGGGCAGAAGCGCCCGCCGTCACGCCAACAGAACTCAGGTTTTTTACCCAGCCTTCCTGAATATCCTCTGCTGTATCAATCAGATAGGCAGGTTTACCAATACGTTGAGCCAGTTCAGCTAAACGGTTTGAGTTAGATGAGTTTTTTGAACCAACCACCAGTACCATATCCGATTGCAGGGCCAAATTACGCACGGCTTCCTGACGATTGGTGGTGGCATAACAAATATCATCTTTACGCGGGCCGATAATATCCGGAAAACGCTCACGCAACGCATCAATTACATCGAAAGTATCATCAACGGACAGTGTTGTTTGCGTCATAAAGCAGAGATTCTTCTCGTTTTTGACTTTTAGCTGCCACACATCTTCCGGTGACTCCACCAAATACATTCCACCGTCCTGATTGCTGTACTGCCCCATAGTGCCTTCCACTTCAGGATGCCCCGCATGGCCAATCAAAATGGCTTCCCGGCCTTTACGGCTGGCGCGAGCCACTTCCATATGAACTTTAGTCACCAGCGGGCAAGTGGCATCAAACACCTTCAAGTCACGGGCTTTAGCCTCTGCACGAACCGCCTGAGATACACCATGAGCGGAAAAAATCAGAATCGCACCGTCGGGAACTTCATTAAGTTGCTCAATAAATACCGCGCCGCGATCGCGCAGGCTGTCAACAACATAACGGTTATGTACCACTTCATGGCGTACATAAATTGGAGCGCCATAAATCTCCAGCGCACGTTCAACAATACTGATAGCCCGGTCGACTCCTGCACAGAAACCTCGCGGATTGGCTAACAATATCTGCATTTTCACTCTCCAAGTATATAGACGGTGTAGTCAGCAACCTTGCTGGCTACACCGTTAATAAAACCGTTACATCACTGTGACTTGTATTACGCCGGGTTCTTTTTCTCTTTTTTAGAGAAAATAAAACCTTCTAACACCACCATCACTGCTCCGATGCATATTGCACAGTCAGCAACGTTAAAAGTCGGGTAGTGCCAGTCGCCAATGAAAAAATCAAAAAAGTCGACAACAAAACCATGGTACAGGCGGTCGAATAAGTTACCCAAGGCTCCACCAATAATCAGAGCAAAAGCAATATTGCTCCATTTCGCGGTTGCCGCAGTACGATACATCATCACCATTAATACGATGGTAATGGTTATTGCCACGGCTGCCAATGCCCAGCGCTGTCCCATAAAAGAACTAAACGCAGCGCCATAATTTCTCGCATAGTAGAAATTAAAAAACGGTAACCAATCTACCGACTCGCCCAGGCGGAAATTCTTTACCACCCAAAATTTACTGACCAGGTCGACAATCAGAACGACAACCGCCAGCCATAGCCAGCGGAGCCCGGTAGAACCAATAGATTTACTCATCAGGCAAACTTACGCTCTTCACCATTGCCAGCAACGTTAGTTACACAGCGACCACAAAGATCCGGATGTTCTGCATTTTGACCAACATCCAGCGTATAGTGCCAGCAACGAGGGCATTTATTACCCTGAGCTTTAGCCAGCCCAACTTTCAGGCCTTTCATCATTTCGCCTGGCTGTGCCTCTGCCGTTGCCTGAGCCATCGGCTCAACTTTAGCACCGGAAGTCAGCAGCACAAAACGCAGCTCATCTTTAAGCGCATTTAGCTTATCCGCCAAATCAGAATCCGCAAATAAAGTGACTGATGCTTCAAGAGAGCCGCCCAGTTGCTTATCGTTACGCGCCTGCTCCAGCACTTTGTTCACTTCACCGCGAACTTTCAGCAATTCGTCCCAATAGCTATCATTCATACTTTCGCCATCGGCCAGACCAAACAGTCCCTGATACCACTCACCGGTAAACACAAACTTTTCACGTTCACCCGGCAGGTAGTTCCAGATCTCATCAGCGGTGAACGACATAACCGGCGCCATCCAGCGAACCAGCGCTTCAGCGATATGATACAACGCAGTCTGGCAGCTACGGCGCGCCAGACTATCGCCTTTTGCGGTGTACTGACGATCTTTGATGATGTCCAGATAGAAGGAACCCATTTCAACAGAACAGAACTGCATCAGGCGTTGAATCACCACGTGGAAATCGTAATTATCATAACTGGCAGCAATTTCATTTTGCGCAGCCAGAGCACGCCCCACCGCCCAACGATCCAGCACTACCATCTCTTCTGGTTTCACCATATCTTTTGCCGGATCAAAACCATTCAGGTTAGCCAGCAGGAAGCGTGCAGTATTACGAATACGACGATAAGCATCCGCCGAGCGTTTTAAAATTTCATCGGATACTGCAATTTCACCGGTGTAGTCCGTTGAGGCTACCCACAGACGAAGGATATCACCACCCAGCTTATTCATTACGTCCTGAGGGCTAATGGTGTTACCGATAGATTTCGACATTTTACGACCCTGACCATCCACGGTAAAGCCGTGAGTCAGAACCTGACGATAAGGCGCTTTGCCTTTCATCGCCGTTGAGATCATCAGGGAAGACATAAACCAACCGCGATGCTGGTCTGAACCTTCCAGATACATATCCGCGCTGTGACCATGAAACTCAGGGCGTACATCGACCACCGAAGAGTGAGTTGAGCCGGAGTCAAACCAAACATCCAGCGTATCCGGAACCTTCACATAATTATCGGCCTCTTCACCCAGTACATCTTTAGGATCAAGATCCCACCATGCCTGAATACCCTGTTGTTCAACACGTTGAGCCACCTGCTCCATAATCTCTAAGGCACGAGGATGCAGCTCATCCGTCTCTTTATGAACGAACAACGACATTGGCATACCCCAGGTACGCTGGCGAGAAATACACCAGTCAGGGCGGTTTGCCACCATGTTTTCGATACGAGCCTGACCCCAATCCGGGATCCAACGAACGCCTTTGATCTCTTTCAGAGACTGCTTGCGTAAGCCATTCTGATCCATGCTGATAAACCACTGAGGTGTCGCACGGAATATAATTGGTGACTTATGACGCCAGCAGCATGGATAGCTGTGCAGCACTTTCTCAACGTGCAGTAAAGCACCCTGCTCACGTAACATTTCAACAATCACATCGTTGGCTTTAAATACGTTCAGGCCATCAAGTCCCGCACCGGTTCCTGACAGATAGCAACCATCCGGACCGACCGGGTTAGCCACTTCTAACTGATACTTTTGACCAATGACATAGTCATCAGGACCATGACCCGGGGCAGTATGTACCGCACCGGTACCGGTATCCAGCGTCACATGCTCACCCAGAACGATGGGTACATCAAAATTCAGGAATGGGTGTTTAAAGCGCATCAGCTCTAAATCAGCACCTTTAGCACTGCCCAGAACTATCCAGCTATCGATAGCGGCGCGTTTCATCACGCTTTCAACCAGATCGGCGGCCAGAATCAGATTTTCATTTCCAACCTGCACCAGCTGATATTCAAACTCAGGATGCAGAGAAATAGCGCGGTTTGCCGGTAAGGTCCACGGAGTGGTGGTCCAAATAACCACATTAACCGGGCCAGACACCTGACAGATGCCAAATTGTGCAGCAACGGCAGCGGGATCAACGGCAGCAAAACGCACATCAATCGAAGGTGAGGTTTTGTCATAATATTCGACTTCGGCTTCAGCCAGAGACGAACGACAGTCAATACACCAGTGCACAGGTTTAGCGCCTTTGTGCAAGTGCCCATTACCGATAATTTTTGACAGGGAACGAATGATATTGGCTTCAGTTTTATATTCCATCGTCAGGTATGGGCGATCCCAGTCACCCAATACGCCTAAACGGATAAAATCTTTTTTCTGACCTTCAACCTGTTCCGCTGCATAGTCACGACAAGCTTTACGGAATTCCGCCGCGCTGATTTTCTCTCCCGGCTTACCTACCAGTTGTTCCACTTTCAGCTCAATTGGCAACCCATGACAGTCCCAACCCGGTACGTATGGCGCATCATATCCAGCCATGCTTTTTGACTTGATAATAATGTCTTTGAGAATTTTATTTACCGCATGACCAATATGAAGGCTGCCGTTTGCGTAAGGAGGGCCATCGTGAAGAATAAAGGTTTTCTTCCCTTTTTTGGCCTGGCGAATCGCACCATAAAGGTCAGATTCATACCAATGTTTTAGCATATCCGGTTCACGCTTGGCTAAATCGCCGCGCATTGGAAAACCGGTTTCCGGCAAATTCAACGTGTTCTTATAGTCAGTCATTCGATTCTCGGTTCCCTATCTCTCGGCTAGATATTAAGTCCGTACCGCTTGCCCAAAATATTCACGGGCGGTCACGACATCATTTTCAATCTGCTGTTTTAAAGCGTCCAGTGAGGCAAAACGCTGCTCACTGCGTAATTTTTCTCTGATTACTACATCAATATGGCGCCCATACAGGTCCATATCAACATCTAATAAATGTACTTCAAGCTGTTGGCGCACACCGGAAACCGTAGGTCGGTTGCCAATATTGGCAACGCCGGGTAATGGCTTATCCGCTAATCCCTGTACTTCTACGGCATACACTCCCTTAATTGGTGCTACCAGCCGCTTAATGGGAAGATTGGCGGTAGGAAAACCAATGGTTCTCCCCAGCTCATCACCGTGAACGACTCGCCCACACATACTATATGGTCGACCAAGTAAAGACTCCGCCAGCGCCAGATTATCATCCTGCAACGCCTGACGAATGATGGTACTACTGATTCGCGTACCCGATTCGCAAAAACTTTCGCTATCGGCGACAGAGAAACTAAAGGTTTCTCCGGCGGTTTTCAGCAAAGAGAAATCTCCCTGCCGCTTCGCCCCAAAGCGAAAATCATCGCCAACCATTAAAAACTTAACACCCAACAGATCCACCAGCAATTGGGAAATGAATTGTTCTGCACTGTTTGCCGCAAAAACCGCATCAAACTTCACACACAGCAGATAATCGATACCGGCCTGTGCCAGATACTTACACTTATCGCGCAGGCGTGTCAGCCTTGCCGGTGCCTGCTGTGGAGCAAATAGTTCCAACGGCTGGGGCTCAAAGATCATCACCATGGTTGACAGACCCAATCGCTTCCCTTCTCGTTTTAACTGACGTAATAACGCCTGATGTCCAAGATGAACGCCGTCAAAATTACCGATCGTCAAAACACACCCGTGGTGACGAGGTCGGATATTGTGTATACCGCGAATCAGCTCCATAATCAGTTTTGGGCTCTGTACAGTTGGAAACCATCGATTATAGCAACAGCCGCGCCTAAGGTTAACCCGCGATTACGCGATAAACGAAAATCTTCTGTGGTTTATGGACTTGAGGCGTTAATCTACCGATAAATATACAGTAATGCCTATATCTTCAGCATCCGCATAAAGAAAACGCGTTAATTACTGTATTCTGTTGTATAAAGCTGTTAGAATTCTGCGCCATCGATAACCGCGGTGTCGCCCCTTCTTTTTAGTGATAAAGAGAAAATGGCGGCGCTAATTTGCACAAATCCGTTGACAAAAGAAGGTCGAAAGGGCATATTCCTTCGCCTTTAGAATGTCCTCAAGAAACTATTTGGGAGTTGGACCTTGGCTAATATCAAATCAGCTAAGAAACGCGCCATCCAATCTGAGAAGCGCCGCAAGCATAACGCTAGCCGTCGCTCCATGATGCGTACCTTCATCAAGAAAGTACAAATGGCGATTACAGCAGGTGACAAAGCTGCTGCTCAGGCAGCATTTAATGACATGCAACCAATTGTTGACCGTCAGGCAGCAAAAGGCTTAATTCACAAGAATAAAGCTGCGCGTCATAAGTCAAACCTGACTGCACAAATCAACGCTATGTAATAATGTTGAGCGTTTCTTAAAAAAACCGGCGATGCCGGTTTTTTTATGTCTGTAATTTGGCGAAGCTCAACAAAGCCTCTGTAATGAAAGGTCACATTTTAGAGGACGAACTCCATTGCTTCTTCATCTCGATATTACCGCCATTGCTTAACGTCACGGTAATATTCACCCGATCGTCCTGAGAAATATTCAGCTTCATTTGCCCAAGGGCACGTTCCTTTTTACCTTCCAGTGAAATATGACTTTGTTGAAGGCTACGGCTCTCGCCCTGACTTCCCTTACGTTGAACTTCTATTGAGACAGTACATTCGCAATTGCTATCAAGATTTACCATGGGTGTAATAGTATAGTTTCCGGCGTCCTGCTGCGTACTAAACCAAAGCTGGTTACTGAGGGCTGCGGCAAGTAAAAAAGACATAATGACTCCTCAGGAAAAACCATAAAACAAAACAGGGCCATGGCCCTGTTTTTACATAGAAAGAACCAAACTTAGTGTTGGTTAGAGTATGCAACGTTACCTGCACCAGCCTGAGTAACGGAGATTAAGCCACCGTCATAGCTTTGTGATGCGCCAGAAACGTTACCACTGCCACTTTGAGAAACGTAGATTGCTGCTTTATTGGCAGTTTGTGCCGCTACGCTCAGGTTATCATTACCAAATTGGTCAACGTTGATCAGACTATTGTCACCGCTTTGATTGCTGTATGACTTGTTGCGATCGCCACGTTGTTCAATATCGGTTAAAGATTTATAAGCCTGGGTTTGGCTGGTATCGGCAAAGTTGCTGGTACCGGCCTGATAGATACGAATTTCAGCAGATGCTGAGGTATACTGAGGCACAGTTGGAGTTGGTGGTGTAGGAGGGTCATAATGACCAGCCATAGCACTGCCAGAAAGAACTAATGATGTTAACGCAAGAATTTTCCACAGTTTCATGATACTACCCCGTCGTATATAGGCTTTCTATGATTATCAAAAAACAGTCATTCTTAGTGTTGAGTCACTCGAATGGCCATTCCTGACGAATTTTGTATAACACCGGCAGACCGGTTTACACCATTTTGAATAATTTGCGTTACGTTCCCTTTACCCTTTTGGATAATATAAGCTTCATTATCAAAATCTGATTGCACAATAGACGCTGAATTTGCCGCACCAGCTTGTGCTATATAAGCCACATTGTTAGCATCGGCCTGAATAATTTCAGCGTTATTTGCGATTCCTCTTTGAGCCATAATGGCCGTATTATTGCTTCCCGATTGTCTGACCTGCGCCAGATTGCCTCCCCCCTTTTGTACAACAACTGCCAGGTTGGAAGTTCCGTTTTGCACAATATTTGCCTGATTCCCGTGCCCCACAACGGTTCCCCGATTCATCTGATAATCTGATGAAATAAATTCGGAACCTGCCATGTCATATTGAGCCTGAGCCAACGATGTGCCAGAAACAGAAAGCAACGCTAATACACACATTAATCTTTTCATTTTGTCACCCAACCAAATCTAAAGGGGCTGACTTAACCATAAGCATGAAGAATAAAATAAATTGCTTCATTCGATATAATCACCATCATGATTACTCACTTCATCACATAATGATTTGAGTATGCAATCGCTCAAAAATAAAAAACTCACCTACTTTTCGTATTTTTTAAATTCCGTATTGCTACAAAAGTTTTAGAAGGAGTTAAAACTCGGTCGTGACGCATATTTAGTGTTGTGGTATTCTTCGCCCTTTGGATGATTGATGGCAAAGATTGATGTAGTTTGTCCCCGCTGTTCTGAAACGAGTGATGTGATCCGAAACGGTCATTCCACCT
>NZ_JAJNAG010000111.1 GCF_021010575.1 Limnobaculum eriocheiris | reverse complement strand
GTCAGTACACTCTGGAATAGTTTTAGCACGATTTAAGATAACTTCTTTATGGTGGAGCTAAGCGGGATCGAACCGCTGACCTCCTGCGTGCAAGGCAGGCGCTCTCCCAGCTGAGCTATAGCCCCATGTAGTCACGTACAGATACCTTTTCAGTTACCACTCGTAAAAGAGTTAATTCTTTCTCAGGCAAGGCATGCGACCGGGAAGTTTACATCAGTAAACGACCGCGAGCATAACGCAGCATGAGGAAGAATTTGGTAGGCCTGAGTGGACTTGAACCACCGACCTCACCCTTATCAGGGGTGCGCTCTAACCACCTGAGCTACAAGCCTATAAAGATATTTCTGCTCGTTATTCTTCATCAGACAATCTGTGTGGACACTACACTCAATCAGTATCTTTCAGGTAAGGAGGTGATCCAACCGCAGGTTCCCCTACGGTTACCTTGTTACGACTTCACCCCAGTCATGAATCACAAAGTGGTAAGCGCCCTCCCGAAGGTTAAGCTACC
>NZ_JAJNAG010000110.1 GCF_021010575.1 Limnobaculum eriocheiris | reverse complement strand
CTCGCAAGAAACACAATCTGAGTTGCAAAAAATTGAGAGACTCACTCAGTCCAATTAGTGTCAGTGTTAAAACTCACTATTGGCTGAGGATTCAAATTTCAGCTTGTTCCGGATTGTTAAAGAGCAAATATCTCAAACATGACTTAATCCAAGTCAGTTTTGAGATATTCATCGACAATGTCTTTCACCCATCATCAGCAATTGGCGTCCCCTAGGGGATTCGAACCCCTGTTACCGCCGTGAAAGGGCGGTGTCCTAGGCCTCTAGACGAAGGGGACCCGAAATTTGACTATCGAACCACCGGTTCGATAATTTCGGGTAAAGGCGAGATTTTCCGGGGAAAATCAAGCGACAGATTTTTTTGTCGCCGCACCCTACCGCAAGACGCTTTGCTCTCTTTTCATTTCATCAGACAATCTGTGTGGACACTGCACTCAATCAGTATCTTTCAGGTAAGGAGGTGATCCAACCGCAGGTTCCCCTACGGTTACCTTGTTACGACTTCACCCCAGTCAT
>NZ_JAJNAG010000012.1 GCF_021010575.1 Limnobaculum eriocheiris | reverse complement strand
AGGTGGAATGACCGTTTCGGATCACATCACTCGTTTCAGAACAGCGGGGACAAACTACATCAATCTTTGCCATCAATCATCCAAAGGGCGAAGAATACCACAACACTAAATATGCGTCACGACCGAAATGTTAATCGAATTTTATAACCTATTGAGATGGAAGAGTTATGCGTTGTGAACCATAATGGTGATTTGCTATTAATCAAATGGTAAAAACATATCGATTTTTATGACGTATAATTGAGTTGATTCTTATGCTTTATTTTAAGGTATACACCTGTTAATCAATCGATTTTTTACTTATTATACGGCGATTATATATGCTGGTGTCTCTGATATGGGTATGTTGAGGGAATAGATGAAATACAATAATAAGAGTCGGTATAGATTATTTTTCGCTCTAATTTTACCTTTGGTTTTACCTGTTAAGGCAGCTTCGCTGGATGAAGGCATTATTGGCGTAAGGGTTCGCGGTGATTCCTCCCGTAGCCAGGCTTCCACACCTTCTTCTGAAGCAGAACCACTGAATAATAAGTCAAATCCGGAGCAGAAAACGACATCTTCGGAGGCATCCTCCCAGGTATCCTCTAAAAGCCAAAATGAGTTACAGCGCTTAAAACAGCATCAGGCTGAATCTGTTAAACAGATTGCCGGGCTTGAACGAAAAATCTCAGTGCTTGAATCAGAGCTTCAACTCGCCAGGGCTAAAGCGTCGGTCTCTGATACAAAAGCCACTACTCAGCAAGATGATAAGCTTAATCAACAGCTGACCGCGCTGAAATCACAATTATCAGAGGCAGAATCTCGCCTGCAAACGTTACAAAAAAACCTGGATGCAGAAAAGAAACAGCGGGAACAAAAACAAGCCCAGATCGATACTTTAAGCAAACAGCTAACGGGTGATGAACAGCAGAAAGATACGCTGGCAAAACAACTGACAGAACTAAAAGTCCGGCATGAAAAATTGCAAAGTAATCAAACAGAAGAGCAGAAAAAGCAGTTATCTGTTTCTGGTGCGCAAATCGCGCAAATTGCCGCGCTGGAGAAGCAACTGGCTGACGCTAAAGTACATCAGGAAAAATTGCTGGGCAGCAGTGCTGAAGAGCTGAAAAAGCAGCAAACTGCCGCCGCGGCTCAGGTAAAGCAAATCGCCGCACTGGAGAAACAGCTGGCTGACACTAAAGCGCAGCACGACAAACTCCAGGGCAGCAGCGCCGAAGAGCTGAAAAAGCAGCAAACTGCCGCCGCGGCTCAGGTAAAGCAAATCGCCGCACTGGAGAAACAGCTGGCTGACTCCAAAGCGCAGCAGGAAAAACTCCAGGGCAGCAGCGCCGAAGAGCTGAAAAAGCAGCAAACTGCCGCCGCGGCTCAGGTAAAGCAAATCGCCGCACTGGAGAAACAGCTGGCTGATTCCAAAGTACAGCAGGAAAAACTCCAGGGCAGCAGCGCCGAAGAACTGAAAAAGCAGCAAACTGCCGCCGCGGCTCAGGTAAAGCAAATCGCCGCACTGGAGAAACAGCTGGCTGACACTAAAGCGCAGCAGGAAAAACTCCAGGGCAGCAGCGCCGAAGAGCTGAAAAAGCAGCAAGTTGCCGCCGCGGCTCAGGTGAAGCAAATCGCCGCACTGGAGAAACAGCTGGCTGACTCCAAAGCGCAGCACGACAAACTCCAGGGCAGCAGCGCCGAAGAGTTGAAAAAGCAGCAAGTTGCCGCTGCGGCTCAGGTGAAGCAAATCGCCGCGTTGGAGAAGCAACTGACGGAAGAAAAGGCTCAGCGGGATAAGCTGCAAAACAGTAGCGTTGACGAGCAGAAGAAACAGCAGACCGTCTCTGTTGCTCAACTGGCGCAAATCACCGCACTGGAAAAGCAACTTGCGGGCGAAAAAACTCAGAGAGAATTATTACAGGGCAATAGTACTGAAGAGCAGAAGAAACAGCAGGCCGTGTTTGCCGGGCAGTTAAAACAAATCACCGATTTGGAAAAGCAACTGACAGAAGTGAAAGCACAACATGAGAAGTTACAAGCCACCGGAACTGAAGATCAGAAGAAACAACAGGTGCTGTTGGCCGGACAACTGAAGCAAATTTCTGATTTAGAAAAACGGTTAGCCGAAGAGAAAGCGCAGCGTGAAACGCTACAAACCAGCGGAACTGAAGATCAGAAGAAACAACAGGTGCTGTTGGCCGGACAACTGAAGCAAATTTCTGATTTGGAAAAACAGTTAGCCGAAGAGAAAGCGCAGCGTGAAACGCTACAAACCAACGGAACTGAAGATCAGAAGAAACAGCAGGTGCTGTTGGCAGGGCAGTTGAAGCAGATCGGTGATTTAGAAAAGCAACTGGCTGAAGAGAAGACACAGCGCGAGAAATTACAGCATAACGCAGATGAGTTGGTAAAACAGCAAGGGGTGGCTGCTGAACAACAGCAGAAAGTCGCTATGCTGGAAAAACAGTTGGCGGAAGCGAAGACTAAGCCAGCGGTTGATACCGGTGAGCAAACTAAACAGCAACTGGCTTCTACTCAATCTCTGAAAGAGCTTGATGCATTAAAAGCCCAACTGGCGGAAGAAAAATCGCAGCATGAGCAGCAGAAGAATCGTGCGGATACGTTGGTTAAACAGCAAATAGCAGGACAGGAACTGCTGGCGATATTTAGTAAACAGCTTACGGCTCAACAACTGTTGGCCAGCACTACAGGAAATAAACCTGACGGGGCCGCAACTGCAACTAAGCAGGTTACCGATTTAGAAAATGAACTAAAGGCAGCGCAGGCACAATTGAAAGCGCTACAGGACAAGCAAACAGCCGTCGTATCTGAGGCGACTGAACCTAAGGCTACGGGTGATAAAACCACGATTCCTAAGAAGGATGATGAAATAATTGCTTATGCCCTGGGGATGCAACTGGGTGATAAGGTTCAGGATTCATTGACAGAAAACGCGGAGTTAGGGCTGAACGTTAACACTAACTGGGCGTTGCTGGGGCTGGTAGACACCGTGAAGCAGCAACTACAGGTAGATCGTAGTGTTCTGATGGATAGCCTGAATAAAGTCAGTGATACTATTCGTCGTAACATGCTGGCGAAAAAGCAAGAGGCGGAAAAATCCGGTAAACAGTATCAGAAAGAGTTTGCCGCAAAACCTCAGGTGAATAAGGATCCAACCGGTTTCCATTACCGTATTGAATACGGTGGAGATAATAAGATTCCTGATAACGCTAACATCATGATTGCCGTAAAAGAGAGTCTGGTTGACGGTACGGTTATTGAAGATATGGATCTTCAGCGTCGCTATGTGACTCAGCCGCTGGCTAAATATCCTCCGGTATTTAAAGCTGCGCTGGCCCGCCTGCGTGATCATGGCAGCATGACATTAGTAGTACCCCCTGAATTAGCCTATGGCGATCGGGGATTAGCGCCACTAATTCCTCCAGGTTCTACTATTGTCTATAGCATTCGGATTGTGGGTGTCACTACGCCGAAGTAATATCAAATTTATATTGAAGCACAAAATGGGGTGGAAAGTAATTTCCACCCCATTTTTAATGGTTTTTTATCGTGCTAAATTAGGGGGCACTATTTGGGAATTAACGCTGTGTTTTCGTTAAGTTTGTGAACAATAAAACAATGGCATATCGTCCAGTGTGAACATGTAGCTGGAGAAGCTTTGATAGAGCAGATGCATGCCTATTCCTCGCCCCTGAATACGAAAGAAATCGGGAACCAGATAGTCTAATTTGCCTAAACGACCGGGGTTTGTATCGGTCTGCTCTGAAATCATCATGATATCTTTCTTATCCAACACATACCTGAAGCGCATTTCATGACTAATTCTCTTTGCCGGTTGGCCATTTTCCTGTAAATCGCCGATGCTTGAATACCGCCCTTCTCCGTCATTAAAAGTAAAAAGCATGATTGTGTCATAACTACCTTTGTCATTGATTATAGTAATCTCACTTTCGCAGGTGAAATGGTTATTCTTCCAGGATAGATAACCAGCCCAAAATAAAGGGCTACCGGCAAGCGCAAATATCAGAGCAATCTTTATCGCGGCTTTTTTATTGTTCATCATTTGTCTCGATATATATATGGGACTCACAGCGGACATTAGCGGAATCAATAGACTTATCACATACGATAATGGATGACTGTTTAAAAACACGGTTAATATTCATATAAGCCGTGCTACCAGGAGGACAGTTGATCGATTTTTGCTTCATCAGAGCGGTAAATATGACAGCGCTTTTCTGTGAGTCGTAATACGAGGAAAATAGATTGCATCCATTTACATTTCCGGCAGAGTAGTATTCCTGAAATATATTTTTATTGTGATAATACGTCATGTATACCCACCCCGATGAAAAAAAGAAAATGGTTACAGCGATTAGATAAACCCATTTTAATGAGTTGTGCTGTTCTTGAAGCTCGTTTGCTATTGGTGTTGTTTCTTTTTTTATGAATTCTGCCTGACTGCT
This sequence comes from Limnobaculum eriocheiris, assembly GCF_021010575.1. Classification (GTDB taxonomy): domain Bacteria; phylum Pseudomonadota; class Gammaproteobacteria; order Enterobacterales; family Enterobacteriaceae; genus Limnobaculum; species Limnobaculum eriocheiris. The sequence goes on along the minus strand of NZ_JAJNAG010000012.1, from coordinate 84,967 downwards.
GGATAAAGTGACTTCAGTTTTGTGGTCCGGCAGAGGAGTTAGTGGAGGCAGACTTTTCTGAATTTCTTTTACGTCAGCGATGCACTTAAAACCGGCTTTAGGCAGGGTTTTAATCACTTCCTCCGCCAATCCTATAGATTTTATGGCTTTTCTTATCAACCCTATATTTTGGTAAAGCGTGTTTGACGAAACATAAATACCGTTTTTTCCCCAAACTTGCTCAAATAGAAATTGCTGGCTAAGCGTTTGTCCGTTATGTAAAAGCAATTGATGCAGGCACTGGCTGGCGGGAATATGGAGATTTATCTCAAACCCGGGCTGATCGTAAATCGACAACGTATGCTTTTCAGGATCAAAGCAAACCACCTCGTTAATAACATAGATTTTATTCATTTTCAGTAAATTACCTTATGGCTTTTTGTAAGTATAGACGATGGTTTTAGACGCAAATATTTAACAATGGGGGGGATAGAAATCTTAATAAGATTTTTTGTCTTTATAAATCAATTAAATACTATCAAACAACGTTATCCCCCTATTTTTTTCTTTAATAAAACTAATAAAAAACATGAAGATAAATGTAAATGAAAATAAATCAGATAAGATCAGTCCCTTTTCTGAATAAAAAGGGTTATGGTCTATTTCACCGATTCATTGTGTTGGTCCTTTGATAGAGAAAATCTAAATTTCGATTGATTAATAGAGTTAATTAATTGAAATTTATTAAGTAAATTTATTTTGTGTGTTAATGGTAACATTTTCATATAGCTTAAAATTATTAGTGCTATATAAAACAAAGGGTTAATTCTATGTGTGGTTTAATCTACTTATTATGATAAGTATAAAAGTATATTAATTTGAGTTTTCTAACATAAACGAATGTTAGTGAAAAATTATAACTTACGCGCTTGATTGGAGTTTTATATCGAGCATCTGATTTTTAATGATTGTTTATACTATTTTTTGTTAAATTATCTCTCTATCTAAATGTCAGTGGTGATATTGAATTAGCGTAAAAGCCTTATATAATCGCCACACACAAAGAATGTGTTTTGTTGAAGAGATATTTTCAGAAATATAATCAGAGATATGGACGATCTGGATGGATAGAGGAGATATGGATTATCAACTTTATGGTTTTTTAATCGGTAAAGATATTCATTTTGAAATAGAAAGTGGACAACTTTATCGGTTTTCTTCAAATGGAACAGAGAAACACTTAATATTTGGTACTTTATTTTTCAGCGACACAATGTTGCAGCTATTTCTTTATATGCTGAAATATGGTCGTGATAACCGAATTACAAAAGAAGAACTACTGAAGAAAATTTGGGAAGATAATAAATTAAGCCCATCTCCTCAGCGGCTATGGCAGGTTTTGACTGGGCTTAACAAAAAGCTACAAACGCTGGGCTTACCTGATGAGTTTATTAAAACGATAAAAGGTAGTGGGTATACTATAGGTTTTAAAGAAATAACGCCTCTTTATTATAGAGTCAGTGAAATATTTTAAATTAATATTCAAATATATTTGAACTTATTTTTTTTATAGTATTTAACTAAATTTCTTACACGATAATAAATGGTTAATAAAAAACAGCATATTTTTTAATGATGAATTTGAATGAATGTAATTGGCTTGAATTATATTTCAAACTCTTTCTATTTGTAAAAAATATGACAAGGCGCTTATAGCTAAATGATGAGATTAATTACACTTTCCCTATTTAAACCGAGTGTTTGCAACATGAAAAAAAATATTTTATTAGTTAATCCCCTTACGTTTTTACGGATATTGTTAAAAACACTGGTCATGGGATTGTTGATCATGGCGACTGGTACAGCATTTGCCGCTGTTGAACAATCTGACACAACACCTTCATCTCTTGTACAAAAGAGTCTGGTTGACCGTGAGTTACTGTTTCAGCAGGCAGTAACCGATGATTTAGCCGGGCATCACCTTGAAGCGCGTAAATTATATGACGCATTAAAAAGTACCGATTTGGATGAACAAATAGCGGTGCCGTCAGCGATTAATTTGGCTGCACTCACACAATATCAGGCTTCCCTGAAAGAATTTGATGCACTCGCACTGAGTCATGATGTACGCGTAAGCGATTATGCCCATTTATGGCAGCTTTGGCTGACCGCTCGTATACATACCGGTGATATTGTTGCACTGAAAGAAAAACTGACTCACATGGCATCCGGTATGAAGGTAAGTTCTCCAAGCCAACAGGCTCTGGTTCGCCTCTATTCTGGCGATGGTGACATAAATACGGTACTTATAGCGATAAAGGCAATGTCCTGCACTGATGAACTTCAATGCCGTGATGCAAGAACTGTTGCTACCTTCTTCATTGGGGGGTATCTGCAGTTTGTTGAACATGATGATAAAGCGGCATTGCAATGGTACGAACATCAACAAAATGAACTTAATAATACGTCTTTAGAAACCCCACTAATTTTTCAAACCATCACTTCCCTTAAAGCTGTGAAACACTAACTTTTTACCCCGGCATGGAGCTGGGAAAGGATATTTATGAACAAGATTTATCGTTTAATATGGAGTTCTGCTCAACGTGCCTGGGTTGTAGTTGGTGAATTATCTTCTGCTCAAGGGAAGGGAAAAACTCGCGCGGTAACTTCTACCATTGGTCGAAGTGGTTTAGCTATTGGTGTTTTAACGGCTGCTATGTTATCAGCGCCTGCGGAGGCATGGACGGTTGACGCGGGTTCAGTGCGCAATGGTAGTGCTACGGCAGCAAATGATAATGCGATTACCACCAATACCGCAATTGGTAGCGGGTCACAAACAACAACAGATGCTGCGGGCCAGTCGACGGCGATACACCACCAATAACGGTAGTGGCGTGCGTTATGTGCGTACTAATGCCACCGGTTTACCAGAGTCAGATGCGTATGCTAAAGGGCAGGCAAGTACTGCGGTAGGTTATAACGCGACATCATCCGGCGCAGCCAGCGTTGCTATTGGTCAGGATTCTTCAGCCAGTGCATTAAGCGCCATTGCTATCGGTAAAGGTGCGGAAGCTGACACTGACCGTAGTGTGGCGTTGGGTGATGGGGCGAAAACCAAAACTGCAACGGGAACCAGCAGCGTTGTTATTCAGGGTAACGAGTATGCTTTTGCAGGTACCAGCCCAGTTGGTACGGTAAGTGTTGGTGATGTTGGTGACGAACGCACTATTACTAACGTTGCTGCCGGGGAGCTGTCATCAACCAGTACTGATGCGGTTAACGGTTCTCAACTGTACGCAACGGTAGTCGCCATCAACAATATTCAAACGGGTATTAGCGATCTTGGCGATGCTGCGGTGAAATATGAGAAAAACGGGGATGGAACAACTAACTATAATAAAGTTGTACTCGGCGGTGGTCCAACTATCATTACTAATCTGGCGGCGGGAACTCAGGATAGCGATGCCGTTAACTATTCACAGCTAAAAGCAATGTCTGAGCAGGTTACCAATATTTCTAATGGCACTGATGGTATGTTCCAGGTGAATAATACCAGCAAATTACCTAAACCATCGGTGACCGGTAAGGATGCGGCAGCAGGGGGCGCTGGGGCTGTAGCCAGTGGAGATAATAGCCTGGCTATGGGAACTCATGCCAGAGCAACGGGTAACAATTCTGTAGCGCTGGGTGCTAACTCTATCGCAGACCGTGACAATTCGGTATCTGTCGGTTTCGCTGGTGCAGAGCGTCAGATTACTAATCTTGCAGCAGGTACTCAGGGTACTGATGCCGTTAACGTTAACCAACTGAAAAGTGGTATCAGTTCGGCAAACCAGTATACGGACAACAAGTTTAATTCACTGAAAAATATGGTGGAAGATCAGGGTGACAAACTGAGCGCGGGTATTGCCGGAGCAATGGCGATGTCAGGTTTACCACAAGCCTATCAGCCAGGTGCCAGCATGGTTGGCATTGCGGGTTCAACTTATCAGAACCAGTCGGCAGTAGCGTTAGGCGTTTCTATGATTTCCGATAACGGTAAATGGGTTACCAAACTTTCCGGTAGCACTAACTCACAGGGTGATTTAGGTGGCACGGTAGGTGTTGGCTATCAGTGGTAATTTATTTATTACACCTTGATTTGTATTGAAATCTGTCCTCGGCATGAGCCGGGGGCTTAATAACCGATTTTTATAGTGAGAAAGATGATGATTGTTCATTCCAAACCGGCTCGCCTGGCAATGGTGTTAGGCAGCTTTTTACTGCTCTCTGCTTGTACCCGCTCAATTAGTGATGTGGATTCACAAGGAAAAACCAGCACACCTGTATTTCCTGATGTTTCTAACGCGGTTCGTGAAGAGGGAAGTTTTGTTAATCTGGATAACCTTAAACAAGTTAGACCGGGTATGACAAAGGTACAGTTATATGAATTAATTGGCGTGCCACATTTTGATGAAGGCGTTCTGAGAGTAAAAGAGTGGGACTATATTTTCCATTTTACTAAGGCGGATAAAACCATTCTGACCTGCCAGTATAAGGTACTGTTTGATTCTGATATGAAGGCTCAAAGTTTTTACTTTTTGCCGGAAAATTGTCTGGATCGGTTGTCGGGAACACCTCTTGTTGCTCATCATGATTTGAGTGTGGAAAGCCTGTTTGCTTTTGATCAAGCTACCCTGTCAGCAAAGGGGATTGAGCAAATTGAAACGTTTTCTTCCGGGCTGAAAGGTATAGGTTTAGAAAGTAAGCATATCATTGTTACAGGGCATACCGATCGTTTTGGCGGTAAGGCTTATAACCAGCACCTTTCACTTGCTCGTGCTGAGTCTGTTAAACGTCAAATGGTTAAAAATGGTATTTCAGCTTCGATTATTGAAGTTCGTGGTAAAGGCGATAGCGAACCGCGGGTTTTTTGTCCGGGCAATCAATCTGCCGCTGTGATAGAGTGCCTGGCTCCGAATCGTCGGATGTCGGTGGATGTTATTAATTCCCAATCTAAGTGAGTGTGATGGTTAAGATAAAGTTTAACCTACAGAAGGCCGCTGTTGGCGGCCTCCTACTTCTTATCAGTCAACAGGCATTTTGTTCTGTTGCTGATTTGCGCGTTAAATATATTGATGTTCCGGCTTATAACTTAATTAGTGATACACTGGTTGGGATGAGCACACCGGGTAGCGGAAAGCGTAATGACTTTGTATTACAGTTAATTTGTGATTTGGCTCGTGGTGATAAAAACCAGCAGGAAGTGAACGCTGTTCTTCAACAAAATCATATCGAAGTGCAGAGTATTCCGGCAAAAGGAAGCATGTCATCTCTGTTGATTAATGGTGATATCGCCGATCAGGCCTCTACCTGTGCTGCCTATGTGGCGACCTCTTTGTTTAGTACAAGCGATAACTCGGCTCTGTTTGATAAGGTTAAAACGGAGTCTGGTAAGGTTGAGTTAACGTTAAACCCACAACGTTTTGCTAAAGAAATGAAGGTCAGAATGTCTCTGGCTCAGGCCACCGCTAACTTATATGCAGTGATTGCTGCTAACTTACCGAATAATAATGAGTTGAGTTTTTCAGACTACCAACAAAGTGTTGCAAGTACGGTATATAACTATGCTCCTGAGTATTTAAAGCTGGTTCAAAAGCTATATGCTAATGATAAAGCGACATATACGCCGGTTACCATTACATCATCGGCAACATCAATTTTTGACAGTGAGAGTAGGGAGCTTGAGATAACAGCTCAGAGTATTAAATTTAAATCTAAAGGTGTTGTATGGCTTGGTGAGGGTAAAATATTCGGCAAAGAATATTTTATACCGGTGAAAGTGATTGATTCTCCCGCCATCAATAAACCAAAAACACCAAAAAGAACTGGCAGATAGCACACCGGCAACCTCATCATAGCGATGTCTTTTGAACTGCCAGCATCACCGGATGCTGGCAGACATGTACAGCAACGCCCTTCCCGATATATTTTGTCTACTTGTCTGTTAGAACTGCGCTATGAATGGATATGGTCATAACGAGCATCATTCAAATATATGCTCTTTTTCCCTTTGATTGATCTATTTATATGGCTAACTTAATTATTATTAGCGGGTTAATCTTATTTTTTGTTAAATAATTGTATTTTTCGCTAATGGTCTATACTTACTAATATAGTGTTAGCTATAGGGTCAGATATTTTGTCAACAGGAAGGAAAGCGTAATGAAGAATACTCAATTAGTGAAAGTCATAACGGCAGCCGTTTTAGGTACAGTATTATTAAGCGGTAGCGTATTGGCTGAAGAAAGCGTGGTAGATAAAGCTAAGTCAGCGGCCAGCGATGCCGGTGATAAAATTGAGCATTCTGCTAAAAAGGCCGATCTCTATATGGATGACAGTGCCATCACTGCAAAAGTAAAAGCAACATTGCTGGATGCCAAAGATATTAAAAGCACTGATATATCCGTAGAAACCATTAATAGTATGGTTTATCTGACCGGTAGTGTTGCCAGTAAAGCGCAGGCTGAACAAGTCGTGCAACTGGTTGGTAAAGTAGAAGGTGTTACCAGTGTTAAAAACGATCTGGTGATCAAACCCTGATTGCCGCCGCATCCGGTTTGGGTACCCTGATGGGGTACCGCTGCCCCAGTAGTGAAAATCGTGTATGTTGTCGGGATTATCCTGTTGATTATTAGTCTGTTTGCCGGGTGAAAGCGGTCTTGATAACCGCTGAATCTGAATATTGAGTAATGGGTTATTGATTTTATTGGCTTTTTATTAATTTATCTTTGGGGTAAGTACACGGAGTTCTAGGGTGATTAGCGGGTTGGACTAAAATTGTCTACCAGCTCCCGTAAATGTTGCGCTAACTGGTTAACGCTCTTATCTCCTGTGGCTGCCTCTACCGTTAAATTTTCCAGCGTATCGTCGTTATCACGGATCTTGATATCGTTGCGGTAGAGAAAGGTCATAGTAACAAAAAACGCGGTGCGCTTATTGCCGTCATTAAAGATATGCCCTCGAGCGATGGCTACCCAATAGGTGGCGGCCAGTTCAAATACATCCGTAACGCCTTCATAATGTGTACGGTTTTGCACCCGATAGATGAGCGCTTCAGCTCTGCCGGGATCGGGCATACCTGCAACACCGGGAAGTCGCTGCAATATGCGGTCATGGAAAGCGATAACTTCCTGCGCACTAACCCATATCATCGATTTGTCAGCGCCTCTACGGTATGCCCATGACGCTGCATAATGACATCAAACTCTGCATCCAACTTAGCATTCTGATATGACTCAAATTCGGCCTTGCTGATAACTACCGCTGAACTGCCGTCTCTACGGGTGATTTCAACAGGTTCGCCGTGGGTAGCAGCATCCAACACTTCTGAAATATTAGCGCGAGCTTGAGTTGAGGTGTATGTACGCATGATGTGTCTCCTTAAGTGTACATTTAAATTGTACATATATTGTGCATTTCATTCAACTTAACCTTGAATACAGGTGTAAATACACCCGTTTTAGTACCACGCATTTTTGGCGAACCAGTACAAGACTTTATAGATTTGAAAAAGCCAGCATTTACACTGGCTTATAGATATTGGCGAGGCATCGTGAGACTTATTGAATCTAATTGATAATCTACTCAATATTCTGAATCTGCTCATTGAGCAGCGGACTAGATCCTAACAAACTCAATGATTTACCGAAAAGAAACTGTTCAAAAATGCCTGTTTGCCCACCAAACTGCCCACCACTTGCCTATGGCTTTTACTAAATCTTAGTGGTTAGCAATGGAAAAACAGTGTCGTTTTTATGCTGCTGTTAGAGCTAAAACATAGCAGTTTTGAAGGGCTTTATCGAGTGATTTTTTCAACACCTCATCCAGTAATGGATATAATAATGTCCGCTTTTTGTTTTTTTAGCTATAATGGATATAATTGTATCCCTTTGGCCTTTGCGGATGAAATTTACCTTACTTGATGATACCGATGTAAGCCAAGCCTATGCGGCTTATTTACGTGAGTTACGAAAGCAGGCAAAGCTGTCACGAGCGGCGCTTGCTGAGCGAAGCTGTGTACCTGCGGCCACCATTAAGAAATTTGAGCTAACTGGGCAAATTTCATTTCGCCAATTGCTGTTGCTATGGCAGACCCTTGATTCGCTAGATAGGCTTTATCAGCTCACGCAACCTAACAAAGAGCGCACCACTATGCCCACTAGCATTGATGAGGTGTTAAAAGATGAGTTTTAAACCCATTCAAAAACTCGCCGTAACTCGTACGTTAAGCTCAGGTGAGCAGATATCTGTTGGAGTCTTGGCGCAGAATCGGCAAGGCGTTTTTTTTCAGTATGCAGACAGCTATTTGCAGCAGTTTGGCAATTTATCACCTTTTACCTTGCAGTCGAACGCGCAAGTTCAAGTCGCTCCTAAGCAGCCACACCAAGGTGTACATGGCGTATTTGGAGATTGTTTGCCCGATGGCTGGGGCATGCTGTTACAAGATCGTATTTTCCGGCAACAGGGCATCCTGCCTAATCAATTAACGGCGATGGATAGACTGGCCTTTGTCGGTGATAAAGGCATGGGAGCATTGTCTTTTTCTCCGGTGTCTGAGTTTTCAGCCACCACGTACGCGGATATTGATTTAGCGACGTTAGGTTTAGAAGCACAAATGCTGTTCGATGCTTCGATGTCAGATTATATAGACGACAACCACGATGAGTTAGATGGGCATACGCAACAGGTGTTGGCCGCATTGGTCGCCGGAGGTAGTTCGGGTGGGGCAAGGCCTAAGGCACAGATTTATATGCCTGCAGGGGAAGCTCGGCATTGTCGAACCTTTGCTAAGCCTGGTGATGAAGCGTGGCTGATTAAATTTACTTCTAAAAATCTCGCGCTCGGCCATGAAGAAGGTTTGTGCGAGGCGGTTTATTTACAAATGGCAGAACTTGCTAAGTGTCAACCACCGCTATGGCAACTCATTGAAGCACCACCTACAAGCGGTGCGTCTGCTTGGTTGGCGCTTAAGCGTTTTGATTATGTCACTGAACAGGCCGACTTAGGCAGAAAGCGCAGTGCAGGTCGATTGCATATGCACAGCGCTTGCGGGCTACTGGATGCAGACTTTCGAACGCCAAGTTTAGATTACATTGATTTGATTAAAGCCAGCCGTCAGTTGTGTAAATCGCCAGCTGCTGGACAACTGCAATTTCGCCGTGCCATTTTTAACCTGCTGTCGTCTAATCAAGACGACCACAGTAAAAACTGGGCGTTTTTGCAAGCGGATGACGGTCAATGGGATCCTGCCCCTTTTTACGATGTTACCTACAGCCCACATCCATTCAACGAACACGCCACTGCGTTCGGAGGTTATGGTAAAGCGCCACAGCTTAAGGTGATGCAAAAACTTGCTACCAGTGCTGGCTATGGGAGTTGGCATGAGGCAAGGCAAGTCATTGAAGAAGTCGCAGAAGCCATCAGCCAATTTACGTATCTGGCACAGCAGCAAGGGATCAGTAAAACGACAGCATCTGCGATTACTAAAACACTGGATCAGCGCAAACAGGAAAATGCAGCGCTTTTTCAATGAAAGTAAAACAAACTTTTCAATTCACAATAAATACAAGGTCTACAGATTGTTACCCATAAAGTCACTTTGTGTAGACCTCCAACCTCTGCATTCCCCCGTTCGGTAAAACGCATAGAGGAGTACTCAACTTGTATTGCACACTTTTACGCGCATAAAAGTGCGGAATTTTACATTTTTATGCGCATAAAAGTGTAATTTGGTTCTTATTGAGTATAAAACAGCCCTTTAATAGCTATCTTTCTTCTCTGAAGCTGACCTTGCTGGCCAAGTTTTAGTCATGTGGATATGGGCTACTGCTGCACTTATTTTTTATTTAGCAATTGGATGTCTTGCAGCTTTCTTCCCAGCTCGTCATCACGGGCGACCTTGGTTAGGTCGTCTAACAAGCCGAGGACTGCCAAAACCTTAACGTAGTGACCAAGTGAAACGGAAGGATCACCTTTTGATATTTTACGCAGTGTTGGCTTAGAAATCCCTGTCCTACTATGCATCATTTCTTGAGTAATGCCGCGTCTCTTCATCGCCAATGTTAAGTTTTCTCCTAAGATGCTTAACATCTTCCTTTGTCTAGGGAATATGACCGCAGTGCGTTTTGATTTTGGCTCGACAGTATTCATAGTGAAACTATATTTTCTTAACTCTTAATTTAGTGAAATTATAGTTTCACTTTTATCGTCAAGTTGTAAAGCAATAAACTGCCAATCTCTCGAAGTAAAGTGAGCCAAGATCTGAACAGGTCATGTCGATTTTTTACTGTTTTTTCGACATAAGTTTTTTATATGTCGATACACTCGACATATCAACTCTTAATCCAAACGACTCACCGATACAGGGGTATGAGTAGGGAACTTCAAAGCAGTACGCTGTTCTTTGGGCATCTGGGGCAGTATGGGCAAAGCCTTAGTTCACGCCGCTTAGCCACACACAAACTCTGCCCACAGAGCATTTATTGTTTTGGGCACTATCTACAAACTGGGGCAAGTAGCGACCTGTACCCTCAGAAAGCTGCACGATCAGGGCATTTATCTGCCTACTGCGTCCGTTTAACTCTTTAATACTAGTGGGGACAAACTCCTAAGAGAACTTAACAGATCAGTGAGGAAGCAAACGATGAACCCAACTACACAATCATCCACCACATCAACAAACCCAGCGCGTCAGCAGCGGATTTTGCGCTTGCCCGAGGTAAAGGCCAAAACAGGCTTTGGCCGCAGTACCATTTATGCCCTGATGGCTAACGGTGAATTTCCGCGATCCATCCGGATTGGTGCGCGTGCCGTGGGCTGGTTAGAAAGCGATATCGACCAGTGGATTGAAACCCGCCGTATTGGTGCTGCTCATGGCCGTGGATAAACCATCAGCATCAAACCAATTACCTGCCGGTGATATGCATAGCAACATGCCAACATTACCGGCTGGTTTTGCCTATAACGCGCAAAACTGGCTGGTGATGCAACCGGCAGGGCAAGATAGCCCAGTCAAAATATGCTCTTGGCTGCAAGTGGCTGCTCGCACCCGCGATCCGCAAGGGGACAACTACGGCTATTTATTGCACTGGTTAGACGATGATAATCGCCATCGCTACTGGGCGATGCCTGCTGAACTCTTAGCCGGAGACGGCAACGAGTACCGCCGAATACTACTCAGCCGAGGCATGCGCCTAAGCAACAGCGTCAAAGCACGGCAGTTGCTCTCGCTGTTTATTCAACAAATGGGCGAACTGGCCACGCAAAAGGCCATCAGCGTGAACTGTATTGGCTGGCATCACCACGCTTATGTGCATCCGCGCCTCACCTTTTACCCAAGCGAACACAGCAACAACCCGCGCATGGTGCTGCAAACCATGCACCCGATAGAAGGCTTTATTCAGCAAGGTAGTAGCGACAGTTGGCGGCAACACGTTGGCCGTTATTGTCTGGATAACCCGTTATTAATCGTTGGTGTCTGTGCTGCACTGGCCGCGCCTTTGTTGCACTTGTGTGGGGTGGATGGTTTTGGTTTACACCTTTACGGAGCCAGCAGTACTGGTAAAACCGCGGCGCTGTATCCGGCATTATCGGTGTGGGGCGAGCCTAATCAGCTGCGCCATAGTTGGCGCGCTACGGCCAACGGTTTAGAAGGTACAGCATTAGCGCATAACGATGCCTTGCTGGCGCTCGATGAAATGGGCGAAGTTGATCCAAAAGAGGCGGGAGATGTCGCTTATATGCTTGCCAATGGCCAAGGTAAAACCCGTGCAGGCAAATACGGTGAAATGCGCTTACCCGCCCGTTGGCGTTTGGTGTTTTTATCCACCGGTGAAGTGACGCTCGAAAGCCATCTTGCCAGTATCGGCAAGCGCGTAAAAGCCGGCCAGCAAGTGCGCGTGATTGATCTCAGTGCCGATGCCGGATCGCAAATGGGCGTGTTTAACCAGAGTCATGGTATGAACGCCGCCGATTTAGCCGACCACCTAAAACAACAAAGTCGCCAACATTACGGCAGCTTGGCCTTGGATTGGTTGCGGTATTTAACGCAGCACAGCGCTCAGGTGCGCCCCGTTTTCCAAAATGTACGCCAACGTTTTTTAACCGGCTTACCTCCCGAGTCAGACGGCCAAGTGCGCCGGGTCGCCGAAAAGTTTGCCTTACTGGCTAGTGCTGGGTTGTTAGCCATTCAAGCCAAAGTACTCGATTGGCCAGCTCAAAGTGTCGAAGCCGCTTGTTTAAGCCAGCTTAACCAATGGATACTCGCTCGCGGTGGTGTGGCCGCTAATGAAGATCAACAAGCCATTCGCCAAGTGCGCAGTTTTATTGAACAGCATGGCGAAAGCCGCTTTACGCCTAAGCAAACCGGTTACAGCAGCCAAGTACGCCAACGCGCCGGTTGGCTAGACACCAGCGGCCCACAAACCCTCTACCTGTTTTACCCAACTGGCTGGCGTGAAGCCACCGAAGGCCTAAGCCCAGATCGCGCCGCCAAAGCACTGATGGCCGCAGGCTACCTAGTCCCCGATGGCAACCGACCACAGCGCAAAGTCAGCCTGCCCGACAACACCCGCCCGCGAATGTACTGCGTGAAAGGCAGCATCTTGGATGACTAAAATGGCGATGAATCCTGTGTAGGCTTGTCGCCTTGCAGTGCACCGCCAGTCAACATAAATAGCTAGCGAGGCTTGAAGTCCAACACAGACAATACCGCTAGAGGTATTCCCGTGAACCGCCAGCGTACCAATAACCAGCACCGAACGAATAACAAATACGCTCAATTATTTGGTTTTAACTCAAATAAGTTGAGAATAATCATAATCGTGGTAGGGTAAGCAACAGTGAAAAATCCCCAAGTTTATGGTTAAGAAAACACCGTGGAGAGAGCATGATCCGCTGCCACCTAGCCCGATTAATGGGTGAGAGAAAAATGCGCATTAGCGACGTGATGCGAGAAACCGGCCTCAGCCGTACCACCGTCACGCTACTGTACAAAGAAACCGCGCTCAAGGTGGACTTAGAGGCGCTCGATAAGCTGTGCAGTTTGTTTAACTGCGAGTTAAACCAATTATTGGAACATATTCCGGCCAAAAGCCAGACGATGAAAGATTAAGGAACCCAAATGGCCATTAAGAAAACTGAACTTTATTCTTCCCTTTGGGCTAGCTGTGACGAGCTGCGCGGCGGTATGGATGCCAGCCAGTACAAAGACTATGTGCTGACCATGCTGTTTATGAAGTATGTCTCTGATAAGTACAAAGGCGACCCTTACGGCATGATTGTAGTGCCGCAAGGTGCCAGTTTTGACGATATGGTCGCGCTGAAAGGCGACAAAGAAATCGGCGACAAAATCAACAAGGTCATCAGCGCACTGGCCGAAGAAAACGATCTCAAAGGCGTGATAGACGTTGCCGACTTTAACGATGAAGACAAGCTTGGCAAAGGCAACGAAATGGTTGACCGGCTAGGTAAGCTGGTCGGCATTTTCGAAGGCTTAAACCTTGGCGATAACCGCGCCGATGGCGATGACCTACTGGGTGATGCCTACGAATACCTAATGCGCCACTTTGCTACTGAATCGGGCAAGTCCAAAGGGCAGTTTTATACGCCATCGGAAGTGTCACGCATCCTCTCTAAAGTCATTGGTATTGATAGCAATACCCCGCAAGATGCCACCGTGTACGACCCAACCTGCGGCTCGGGCTCGCTATTGCTAAAAGCCAGTGATGAAGCGCCGCGTGGCTTGAGTATTTTTGGCCAGGAGATGGACAACGCCACCAGTGCCTTGGCGCGTATGAACATGATCCTGCACAACAACGCCACCGCCAAAATCTGGAAAGGCAACACCATTGCTGACCCGCAATGGAAGGAAGCAAATGGCCAGCTCAAGACCTTTGATTTTGCTGTGGCCAACCCACCGTTTTCCAACAAAAACTGGACCAGCGGCATTAACCCGCAAGAGGATGAATTTGGCCGTTTTAGTTGGGGTATTCCACCCGAGAAAAATGGCGACTACACCTTTTTACTGCACATTATTAAAAGCTTAAAAAGCACAGGTAAAGGCGCGGTCATTCTGCCGCACGGCGTTTTGTTCCGTGGCAATGCCGAAGCCCGTATCCGTGAAAACCTCATCAAGCAAGGTTATATCAAAGGCATTATCGGCTTACCGGCCAACCTGTTTTACGGTACTGGCATTCCTGCTTGTATTATCGTTATTGATAAAGAGCACGCGAACGCACGCAGCGGTATTTTTATGGTCGATGCCAGCAAAGGCTTTGCCAAAGACGGCAATAAAAACCGCCTGCGCAGCCAAGATATTCATAAAATCGTCGATGTCTTTACCAAGCAGCTAGAGCTAGCGCGCTACTCGCGTATGGTGCCGCTCAGTGAAATTGCCACTAACGACTACAACCTGAATATTCCGCGTTATATCGACTCTAGCGAACCGGAGGATTTGCACGATTTAAGCGCTCATCTGCAAGGCGGTATTCCAAACCGAGACATCGATGCCTTAGAGAGATACTGGCAAATCTTCCCGAGTATTCGAGCGACTTTGTTCAAGCCCGCGCGTGAGGGCTATAGTGAGGCCTTGGTCAAAGCCTCCGAGGTAAAAGGTACCATTCTGAATCATGCGGAGTTTAAAACTTTCGCGACGGAAAGCTTGCAGCATTTTCATGCATGGAGTGAAGCTATCGCGTTAGGGGAAATCGCTATCGGCGATCAACCCAAATCGCTTATTTTTGAAATCAGTGAAAGTTTATTGCATAGCTACGCGAACGTGGCGTTACTCAGCAAATACGATATCTACCAGATCCTGATGGATTACTGGGCAGAGTCAATGCAAGACGATGTATATGTGCTAGTGCAAGACGGCTGGCAAGCAGGCAAAGTGCTGCGTGAGTTAGTCGTCAAAAAAGGCGAAAAACTGAAAGAATCGCCTGAGCTAGTGATTGGCAAAGCTAAATACAAAGCCGAACTGATACCGCCTGCGTTAATCGTGGCGCGCTTTTTTGCCGCTGAACAAGCCAAAGTGGATAGCCTGCAATCGCTACTTGATATCGCCAGCCAAGAGTTAGAAACCTATCTGGAAGAAAACTCGGGCGACGAAGGCTTACTCAACGATGCGCTGAACGATAAAGATAAAGTCACCAAAGCCACGGTGACAGCGCGTTTAAAACTCGCCACTGACCCCGATGAAAAGGCTGCACTAAAGCAAGCCAAAACGCTATTTGATGCCGAGGTCGATGCCAAAAAGGCCCTAAAAGAAGCGCAAGATGCGCTCGATATAGCGGTGTTTAAGCAATACCCCAAACTCAGTGTCGATGAGATCAAATTCATTATTGTGGATGACAAATGGCTGGCCACGCTTGAAAGTAATATCGTCGCTGAAATTGAGCGCGTCACTCAGCAACTGGCCAATCGCGTCAAAGAACTGGAAGAGCGCTACAGCGAACCACTGCCTGCCCTTACCCAATCGGTAGAAAACCTCAGTGATAAAGTGGCAGGCCACTTAAAAGCCATGGGCTTGGAGTGGACGGTATGAGCGGAGTAACGGAAGTGAGTCCGAAGTATCTGGCGGAAGCGGCTTCGAATGCTGTGCCCGTTGGATACAAACAAACTGAAGTTGGAGTGATTCCGGAGGATTGGCAAGTAATTGTTTTTGGAGAGGTGCTATCAATTCGGCATGGAAAAAGCCAAAAGCAGATTGAATCTGAAAGTGGCTTGTATCCTATTCTGGCTACAGGTGGACAAATTGGTTGGGGTAATAGCTACCTATGGGATAAGCCTTCTGTTCTTATTGGTAGAAAAGGAACGATAAATAAGCCTCGCTATTGCGATGAGCCTTTTTGGACGGTAGACACACTTTTTTATTCAGAGATATACAATCAAGCCGACGCTAAGTTTACCTATTACAAGTTCTGCATGATTGATTGGATGCAATATAACGAGGCATCCGGTGTTCCTAGCTTAAATTCAAGTACTATCGAAAATGTTGCAGTAGCGTATCCACAGAAAAAAGAACAAACCGCCATTGCCAATGCCCTATCCGATGTCGATGCCCTAATCAGCGAGCTGGAAAAACTGATCGCCAAAAAGCAGGCCATCAAAACCGCCACCATGCAACAACTCCTCACCGGCCGCACCCGCCTGCCGCAATTCGCCCTGCGTGAAGATGGCACGCCAAAAGGCACCAAGCCAAGTGAGTTGGGGGAAATACCGGAGGATTGGGAGGTTGGTTTCGTTGGTGATGTATGTGACATGTTGACTGGTTTCCCTTTTCCTAGCAGTAAATATTCTGATTCGGGTGTTCGCCTTTTGCGTGGTTCAAATGTTAAGAGAAGCTGCACTGATTGGTCAGAGGAAATCACTCAGTACTGGCCTGAACTAACATCATCTATTGCTCAGTACGAGTTGAAGATTGGTGACATCGTAATTTCAATGGATGGATCGCTGGTTGGTCGTAGTTTTGCGCAATTGCGTGAATCAGATTTGCCAGCAGTACTGTTGCAACGAGTCGCAAGATTACGCAGCGAAGCCGTATCTCAAAGCTATCTAAAGGAGTGGGTTTGCAGCAAGTTTTTTACTGAGCACTGCGATTCAGTCAAAACGGTAACCGCAATACCGCACATTAGCCCACAAGATATTAGAAGCTTCAAACTTCTTTTGCCTCCGTCAAAAGAAGAACAAACCGCCATCGCCACCATCCTCTCCGATATGGACGCAGAAATTCAGGCACTGGAACAACGCCTTGGCAAAACCCGCCAAATCAAACAAGGCATGATGCAAGAGCTGCTGACGGGTAAAACGCGCTTGGTGCAACCGCTAAATAAGGAGTCACAACATGGCTGACCAACAGCAAAGTTATAAAAAAGCTCGCTTTTTTAAATGTGCGTTGCAGGTTAATCCAGCGGGCTATATTGAATACCGTGGCCAACAACAGAGCTTGTCTGAGTCTGACTATAACCAGCAGTTATTAAATGCAGCACTGGAGGCGGGCATTGAGATTATCGGTTTGGCTGACCATGGTTCAGTGGACGGTGTTGACTCGATTCGAACCTTGTTTAATCAACATGGTATCGTGGTATTTCCCGGTTTTGAGATTGCCTCAAGTGAAAAAATACATTTTGTTTGTTTGTTTGATGAGAGCAAATCGGCGCAAGAGCTTGAGCGAATTCTGGGCTGCTTGCGGCTATTGGATCCTCAGGACGGTGTTCGCCCTTCGAAGTTAAGTGCAGAGCAGTTAATTGATGAAGTGGATCAGCAAGGTGGCTTTATCTACGCGGCACACTGTACCAATGACAATGGTTTGCTCAAAATTGGTCAGATGAATCATGTATGGCAACACCAAGGTCTATTAGCGGCGCAGATACCGGGTTCGATAGAAGATTTGCGTGGCGTAGAAAATGATTTTTACCGAAAAGTTTTCCTTAATAAAGACGCTAACTATAAACGTGAACGGGAGATGGCCGCGATTAACGCAGCTGATGTTGAGGCACCTGAAAAAATAAAAGAAGCAGGTGCTTCCTGTTTAATCAAGATGACCAAGCCTTGTTTTGCCTCGTTTAAACAGGCTTTTTTGGATGCTGGCTCAAGGGTTCGTTTAAATTCCGATAAGCCGGAAAACTATGCCTCTGCCATCGAACGTATTCGCTTTGTTGGCGGCTATCTGGACGGCGTTGATATTGAGTTGTCTGACCATCTTAATGCCGTTATTGGTGGGCGTGGTACGGGCAAATCAACCTTGTTGGAGTGTATTCGCTATGCATTCGCGTTGGAGCCTAAAACGCAAAACGCGTTAAAACAGCATAAGAGTGTTATTGATACCAACCTTGGCAAAGAGCGGGGGTTGGTGGAAATTACGCTGCGCTCAGCCGTACTGCATGGCCGTAAATTCACTGTAAGTCGAAAATATGGTAATCAACCCGTGGTGGTGGATGAACAAGGCAATATTTCACCGTACCACCCCACCGATCTGCTGCCGGGCATCGAGCTTTACGGACAAAATGAAATCTATGAAATGACCCGCGATGAACATAGCCGTAATCAACTCATAGAACGCTTTTTGGAAGGGGAACACGAGCAATTTGATGCCGACATTGCCAAGGTGCTGGCAAAACTGAAAGAAAATCGAGAATCCATCAAGCGTGCCCTGAGCCAGAAAGACGATGTTGAAGCAGAGGTGGAGCGCTTGCCCAAGCTGTTGGATCAAGCTAAACAGTATCAAGCATTAGGGATTGAAGAAAAGCTGAAAATTATTCCTAAGCTGGAAAAAGAAAAGCAGTTAAAAGCGCGTGTTGATGAAGATGTGACTCGCGTAAAAGACGCCATTGAAGCCCTCAAAGACAGCTTGCCTGATACGGTTTTTTTAAGTGACAGCGCATTGGATGGTTTGCCTCATACTGATTTATTTAGGCAGCAGCGCGTGGTGTTGGACGCCTTAAAAACAGGTGTACAGCAAGCGCTAGTGCAACTGGAACAGCTTGCTTTGAACGCAGACACACAACTGGCACCGCTTCAGCTAGCGTTGTTGGAAAAACAGCAGACTGAAGAGCAAAATTTAGAAAAAGCCTTTAAAGATATTCCTGCAAGCCAAGGAAAAACAGGACGTCAAATTGGTGCAGAGTATCAGACGCTGCTGAAGCAGATTGAGCAGATCAGACCCAAGCAAACTACGTTACAACATCGCCAGGCGCAAATTGACGAGTTGTACGGCCAGCGCAAAAAGCTATTGTTGGAGTTGGATCAGCATACTAGCGCCAGAGCGACCAGTATTTTGAAGTCAGTCAAACGCTTAACGCGAAAGCTGGAGCAAAAGGTTCGGCTTACCTTGCAGCCGGAAGGGAACCGCCAAGCGTTTGTTGATTTTCTTAGCGAATGCAGTTTAGAGGGCGTAGGGCCTAAGCGTTTGGCTTGGGTGTTGGATGGCGATTTTTCACCCAGTAATCTCGCAACCACCATTCGCCAGGGAGAAGCAGAATTAGCCCAGAACTTTGGCGTCACAGGTACGGTTATTACCGCCTTAACCCGATTGCCAGAAATAAAGCTCTTAGAGCTGGAAGAGTTGCAACTGCCCGATACGATGGCCATTGAACTGAATGTGACCCATGGCGAGCGAGAGGCGGTATTTCGCCCTATTGATGACTTATCGACGGGGCAGCAGTGTACCGCTGTTTTGCATTTGTTGCTTTTGGACAATCAAGACCCTTTGATTTTGGATCAACCGGAAGACAACTTGGATAACGCATTTATTGCCGAACGTATTGTCGCAGAACTTCGCAGAGCAAAATTAAGCCGGCAATTTCTGTTTGCCACACATAATGCCAATATCCCCGTATTCGGTGATGCAGAATGGATCGGTGTGTTAAGTGTTGAAGATAGTAAAGGGATGATTTTGTCAGAGCAGCAAGGGGCTATTGATGTACCAAAAGTCCAAGAGCTGGCAGCCGATATTTTGGAAGGGGGCAAAAGTGCGTTCAATCAGCGCCGTGAGAAATACGGTTTTAATTGAGCACCTGTGCCCCTTGGGAGAAAAGTATGTTAAAGACAGAATTATTAGAAATTATTGCCAATGGTGAAAACTCAGGTGTGGAGTTTAAGCGGGACGATATTCGCCCTGAACAACTGGCAAAAGAAGTGGTGGCTATGGCCAACTTCCAAGGCGGAAGAGTACTGCTTGGCGTAGAAGACGATGGGGTAATCAGCGGTATTCAAAGGGACGATCTCGAAGAATGGGTGATGAATGTTTTTCAGAACAAAATCCATCCTATGATTTTGCCTTTTTATGAAGAGGTAAAGTTAGACGATGACAAAACCGTGGCAGTTGTGAGCTTCCCTATTGGTATCTCAAAGCCTTATGTCGTTCGTCACAGCGGGAAAGAAGAAATCTACATTCGTGTAGGCACAACGTCCAGACTGGCGACCAGAGAGCAGCAAATGCGGCTTTTTGAATTGGGTGGCATGTTACACACTGAAGTCATGCCCGTTCCTCGTACAGATATCAGTTGTTTGGATGATGCGCGGCTGATGAATTATGTTCGGGATATCTTGCGTGATCCAGATGTACCGAAGTCTCCTGAAGAATGGCAAGCAAGGCTTCTCGGGCTTGGGTTTTTAACGGAGGCGGCAGGTAACATTTGCTGCACCATTGCAGGACTGGTGCTGTTTGGCAAAAGCCCGCGCCGTTACTTAAAGCAAGCTGGATTAAGAGTGATGGCATTTACTGGCGATGATAAGGAATACCAAGCAGCGCTGGATGACATTATAGATGGCCCAATGGTTGGTCGCTGGGATCTCGATAATGGTGATAAACGCTTGGTCGATGGCGGCGTTATTGAGCGCTTTATGGAAGCGATGACACCCTTTATATCTGAGGAGTCTGGTGAGGTAGATGCAGGGCTGAGACGGGAAACAAAGTGGTTTTATCCCCTTGAAGCCGTTAGGGAGACATTGATTAACTCACTGGCGCACCGAGATTGGACTCGGTTTGTTGAGATTGAAGTGTCTGGGTACTCGAATCGCCTTGAAGTGATTAGCCCTGGTGCTTTGCCAAATTCAATGACAGTTGAAAAAATGAAGGCAGGTCAGCGTTCTCCACGGAATACCATCGTCATGGAAGTTTTACGTGATTATGGCTATGTCGATTATCGAGGAATGGGTGTTAGAACCAAAATTGTTCCGCTAACCAAAGCGCTCACGGGTAAAGAGCCAGAGTTTGAATTAACCGATGATCATTTAAAAACGGTGTTATATCGCTAGACGAAGAAAATGAATTTTTGCTTGATTGAGCTTGACCGAGTGGTGTTGAAGTCAATTAATTTAGCAATACCAGATTGATTTTAAAGGATAAAATTTGCTTGATCGTTGCTTGATTGGCAAGGGGAGCAAGCTTCGAATTGATTAGAGGTTAGGATGAGTAACGTTGGTCAGCGTGAGCGCGCTACCCAAAATCGTATCGTTCAGTTTTTTCAAACTGACTTAGGCTATCGCTATTTAGGTGATTGGCAGGATCGCGCTAATAATAAAAATATTGAAGTGGATATCCTGGTTGATTGGCTAAAAAAGCGTGGTGTCAGCGAGGCGTTGATCAATCGTGCTATTCGCCAATTGGATACGGCAGCAGCGCTGGGCGAAGGTAAAAAGCTCTATTACGCCAATAAAGAGGTTTATCGCCTGCTGCGTTACGGCGTGAAAGACAAAGAAGGTGCTGGCCATCTTAATGAAACCGTGTGGTTGATTGACTGGAAGAACCCTGAGACGAACGATTTTGCCATTGCCGAAGAAGTGTCCATTAAGGGTGAGAATAAGAAGCGCCCAGACATAGTGCTGTATGTCAATGGTATCGCACTCGGTGTGGTTGAGCTGAAACGCTCTTCGGTGTCTGTCTCTGAAGGTATTCGCCAGAACCTCGATAACCAAAAGAAAGATTTTATTCGTAACTTCTTCACCACTATGCAATTGGTGATGGCGGGTAATGACACTCAAGGTTTGCGTTACGGCACCATTGAAACCCCTGAAAAACACTACCTTGAGTGGAAGGAAGATTGCAGCAGTCATGAGCCAAATAGAAGGCCATACGATCATAAACTCGATTTTCACCTGAGCCGCGTGTGTAACAAAGCGCGCTTTCTGCAAATTATCCACGATTTTATTGTTTTCGATGCGGGTATTAAAAAGACCTGTCGCCACAATCAATTCTTTGGTATTGAAGCGGCAAAACGCCATATAGCAAGGCGTGAAGGCGGCATTATTTGGCATACGCAAGGTTCTGGCAAAAGCCTCACCATGGTATGGCTGGCCAAATGGATACGCGAAAATGTAAAAGACGCACGTGTATTGATTGTGACCGATCGTACAGAGCTGGATGAGCAGATTGAAAAAGTGTTCACCGGTGTTGAGGAAGATATTTATCGCACCAAAAGCGGTGCCGATTTGGTGGCGACACTCAATCAGCCTAACCCTTGGTTGGTGTGCTCTTTAGTCCATAAATTTGGTCGGCAGTCAGATTCGGAAAACGATACCGCGACGGATGAGTTTATTGCCGAGTTAAAGAAATCGCTACCATCGGACTTTAAAGCCAAAGGCGATTTGTTTGTGTTTGTGGACGAGTGTCACCGTACTCAATCGGGCAAGTTGCACGAAGCGATGAAGTCCATTCTGCCAGAAGCCATGTTTGTCGGCTTCACTGGCACGCCTTTGATGAAGAAAGACAAGAAAAAATCGGTTGAGGTATTTGGCTCTTACATTCACACCTATAAGTTTGATGAAGCTGTGGCCGATGGTGTTGTGCTCGATTTACGCTACGAAGCTCGAGACATTGACCAAAACGTCACGTCGCAGAAAAAGGTCGATGAATGGTTTGAAGCGAAAACTCGCGGCTTATCTCGATTAGCGAAAACCCAGTTGAAACAGAAATGGGGCACCATGCAAAAGGTGCTGTCCAGTAAATCGCGTTTGCAGCAAATTGTGAACGATATCTTGCTGGATATGGACACTAAGCCACGCCTGATGGATGGCTACGGCAATGCCATGTTGGTCTGCTCTAGTGTTTATCAAGCTTGTAAAGCTTATGAAATGTTCAGCCAAACAGATTTAGCCGGTAAGGTGGCTATTGTCACCAGTTTTCAGCCGACTGCTGCAAGCATTAAAGGGGAAGAAACCGGTGAAGGTTTAACGGAAAAGCTCTTTAAGTACGATATTTACCGCAAAATGCTTGCGGATTACTTCGAGCAACCGGAAGACAAGGCCGCTAACCGAGTTGAAGAGTTTGAAAAAGAAGTTAAAAAGCAATTTATTGATGAGCCAGGACAAATGCGCTTGCTCATCGTGGTCGATAAGTTGCTGACTGGCTTCGACGCCCCTTCGGCTACCTATTTGTATATCGACAAACAGATGGCTGATCACAATCTGTTTCAGGCCATTTGCCGCGTGAACCGCTTGGATGGCGATGATAAAGAATACGGTTACATCATTGATTACAAAGATCTGTTCCGCTCGTTGGATAAAGCGATTTCTGATTATACGCAAGGCGCATTTGATGGTTATGACAAGGAAGACGTTGCGGGGCTGCTGAAAGATCGTTTAGAGCAAGCCAAGCTCGATTTGGATAATGCGCTGGAAATGGTGCGCGCCTTGTGTGAGCCGGTAAAAGTGCCACGCAATACGGAAGACTACATTTATTATTTTTGTGGTAAGTCAGGTCTGAACCAAGACGAGCTCACCGAGAAAGAAGCACTGCGTTTAACGCTTTATCAGAACGTTGCCAAACTGCTGCGTGCGTTCGCCAATATCGCCAATGAAATGCCTGATGCAGGCTATTCTGCGCAAGATGTAGACTTGATAAGAGTTGAAGTGGCTCATTTTGAAAAAGTACGTGACGAAGTAAAACTGGCCAGTGGCGATTTGGTAGAAATGAAACGCTTTGAGCCTGCGATGCGCCATTTGTTAGATATGTATATTCGTGCGGATGACAGCGAAGTACTGATGGATTTTGAAGAGCTGGGGCTTATTGAGCTCATTGTCGAAAAAGGCGCTGATGCCGTGGAGGCTTTGCCTGAAAGTATTCATAAAAATCAGGAAGCCATGGCCGAAACCATCGAAAATAACGTGCGTAAAACCATCGTTGATGAAAACCCGGTTAACCCTAAGTATTACGAGCAAATGTCGGTGTTATTGGATGAGCTGATTGAGCTTCGTCGCCAAAAAGCGATTGAATATCAAGAGTATCTGGAAAAAATCCGCGAGCTATCTCGTAAGGTTATACGTCCGGAGCAGACAGCGGCTAACTATCCGCCATCGATGGACTCTAATCCAAAACGCGCGTTTTACGATAATTTTGGTCAAGATGAATTGCTGGCTACCAAAATAGATAGTGCCATTCGTTATACCAAAAAAGCGGATTGGGTGGGAGATCGCTTTAAGGAGCGAGAAATTGCCAATGCGGTGCGAGAAGAAACGACGGGGTATGAGGTGGATATTCAGGGTGTAATGGAATTGGCAAAAGCGCAAAAAGAGTACCATTGATGCCTAAGGTAGAAATTGGTTCTATTGCGATGCAGTTAAATCGTAAGGCAATTAAAAACCTTCATATCAGCGTGTTGCCACCTGATGGGCGTGTGCGTGTTTCTGCTCCTGAATCTATGACAGAAACCGCAATCCGTATGGCAGTGATCAGCCGCATTCCTTGGATCAAGAAACAGCAGAGTGATTTTGCCAAACAACCTCGCCAATCTGATCGAGCAATGGTTAGCGGAGAATGCCATTACCTTTGGGGCAGACGTTATCGTCTGAATCTTATCGAGTGTTCCGGAAAGCATGAAATCAAGCTTGGTCGTGGTCGATTGCATTTATATGTTAATACTGCAACAACGCTTGAGAACAAGGCGCTGGTACTGAGCTCATATTATCGAGATGCACTTAAAGCGCGAATCGCTGCGTTATTGCCTGTTTGGGAAGATAAGATCGGCGTTACAGCTGCCGATTGGGGAGTCAAAAAGATGAAAACCAAGTGGGGCAGCTGCAACACGCAGGCCAGGCGTATTTGGCTGAATTTAGAACTTGCTAAAAAGCCACCGGAGTGTTTGGAGTACATCCTAGTGCATGAATTGGTGCACTTGCTTGAGCGTAATCACAATGAACGCTTCAAGGGGTATATGGACAAGCTACTTCCCGATTGGCGAGAGCGCCGTGATTTGTTAAACCGAATGCCTTTAGCACATAATAATTGGATTTACTAAAGTTTGGTTTTGTTTAATGCAGGTGAACAGGGGTATTAATGGATATATTACTGACCATTTCGTGGTTCTACACGAGATGGTACGAATATATGTCCATTCAGCTTTGTTAATATTAAAAATCGCACCAACAACACCCCTCCCGCTACCCGTTAGATCAGCGCCCTGTGAGGGGTTACTTTTTTTGGGGCTTCTAATTTTTGGTACCGTAATGAGTTACGGTACCAAAACTCGCTTTCATCCAAACTTCATTCTCCGGCTCACAAAGGTGGTGCAACAGCGCTAGGTTGATTTGGTGGCTGATTACGTTGCCGTTTCGTTTTTGACTCTCTTTTCTCAAACCTCTCAGTAATAACCCCGTACAAGATTTGCCTATTTGCTCTGACGCACTGGGCAGGCAAAAGGCGCGGTTTTGCTGTGAGGGGTGCAAGGTAGCGCGCTTTCCTGTTTTAGATAAAGGCGTAATGCACCAAAAAATACGGGCGTTGGCCGGTGTGTTTACGTGCAATGTGTTGGTTTGGCACGTGCCATCCCTATATGTAGGTAACAAATGTGCTGGCAACAAAACCAAGCCGCCTTGCGCGTGGCCTTCAACCTCAGGTAAAGGTAGCCAATACAGGTTTGGCCATTGCTCAGGGCTCTGCCATTTTTTTACGATCACTTGCGCGCCAATGCTATTCAGCCATTGGTGAATCGGGCAGCTAGGGTGTGCTTTTTTAACGCGTGGTAACTGATAGGTCAGCCAGCGGGTTAAGCGTTCGGCGGCATTATCGCACTGGCTTAATGCTGGGTAGAGGGTAAACGCGCCATGCACAACCAGTAAAGCGACCACCTGCTGTATCCATTCTCTATCCAAATCGTTAGCACTTGCCCATAACACGTCACTTATCACCTTGTTGGTTCGTCATGCCGTCTATTTTCAGTCGTCGGGTGCAGACGCGGTGGTGAATTAGATGAAAGAAATGGCCATCAAACTCACCAGTCAAATCGGTTTTTTATGATGACCTGTGCGCGGCTAACTGATTGAAATATATAGTCCAATGCGGCTCTGTTTGGCGGCATTCAACTAGTGCAAAAAAATCGAGACGCCAAACGATCGTTTGCATTCTGGGTTTAAAAAATCAAACGGTTTGTACTTTGATGCCGAGGTTGGTTTAGGGGGAAAAAAGTGCCAAATCTTGCTTTGAGCCAGTACTGGCAAGGCTTAGCAGCGTTGGATTTCAATCGAGAAGCCAAACAGTAAATGGGCTAATTTCCCTGTTTGGCGTTTCGATCCAAAAGCCAAACGGATAGTGGTTTTGGCGTATGGGGGTAAAGGCATGGGGAAGTGTTTAATGAAGTGCTGCTGTTTATTTTGGCTTGGTATTTGATGAAGGGACGTTTTCTAACTTCAGTGAAGGTTGCTTGTTACTGTTGTCATCAATGTACTCAAGGGCGTACCCCATAGCCTTGTAGCTTTTCTCGCGTTTTTTAAACATGCGTTGCAGCATAGGGAGGGCGCAGTCTACATAGTCGTGAATGGTGACTTGTGTTTTTCCTTCCGATTCACGATGAATTCGACCGGCATATTGGGCCAATGTACCTTTCCATGCGATTGGCATGGCCAAAAACAACGTATCCAGTCTTGGTAGGTCAAACCCTTCACCCACATATTTTCCTGTTGCGACGACAATTTGAGCCGATTGCAGATGATTGTCAGCGTTCTTGCGTTCGGCAGATTTCATGGCGCCTTTGAGTACGACAGTGCTTATACCCATCTTGGTAAGTTGTGAGTGTATTTCCTCTGCGTGCTCTCTACGCTCTGTAAGGACTAAGGGGTGTCCGCCATTTTGAACACACTGAGAGGCGTCTGAGACAATTTTTGAAGTGCGCTGTTGGTTATCGACGAGCCAGCGGTAAGCATCGCTTATTTTGGGTCGCTCATCTGTTTTTATTAGCTCAGCTGGCGGTATATAGTAGAGCTGATGAATCATCACGGTTTGAGTAAATTGCTCATCAGGACTTTGTTTCACTTTATAGCGAATGGGCCCTGCCGCCATAAAAATGATCTTCTGATGGCCATCTTGTCGCTCTGGCGTTGCTGTTAGGCCCAATACATATTTTGCTCTTACCTCGTTGAGTACCATTTCAAACCTTGGCGCAGACAGATGGTGGCATTCATCAACAATAATATGGCCGTAGTCTTGGATGAGAGGCGTGATGGAATTGTCTTTTTTATTGACCAAGCTTTGGTAGGTGGCAATGTCGATAATGCCACTCGGCTTTCTTTTACCCCCGCCTATACTGCCAATGTTTACTTCTGGTAGGAACGTGCGTAATCGCTCTTGCCACTGTTCAAGCAGTTGTCGGCTATGAACCAGTATTAGGGTATTTACTTTGCGTTTTACGATCATGCCAATGGCAGTAACCGTTTTTCCAAATGCAGTCGGGGCATGCAAAATACCGAAGTCGTGTTTAGTTATTGAGGCCACTGCGTCTCGCTGGTTCTTTCGCAAGGTGAACGCAGGGGTAAGTTTTAATAATGGTTTGCCGGTTTCACGCTTATCGTCAAGCAGTGGCGAAATATTGTGCTCTTGTAGCAAAGCAATCGCATCATCGAGACAGCCACGCGGTAGTGCAAGATAACCGTTTTCAATACGAGCACAGGAAATAAACCTTGGAATGCCATGGGTTGAAAAACGCAACGCTTGTGTCTTAAAAAACACAGGATTAGAAAAACTAGCTAATCGCTTTAGTCCTGCCAGTAGTGGCCCAGGTAACTCGCTCATCAAAAAGTAGATATGGTTGGCCAAGGTAATGGTCACGTTTTTTGGCAAAGACTCTAATGTTATTGGTGCGGCTTTGGCTGTGATTTCCCAAGGTGGGCGGTTGTCTGTTATCCCCTGTTCGGATAGTAATAGGGTATTGGGTGAAATGGTTGTTATGAGTTGATCAATACTCGATTGCGTGAGCGTTTTAAGCTCAGCAAGGTACTGCCATTGATCGTCAATCGCATTCAGGTCACTGTCAACAAAGCAACTGCGGCCTGAAAGGCGAGCCTCCTTTTGAAGTGGTAGCGCAATGAGATTGCCAAACCCGCCTTCAGGAAGGACATCTTGGTTAGGAAAGAGCCTGTCATAGGAGTCAAACGAAAGATTTGGAAATATTTCCATGGCTTTATCAAGCAAAGCGAAACCCAGTGCCCGAGCCTGGTTAGCGGGGATATTGGTTTCAAAAAAGATCCATAAGTGCGCCCCGTTGCCAGAGCGCGAGATTTCTATCGCGTGCGGAATATCAAACTCTTGGCACGCTTTAGACATTGCTTTGACTTCTTCTTGCCAACAGCCTTTGTCAAAATCGGCTGCCAACAAATAGCACGTATTATCTTTCAGTAAGGGATACAGTCCCACCACTTGATGACCGGCAAGGTGCCTGTAAATAATGCGCTCGTTTAGTTCGCTAAACTTTCGGTGTGAACAGTCTTGGCATTTAATGCGGGGTTTGTTGCAAACCCCGTTTACCCATTCATTATCACAGGCTACGGAATAGCCACTGCGGCCCTGTTGGTTTTGCCAACGATTGGCAAAGATATCCTCTCGTCCACGAAATCGTTGTCTGAATAGGGTGACTTTTTGTTCTGGGGTGAATGTCTGTATTGAACGCTGGTTTTGAGCGCTACGCAAAGCCTCTCTTAATGCGAGAAGCCGCTGCTTTTCGTTTTCAAGCTCAGCTAACCTGTTATCAATAGCCGAAATATTTGGGTAGCGAGCGTCATTCATAACAAGCTAATTTTGATTCGCATTGCTATGAAGCGCGAACTTGCGGTGGCTTGATCAGCGACTCTGCTGGGATACCTAGCCCTTCATGAAGTTTCCAAATCATTTTTAGCGTGAGTGATCGCTTATGGTTTAGGATTTCATAAACACGATTGCTTTTACCTATCATGGGTTCAAGATCTTTAACTGTTAATCCTTTGCGCTCCATCTCAAACTTTATTGCCTCAACAGGATCTGGCAAATCCATTGGAAAATGCTTTGCTTCGTAGGCTTCAACTAACGTAACCAAAATATCCAGCTTTTCGCCTTCGACGGTATCAGGCTCCGCCATCATTAGGTTTTCGATATCGTTTAATGCCGCGCGGTAGTCGGCATCTGTTTTAATAGGTCTGATGTCCATTATATACCTCTTGTTACTACCTTTTGGCTTCAAATCGTTTGCACATCAATTTGATCGTATTGTGCATGGCTGCCGATAAACCGTATGTAAACCACCTTGTAGGCATAATTGATCCAAACGACTAATCGGTATTTATTACCGGCAATGTTAAATACGACACGCCCATCTTTGAGGATGCTGGCATTTCTAAAGTCCTGTTTCACATCCGCCGGTGATCCCCAATCAGCGTTTAATGCATGCCTATACCACGCTAAAGTTGGCTCTTTAGCGTCAATGTATTCTGGGCTGTCTTCCCAAAATGTTTTTAAGGTTGATAATGCGATAATTCTCATGAACAGATGTTAGTCCCAATTTGGGACTTTTGCAAGTTTGGCATTTTTGATGCGGTTAGGAGTTTTTACCGCATCCCCGATTGCCCCACTCCTTGGGGCAGTTTAATTTCCTCTTATTCACCCTCTAAAGCTCGGCATATCAAGTGTTGCCCCATTGTCCCAACTGCCCACGGTAAGTGAGCAAATGGGGGCTTGTTAGTTTCGCCTGATGGGCCTTTTCGGCATGCGGCTGCGTTTGCCATCGAAAAAGGCCAATACTCTGAACCAATAGAGTGATTCTTCATACCCCAAGCTGTGCGTTGGACGTGCAGGCGGGATGACCCCCAGTTTGCGTCCTAAACTGACAATCACGTAGAACATGAGCTTTAGCATCAGCCAAGGAGCGAGTACCACGAATACCATCAGGCAATGCCGAGTAAGTGCGTAGCCTATACCATGAGGTTGTTCGAGTAAGGCAATGCCAATACACCAACCAAGCCCTGCCAGCATGGTGATTGGAAAGGTAATGGGGGCAAGTCGCATCATAAATTGCATGTTAGCGCCCTCCTGTGTGGTGTTGTGAAGCGGGCTCAAAGTTCACCAGTGGTTCAACCACATCGGCCACGGTTTGATGGGCAATACGGCGCTCTTCAAAGTAATCGTGGCGGTCGTAGATACCCTCAACGCCTTTTAGCTTATGGTTAAGACAGCGTTCGGCTACGTTGCCTGCAATGCCCAAAGAGGCGGCAAGGCTGCGAAAGGTGCGGCGCAAATCGTGTACGGTGAAGTGTTCAAGTTTGCCCATTTTATTGGGAGGCTGCTTTTTGCGCCCAGGCTCGCGACCAAAGAGTTTAGATATGGCACGGTTGAGTGTATCTGGCCCCATATGTGGGCGATGGCTTGCTCGTCTGGCTGGGAAAACATAAGGCGAGCCACAAGCGCGGATTTGCAACTCGTTAAACCAAGTAATGGCTTGGCGTGGTAAGGGAATGCTGATTGGCACGCCGGTTTTGCTGCGTTCTTTGGGCAGATCCCACACGCCTGTGGTTAAATCCATTTCACGCCACATGGCTTCGCAAAGTTCGCTTTTGCGTACGCCCAATACCAAAAAAAGACAGCAAGCGAGGTAGTTGTCGCGGCCAAAGCTATTGATATGGGTATGAAACACGCTAAAGGCGTAGTGAATTTCCTCTTTGCTAAGCATCCTGTCTTTACTGGACTCCACGCCACCGGCATCGTCCACGGTAAATGCTGCGGCTGGGTTGTTCAGCGTTAAGTCGAGCTTTATCGCATGCCGAAACAGCTGCTTCATGTACATCAAGGTATCGTTGGCAATGGTAGGGCGGTTACTTTCTCGAATACGCTCTAATACTTCGCGCACATGTGTGGGGCGCACAGCTTGGATAGAAAGTTGACCAATCACTGGTGCAATCTCTTTGGTAAAAACACGTTTGGGTATATTGGGGTGCTTTAACCGGCGACTTAAGTCTTTGGCATACCAGTCTTGAAACAACTGGCTGACATTTTGGATCTCTGGGATGGTTTCAATAGCGCGAATTGCTAATGGATCTTCACCTTGCTGAAGTTGTAGCTGCATTTTAGACGATTCAAGTCGAGCCTCTGCTAAGGTCATACTTGGATATTGACCGAGCGTGGCTTCTCGTCGTCCGTTTAGGCTGGTATACCTTAGCATCCAATACGGCATGCCAGATTTTCTTACGCAAAAATATAGGCCATTACCATCACTGTATTTTTTGTTTGCTGCTGCGGTGCGAGCATAAGATTGCACCTGAGTTGCGGTTAGTTTTGCCATCGTTTGTTACTCTATATTCCTAAGAAATCGTTAAAATTTGCTCACCATTGCCCACCACTGTTTGTTTATCGATTGGTTCGATAGTTGAGTGATTGAACAATCTGCAAGCAGCACGATAAGTGGAGATGGCATAAGGCGGTGGTGAGATAGATGCAAAAATCTGCTCACCAGATACCTTGACTTTTTGCTTATTGAGTCAAAAAAACAGGTCTTGCCCACCATTTTGCCCACCACTTAAACAGCAACGGGTAACGGACATCTGTAAACCGATTTGGACGGGAAAAATAAAAAAGCCCTGTATTTACAAGCAAATAACAGGGCTTCTAAGACATTCTTGGACGGGTAAAAAAACTATTCGATGTTTTGAATCTGCTCCCGCATCTGCTCAATCAGCACCTTCAACTCAATCGCCGATGCAGTCACCTCTGAATTAATCGACTTAGACGCCAGCGTATTCGACTCGCGGTTAAATTCCTGCATCATAAAGTCTAAACGACGGCCAACGGCTTCTGGTTTTTTCAGAATGGCATACGTCTCTTTCACATGTGCATCAAGGCGGTCCAGCTCTTCGGCGACGTCAGTGCGCTGTGCCAGCATCACCAGCTCTTGCTCCAGACGGTTATTCTCTAACTGCACCTGTGCTTCTTCCAGCTTACTGAGCAGTCTTTCACGCTGCCACACCAAAACCTCCGGCATACGGGCGCGGACTTTCACTACTTCTGTACTTACCCCTTCCAGACGCTGTTCAATCAGGGTCTTCAGTGAAGCGCCTTCCCGCTCGCGGGCATCGATAAATTCGTTAATGGCGATTTCCAGAGATTCCATCAGTTCGGTACTGATCGCATCCAAATCCTGACTTTTTGCCGACATAACACCCGGCCAGCGCAGAATATCTACCGGATTAATCTCTCCCTCATTGCTCTGCATTTTCACCCAGTTGGCGGCCTGAACCAGCTGCTGTGCCAGTTCTTTATTCAGCATCATCTCGGTTTGAGTGGAAGGATCAATCTCAAACCGCAGGTTACACTCGATTTTTCCACGAGTCAGACGTGTACGTAAGCGCTCACGAATTACCGGTTCCAGACTGCGGAATTGTTCCGGCAGGCGGATGTATGTCTCTAAATAACGCTGGTTAACGGAGCGGAGTTCCCAGGTTGCGCTACCCCATTCCCCTTTGGTTTCATGGCGTGCATAGGCGGTCATACTGCGGATCATAATCAGGTACCCGTTTGTCGAAGAAAAAAAGATTATACCTCGGAGTGCCAGAAGATACCTGGCTGAATGTATATAGGTTTTAGGTTCAGGCTACTCAATATCAGCTCCATAATCAATGAAGCCAGTCTGCTCCCATATTAGATGGTCTTTGGCTTAACAAACCAGAGGCTCATCATATAAACGACAGTCAGGTGACTCCATAGAACTAAAAACATAGTTTTGCCGGATAGATCAAAGCCTCTGCGCATCTATTTTCTCTTCAATGGCGGAATGGATCTTTTACAGATATTACCTATTCTCAATAGCATTAGTTGCAGGATGCGCTCAGTTGTGAATGTAAGGATCATCGTTGATCGTCTCAACAGAGTGAAAATATGCCAATACAATTTCGA
Organism: Limnobaculum eriocheiris; assembly: GCF_021010575.1. Taxonomy (GTDB): domain Bacteria; phylum Pseudomonadota; class Gammaproteobacteria; order Enterobacterales; family Enterobacteriaceae; genus Limnobaculum; species Limnobaculum eriocheiris. The sequence goes on along the minus strand of NZ_JAJNAG010000012.1, from coordinate 52,332 downwards.
AAAGAAGTTACTGAACGACAGCAAACTCAGTGGAAGGGGAAAGCTCTGCTGCTATCCGGGTGGTCAGTCTGGGTAACATTGGGTCTAACCGTGGGATTTATGGTCTGTCTGTTTATTTTCTTGCTCTTTACCAGCTATACCCGCCGAATTACCGTCAGCGGTGAAATCATTACTCAACCTCATACTATTAACTTGTTTGCCCCGGCGCAGGGGGTGGTATCGAAGCTGCTAGTGGATAATGGCGCAACGGTTAAAGAAGGCACGCCGCTGTATCAGATTGACGTTAGTCAGGTAACCGGCTCGGGTACGGGAAGTTTCACTGCATTTTACGGGTGTTGCGTTGGAACTATGGCCAGATAGTGAATTTACCCCGACCAGGGCTCGCCATCGATTCAACATCCGTAAGCTGATGGGTAGCGTCAGCGGTCTGTTTGCCATGTTAGTAAAACTGTTTTGTTTTTTGTTACTGATTGAGTCAATCAATCTACTGCTGCCGGTAGGAATGCAACTGGTCATGGATCATGTCATACCGGCTAAAGATCCTAATCTGCTAACGCTGATTTGCCTGGGGTTATTGCTATTTGTTCTGTTTCGTACCGGTATGGGGATTTTAAGGTCGTGGATGTCGCTGGTAATGACCACTCTGATTGATGTGCAGTGGAAAACCAGTTTATTCGATCATCTGATGGCATTGCCCTTGACCTATTTTGAAAAACGTAAGCTGGGGGATATTCAATCGCGTTTTGTCTCCCTTGATACCCTGAGAACCACGCTGACCAGCAATATAATTAACAGCCTGATGGACGGTATTATGACGGTAGGGCTATTGATAATGATGTTCCTGTATGGCGGTTGGCTGGTGTGGGTGGTACTGGGCTTTACTGTGCTTTATTGTTTGTTCCGGTTATCGACTTATAACCGTTATCGTCAGGTATCAGAAGAGCAGTTAGTGAAGTCTGCACGAGCAGGTTCTCACTTTATGGAAACCCTCTATGGTGTGGGCACGCTTAAAGCACTGGGACTTTCCGCAACCCGTTCACAGCACTGGCTGAATATGAACATTGATACCGCCAATGCCACGATCCGTAAAACTAAATTTGAGATGTTGTTTACGGGAGGGAATTCGCTGATTGCTACTCTGGACCAGATATTGTTGCTGTGGTTGGGGGCGACTCAGGTCATTGATGGGCATATGACACTGGGGATGTTTGTCGCGTTTAATATCTATCGTGGACAGTTCTCCGATCGGGCGGCAAATTTGCTGAATATGGTTTTGCAGCTGCGAATGTTGTCGATGCATGCCGAGCGTATTGCCGATATTGCACTGAGCGAAACAGAAAATACGTTACCACCACGGGCGCTGTTAAAACCGGGTGAACCCGCACAGCTTGATGTACAGGGCATTTCCTTTCAATACGATATGATTTCAGCTCCGCTAATTACGCAGTTGAATCTTACAGTAGCCGCAGGGGAAAGTCTGGCGATAACAGGCCCTTCCGGTAAAGGAAAAACCACCCTGATGAAAATTATGGCGGGATTACTGCTGCCAACGTCCGGTGAGATCAGGCTTAATGGCGTGGATATTAGCAAAGCTGGTATTAATAATTACCGCGCTTGTATCGCCTGTGTGCTACAGGAAGATACGTTATTTGCGGGTTCTATTGCAGAAAATATTGCAGGATTTGATGAACAAAAAGATGACGCACATATGCAAGATTGCGCTCGTCGAAGCCATATACATGAAGATATTCTGCGTATGCCGATGGGGTATGAGACCTTAGTTAGTGAACTGGGAGGAAGCCTGTCTGGTGGGCAAAAGCAGCGATTATTGATTGCCCGAGCCCTTTATCGCCGTCCCAGTATTCTGTTTTTAGATGAAGCAACCAGTCATTTGGATACGGACAATGAAAGCCGTGTGAATGCAGCGATACAAGAGCTAAATATCACACGGATAATCATTGCTCACCGTCAGTCGACTATTGCATCCGCCGATCGTGTTATTACTCTGGAATAACAGAATTGCATATAACGACACATGGCCTTACAACAATCGTCAGGAAAAGTATAGGAAGTCAACTATCCTTTTCAGTGTACTTTCTGAAAGTACGTTAGTTAACAGTGGAGCATGTGAAACAGCCGTTCCATTATCTGCCTGAAGTGTTTTAAATCAACGAGGTTGAGCAATCACGAAAGAATTAATTCGTGAATTATCTGAGCAGGACACACTAACCGTATCGGGTGGTGGTTTGATAGGAAATCTGGTTAACACTGTTCTTGGTAATAGTACCGTCACTGATAATGTTTTAGATCCGGCTAAAAACGATGTAAAAGATATCCTCGCAAGCGTTGGTGCTGAAGTTGATCAAGGTCGATTAGATGATCTGTTGGATAAGGTCCTTTAAGTAATCCGTTGGTACTAAACACCGCAGACTACATCCCCCGTTTTCTGTGGTGTTTTTAACCTGAAAATTTGGCTTTCTGTGAGTTATTTTTTGGTTATTTATTGCTATTTCTCATAATCCCTCAGGTTTTCTTCCAGTCATATTCCATGCTATTTATCTGACTAAATTGAATAAAATTATTTTATGTTTGGTAAGTTTGCCAACCCATGATAGGCATTAGGTCACGAAGTCAGTATAATGCGCGGTCACAGAAGCAGGGTGTGTTCCTCAGTATTATCAGAAAGCTACTGTGGAACACCTCCTGAGCCAATACTAAAACTAAATCAGCGGAGATTATTGCATGCGCCCAGAAGGTCGAAGTGCTCAGCAAGTACGCCCTATCACCCTTACCCGCAACTACACAAAGCATGCAGAAGGCGCTGTTCTGGTGGAGTTTGGCGAAACCAAAGTATTATGTACCGCCACCATTGAAGAAGGCGTTCCGCGCTTTCTGAAAGGTCAGGGGCAGGGTTGGATCACTGCGGAATACGGTATGTTACCGCGTTCGACCCATACCCGTAACCCGCGTGAAGCCGCAAAAGGTAAGCAGGGTGGCAGAACCCTGGAAATCCAGCGTCTGATAGCTCGTTCACTGCGCGCGGCGGTGGATTTGACACAACTGGGCGAGTTTACCATTACCTTAGACTGTGACGTGCTACAGGCTGATGGCGGCACTCGTACTGCCTCCATCACCGGTGCCTGTGTGGCATTAGCCGATGCATTAAACAAGCTGGTTGCCGATGGCAAGCTGAAGCAAAACCCAATGAAGTGCATGGTGGCCGCGGTATCCGTTGGTATCGTAGGTGGTGAAGCGGTTTGCGATTTGGAATATGTGGAAGACTCTGCCGCAGAAACCGATATGAATGTGGTAATGACCGACGATGGTCGCATGATTGAAGTGCAGGGTACCGCCGAGGGGGAACCCTTCACCCATGAAGAGCTATTGAGCCTGTTGGCGCTGGCGCGTCAGGGAATTGATACTATCATCAAGGCGCAAAAAGCAGTACTTGGACAATAAGTTGAAAAGCGACGGAGACGTCGCTTTTTTTACGATCGAATTTTTACGATTTAAAGTTGTGTAATCAGTTGAGGAGATGCCGTTTATGAAACCCTATCAGCGCCAGTTTATTGAGTTCGCACTTAACAAGCAGGTATTAAAGTTTGGTGAGTTCCATCTGAAATCAGGACGAATCAGCCCTTACTTTTTTAATGCGGGTCTCTTTAATACCGGTCGCGATCTGGCTCTGTTGGGGCGTTTTTATGCAGCGGCGTTGGTGGATTCCGGCATTGAGTTTGATCTGCTGTTTGGCCCGGCCTATAAGGGTATTCCTATTGCCACTACCACGGCAGTGGCGTTATCAGAACACCACGATCGTGATGTGCCTTATTGCTTTAACCGCAAAGAAGCCAAAGATCACGGTGAAGGTGGTCATTTAGTGGGTAGCCCGTTGGCAGGCCGGGTGATGCTGGTGGACGATGTTATTACCGCGGGTACCGCTATCCGTGAGTCAATGGAAGTGATCCACCAACATGATGCGACTTTAAGCGGGGTATTAATCTCTCTGGACCGTCAGGAAAGAGGTCGCGGAGAACTGTCAGCCATTCAGGAAGTGAAACGAGATTACCAGTGTGAAATGATCACCATTATCACTCTGGACGATCTGGTGGAATACCTGACAGAAAAGCCAGAGATGGCAGAGCATCTGGTGGCGATTAAGGCTTACCAAAATGAATATGGCGTTTGATATTTTGTTATGAGCTATAAAAGATTTCGTCCACTGTACGGCGAGTGGACGAAATTAGTACCGGAATAATGAATTACAGCAAAATATCACACAGCGCCGGATCTTTACGGTCCAGATAGTGAATTGATTGAATACGACGAATGGTACGAGACTTACCGCGAATCATCAGCGTTTCGGTAGTTGCCATATTGCCGGTGCGCTGAATACCATTAAGCAAATCACCTTTGGTGATGCCGGTGGCGGAGAAGATGATATTGTCATTACGGGCCATCTCTCCCAGCTTGAGCACCTTACCTGCATCAATTCCCATTTGTTTACAGCGAGCCAGCTCCTGCTCACCAATGCGGCGGTTTTCTTCGCTATCCCCTTTAACCTGATGGCGAGCCAACAGGCGGGATTGCATATCGCCATCCAGCGCGCGAATCACCGCGGCGGAAATAACCCCTTCCGGCGCGCCACCAATACCGTACATCACATCTACTTCGCTGTCTGGCATACAGGTCAGAATGGATGCGGCTACATCACCATCGGGAATGGCAAATACCCGAACGCCAAGTTGCTGCATCTCTTCAATCACTTTATCGTGACGTGGTTTAGCTAAGGTAATTACCGTCAGCTCAGACAGCGGTTTGTTGAGTTTTAGCGCGATACGTTTGAGGTTTTCTGTCAAAGGCAGATTCAGGTCGATCGTGTCTTTAGCGCCCGGCCCAACAACCAGTTTTTCCATATACATATCAGGTGCGTGCAGAAAAGCGCCTTTTTCTGCCACCGCCAGCACCGCCAGCGCATTGGCTTGCCCCATAGCGGTCATACGTGTTCCTTCGATGGGGTCTACCGCAATATCAACGGCATCACCTTTGCCGGTACCGACTTTTTCACCGATATACAGCATTGGTGCCTCATCGATTTCACCTTCACCGATGACAATTTCACCGTCAATATTGACCTGATTGAGTACGATTCGCATGGCTTCCACTGCGGCACCGTCCGCTTTGTTTTTATCACCGCGGCCTAAGTAGCGATAACCGGCCAGGGCAGCGGCCTCGGTGACGCGAGAAAACTCAATTGCAAGTTCACGTTTCATGTATTGGGTCCGTAATATATTGAAAAAGTAAGATGAGTAAAAAACTGCCGGGATCTTATCACAGTTAAAGCGTGGTGAAATGGCGGGGGAGAGAATAATCCATAGATAAAGGGCCCGTATGGGCCCTTAGATGGTGAGTAAAATCAACAGTCCGACTGTTGATTCGAAAAAAATCTCATAGTGTCATATTACTCATCATGCTCTTCCCACTCACGCGCACGCGCCACGGCCTTCTGCCAGCCTTTATAACGGTAGTTACGCTCGGTGGTTTCAATACCCGGTTTAAACACGCGTTCAATGTCTGCTTTGCTCTTCACCTCTTCCAGATCGCTCCAGAAACCAACCGCTAGACCGGCAAGATAAGCCGCACCTAATGCAGTGACTTCACGAACCGCCGGACGTTCCACCGAAGTACCGAGAATGTCTGACTGGAACTGCATCAGGAAGTTATTGGAGACGGCTCCGCCATCAACCCGCAGGGCTTTCAGGCGAGTGCCTGCATCCGCCTGCATCGCGTCCAGCACGTCGCGAGTCTGATAAGCAATTGACTCCAGCGTTGCGCGGATTATGTGGTTTGAGTTTACGCCACGGGTCAGGCCAAGAATGGCGCCACGGGCATATGGGTCCCAGTATGGCGCACCGAGGCCGGTAAACGCAGGTACCACGTAAACACCGTTACTGTCTTTCACTTTGGTGGCGAAATATTCGGAGTCCATAGCATCGGTAAACAGTTTCAACTCGTCACGTAGCCACTGAATAGAGGCTCCGCCAATAAATACCGCACCTTCCAGCGCATAGTTCACTTCACCACGTGGGCCACAAGCGATAGTGGTTAGCAGACCATGTTCTGACTTAACAACCTCTTTACCGGTGTTCATTAACAGGAAGCAGCCGGTACCATAGGTATTTTTCGCCATGCCCGGCTGAACGCACAGGTGGCCGAACAGTGCCGCCTGCTGGTCACCCGCCATACCCGAAATTGGAATACGGGTTCCGCCTTTACCACCAATGTTGGTTTTGCCATAGATTTCAGACGATGGGCGAACTTCCGGCAGCATTTCCCGTGGAATATCCAGCAATTCCAGCATGCGCTCATCCCACTGTAGGGTTTTAATGTTGAACAACATGGTGCGCGAGGCGTTGGTATAGTCGGTGACATGGGTACGGCCCTGAGTCATGTTCCACACCAGCCAGGTATCAACGGTACCAAACAGTAGCTCACCACGTTTTGCCCGGTCGCGTGCGCCTTCTACATGGTCCAGAATCCATTTTACTTTGGTGCCGGAGAAGTAAGGGTCGACCACCAAACCGGTATTTTCACGGATGTAGTCGGTCATTCCCTCTTTCTTTAGCTGCTCACAAATACTGGCCGTTCTGCGGCACTGCCAGACGATAGCGTTATAAATAGGTTTACCGGTAGCTTTATCCCAGACGATGGTAGTTTCACGCTGGTTAGTAATACCAATAGCGGCAACTTCATCAGAACTGATACCCGTTTGAGCCAGTACTTCAACCAGTACCGAACTTTGGGTTGCCCAAATCTCCATGGGGTCGTGCTCTACCCAGCCGGCATGAGGGTAGATTTGAGTAAATTCACGCTGTGATACGCCAATAATATTGGCATCGTGGTCTAATACCACCGCTCGTGAACTTGTGGTTCCCTGATCGAGGGCGACAATGTATTTTTGCTCAGTCGTCATTGCGGTCACTCCGTGAATTGACGTAGTAAAAAGGGGTAAAACAATCGTTATTTTTTATCTTCGATAGCACAGGCTTCACAGGGTAAATTACCGCCAATGAATACCTTATAGCCCCAGGCTCCCAGGCAACCACCGATAATAGGCCCCAGAATTGGTACAATAAAATAAGGGATCTCTCTTCCACCAGTGAGTGCGATGTTACCCCAGCCAGCAAAATAGGCGAACAGTTTTGGACCGAAGTCACGAGCCGGGTTCATGGCGAAACCGGTTAACGGACCCATTGATGCACCAATAACCGCAACCAGAATACCGATCAACAATGGCCCCAACGAACCACGCGGTACACCGTTGCCATCATCGGTTAAGGCCAGAATCAGGGCTAGCAGGGTGGCAGAAATCACCACTTCCACACAAAATGCCTGGAATACATTAATGGCCGGGTTTGGATAAGTAGAGAAGGTACCCGCCAGTGACAGGCTATCTACGCTGCCCCGAACAATATGTTGAGCGGTTTCTACTTCATAGAACAGACTGAAATAAAGGGCATATACCATTGCGGCACCGCAAAATGCGCCGGCAACCTGTGAGATAATATAAGGAATGACTTTCTTACGGTCGAAGCAGGCAAATAACCACAGGGCAATGGTAACTGCCGGGTTGAGGTGAGCGCCGGATACGCCCGCCGTTAAGTAGACGCCCAGCGAAACCGCCAGACCCCAGATAATACTAATTTCCCATTGTCCAAAGCTGGCACCGGCGACTTTTAGTGCTGCAACACAACCAATCCCAAAAAAGAGAAACAGTCCCGTACCAAGGAATTCAGCAATACATTGCCCTTTTAAAGTAGGGCCAGCGTTTTGACTCATAAATATAGTCCTGCAATTGATGGGTAAGGTGGTAATCTGGTTACCTGTATTTGCCTCTATTTTTTAGCGATTAGAGGAGAAGACCGAATTTTATCGTTATCGCGCTATATCGAAAAATAACGAAAGTCTGATTTTGTGTATTCGGTCAAATAATTGCTCTTTTGAGTTCGAAAAGTGATAGGTGACGCAGGTTTCTATTGGTGTACTACTCGTTTCAGGGGAAATAAACCGTTGTCATGGTAAAATTGATAACCACGGGTTTAATGATTTTGGGCCGCTAGTTAGCTAACTGTACTGCCTGATTGACAAAATTTCTGAACATTCGCGCTTTATATGGGTCTATGCCTGGACAGCGTTCGTTCAGGTAAATACAATCAGGCTGTTGATTTTGGCGTTCCACCATTGGGATGTGTGCGTCTTGCCGCTAGCGGCTGTTATAAATGTTAGGTTTTCCGCTTTGCGGTTATGTCTATATGAGGACAAAATAATGTCATTTGAAGTATTCGAAAAACTGGAAGCTAAGGTCCAACAGGCCATTGATACTATCACTTTGCTGCAAATGGAAATTGAAGAGCTGAAGGAAAAAAATAACTCTTTAGTTCGTGAAGTTGAATCTTCTGCCAGTGGACGTGAGTCATTAGTGAACGAAAACGTTCAGTTGAAACAAGAACAACAAGCCTGGCAGGAGCGTTTACGTCTTCTGTTGGGAAAAATGGATGAAGTCTAATTGCGTTAACGATTAGCCATCAGACAATAAAAACGCCGCGTGAGCGGCGTTTTTATTGAGTTTTCTGACTTACCGTCATTTCAGTGGCAAATAGATATCTGTCAGTAATTCATGCTCTGCCACTTCATGTACAAAATTGAAGTAATGAAAGTAGAGTGGAAAATCGCGCAGTTCCTCACCGCTGCCGGGAAGCCATTCACGGTATAAACGACGGGCGCTCTCGGCCAGGGTTTGATGCGAGCCTTGATGGCGCACTACAGCGCATCGTCCGCCGGGTATTAATCCATTTACTACGCCAAATGGATTATCTTCGGGAACGGCAGTCTTTACCGAACCACCAAGGTCAAAACGAAACGCCTCAACCGGTGTTGTTGCCGGATCGTGAAAGGCAATGCCATAAGTCTGACTGGTGCACACCGGTGATAATCCGCTGCTCTTTCGCCATTCAATAAAACGCGTCGCTGTCACATTGATTAACTCCGGGTTACCCCGATGGGTCAACATTGCAATGGGAGTATCAGGAAAGTTAACTATCTTCACTTCCATGGTTTGGGTCTTTATATATTTTTGTTCAGGGATACGCTGATGCCAGTCAATCCAGTCGGGCTGCTGTCGAAACTGACTGGGTGTTTTTCCCAGCGCCTGTTTGAAGGCCCGACTAAATGACTCGTGATTTTGAAATCCGGCATCCAGTGCGATATCGATGATTTTCTCCAATGGATTAAAAGCCAGTCGGTATGATGCACGCCTGATTCGCATCCACTGAATATAACGACCTATTGGCATTCCACAGTAAGTGGTGAACTGCCGGTGAAAGTGAAAAGGTGAAAAATTGGCAATTTCACTCAGTAATTCAATGGTCAGTGGGTCATCCAGGTGCTGCTCAATATAGTTGAGTACCTTGCTAAAGCGCCTGGCATAGGCATCGGTTTTGTCATCGAACATTACATCCTTCATGTTCAATACTTTGGCAGAAAACCGTCAGCACAGCCTGACCGATCTTGCTGAGATTCAGAGTGATAATAAATATTATGCGGGAGATTATGCGGGAATAGTGGGCAGGGTAAAATTAAGTTCAAATTAAAATAACAGACAGGCGGTTGATTTTATCTGAAGCCGCCTTGCCCGGTTTGCCGTTAACGGGAAATAAAAATAGCGGAAACCAGTATGTCTCCGCCAGTCATGGTTTATTCGATGTCCAGCGCTTCTTCTGACAGGATAATGCCGGTATTGTCGGCATACAGATGGTCACCGGAGAAGAAGGTCACGCCACCAAAGTTAACGCGAATATCACTTTCGCCAATGTTCTGCGAGTCAGCGCCAACCGGAATGGATGCCAAAGCCTGAATGCCAATGTCCAGCTCTTCCAGTTCATCAACCTGACGAACTGCGCCGTAGACTACCAGCCCTTCCCATTCGTTTTGAACGGCAAGACGGGCTAACTCGGCATCGATCAGCGCACGACGAACAGAACCGCCGCCGTCAATTAGCAATACGCGACCCTGGCCATTTTCTTCCAATAGTTCATACAGCAGACCATTGTCTTCGAAACATTTAACCGTGGTGATTTGACCACCAAAAGAGGGGCGTCCGCCAAAGTTAGAGAACAGGGGTTCCACAACGTTGACTTCTTCATGATAGATGTCACATAACTCGGAAGTATCATATTTCATAAAATCGTCGCCTGTTTCTGTTGGTTCATTTTTCGCCATGAATAATCAGTATATCCTGATTTTTACAAGGATAGCAAAGTCATCCTGGTATTGAAGCCGCCGGAGCGGCTTATTCAATAAGGATAATCGTAAAAATGAGTGATGAGCAGCGTTAGCTGAGTACCACGCCGATAGCGAACAGAATATTGGTCAGTAATGCACCTTTAACCATCTGTTCCAGCATCGGACGCATGGCTACGGCCGTTGGCTCATGTAATACATACATCGCGTGACGGTAAAGTAGCGGTACGGCCAGTATAAACAGCCAGCCACTCCAGCTGCGTAAATCAAACAGGGCAAACAGAACCAGACACAAAAGCGCGCCGGCCAGCAACAGGAAGTGATAACGACGGCCCCATAATGGACCTAAACGTACTGCAAGCGTGTTTTTGCCATTCATACGATCGTTGTCAATATCGCGCAGATTATTGATATTCAACACAGCGGTTGCCAGTAAACCGCAAGCGGTGGCCGGTAGTATAACGATGCTATCGAAGGTCCCGGCCTGCAGATAATAGGTTCCGGCAACGCTTAACCAGCCAAAGAAGATCAGAACAGAAATGTCACCCAATCCCATATAACCATAAGGTTTGCGGCCAACGGTATAGGTAATGGAGGCGATAATAGCCAGTAAGCCCAACCCCAGGAAGCCAATGATATCTTCGGGTTTTTTACAGGCCAGAGCGATAAGCGCAATGCCGGAGGCGATAGTCAGAATGATGACGATGATCAGGGCTCGTTTCATCTGAGCCTGATTAATCAGTCCTTTTTGCATTCCGCGATTGGGGCCGATACGGGTTTCCGTATCGCTGCCTTTTATTGCATCCCCATAGTCGTTCGCCAGATTCGATAAAATCTGCAACATTGCCGCAGTCAGCAGAGCCATCAGCGCAATATCCAGCTGAAAATGGTGCATCCAGGCAGCCAGCGCAGAACCGGTAACAATCGATGCCAGTGCCAGAGGCAATGTAAGGGGGCGCAGGCTTTCAATCCAGGCTGCTGTTTTACTTGTTGAGTGAGTTTGGCTCATGTCTTAGTTTTAATTTAGTAACTTTTAATTTGAGAATAATTTCATAGCGGGCAGATCGGCCAGCCGCTAACTATACGCGCATTATAGAGAATTTAACGAGAGTTTGCTTTGATTCCAGGATAAAACCAAACGAATACTAAGGGATAAGTTTACGGGAGGCTAGTGCCTCCCGTAAATATGACTGATTGAGTAGAGCAATAAAAAACGTTACAGAATGAAACGGCTTAAATCTTCATCATCAACTAATTCATCCAGATGGCGACGAACATGCTCGGCATCAATATCAATGCTGGTGCCGTTACTTTCGCTGGCGTCATAGGAGATATCTTCCATTAAACGCTCGAGCACGGTATGTAAACGGCGGGCACCGATGTTTTCTGTACGCTCGTTTACCTGCCAGGCAGCTTCAGCAATACGACGAATACCATCTGCCTGGAAGTTGATCGTTACCCCTTCCGTTGCCATTAACGCTTTGTACTGCTCGGTTAATGATGCGCTTGGTTCAGTCAGAATACGTTCAAAATCTTCGGTGGTCAGGGCCTGCAACTCAACGCGGATCGGCAAACGACCCTGTAATTCAGGGATCAGGTCCGAAGGACTGGCGGTCTGGAATGCACCGGAAGCAATAAACAGAATATGGTCAGTTTTCACCATACCGTGTTTAGTGGAAACGGTACAACCTTCCACCAGCGGCAGTAAATCGCGCTGAACCCCTTCACGGGAGACATCCGGGCCGGAGACTTCACCACGTTTACAGATTTTGTCGATCTCATCGATAAACACGATACCGTGCTGTTCAACGGCATCAATTGCCTGTTGTTTCAGCTCTTCCGGATTGATCAACTTGCTGGCTTCTTCTTCAATCAGCACTTTAAACGCGTCTTTAATCTTCATTTTGCGTGGCTTTTGCTTTTGTCCACCCAAATTTTGGAACATAGACTGTAACTGGTTGGTCATCTCTTCCATGCCCGGAGGTGCCATGATTTCTACACCCATGGACATCGATGCCAGCTCAATTTCGATCTCTTTATCATCCAGTTGGCCTTCACGCAGTTTTTTGCGGAATGCCTGACGGGCGGTAGAGCTGTCAGAACTGTTTTCAGCCTGGCCCCAGTTGTCGCGCGCCGGTGGAATTAAAACGTCAAGAATACGCTCTTCTGCCAGTTCTTCAGCACGAAAACGCATTTTCTCAACGGATTGTTGACGAACCATTTTGATGGCCGCATCGGTTAAATCGCGGATAATAGAGTCGACTTCTTTCCCCACGTAGCCCACTTCGGTGAACTTGGTGGCTTCCACTTTGATAAATGGTGCGTTGGCCAGTTTCGCTAGGCGGCGGGCGATTTCGGTTTTACCCACACCGGTTGGGCCAATCATTAAAATATTTTTTGGTGTGACTTCATGACGTAATACTTCATCAAGCTGCATACGGCGCCAGCGGTTACGCAGAGCAATGGCCACGGCACGCTTGGCTTTGTTCTGACCGATGATATAGCTGTCAAGTTCACTGACTATTTCGCGAGGGGTCATTTCAGACATCATTACGGTCCTTATTCTTTAGCTTTTAATTCTTCGATGGTTTGGAAACGGTTGGTATAAATACAAATATCACCGGCAATAGACAGAGACTTCTCCACGATATCTCTGGCATTCATATCGGTATTTTCCAACAGTGCTCTGGCGGCAGATTGGGCATAAGGGCCACCGGAACCAATGGCAATCAAATCATTTTCTGGCTGAACTACATCACCATTACCAGTGATAATCAGGGAAGCGGTTTCATCCGCTACGGCTAACAGCGCTTCCAGCCGACGCAACATACGGTCAGTTCGCCAGTCTTTTGCCAGCTCAACCGCCGCTTTTGTCAGATGCCCTTGATGCATCTCCAGCTTGCGCTCAAAGCGTTCAAACAGTGTGAAGGCATCTGCGGTGCCACCGGCAAAGCCAGCAATCACACGGTCGTTATACAGGCGGCGAACTTTACGGGCATTGCCCTTCATCACGGTGTTACCCAGAGTTACCTGGCCATCACCCCCAATTACTACATGACCGTTGCGGCGAACGCTTACAATTGTTGTCACGTGCAGATCCTCATTAGCTGATAGAAACAGCCTTACATAAGAGGCAAGGCATAATTGGTATTTAAATGGGGGGATGGCGTCAGATTTTCAACCCTGAAGAACTAAAATATTCAGGGCGCGATGAGGGTGCAAAATAACCATCGGGCCACCATAAGGCAGCCCGAAACTGGAAGTAAACTATATAATATACAGACGATTACTTGCCTGAAGCCACCGGAATGCAACTGCTTACACCGCTACTTTTCAGCCGTTGTAAAGTTTTGTCTGCAGCTTCACGATTGTTATAGGGACCAAGAATAACTCTGTTCCAACCGCCGCTGGTGCTGATTCGGCTTTCAATACCGGAGAAGGCCAGATTAACTTTCACTGATTCGGCCTGATCTAAAGCTTTGAATGAACCACACTGGATGATCCAGCGTTGGTTTTGTGCCTGAGCCGCCGTCTGGCTGGTGGTTTTCGGTGTTGATGTCACCGGAGCCGGGTCCTGAGTTTGTGCTGGCGCTGGCGGCGTGGTTTTCTTTGGTGGTGTCTGGGGCTGTTGCTGTGCCTGTGCCTGCACTTGGGGCTGCGTGTTAGTCACTGTGGTGTTATTTAACGCCGGTTTTGTTCCACCATCGCGGGCAGTAGACGCACGACCACTGGCATCGACACCAGAAAGCTGAATAGGTGGCTTTTGCATATCAGCCTGAATTTGGTCCAGCATTCTACGTTGTTCCGCCGTCAACGGAGCCTGCGTATTGTTTTTAGGCTGGCCCGTTGAGTTAGGTGAGTTGGTCACCTGGCGGTTCTCCAGCTCTTTTATGTAGCTCCAGCGCTCTTCCGGTTTTGGCGGTAAACCATCCCCTGGTTTGGTTGGGGGCGTTCCGGTAGCGGGCACCGTTGCAGGCTTATGCTGGGTAATATAGTAAAGGCCTCCGCCAAATACGACCAATACGGCAAGGGCAAGCACAATCATCAGTTTGGACGTGCCGCCTGATGTGCTTTTTTTCTTTCTGCTATTTTTTTTACTCCGCGTCCCTGAGCGACTACGGCTTACATAATCTCGTTGTGCCACTATGACTTCACTACGTTTGTTTTTAGAAACAGATTAAAAGAGAACCGTTATAGTACGTAATATGCGGTACTTTAGCTAGTTATGTGGTTTCGCAGTGCTGGCGCGAACGATCAATTCACTATCAAGCAGGATAGATCCACCTTTAGTTCCGCTGCCGTGCAGTAGTTCGAGTAGCATTAATACTGCCTGTCTGCCAATTTTATACCGGGGTTGTGCAACGGTGGTTAGCGGCGGGTCGACGTATTGTGCCAGAGCAATATCATCAAATCCAACAATGGACAGTTGCTCCGGAACGCGGATCCCCATCTTTTTTGTCTGGGAAATGGCACCAATCGCAACAATATCGCTATGGCAGAAAATGGCGCTGGGAGGCTGTGGCAATGCCATTAGCTGAGAAAGTGCATTAGCACCGGTTTCAAAACTTAAAGGGCCAGAGGTGATATAGCTGCTCTCTACCGCAATTCCGCCCCGTTGTAATGCCTGAATATAACCCTGTTGGCGGTAATGGCTGAGATGCAGGTGGTCCGGACCGGAAATACAGGCAATACGGCGGTGCCCCAGCCGTTGTAAATAGTGAACGGCATTAAATGCGGCGGTGAGATTATCAATATGGATGGTGGGTAACTTTAGTTCCGGAAAGTATTCATTGGCCATCACCATCGGGGGTAACGGGTGACTGGTTTCGTCGTGCCGTTCAAACGGAAAGTTGGCTCCCAGCAATATAACGCCATTAACCTGCTGTAAAATTGTTGACAGGGAAATTGCCTCGATGGGCTGTTGGCGATTATCCAAAAACAGAACGATATAGCCATATTCAGCCGCCGTCTGCTGAATGCCTTGCATAACGTCAGTAAAGAATGGGTCGGTAATATCCAGCGCCATCGCCAGTAATATTTTAGACACCCCTTGCTTCTGGCTTTTGGTCAGCGTGTAAGGAATATAGCCAGTTTGCTTAATGGCTTTTTCTATTCTGTCCCGGGTTTGCCAGGAGACTTTTTCCGGCATCATCAACGCTCTGGATACGGTAGCCGTTGACACACCGGCCAGGTCAGCAACATCTTTCATTGTCACCTGAGACGGGTTTTTATTGAGTTCCAAAGAGGACTCCTCCCAATGGCAAAAGCACCTGATGTATATACGCGTATAATCCCGGTTGCCTCTCTATTTAGAGAACAGTTTTATGCTATTCCGTGGTTGAATTGTATGTTGTGTATCAACTTTTTAGAGCCAGTTCTCAATAATGTGATATCTAGCCTTCTATTGGGTCTACATCAAGCGTCCATTTAACTCTTTTAGCCTGTTGCATTGTGGCTATTTGTAATCTCAATGTGTGCAGGATTTGTTGTAAACGTCCGCGAGACGGGTGTTGGATCAGCAATTGCCAGCGGAAGCGCCCACCGCGTTTGGCCTGTAAAGCAGGAACGGGGCCAAGAATCCACAGCGAACCATCGCTGGCTCTGACGTTTTCCAGTTGCTCTTTTAACTGTTGTAAAAACTGTGATGCCTGCTGATTGTCATGGTCTTCAGCACGAAACAGGGCATGAAAGGTAAAGGGTGGCAGAAAGACGCTTTTCCGTTCTTCAATTGCCTGTTTAGCGAAGGCATCATAGCCCCGGTGTAGCAAGGTTTGTAACAGCGGATGCTCAGGGTGGTGGGTTTGCAATAGCACTTCCCCCTGCTTACCGGCGCGACCGGCACGACCAGAAACCTGAGTATATAACTGAGCAAAACGTTCGGCAGCGCGGAAATCGGCGGAGAATAATGCACCATCCACATCAATCAGACCTACCAGAGTGACGTCCGGGAAATGGTGACCTTTTGCCAGCATTTGTGTACCAATCAGAATACGGGCTCCGCCCTGATGGATATCCGCAAGATGCTGCTCCAGTGAGCCTTTACGGCTGGTGGTATCGCGATCGACACGGGTGATTGGCGTATCCGGAAACAGGCGGGCGAGTTCGTTATCTAACTGTTCCGTGCCTACACCGACCGGCACCAAATGGGTCGAACCACATTTAGGGCATTGATAGGGAACCGGACGTTGGCTATCGCAGTGATGGCAGCGCAACATACGCTGGTTCTGATGCAGGGTGTAATAACGCTCGCAGCGACTACATTCAGCTATCCAGCCGCACTCGTGACATAGCAGCGCCGGGGCATAGCCTCGCCGGTTAAGAAACAGAATCACCTGATTATTGGCCTGTAAATGCTCTTTCATTCTTTTGAGCATTGCAGGAGCCAGTCCGGCGGTTAACGGCTGGCCTTTCAGGTCAAGAATATATTGGGTTGCCGGTTTAGCATGGCCTGCCCGTAGGGTGAGGCGCAGGTGATGATACTTACCGCTTTGGGCATTGTGCAGGCTTTCAATGGCCGGGGTTGCCGATCCGAGAATCACCGGTATCTTCTCTTCACGGGCGTGAAGAATGGCTAAGTCACGGGCATGGTAGCGCCATCCTTCCTGCTGTTTGTAGGAACTGTCGTGTTCTTCATCAATAACGATCACCCCCAAATGTTTAAACGGTGTAAACAGCGCGGATCGAGTACCAATCACAATGGCGGTTTCCCCTCGCTGTGCCCGTAACCAAACCGCAAGGCGCTCGCTGTCATTCAGACCTGAGTGAACAACGTCAACCGGTGCATTAAAACGCTCACGAAAGCGGGCGATAGTTTGGGGGGTTAAACCAATTTCAGGAACCAGAACCAGCGCCTGCCGCCCTTCGGACAGAATATTTTCCAGTACGCTCAGGTACACTTCCGTTTTGCCGGAACCGGTGATCCCCTCGAGTAGCCAGACACCAAACTGTTGGTCATCGCTACGAATGGCACCGATGGTGGTTGCCTGTTCAGTATTTAGTCTGAGGCGTTCACCATTAATTTGGAAATTGTCCTGCCAGCGAGTGGCTGCCGGATAGAGGGCTTCCAGTTGGGCCAGCCCTTTGTTTTTCAGCGCCTGAAATGCGGCTTCGTTTAAATCCAGCGTACTGATTTGATGGCGGTAAATATTGGCTTTACGCAGTGCCGCCAGCGCCTGCTGCTGCTTAGGCGCGCGTTTTAAGGTAACCGGGTCGGTTATTTGCCCCTCTTCGGTTATCTGCCATTGCCAGATTGGGGGTTCCTGAGCGGGTTTACCCTGACGCAGTAAAACGGGTAACGCATGGAATAGTACTTCTCCCAGCGGGAACTGATAGTAGCTGGCGGCCCAAAGCAGGGTTTTCCATAAAGAGGGGGTAAATAGCGACCGATCGTCAATCAGGTGATTAATGGTTTTTAACTGCGCAAGTGGAAATTCGCTCTGTTCGCTGGTGCCGACAATGATACCGATGGCTTCCCGCTTGCCAAATGGCACGCTGACTCTGGCTCCGATAATCGCCTGTTCTCCCGGTGGCAGAAGATAATCAAACGAACGGTCCAGCGGCACCGGTAAAACGACATTCACAACGCTCATTATGCAGGTAGTCCAAATCTCAGTTAACGGGCTTTTGGTAAACAAAAAATAACCAAAGCGGAATTAAAACTTTATGGGATGCAGCAGCATACCACAGGCGGCAGAGTGTGATGAATAGTTGGCCGCTTGCGTGGCGAATATTAGATCTGTATAATACGCAACCTTTGATTCAGTGCTCAAATTTCAGTATCTGGATCAAACCGCTCAACTATTTTTTACTTCGTGTTTTTTACTTCGTGTGGTGTACGGCAATAGTGACCGTATAGCGACACGACATTAGAGAGGTTCATCATGAAACAAGGTATCCACCCAGAATACAAAGCGATTACTGCAACCTGTTCTTGCGGTAACGTTATCAAAACTCACTCAACCGTGGGTCACGATCTTAACCTGGACGTGTGCGGCGAATGCCACCCGTTCTATACTGGTAAGCAGCGTGATGTTGCTACCGGTGGTCGTGTAGACCGCTTCAACAAGCGTTTCAACATGGTTGGCGGCGCTAAGTAATTTTACTGAGCTGAAAGAAAAAGGCGCCTTGGCGCCTTTTTTGTATCCGAATATTCTGTTTTCTTGTTT
The DNA here is from genome assembly GCF_021010575.1 of Limnobaculum eriocheiris. Classification (GTDB taxonomy): domain Bacteria; phylum Pseudomonadota; class Gammaproteobacteria; order Enterobacterales; family Enterobacteriaceae; genus Limnobaculum; species Limnobaculum eriocheiris. Next base: position 33,871 of record NZ_JAJNAG010000012.1, on the reverse strand, counting down.
ACCACGGCAGATTGAATTATAGCTGTTGGTAATATCCACCTGATAAAGCAATACCGGTTATCCCGATAGTGTGGATAACTCTTCGTTTCATTAATTACCCATTTCATTAATTGCCATTGAACATATTGTTCAGGTAATCAACGGGTGTAGAAATTAATAATCCCAACTGTCCGGATCGATGCCTTTTTCGCGCATCAGTATTTTTGCCGCTTCCGGAATCTCATCGCTGCGTTCTTTACGTAAATCTTCATCATTAGGCAGAGGTTGTCCGGTAAATGCATGAAGAAACGCTTCACAAAGTAATTCGCTATTGGTGGCATGTCTCAGGTTATTAATCTGACGGCGGGTACGTTCATCCGTTAGTATTTTTAATACTTTTAACGGGATGGATACCGTAATCTTCTTGACCTGTTCGCTCTTTTTGCCATGTTCAGCATAGGGGCTGACATATTCGCCGTTCCACTCAGCCATGGGGCACCTTAATCAATAGAAAGCTGAAACTTTAAAGTTGGTCCATTGTGAACTAACTTTACCTGCTCATGAGCAGAGCCTTGAGCATCGCTCATGAGTGTATTAAAAGATTATACCTGACAATTTTAACGGATATTTTGCGATTCCTCAATCTACACGGCAAGAAGTTTAGATGTCCAGATGTATTGACGTCTATAATCGAAAGCATTATCTTATTCATTATATTTATAGTTTTTCTTCCCGGAGTGATTTAGTGAAACGCAAACAGGCAACTATTGCAGTGCGGGGCGGGCTCAATTCAGATGAGCAGTATGGCTGTGTTGTTCCCCCGATTCATCTTTCCAGTACCTATAACTTTATCGATTTTAATCAGCCGCGGGCGCATGACTACTCACGCCGTGGCAACCCAACGCGTGATGTGGTTCAGTCGGCACTGGCGGAGCTGGAAGGTGGAAGCAGTGCGGTATTGACCAGCAGCGGTATGTCAGCCATTCATCTGGTGTGTACGGCATTATTAGCGTCGGGTGATTTACTGATTGCACCACATGATTGCTATGGTGGAAGCTATCGCCTGTTTGATAGTCAGGCGCGTCGGGGAGCCTATCGGGTACTGTTTGTGGATCAGGGGGATGAGCAGGCGCTGGCCGCCGCTCTGGCGCAAAAGCCTAAGCTGGTGTTAATCGAATCACCGAGTAATCCGCTGCTGCGGGTGGTGGATATCGCGAAAGTTTGTCAGGCAGCGCATCAGGCGGGTGCTCTGGCGGTGGTGGATAATACGTTCCTGAGCCCTATTTTACAGCAGCCAATTGCTCTGGGTGCCGATATTGTTCTGCACTCCTGTACTAAATATTTAAACGGTCACTCTGATGTCGTGGCCGGGGTAGTTATCTGTAAAGATGAAGCATTAGGTGTCGATCTGGCCTGGTGGGCAAATAATATTGGCGTTACCGGTGCGGCATTTGATAGCTATCTGTTATTACGCGGGCTGCGTACTCTGGGGCCGCGTATGAAACAGCAGCAGCAAAATGCGCAGGCAGTGATCGCTTATTTACAGCAGCAATCTCAGGTAAAAACGTTGTATCATCCTTCCCTGCCAGAGAATCTAGGCCATGAAATTGCCCGTAAACAGCAATCGGGTTTTGGTGCCATGTTGAGTTTTGAGTTTGATGGTGATGAACAGGCGATGCGGCAGTTTCTTGCGGCGTTGGAACTGTTTACACTGGCAGAATCATTAGGCGGTGTTGAAAGTTTAATTTCCCATGCGGCAACCATGACGCACGCAGGGATGGCGGCGGAAGCTCGTAAAGCTGCCGGAATATCAGACAGGTTGTTGCGTATTTCTGTTGGAATTGAAGACAGTGAAGATTTAATTGCCGATCTGGAACAGGCTTTCCAGGCGTCAGCGAAGAGGTAAGTATGACTACATTAGGAGCTTCCGGGCTTCCTGCAAATCGTCAGTTGCATAAGTTTGGCGGAAGTAGCCTGGCAGACAGCAAATGCTATCTGCGAGTGGCAGGGATAATGGCAGAATACAGTCGCGAAGGGGACATGATGGTGGTGTCCGCTGCGGGTAGTACCACCAATCAGTTAATAAAATGGCTACAGCTTAGTCAGACCGATCGCATCGCCTCTCATCAAGTGCAGCAAGATCTGCGCCGTTACCAGAGTGAGCTGATTAATGGTCTGTTGCCGGAACAGCAGGCCGCTGAACTGGTTAAAGTCTTTATTCTGGATCTTGAGCGGTTAGCTGCCCTGTTGGATGGCGCTATGTCTGATGCAGTCTACGCTGAAGTGGTTGGTCATGGTGAGATTTGGTCGGCACGTTTAATGGCGGCATTGTTGAATCAGCAAGGTATGGCGGCAGAATGGCTGGATGCCCGTGATTTTCTGCGGGCAGAGCGTTCAGCTCAACCGCAGGTAGATGAAGGCCGTTCTTACCCTCTGTTACAACAGCTTCTTACTCAATATCCGAATAAGCGTCTGGTGGTAACCGGTTTTATTTCCCGTAACGAAGCGGGAGAAACGGTCCTGCTGGGGCGCAACGGCAGTGACTATTCTGCGACTCAGATTGGTGCGCTGTCAGGGGTAGTCAAAGTCACTATCTGGAGTGATGTAGCCGGGGTATACAGCGCTGACCCACGTAAAGTGAAAGATGCCTGTTTGCTACCGCTACTGCGTTTAGATGAGGCCAGCGAACTGGCTCGCCTGGCCGCACCGGTACTGCATGCCCGTACTTTACAGCCGGTATCCGGTAGCGATATTGATCTGCAACTGCGCTGTAGTTATCAACCGGAACAGGGTTCTACCCGTATTGAGCGGGTACTGGCCTCCGGAACGGGTGCCAGAATCGTGACCAGCCATGATGATGTTTGTCTGATTGAGTTACAGGTTGAAGCCCAGCACGATTTCTCTCAAATACAAAAAGAAGTGGAACGTATCCTGAATCGGGTTCAGGTGAAGCCGTTAGCAACCGGCGTTCATTACGATCGCAACCTGCTTCAGCTGTGTTATACCTCCGAGGTGGTGAATAGCGTTCTGCAAATTCTGGACGACGCCAGACTTCCGGGCCGTTTGCAACTGCGGGAAGGGCTGGCACTGGTGGCACTGGTAGGGGCTGGAGTATGTAAAAATCCACTGCATAGCCACCGCTTCTACCAACAGCTTAAAGATCAGCCGGTGGAATTTATCTGGCACGCGGAGGATGGCATTAGTCTGGTGGCGGTGCTGCGTGTTGGGCCAACAGAGCACCTGATTCAAGGTTTACATGCCAGCCTGTTTCGGGCGGAGAAGTGCATTGGACTGGTGCTGTGCGGTAAGGGCAATATTGGTTCCCGTTGGTTAGAGCTGTTTGCCCGTGAACAAAAGAATATTTCAGCCCGCACCGGATTTGAATTTATTCTGGCCGGTGTGGTTGATAGCCGCCGTAGTGTACTTGACTATCAGGGGCTGGATGCCAGCAGGGTATTGGCATTCTTTAATGATGAAGCCCAAACTCTGGATGACAATGCATTAGTCAGTTGGATGCGAGACCATCCGTTTGACGATCTGGTAATTCTGGATATTACCGCCAGCGAGGAGCTGGCCGCTAAATATCTGGATTTTGCCAGCTATGGATTCCACGTGATCAGCGCGAACAAACTGGCTGGAGCTTCATCCGGAAATGAGTATCGCCAGATTCGTGATGCGTTTGCTAAAACCGGTCGTCACTGGCTGTATAACGCCACCGTAGGGGCCGGATTGCCAATTAACTATACGGTGAGAGATTTACGCGACAGCGGCGATACGATTCTCTCTCTGAGCGGAATTTTCTCCGGAACCCTCTCCTGGTTATTCCTGCAATTTGATGGCTCAATCCCGTTTTCTGAGCTGGTGGAGCAGGCGTGGCAACAAGGGCTGACAGAGCCGGATCCGCGCGTTGACCTTTCTGGTCAGGATGTGATGCGTAAGCTGGTGATTCTGGCGCGCGAAGCGGGCTATGACATAGAACCGGATCAGGTTCGGGTTGAATCACTGGTGGCGGAAGGTGCTGAAAATGGCTCTGTGGATAATTTCTTTGAAAACGCCGAAGCGCTAAACCATCAAATGCTGGAGCGTTTAGAAGCCGCCAGAGAGATGGGATTAGTACTGCGCTATGTGGCACGTTATGACGCTAACGGTAAAGCTCGGGTTGGTGTGGAAGCTGTGCGGGACGATCACCCTCTGGCTTCACTGTTACCCTGCGATAACCTGTTTGCCATTGAAAGCCGCTGGTACCGGGACAACCCCCTTATTATCCGTGGACCGGGAGCGGGGCGGGATGTCACCGCCGGAGCCATTCAATCTGACCTGAACAGGCTGGCAAAATTGCTGTAATGAGTTTGTTTGAAAATAGCGAATCGTCGGGTATGTATTGCCCGACGATTCGCTCATGTTAAATGTATAGCTCTTCTGGCCATATTTTTACCATCGACTCAATTTTTACTGTCATTCACGTCTGAGCCCTACACCCACCGTTCATATTTTTAATTCCCCATTTATTTTCAAATTACCTGTTGACAGTCTTCCTCACTTACGGCATCTTATTTGGATGTTTAGACGTCTAAACGTTCAGAAGTATAACTACAAATCAGCAAAGGCAAACAGGGTGGACAGAATATGAGTTTTTTTCATGCTAACCAGAGGGAAGCTCTGAATCAGAGTCTGGCGGAGATTAACGGTCAGATTAATGTCTCTTTTGAATTCTTTCCGCCAGGCAATGTGGAAATGGAGCAGACCCTTTGGCAATCCATCGACCGCTTAAAGATTTTAAAGCCTAAGTTTGTTTCTGTAACCTACGGAGCCAACTCCGGTGAACGTGACCGAACCCACAGCATCATTAAAGGTATTAAAGATAAAACCGGCCTGGATGCAGCCCCACACCTGACCTGTATTGATGCGACTCCTGAGCAACTTAGAGAAATTGCCAAAGATTACTGGGACAGCGGTATTCGTAGCATTGTGGCTCTACGCGGCGATTTACCTGCTGGCGGTGGCAAACCTAATATGTATGCTGCTGATTTAGTTGAGCTGCTGAAAAGCGTCGGTGATTTTGATATTTCCGTTGCCGCCTATCCGGAAGTGCATCCTGAAGCGAAAAGCGCGCAGGCTGACTTAATCAATTTAAAAAAGAAAATTGATGCGGGTGCCAACAGGGCAATCACCCAATTCTTTTTTGATGTGGAAAGCTATCTGCGTTTTCGCGATCGCTGCGTGGCGACCGGAATTGATGTGGAAATTGTGCCGGGGATTCTGCCGGTATCTAACTTTAAACAACTACAGCGTTTTGCCACCATGACGAACGTGCGTGTTCCACAGTGGATGAGCCAAATGTTTGCCGGATTAGACGATGACCCTGAAACGCGTAAATTTGTCGGGGCTTCAATCGCTATGGATATGGTGAAGATCCTGAGCCGTGAAGGGGTAAAAGATTTCCACTTCTATACGCTGAATCGGGCTGAATTGAGCTATGCGATTTGTCATACGCTGGGGGTAAGGCCTGCGTAATTGAGTTTAACTTCAGGGTGTTTCAATTCACTTTTTTTTCCTTTTTTTAGCCGGTATTTCGCATCCCCGCCGCAATTCCGGCGATGGTCACCATAAGCGCCTGCTCTACTCTTGGGTCCGGCGTCTCTTGCTGACGCGAACGATAAAGCAGCTCTGCCTGCAGTACGTTTAATGGATCGGTATATACGTTACGTAAAGCGATTGACTCAGCAATCCACGGCAGTTTTTCCATCAATTTCTGATCGTTGGACAGCTTAAGAATAACGCGGATATCTTCCGCCAACTGGCTACGTAACCTACTACCCAACGCCCAAAGCTTTTTATCTACCAGTCGCTGATCGTAATATTCTGCCAGCCACAGGTCAGCTTTGGCATAGACCATTTCTAACATATTGATACGAGTATTAAAGAACGGCCAGTCGTGGTACATCTCTGCCAGCTGTTGATGTTTACCGTTTTTAATCGCATGTTGTAACGCTGCGCCGGCACCTAACCAGGCCGGCAACATCAGACGATTTTGCGTCCAGGCGAAAATCCATGGGATAGCGCGCAGACTTTCCACACCACCGTTAGGTTTACGTTTGGCCGGGCGGGAGCCGAGCGGTAGCTTACTTAATTCCAGTTCAGGCGTGGCGGCGCGGAAGTAGGGAACGAAGTCCGGTTCTTCACGTACAATATTACGATATTCTTTACAGGAGAATTCGGACAGTTCATCCATAATATCGCGCCATTCCTGCTTAGGATTTGGCGGTGGCAACAGGTTGGCTTCGAGAATCGCACTGGCATAGCTTGCCAGGCTGGCGACCGTAATCTCAGGCAGACCAAACTTAAAGCGGATCATTTCACCCTGTTCTGTCACTCTCAGGCCGCCTTTCAGTGAACCCGGAGGCTGAGACAGTAGCGCATCATGAGCCGGCGCGCCGCCACGGCCAATGGTACCGCCACGACCATGGAATAGGGTTAAATCTACGCCTGCCTGTTCACAGGTTTTGATCAGCGCTTCCTGAGCATAATATTGCGCCCATGAGGCTGCCAGTACGCCAGCATCTTTTGAGGAGTCGGAGTAGCCAATCATGATCATCTGCTTATCGTCAATAAAGTTGCGATACCAGTCGATATTCAGTAACTGGGTCATGACATCATTAGCATTATTTAAATCTTCCAGCGTTTCGAACAGCGGGCAGACCGGCAGGGCAAAGGTGCAGCCCATCTCTTTTAGCAACAGATGCACTGCCAGAACGTCAGACGGTGTACGAGCCATGGAGATGACATAAGCGGCAATGGAGCCCTGTGGCGCTTTAGCCACAACTTTACAGGTATCAAGCACCTCCTGAGTATCTGCACTTGGCTGCCAGTCACGTGGGAACAGTGGTCTTTTTGACTGCAATTCACTAATCAGGAACTGCTGCTTCTCTTTTTCTGTCCACTGGTCGTAATCACCCAGCTCAAGATATTTAGTGAGTTCCGCCAGAACATCACTGTGACGAGTGCTCTCCTGACGAATATCAATGCGTACCAGCGGCAGGCCGAAGCAGCCGATACGGCGCAGGGTATCCAGCAATTGCCCGTTAGCAATAATACCCATGCCACAGGCTTGCAGTGACTGATAACAGGCGTAGAGCGGTTGCCAAAGCTGTTGGTTATCAACCAGTATATCATCCGGGCAGTTGACTCGTTCACCGTTCAGGCGGGCGCTCAGATAACTATGGGTACTCATTAACCGGGTACGTAGTTTTTTCATTAGCTCACGATAGGGTTCCTGAACGTCGTCTCCGCCGGCCATGGCCCGCAGTTCCGGAGTACAGTCAGACATCGATAACTCAGAAACCAGTACCTGAATATCTTTCAGGAACAGTTCTGCGGCTTTCCAGCGACCGTATATCATTACATGTTCAGTAATTTTGGCGGTAACGTTTGGGTTACCATCACGGTCACCTCCCATCCAGGAGGTAAAACGAACCGGAACCGCTTCAACCGGCAGATTATAGCCAAGGGCATCAACCAGTTGGTCGTTAAACTCGCGCATAAACGCAGGTACGCCTTCCCACAGGCTATTTTCTACTACGGCAAAGCCCCATTTAGCTTCATCAACCGGCGTTGGGCGAATCTTACGGATTTCATCGGTATGCCATGACTGGGCAACCAGCTGACGCAGGCGTCGCATTATCTGATCCCGTTCATAGTCGGCCAGATCGTTATGATCTAACTGGCTCAGACAGTTATTCACTTCAATCAGCTTATGGATCATGGTACGACGCGCAATTTCCGTTGGATGTGCAGTAAGCACCAGCTCAATAGAAAGCTGTTCAACGGCCTTACTAACCGCTTCATCCGTAATGTTTTGCTGTCTTAATTTGCTGAATAGATCGGCAAATACTGCCGGGTTATTCGCCGCCTCACCGCGAGAGGAAATACTGTGATACTGCTCTGCGGTATTAGCAAAGTTGAGAAACTGATTAAACGCTCTGGCAACGGGCAATAACTGGTCGTTAGACAGGTTTTGCAGCGTAGAGAGTAATGCCTGACGGTTAGTCTCATTACCGGCGCGGGACGACTTTGACAGCTTACGGATACTTTCTACCCGATCGAGGATTTCTTCACCCAAAGCGTCTTTAATGGTATCGCCTAGAAGAGTGCCAAGCATACTGACATTACTTCGCATCGCGGAATATTGTTCGTTCATAGGTCTCCTGCCGGGTTAGTCAAAACATGAAGATGATGTTGTGTTGTCGCGTTATTTTTATAGGTACTAAAGTTAGAGTTGTATCACACAATTTGGGTATGTCCATAATTTTGTTGAATCCTTTAAGCATTTCTTATAACCGGAAAGTTTCAACAAAAAAAACTACTTTCGTACCGCACAGGCGGTTTACCGCCCCGGATGAGCCGGGGCGAGATGTACGACAAGTGCGTACTATTTTTCCGCACAGAAGTGGTGGATAACCTGAGTCAGAAGCTGACGGGTTGGTTGAATAAAAGAGGTGGCAAGGAATTCATCCGGCTGATGTGCCTGATCGATGGAGCCTGGTCCAAGTACCAGCGTTGGGCACATTTGCTGTAGAAAAGGCGCTTCAGTACAGTAGTTAACCACTTCAGCTGGGGTGCCGACCAGTTTCTCTACTACCTGAACCAGCGCATTATCAGCAGCGCATTCGTAACCGGGAATAGGGCTGTGCAGGTGTTCAATGGCTACCCGACCCGGCCAACGGCTGCTTACCGGCTCCAGTGCCTGATGTACCAGTTCATCTAAATCATTCAGGGTAAGTCCTGGCAAAGGGCGAATATCCATATGCAACTCACAGCAGGCGCAAATGCGGTTTGGTGCGTCGCCACCGTGAATATGACCAAAGTTCATGGTTGGATAAGGGATGGCAAAAGCCGGATGGTGATAGCGCTCTTTTAGTGAATCTCTCAGAATCATCAAATGACCGATAGCATCATGCATCAGCTCAATAGCGTTAATACCGCGGGAGGGATCGCTGGAGTGCCCGGACTGACCGGTAATGCGAATAGCTTCTGCAATATGGCCTTTATGTGCTCGCACTGGCTGGAGTGATGTGGGTTCTCCAATAATGGCACAATCAGGCTTCAGATGGCTGGTGGAGGAGAAGTAACGGGCTCCCGCCATTGATGTCTCTTCATCCGCAGTGGCCAGCACATACAGGGGTTTGGTGAGTTTGCTGCTGTCGATATCTCTTAACGCATCAAGAATAAAAGCAAAAAAGCCTTTCATGTCAGCGGTTCCCAAACCATACAACTTGTTGTCATGTTCGGTCAGGGTGAAAGGGTCACGGGTCCAACGGCCATCATCAAAAGGTACGGTATCCGTATGACCGGTTAGCAGTAATCCACCGGGTCCTGAACCCAGCGAGGCCAGCAGATTAAATTTATTGCGGGTATCAGGAACCGGCTGTACTTCAACCTTAAATCCCAGGGTACTGAACCACTCAGCCAGTAGATTAATCAGCGTTTCATTACTCTGATCCAGCGTCGCGTCGGTAGCGCTAATGCTTGGCGTGGCAATCAACTTACTGTACAACTCGATAAAAGAGGGTAATGTTTTATTCACAATTCACAGCCTGTTTTGCGGGTTAATTCAATATAAATTCATTTATTTTGCATAAAAATACAATAAGGGATTGTCTAAGGGAACAGAATTTCGTACCTTAAGCAATATTCGTTCACATTACCGTAAGCGTACCGTTGTTTCCAAACCTTGTACGCAACTAAACAGGTTTATTTTATGCTTGAGACACTTATCGTCGGCGCAAGTGGTTATACCGGTGCAGAACTGGCAGCGTACTTACGTCGTCATCCAGAAATTAATATCAAAGGTTTGATGGTATCAGCGCAGAGTGCTGATGCGGGAAAAATATTTTCAGATTTGCATCCGCAGTTAAAAGGACTGGTGGATTTACCGCTTCAACCATTAACGAATGTAGCCGAAGCGGCAAAAGGCGTCGATGTGGTGTTTTTGGCTACCGCTCATGAAGTCAGTCACGACCTTGCGCCACAGTTTTTAGCTGCGGGTTGCGTAGTGTTTGATTTATCCGGTGCTTTTCGGGTTGATTCTCCAGAGTTTTATACACGTTATTATGGTTTTGCCCATCAGCACGGTGACTGGTTAAAAAAGGCGGTTTACGGTCTGGCGGAATGGCAAGCAGAAAAGCTTAAACAGGCACAGTTAGTGGCGGTTGCCGGTTGTTATCCTACTGCATCACAGCTGGCGCTTAAGCCACTGGTTGAAGCGGGATTGCTGGATGAACAACAATGGCCAGTGATCAATGCCGTTAGCGGCGTTAGTGGCGCCGGGCGGAAGGCCAGCATGACCACCAGTTTTTGTGAGGTCAGCCTGCAACCTTATGGCGTGTTTACTCACCGCCATCAGCCTGAAATTTCTGCACACTTGGGTATTCCGGTGATTTTCACCCCTCATCTTGGCAATTTTCCTCGCGGAATTCTGGCAACCATTACCTGCCGTTTAAAGCCAGGCATTGGTGAAGAAGAGATTAAGGCTGCGTTTTACAATGCTTATCACAATAAACCGTTAGTCCGGGTCTATGAAAAAGGGATGCCGGCGCTAAAATCGGTAATTGGTCAGCCGTTTTGCGATATCGGTTTTGCCATTGATGGTCAGCATATTATCGTGGCATCGGCAGAGGATAATCTGCTGAAAGGTGCCGCTGCTCAGGCCGTACAGTGTATGAATTTACGCTTTGGCTTCAATGAAACCCAGTCCTTGCTCTAGGGAGAAGAAGGATGAATCCATTAATTATTAAACTCGGCGGTGCTTTGCTGGACAGCGATGAAGCAATGGAACGTCTGTTTGTGGCTCTGGCAACTTATAAGCAAAAGTATCAGCGTCAGTTGGTGATTGTACACGGCGGTGGCTGTCTGGTTGATGAGCTGATGAAAAAACTGACTCTGCCGGTGATCCGCCGTAATGGTCTGCGCGTCACGCCGGAAGATCAAATCGGTACTATTACCGGAGCGCTGGCAGGAACAGCAAATAAGACCCTGATGGCAGCGGCCAGAAAACACGATATTGATGCCATTGGCCTGTGTCTGGCGGATGGTAATATGGTAGAGGTCAGTCAGCTTTCTGAAGATTTAGGTCATGTTGGTGAAGCTAAGGCCGGGAGTAATAAACTCATTCAAACCCTACTGGCCGGTGACTATTTACCCATTATCAGCTCCATTGGCATTACGCCGGAAGGGGCGTTGATGAACGTCAATGCGGATCAGGCTGCGACCGCACTGGCTGCAACTCTGGGGGCGGATTTAGTTCTGCTGTCCGATGTCAGCGGAATTCTTGATGGTAAAGGTCAGCGCATTGCTGAACTCACCGCGGATAAAGCTGAAAAGTTAATTGCTCAGGGCATTATCACTGACGGTATGGTGGTAAAAGTAAATGCAGCGCTGGATGCCGCCCGTTCACTGGGGCGTCCGGTGGATATTGCCAGCTGGCGTAATGCGGAGCAGTTGCCGGCACTATTTAACGGCGTTCCGGTAGGTACTCGTATTCTGGCGTAACCGATAAGACCAGAACAGATTTAGAACAGTAAGATATTAATTAACCAGTAGTAACTGAATAACTTTAAGACTCAGCAATCAAGGAATTCGTGATGAATAAGAGCGGTATTAAGAAAATTGTTTTAGCATACTCTGGCGGCCTGGATACTTCTGCGATTATTCCATGGTTAAAAGAAAACTATGGTGACTGTGAAGTTGTGGCGTTTGTGGCGGATATCGGTCAGGAACGTGCAGATCTGGAAGGTGTGGAACAAAAGGCACTGAATTCCGGTGCTTCTTCCTGCTATGTTGTTGACCTGCGTGAAGAGTTTATCAAAGATTATGTTTACCCGGTTCTGCAAACTGGTGCACTGTACGAAGGCAGCTACCTGCTGGGTACTTCAATGGCCCGCCCTCTGATTGCCAAAGCTCAGGTTGAACTGGCGCTAAAATTGGGTGCAGATGCGGTATGCCATGGTGCAACGGGTAAAGGCAACGATCAGGTGCGTTTTGAAACCACTTATGCTGCATTAGCCCCTCATCTGAAAGTGGTTGCGCCATGGCGTGAGTGGAACCTGCGTTCCCGTGAAGCGCTGCTGGCCTATCTGAAAGAGCGTAATATTCCGACTACTGCGTCACTGGAAAAAATCTATAGCCGTGATGAAAACGCATGGCATATCTCTACCGAAGGCGGTGTATTAGAAACCCCATGGAATGCTTCGAATAAAGATTGCTGGGTGTGGACCGTTTCTCCTGAAGAGGCTCCGGATCAGGCAGAGCTGGTTACGGTAACGGTAGAAAAAGGTCGGGTAACGGCGGTAAACGGTAAAGCGATGAGTCCATTCAAGTGTCTGGAAGCATTGAACGAGCTGGGTGCTAAACATGGCGTTGGCCGTATTGATATCGTTGAGAACCGTTTAGTGGGTATCAAGTCTCGTGGTTGTTATGAAACCCCGGGGGGCACCATTATGGTGACCGCGTTACGTGGTGTTGAGCAACTGGTATTGGATCGCGATAGTTTCAAATGGCGTGAGCAGTTAGGTCTGGAAATGGCTTATGTGGTTTACGATGGTCGCTGGTTTGCACCGCTGCGTAAGTCACTTCAGGCTGCTGCGGAGTCACTGGCTCAGGACGTGAACGGTGAAGTGATCGTTAAGCTGTATAAAGGTCAGGCAACGGCGATTCAGAAGAAATCATCTAACAGCCTCTACTCTGAAGAGTTTGCTACTTTTGGTGAAGATGAAGTATACGATCACAGCCACGCGGGTGGGTTCATTCGCTTGTTCTCGCTGTCTGGTCGGATTCGTGCGTTGAATGAGTTGAAGAAGTAGTTCTTTTAACTCGATCAAATGTGGCTTTATTGGATATTCCGGCCGTAAACATCATGTTTATTGATATTGTGCCCGGTCGGGAAACTCTCTGTACTTGTTATCGATGTATGTTGGGCCTTTGGCCTGATGATTGAGTTTTATAATAAAAGGGCGATGTTGGTATCGCCCTTTTGCTATTTAGCATGTTGTTTATTTTCACTTTAGTGTAGATTTTGCCATAAGAATACAGAGTCTGAGTTAGCTTCGGGCTAACATCGGCATTGATATGGTTGGGTTATCAATCCAAAGTGATAGGTATTGCTTTGATTTTTCAGGAGTAAAAGATATGGCATTGTGGGGCGGCAGGTTTAGCCAGGCGGCGGATCAGCGTTTTAAACTGTTTAATGATTCACTGCGTTTTGATTATCGTTTAGCCGAGCAGGATATTATTGGCTCAGTTGCATGGTCAAAAGCGCTGGTGACGGTCAATGTATTAACCGCTGAAGAACAAAAAAAATTAGAAAAGGCGTTAGATGAGCTGTTAGTTGAAGTTCAGGCTGAACCGGAAGCTATTTTAGCCAGCGATGCAGAAGATATTCATAGCTGGGTAGAGCAGAAACTGATTGGTAAAGTAGGTGATTTGGGTAAAAAATTGCATACCGGGCGTAGCCGTAACGATCAAGTGGCTACCGATTTAAAATTGTGGTGCAAAGTGCAGGTTGGTCTACTACTGAATGCGGTTAAAGAACTACAACAGGCGCTGGTGATAACCGCGGAGCAGAATCAGGATGCGGTCATGCCCGGATATACTCACCTGCAACGCGCTCAACCGGTGACTTTTGCCCACTGGTGTCTGGCCTATACCGAAATGTTAGCCCGTGATGAAAGCCGCTTGCAGGATGCATTAAAGCGTATGGATACCAGCCCGCTGGGCAGTGGCGCATTAGCCGGAACCGCTTATCCTATCGATCGCGACCAGTTAGCCGGTTGGTTAGGCTTTAGTGTCGCAACCCGCAACAGTCTGGATAGCGTTTCTGACCGCGATCATGTGCTGGAGTTACTGTCTGATGCTTCCATCAGCATGGTACATCTGTCCCGCTTTGCTGAAGATTTGATTTTCTTTAACAGCGGAGAGTCTGGCTTTGTTGAGTTGTCCGATAGGGTGACTTCTGGATCTTCTCTGATGCCACAAAAGAAAAACCCGGATGCGCTGGAGCTGATTCGTGGCAAGTGTGGTCGTGTTCAGGGGGCTCTCAGCGGTATGCTAATGACGCTGAAAGGTCTGCCATTAGCCTATAACAAAGATATGCAGGAAGACAAAGAAGGTATCTTTGATGCGCTGGATACCTGGCTGGATTGTTTGCATATGGCGGTGCTGGTATTAGACGGTATTCAGGTTAAGCGCCCCCGCTGTCAGGAAGCTGCCCAGCAGGGTTATGCCAATGCAACAGAGCTGGCGGATTATCTGGTGGCTAAAGGTATTCCGTTCCGCGAAGCTCACCATATTGTGGGGTCTGCGGTGTTGGAAGCAATTAAGCAGGGTAAGGCACTGGAAGCGCTGTCATTATCACAGTTAAAACAGTTTAATGCGGTAATTGATGAAGATGTCTATTCTGCACTGTCACTGCAATCCTGCCTGGAAAAACGTTGTGCTAAGGGCGGTGTTAACCCTCGACAAGTTGCCAGTGCAATTAATGCGGCTAAAGTTCGATTAGATATTTGATTGTTACAATCATATTTTTATAAAAAAGCCCGTAAATACGTTGTGATTTACGGGCTTTAAATTCTTAGCTGATACGGAACTAGAAACGGTAACCGGCACCAATGTTAAAACCGTTAGAAGTAAACTGCATACCATTGTCTTCCATGTGGGTACCTTCGTAACCAACATCAATGGCGAAGTTTTCCATTGGGTTAATCTGTACACCTGCACCATACATGAATGTGGTTTTATGTTTACTGCCGTCCTTATTCATATGGTACATATATTGGTTTTGTTTACTGTATTTATCCGCAGAGTAATCAAACTTGCCGGTAGCTACCCCGAGTGTGGTATACAGACTAACGTAATCATTAATACGATAGGCTGGACCAACGGATAATGAGTAATAATTCACATCGCCGTGGGCTTTTACATTATAGCTGTTGCGTTGGTATGTTTTATCTGTATCACCGTCCATATAGGTGAATGAAGAGATGACACTCCATGGAGATGCCCACTCATAACGATATTTTACGTTCACACCGTTAACCTTACCAAAATCTTCAAAGTGGCTTTGAGAATAACCCAATGTAATGGTTTGCTCTTGTGCCTGAGAGATTTGAGTGGAACCTAAAGCCAGCAACATCATTGCTGATAAAATAGCCTTATTCATTAATTACCCTCGTGGTATTGTTTATATTAAAAGCCCGTAGCTTTTATGTTATTGTAAAAAATATAGAAATATATTCAGGTTATAAATTACAGATGATAAGTGAGTTTCAATACTTCCATTCAGTTATGAAAGTAAGTTATCGATAACTTTTAATTAAATAATTTATGTTAATTTGTCCAAAATATTTCCATATTGAATTCATCATCGGTTTTTGAATCATTAATAATAAATATAACCTGACCCCATAGTATTATTATGGGGTCAATGTGTTTCATTGTTACATATTAGAAGCGAATTCGGAACCCTGCATCAACTCGAACATGCGTTTCCACCTTATTGCCATTTTGATAATCTACTTCAGTATATACTGATGCATTCTTGCTTACTGAGGCACCAATACCCAATCCATACTTACCAACATTACCCGAGAAATTATTATTAAAGTCGATGTTATTGATGCTCACATTATTCGATTTAATAAATTCGCGGGCAATGGCCAGCTTTATATAAGGTTTTACGGTCATTTCATTGGCGGTAAAAGCAGTAGTTAACAGAGTTCCCATTTCACCCTGTACGCTATCAGTATCGTCAATGTTGGAATACATACCATTGCTTAATCTGTAATCTGCCCCTTCAATACGCGAATACTGTACTTTGGCGTAAGGTTCTGCAGAGTAAGTTTGCCATAAAGGAATGTTGTACCCGCCTTCAAGGGATGCGGTGATAGCATTTTGATTATAGTTACCCTTTGCTATATATCCACTGTTGCTCTGAGTATGAATATCATTGCTCAGATGGTTTCCTTTAACTACAGTATCAATATAGAAACCTGAGCTATCCAGATAGGTCAGATAAGCACCACCGCCATAACTGCGAACTTCACCGTTTCCACCCTGATCGAATTTCACACCGGTGTTACTATAAGAAGTAAACAGACCTATTAGTAGTTTACCCTGACTGAGGTCGAGTTGTTTATCGCCGCCAATCTCCAGTCCGTTTAAGTTGTTTTTAAAACCGGTATTGTGGTGATCGGAGATTCGGCTGTTATCGTTGGTATAACGAGCCCATACGCCAGCGCTGCCATCTTGATCCAGCGTTAAGTCACCCTGACGTTGACGCAGGGTTGAAAGCTCGGCTGACAGAATATACTGCGGTGCCGCGGCCATATTGAGTACGCCTTTGGCGCTATTACTCAGCATTTTGCTGCCGGAATTCGATGTTACATTTCCCGATGCGGCAGGCTGGCTGGTCTGTTCTGTTGCCGGGCTGTCCGTCGGTTTTTCTGGTGAGGTATTCAGATACCAGTCAGTACTGTCACCATTACGGGTACTGTAGAGTTTATATTGATACACGCCCAGATCGACTGTGCCACTGGCGTTGGTCAGGTTAAATGCCGCATTACCCTGATTGGTATGTATTAAGGTTAAGGGAGCAGCAGCGGAGGGTTCTTTACCACTATCGGTAACTTTCACACCAAACTGGCCGGTAGCGCTACCCGATACGTTAATAAAATCACCGGCGTTATCAGCCAGTTGGGTAACCATCTCAAAATTACCATGACCGGATAAATTCTGAATTTCCAAGCGGTTAAACTGACCACCCGCGCGGTAAGGAATGAGTTGAACATTACCACCCTCAAGGGTGAGGTTATTAATTTTGCTGGTAAGTTTTTCACCTAATACTGAGGGGGCTGGGGCCATATCTTCTCGTGGTGTACTTATCCAACTTGGTTCTATTATAAGTAGCCCTGCCAATTTCAGGTTTTCAACTGTGATTCCGGATTGGGCTGATGGGGTATTTGTTGTGATATCAATAGACTCAACTGTATTTGGGATGCTAACGACACCACCTTGCGCTACATTTAAATAACCAACAGAATGAGAACCGTTAGAAAAACTCAGCAAGCCACCGTTATTAACCTGAGTATCTCTGATCAAAGCACCCTCATCAGGATTCAGCATCAAATAACCACCTTGATTGACGGTGGTGCTGTTAGCAACGCCGTCCTGAATATAGATATACCCACCATCGCTGACCGTATTATTGTTAATTATGCCACCTTTCCAAACGCTCTGGGAGCGACGAATATATCCATTAGATAAAGGAGGTGGTGCAATAACTAATTCATTGCTTACCGTAATCCCCCGGACATCTTCAGTAAATGCCAGTGCATTGGTTGAAGCGCCTAAAAGTAATGAACTAATTGCACATGCCAGCAATGTTTTTTTCATAAAGTCCTCAAGGTCCTTTTTCAGATAAATTAATCGATTTATTTCGTTGTACTTTTAATTTATTTATCATTGATACGAGTATATAAATATTATCCTCAGAAATTATTGCGGTGAAATTATATAAAAAGATTTTATAAATAAGTATGATATTTTTTATGGAATGCAGGTTCTACGACCATCCTATCGGATTATTATTTATATATATTAATGAGATGTTAATTACATTGATTTAGTTGGGTTTCGATTGTTTTGGTCATTAGTTTTTTATTATTTGCGGTATAATTATTGGCAAGAGTGGGAGTTTTAGATTCTTATCCATTTTTTCTGCGCGTGCCAGATATAATAGCGACAAGGAAATAATACTTTTTTGATGGTTTTTTATTTAGCCCAAGGGCATTTTTTAAATGCACTATTTTAGTCTGCTATTTCTGTTACTGTTGGCCGCCTGTAAAAACGATGTATCACCAATAACTCCTTCTGACCCCAATCTGTCAATGATTCCTGCTGAATCAGCCAGTCAGGTTTATCCGGTGATTACGCCAATAAATCCACCTGATGGTTTACGCCCTTGTTGTGCATTTGGCTATAACCTTGGGGTTAGCGTGATTGGTATTCCGCTGCCGGTTTACCAAATTGGTAATATTGTTGAAGCCAATAAACTGGGTACTCATCATTATAGCGACAGCCTGTTGGATACCGCAGCCAACTTGCTGAGTGTTTCTGATGAGCAGGTAGGGCATATCTATACGGATAACCGATCGGTTATTACGCCTGAGTTTGCCCGGAGAGAATATGGAACGGCTGCCGGTGCCTGATAGTTATTGGACGGTGAGAGATTTTCCAGCGCTTGCGGAGCAAGCCCAAATTTTAGATGAAAGTGAACTGCGCTTGTTTCGATCTCAGGGCGATATTCATGGTGCAGTGGTAAAAAATGATTAATTTCACTGTGTTCTGAAGCAGTTAACGATAAAAGACAACGGATAGTGGCGACTACCCGTTGTCAGGTTCACGGTTTTCATCCATTGATGAGTCCCATATCAACATGGCTTCTTATAGCTTCATAACCGCATAAATATGAGGAATCAGAACGGTTTGTTTAGAGCCATCGGTCTGAATGACTTCATGATTAATTAACCAAATGATATCTGAAGTCAAATTGCTTATCTGTTCTGAAGTCAGAGGCACACCCAAAGGTAAGTCATACTTTTGAGCAAACTCAATTCCCGCGTTCATCATCGCTGTGTACTGCTCTTCATCATTGGTAGCATGATTTAGAGAGGGTTGTCCCGTCAGGTTAATGGTTTGGTCACGAACAAACTGCTGCTCATGGTAATTATCACTTAAACGTTGGTGCGTATTATTGTGATCTGTTCTTAACTTGCTGGACATATAGTCTGTAGCTAACCAGGTTTTATATTGTGTAAATTTTGGATCGCTTTCTACCAAAACGCTGTTACCTACGGCAGGAGGTACTATATGCAGGTTGGCATTCGCTAATAGTATATCTTGAGCGGGTGAGCTGACGACAATGTTGATTTCTCCAGGACCGTCTATTTCATTAACCTGTATTGTGACCTGGTCAATATTCATTGCGCCAATATTGATATTTGGCCGATAGCTTTCCATATTAGGATTTATTACATTTTGATTATCTTTTAATAGGGAAGAACTCTGCGTTCCGGAAGGCTTTAACATAGAATTTTGAGACACAGTATCAGGCATATATTGATACTTCTGCTGCTCTTGATCGCTATCAGTATTTTGTTTCAGAAGGCCAACATCATAGCCAGAACTCGAGCCAGGAATTTTGATATCGGTTATCTGGTTAGCGTCAATATTCAGGATGCCTCCCGCTTTAATCTGGCTTTTATCATTCAGAACGGTATCGGCAGAAATGGTCAGGTTGCCGCTGGCTAAAATTTTCGCCGGATCGCTTTCTATAATTGTGACCTCGTCGGAGCCTTCCTGGAGTTCCGCGACAAAGTTGTCATTAATGTTTTTGAGTTGGCTGACGGAAAGTTGCAGATTTCCTCGTGCTTCAATTGTGGCACTGTGGTTGTTGATCTCACTTGCCCAGCCAGAGGCCAGCCCATTCTTATCCAGCGTCCGACCCACGGATATATCCCCACCGCTGAAAATCTGTGAGTGGGTGTAGTTATTTAATATATTCGTGCCGATATTGATACTTTTGCGGCCCATCAGTGTGGCGCCAACACCATTCTCAAAACGGTTATTTATGGTATCGGCTTGTAGGTGTAACCAGGTACCATAAATACGACCACTGCCATAGTTATTAATTTGTTGGGCCTGCAGCTCAGTGAGAACTCCGTCAATCAGCCCGCGGTTGGTTAGTGTTCCGTTAATATTTAACCGAGTTGTATTCGCCCTGATTTCACCCGATGCATCATTATCCAGTGAAGCAGCATTTAACGTTAGTTGGTCTGCATACAGCTTGCCACCCAGATTGCTCCAGTTACTGGTGGTTTTTGCACTCAGGCTATTAGTGAAGAACAGGTGGGCGAAATCAGTATTGATATCACCATGTTGGGCCTGTAATACCATGCTGTCAGCACTGACCAGGGCACCGGATAGGTTGATTCCATTGGCAACGACATTGATTCCCCCTGTGGCAACAATTTGTCCTTGCAGGTTAGCCGGTTGCTCAACGTTGATAGTAATATTGCCGTGGCCTGCCATTTCGCCATTGTCGTTTACGCCAGCGGCGAGTAGAGCTTCATTGGTATTATTGACGCTGGTGGCAACTAACATGATATTATTTAATGCCACCAGCGCTGATGAGTTAACAATATTATTAGCGACTCTCAGATTCATCTCACCGCCACTATACACTTTAGAACGATTATAGAAGTTTTGCCCCGAGCTCAGGTTAAGGCCAGCAAAGGCGAAAATATCCGCTTCGTTAATAATCGAGCCATCGGCATTCAATAAGAGTTGATCTTCACTGCGCATTAATTTGCTGTTGATGAAGTCGCCATCGATACGGTAATTTCCGGTTCCCTTACTGTACAGGGTGCCTCGGTTACGCAATGAATCGGCAGTGGTTAGTGTCAGATTGCGGTCTGCGCCGATCATTCCTGTATTGGTGATTAGGCCAGTTGCGTTGATGGTGGCGTTATTTTTGGTATAAATCGTACCATCATTTTTCAAACTTCCTTTAGTCACCAGGCTCAGGTCGCTATTGGTGTTGATAGTACCGCTATTATTTATGCCGTTATCTGTATGAACTTCAAGTGCTCTCCGGCTCTGTAGAAAACCGCTATTTAACAGGCTACCCGTAGTCGCCAGTTTTAAGCTACTGTCAGAGCCAATAGTGCCCTGATTAGTAATGTTGCCGCCAGCATTTAGTGAAACCAGACCCTTACCGTAAATCATCTCCTGATTAAATAACGAACCGTAAGTCGTCAGGTTCAGGTTATGCTCAGCACTGATAGTACCCTGGTTAGAAATTGACTGTTCGGCGCTAATCCACAAATCGCCCTTACTGTATAAGATACCGCTGTTAATAAACGTGCTTTGGCTGGTTAGTTCTGCACCGGCGGATGCACTGATGTCACCCTGATTCATCAGGTTGCCACCGTTATCAATACGAAGGAAACCTTCGCTGATGATTTGGGAGCCAGTTACATTATTGAGGTATCCTTGAGTATTGATTGTGGTATGACCATGACTCTTTAAGGTACCACTGTTATCAAGAGTATTAGTAGAAACTGACAGCTCCTGACCTGCAACAATAGTACCGCTGTTGCTGGTATTGGCATTGTTCTTGATTGTGGCTTTTTTACTGGCAGCGATCGTTCCCCGGTTAGTCAGGTTATCCTGGGTAGTGACGGTAGTATTTTCTGCAGCGCTAATTTTACCGGCATTAGTGTTTTCTATTTTGCCTTGGGCGGTAAGAGTAACATCCTGTTGAGCTTGTAGCGTACCCTGGTTATTGATGCCTTGCTGAGTGGATATTTGCAGGCTTTGCGCGCTGCTGATAGTGCCTTTATTCTCAATGCGACCGTCGGCAGTAATGACTACAGAACCTGCCTGAGCACCAATATTACCGGCGTTACGCACGCCTACGCCGTTTTCGGTGCCCACCATGCGAATACTATTGGCATACATCCCACCCAGTGCGGATACATCAACAGAGAACTGTGGACTGTTGGTATCATTACTACCTTGCTTTTCCACCCGTTTGGTATCAGCGCTAACTTTGTTCTTGCCGGTGACTACATTTAATTCATTGGCCCAGACGCCAGCATTAACCTCGACGGATTGTGCGACGATATCGGTATAACTTTGTTTACTACCGTCCAGCCCTTTGCCCTGAATGGTGACTTTTCCCTGATGAACATCATAACCTTCAAGATTACCATTGTTCATTACCGGCGTACCGGTAGTTAGCGTTGCCCGATTGGAGTTGATGAATCCACAACCGTCGCAGGTTATGCCAGATGGGTTAGCAATAACCACTTGCGCTTTCTGTCCGGCTACTTCCACATAACCATTCAGGTGGCTTGGGTTACGAGAGTTTACTTCATTCAAAATGATCTTCGCGCTGCCCTGAGCCATGTTAGGGTTGCCATCAATATAGCCGCCCAACTGTGTCTGTACTGATGTACCTGAGTTATTAAGAATGGCTCCGCGATTATCCACATCAAACTGGCTGTAGGTATTGCGAGATACGCCCCCGGCGCTGGGAGTCTGAATATTAACCTGCGGTGTTCCATTACCGCTACCGAGAACGGTTGGCTGCTGATTGCCCGGTGCATTTGGGTCGGCCACAATATCGGCTTGTGCAGGTAAACTGACGCTGATTAAACCCAACGCGATACTGGTCATCAATACCAGCGGGGACAGGCCAGCAATGAGCTGACCAAATGTTTGTCCACGGCCAGATGAGGGGCCTTCTGCCGAGTGAGTTCCCGCTATCTCAGGAACCACTATTAGCATACCCTGTACCCGGTTGAAAATCACGCGATACAAATTCTTGTTCATAAATAAATCCTTTTTATTTCAAAGGCATAATAATTATTATTTGTTATCTTTCTATCAAGTAAATTTAGCATCCATGCAGTCTCAATATTGCCAGTTAAGGTTGAACCCCAACGTCACCGGATCGGTGTGGAAGCCATCCGGCTTCGAAGTGGGGACTCCGGCAAAAACATCATAGCTGGTGCGAAAGGCATAGCCTCTTAGCCCCAGAACGGCACCCGCCAGATGTTTCCCCAGCAGGTAATCACTTCCACGGCCACCGACTTCGCCATAATCCATACCAACATACAGCTCTTGCGCTGGCAGCGGTGTTCGCCAGGCTAATTCATTACGTGTAAACCATCCGCGATCTGCGGACAGGCTCAATTCACCATCAAAGCCACGCACCGTGTAGCGACCACCGATGGAGAAACGCTCCTGAGAGGTCAGTGCGGTACTTGAGGGAAGTTGGCGTTGATACTGAGTGCGGAAGCTGAATTGTTGTTCAAACAGGTTAAAAGGCCAATCCAGATTAGCAGACAGTTGGGTTATTTTACTCAACGCGGTAGCTTGCCCAACGTATTCTTCAGGTGCAGGTTGCGCGCCAAACCAGCGGGTACCTTGCTGGTAGGTGATGCCGGCGTCCAGTGTAATAGCATCAATATAGTGACGATGCATTATTCCTACGCGCCATGCAGCAGTATTCCGACGCTGAACTTCTACCTCGGTATCATTAATGTAATTGCGACTTTCTCTTAGTAATACATCATATGTAAATGTGGTTTTTTGTGATGCATCACGATGTAATAAACGACTTAAGCCAAAGGTCAGATTTTTACTGTCACCGCTGTAGTTATAGTTCTCTATCAGGCCGGCAACTTTTTGGTTATAGCTGTAGGCACTGGTAGTTGTATTCAGATTCCAGTAACCATAGGGTACGGAATAATGAGCGGCGTAGTTGTGGCTTCCCCGATCGTTTTTCCATTGTAAATCGTGACCGCCGGAAATATAAAAAGTATCGTTAAGCGACAGGGGATTATCCACGTACAGGGTGAGTCCTCCCTGATAACGACCGGTACTTACGGTACCTGAATCATCCAGTGAGGCACCCAATCGCCATTGACGACTCTGTTTCCAGGTAATGACCAGATCGGTTTCCCCGGGTTCTTGTCCCGGCATCATATTGATATCAGCCTGAGCTGTTGGAACCCGACGTAAATTCTCCAGCCCTTGTTCAATATCTCTCAGATTGAGCAAATCACCTTCGGACACGGGAAGAGTATTGAAGGTCTGAATATAATGATCGCTATCTGGCGACAATAGAATATGACTGACTTCCCCTTCCAGTATTTTTAACTCCAGTTTACCACGAGTTAAATCCTGTGGGGGAGCCAATACGCGCGTGGTGATGTAGCCTCGGTCTATCAAGCGATTTTGCAGAGCACTCATCAATAAGTTGATGCCTTCTCCTCCCAGACACTGACCATTAGCCTGATTAGCAATAGTCTGGAGTGATAACCAGTTAGTCAGATACTGGCTGCCGCTCAATTCCACCTGTTCGATGGGAAAGCAGGTCTCCTCTGTAGGAAATTGCTTGATAGTTGAACTGCCAGCGGGTAATTCGGTACGTACATCAGGGCGATCCGGGGAGAGTTGCTGTTCTAATGCTTTTTGTCGTTCTTGTTGATTAATAATTTGCTGATCGTTGATTTCTTTAAGTTCAGGGGCAGCCTCACTAATCAAAGGGATCAGTGTTATTAGTAATGAAAATGATTTTATATAATTGTATTTTTGAGAAAAAAATAATTCCATCTATTCCAAAAACGAATGCGTTCCATGTCAATTTATCTGGGGCGTGGGCGTAAGTTATATAAGAGACATTACGCTGTCTACTACTATTTAAACGCCATCAGGTAAATAGTGTAATAGCCGCAAACTGACTAAATAAAGAAAGTGGTTTCTTTAAAACGTGTAGGATCTTTCTTACCTGTTGTTTATATTACAGCTCTTGATGAAAATGAGGGGTATATTTAACAAATAGAGTGGTGCTTTTATGCCCCAATGCTTAGATTATTTCACCAGATAAATGTGTGTTAAAAAGTACCAGCCACTATATTTATAGGGAATTGGCTGGTACTTTCAACGGACAAAACAGCAAATGGTGGTTTTATTCACCAGGACAGCGTTGGCAGCGTTCTATCTCATCATTGCCTAATCTTAATTTGGCGTTTAGATCGCGTAATGCCGTTCTTAATCCTTCTTCAATAACTGGATGGTAAAATGGCATATCCAGCATTTGGCCAATGGTCATTTGCTGCTGATGAGCCCATGCCAGCAGATGAGCGATATGTTCAACATTTGGCCCCATCATTTCGGCACCAAGGAAGCGACCGGTTCCCTGTTCACCATATACGTGCAATAGCCCTTTGTTACGCAGCATTACCCGTGAACGCCCCTGATTCTCAAAAGAAACTTCGCCAATTTCGAAGCAGCCACAGGCGCTAAATTTCTGATTTAATTCACGGTAGGTTGAACCAACCATGGCAATTTGCGGATCAGAAAATACCACCGAAATAGCGCTACGGCGCAGGCCAGGCTGAATTTCCGGATATGTTCCTGCATTTTCACCGGCGATACGTGCCTGATCGCTGGCTTCGTGCAAGAGTGGTAACTGATTGCTGACATCTCCGGCGATAAAAATATGAGAAACGCTGGTTTGCATGGTCAGGTGATCGGCAACGGGTACCCCGCGAACATCAAGTTCCAGTGAGGTATTCTCCAGACCAATATTGTCAACATTAGGGCGACGTCCCGTGGCGGCCAGAACGTAATCCACCAGAATTTCCTGAGTTTGTCCCAAGTCATCCTGATAGCGAATAAATACACCATTGTTCCGGCGTTCCATCAGCTCTACTTTAGCATCAGGATAAAGCGGGAACTCTTTACTTAGCGTATTTGCGGCATATTGACGAATAATCCCATCGGTTAGTGGGCCGACCGCTCCGCCTACACCAAACATGGTCACTTTTACACCCAGACGATGCAGAGCCTGCCCCAACTCTAACCCAATAACGCCGGGCCCAAATACGGCAACAGAGGTCGGTAAATCATTCCAGTTAAATACGTCGTCATTAATAATCAGACGGTCACCAAGATCGTTCCAGTGCGAAGGCCAGCTTGGCCGGGATCCTGTTGCAATGACAATTCGTTTAGCCTGAATTTGAGTGTGCTCGTCTACCTGTAAGGTTATTGTCATCAATGAAATGGGCATAGCCTTCAATTTTATCCTGCGCAGGGATTTCTCCAACCCCTTCCAGCACAAAGCCAACAAAGCGGTCACGTTCACGTTTAACGCGATCCATGACTTCTTTTCCGTCAATACGGGTTTCACCCTGTGGATGAACACCAAATCCCGGGGCGACTTCAATATGATGTACAGCTTCTGCGGCGGCGATAAGGAGTTTGGATGGCATACAGCCTACTCTGGCACAGGTTGTTCCATAGGGGCCGCCTTCAATCATGACGACGTTGGGAGTAAATCGCTTTGCTGCCCGATAAGCCCCCAGTCCTGCTGTTCCCCCACCAATAACAGCAACATCCACCTGTAATCTTTTCATCCTTAAGGCTCCTGAAATACAAAAAAAAAGGCGGACCAGCGTCCGCCAAAACTTACCATTGGCTAACTTTAAATAGAGTGGTTTAAATTGGGTTTCAAACAGTCTCTGCCTGCTTATTAGCGGCAAAATACTTTTCTAAATCATCGCTACCGCCGATATGGTGTCCACCAATGAAGATTTGTGGAACCGTTGAGCGACCGCTAATAGCGCGCAGGCTAATGGTTGTTGCATCAGTGCCTAAAACGATCTCTTCATACTGAAGGCCGCGCTCTTGTAACATTTGTTTAGCTTTAGCACAGAATGGACAGCCCGGTTTGCTTAATACAGAGATAGATTCTTGCAGTTTGCAGTCCGGGGCTAGGTACTTCAGCATGGTATCCGCGTCAGATACTTCAAACGGGTCACCTGGCTTGTTTGGCTCAACGAACATTTTTTCAATGACGCCGTTGGTAACCAGCATCGAGTAGCGCCACGAGCGCGGGCCAAATCCCAAATCAGCTTTCTCTACCAGCATGTTCATGCCTTTAGTGAATTCACCGTTACCATCAGGAATGAAAGTAATATTGCTGGCATGTTGCTCAGATTGCCATGCGTTCATAACAAAGGTATCGTTAACTGAAGTGCACAATATGCTGTCAACGCTGTACTGTTTGAATACGGGTGCCAGTTCGTTATAGCGCGGCAGATGGCTGGAAGAGCATGTTGGGGTAAATGCACCAGGCAGAGAAAAAACAACGACGGTTTTATTGGCAAACAGCTCGTCGGTAGAGATGTCGATCCATTTGTCTCCCTGACGGGTATGGAATACGGTTGTAGGGACTTTCTTTCCTTCCTGAGTGGTAAACATGCTTTAACCTCTGTCTGTATTAGTTGAATTTGGTATTAATTTTTATCGACACGCGACAAGTTTTTGTTAATGAGGATTATCCATATCGGGGATTAATAGGTATAATCGTTAGTCGCTATCCTATCTATTGTTACCGTCTATCTAAACGCAAGGGATTAAGCTATGAATATTCGCGATCTGGAATACCTGGTTGCACTCTCTGAGCATTGCCACTTCCGGCGTGCTGCAGATTCTTGCCATGTGAGCCAGCCAACGCTGAGTGGGCAAATTCGTAAACTGGAAGATGAGCTGGGTGTCATGTTGCTGGAGAGAACCAGCCGTAAAGTGCTGTTCACTCAGGCAGGGATGTTACTGGTCGATCAGGCCAGAAAAGTGTTACGGGAAGTTAAAGTATTAAAAGAAATGGCCAGCCAACAGGGTGAAACCATGTCCGGGCCATTGCATATTGGTCTGATTCCAACAGTAGCGCCTTACCTGCTGCCTCACATTATCCCTATGTTGCATAAAGAATTTCCTAAACTGGAAATGTATCTGCACGAGGCACAGACTAAAGATCTGTTGGCTCAGTTAGATAGCGGTAAGCTGGATTGCGCCATTCTGGCACTGGTAAAAGAGACAGAATCTTTTATTGAGATTCCTCTATATGATGAACCTATGCGTTTGGCAATTTATTCCGATCACCCATGGGCAGGACGGGACAAGATTGTGATGTCTGAATTGGCCGGTGAAAAGTTATTAATGTTGGAAGATGGTCACTGTCTGCGAGAGCAAGCTTTGGGATTCTGCTTTCAGGCGGGGGCGGATGAAGATTCACATTTCCGTGCCACCAGTCTGGAAACGCTGCGTAACATGGTTGCGGCAGCCAGCGGCATTACTTTGCTGCCGTTGCTGGCAACGCCTGCGGAGAAAGAGCGTGATGGCATTTGTTATTTACCGTGCTATAAACCAGAGCCAAAAAGAACTATCGGTTTAGTTTACCGTCCGGGGTCTCCACTACGGGCTCGTTATGAGCAACTGGCCGAGACGATCGCCGGACATATGCCAGGCGTGATTGAATCAGAACAGAAAAAGATTGCTGCAATTGGATGATTACGCTGTCGGTTGGGGCAAAAGTGATATTTCTTTTACTTTCTCAACGGTCAGGTTTTAACACAATTTACGGTTAATGGTTTTGATGCCAACCGTTGATATTTGAAGCCGCAAAATGATAAGTAAGGATTCAGGCGTGATGGGCGTCAGAGCACAACAGAAAGAGCGTACTCGCCGTACATTGATTCAGGCGGCTTTTAGTCAGCTAAGTGCAGAAAGAAGTTTTGCCAGCTTAAGCCTGAGAGAAGTGGCTCGCGAAGCCGGCATTGCGCCAACCTCTTTTTATCGTCACTTTCGTGATGTGGATGAATTGGGATTAACCATGGTTGATGAAAGCGGTTTAATGCTACGTCAACTTATGCGTCAGGCTCGTCAGCGTATTGCTAAAGGCGGCAGCGTGATCCGTACTTCGGTAGCGACCTTTATGGAATTCATTGGCGATAATCCCAACGCATTTCGTCTATTATTACGAGAGCGTTCTGGCACTTCTGCGGCGTTCCGGGCCGCGGTTGCCAGAGAAATCCAACATTTTATTGCTGAACTTGCAGATTATCTGGAGCTGGCAAACCAGATGCCGCGCAGCTATTCAGAGGCTCAGGCCGAAGCGATGGTAACCATCGTATTTAGTGCTGGTGCAGAAGCGTTAGATATTGATATAGCCCAACGTAAACTATTAGAAGAAAGGTTAGTCTTACAGTTAAGAATGATTTCAAAAGGCGTGTACTACCTGTATCGCCGTGAACAAGAGAAAGGTGTATTGCTTCACGAATAGAAGCATGACGAATGAATAAAGGAGAAAGAGCGATGACAGAAAAAGTGACTAAAGAATACGCGACGCTACTGTTGGCATTTATTGCCGGTATATCGCTTAACGGATCGTTTAATGCGCTGTTTGATTCAGTAATTGCCTTTTCGATTTTTCCGTTAATCGCTTTGGGTTTTTCTATTTACTGTTTGCATCAGCGCTATGTGACTCAGCCTATGCCTGAAGGAACGCCAATGCTGGCTTTCTCCTGTTTTCTGTTGGGATTATTCCTGTACAGTGCGATTATTCGGGCTGAATATACGGGGATGGGTTCTAACTTTTTATTGACGATTATTTGTGTCGCGTTGGTATTCTGGATTGGTTATAAACTAAAGATTACAACCCGTCATAAAGCAGTAAAACAAATGGACTAATGCTGTTCATTTAAAAACAATAACCATTATAATTTGATGTACAAACTGGCCCCAATAGATATTGGGGCTTTTTTATTTTTATTGTCTTGTTCAGGCCCTTTTTTCTAACAGAACTCCGCATTCCATGTGGTGGGTATAAGGAAACTGATCGAACAGTGCCAGACGAGAAATCTGATGTGTCTGGCTAAGGGTTAACAGATTCTCACACAGAGTTTCCGGGTTGCAGGAGATATACAAAATTCTTGGGTAAGCCTGTACCATTTTCACCGTTTGCCGATCTAACCCGCTACGCGGAGGATCGACAAAAATGGTTTCGCATTGATAGCTGGTTAAATCAATGCCTTTCAAACGATTAAACTCCCGGACACCCAGCATTGCTTGAGTAAACTCTTCCGCCGCCATACGAATAATTTGTACGTTATCGATTTGATTAGCGGCAATATTGAACTGGGCAGCGGCAACCGATGGTTTAGCGATTTCAGTTGCCAGCACCCGGTTAAAATTACGCGCCAGTGCTAAAGAGAAATTGCCGTTGCCGCAATAGAGTTCTAGTAAATCGCCTTTCGAATTCTGAGTAACATCAATTGCCCATTCCAGCATATGGATATTTACCGCCGCATTAGGTTGAGTGAAGCTGTTTTCCGTTTGGCGATAGACCATCTCCTTCCCACCAACGGGTAAACGTTCATCAACGTAATCACGATCCAGACAGATTTTTTGTTTTGATGCCCGGCCAATGAGTTGAAGATTAAAACCACGAGAACGTAAATCGTCTCTTAACTGTTTTGCGTGCTGCAACCACAGGTCGTCTAACTGGCGATGGTAAAGCAGAGAAATCACAATTTCACCGCTAAACGTGGAGAGATAATCAATCTGAAATAGCTTGTGGCGTAGTGAAGAATGAGGTTTAACTCCGGCCAACAGTTTTGGCATCAGTTGGTTAATGAGTTCACTGGCAGCAGGGAAAACATCAACCCGGATTCGCTGTTTGGTCACCTGATCGAACATGATGTGGTACAGGTCGTCACCTTCGTGCCAGATCCGGAATTCTGCCCGCATACGATAATGGCGAAGTGGTGAACGAAATACTTCTGGCTCAGGGGCAGAATAGGGGGACATCATCGAAATTAGTCGATGTCTCTTATCTGCCAGTTGGGCATCGTATTGGTCGGTAGGCAGCATCTCTGGAGTCATAAGTCTTCTCAGGTATCAGTATCACGAATTCATTTAGTAAGGCGGAATTGTAGGGAATGATGACGTGATGTCCAGCTTTGATAAATGATTAAAAAACAATAGCAGTCTAGACATCCATACAGAATTGCTTGTAGCATGTGTGTGTTCCGGCCTCCCATCAGAGTTAAAAGGGAATCTGGTGTAAATCCAGAGCTGACGCGCAGCGGTAAACAGGAAATAGCAACCGCCTGCTCCACCAAATAAGGTTGGAGAAGGGCAGACACTGTCGTTACAGATGGGAAGTCGTTGTTAAATTAATCTCCTTGAGCCCGAAGACCTGCCGGTATTCTGTCGCATTGATTGCAGCCGTCGCGTATACGTGCTGTTTTTTTGCGGCATCCTGCAACTTAAGTTGGATGCTTAATGTTATGTCTATAAAAAAGAAAGTATTAGTCGTAGCGCTTTCTGCTGTGGCCTTTTCCGTTTGGGCTCAGGAAGAGAGCGAAAAGATAGTCGTCACTGCTAACCGGTTTCCTCAACCGGTATCTACGGTATTGGCTCCTATGGATGTGGTCGATCGTGACCAGATTGATCTTTGGCAATCAAAAAGCTTAACCGATGTTTTACGTCGTTTACCGGGGGTTGATATATCCCAGATCGGTGGCCGCGGCCAGTTATCAACGCTCTATGTACGAGGAACTGAATCTCGTCACGTGCTGGTGTTGGTGGACGGCATTCGAGTACCGGTAGTCGGTATTATGGGAACCGCTGATTTCAACCAAATCCCTATTTCTCTGATACAGCGCGTAGAATATATTCGTGGCCCGCGTTCGGCGGTTTATGGCTCAGAGGCTATTGGTGGGGTCATTAATATTATTACCAATGCTGAAAAAGATAGTGCGAAGCTGGAAGCGGGCCTGGGTTCCAATCACTACCAACTCTATGATGCCAGCATTCGCCATACCGTTGGTGATAAAACTACGCTAACGGCAGCCGGTGCTTTTGAAGACAGTCGTGGTTTCAATATACAGCCAAAATCTTCGTATCCGCCGGACAGTGATAACGATGGGTTTCGCAGTAAGTCGATTTGGGCGGGAATTGAACATCAGTTTTCATCTCAACTCTCTGGTTTCTTTCGGGGTTATGGATACGGTAATAATTCAGAATATGACGGCAGCTATGGCGACGAACGTCAATTGTATAGTCGTAACTACGATATGGGATTGCGTTTCCTTGAAGGAAATTACGCTTCTCAACTAATAGCCAGCTACCAAACGTATAAAGATTACAATTACGATAGCCATAAAGGTTTATATAACGATGGCACTTCGCTGGATGATGTAACCCAACATAATATTCAGTGGGGAAATAGTTATCAGTTGGATCGTGGCGTGGTGAGCGCTGGGGTCGACTGGCGTCAGGAGAAGTTGGAGTCTTCTGATAATTATGCCTCCGATCGTTATAAACGGGATAACACCGGTTTATATATGACAGGGCAAAAATCATTGGGTGATTTCACTCTGGAAGGTGCATTCAGAACCGATAAAAACCAACAGTTTGGCTGGCATGAAACCTGGCAAACTGCGGCAGCATGGGAATTTATTCCTGACTATCGTCTGACTATTTCTTATGGCACCGGATTTCTGGCTCCAACGTTGGGACAACTTTATGGTTCACAACGTTTTTATATTTCCTCTAATGACGATCTGAAACCAGAAGAGTCTCGCCAGTGGGAAGCAGGGTTAGAGGGGGATACCGGTCCATTAAATTGGCGTCTGGCGGCATATCGTAACAAAATAACCAATCTGATTGGCTACGAGTCCGACCCTGTGACCTGGGAAGGGCGTTACTACAATATTGAATCTGCTACCATTAAAGGTATTGAGTGGACCGGAACCTTTTATGCCGGCCCGTTTGAACATCGCATTACATTGGAATATCTGGATCCTCGTCGGGATAAAGACAATGAAGTTTTAGCCCGTCGTTCCAAGCATAAGGCAAAATATCAGGTTGATTGGAATATGCTTGGTTTAGATATGGATGTATCATATCAATATTATGGCAAACGCTATGACAACAATACTTCTGAGTATGCGAATGAGCAAAAACGCTTATCCAGCTACAGTACGGTTGATGTGTCAGCGGCTTACCCTGTAACTGAACAACTCATCGTTCGCGGTAGAGTCGCCAATCTGTTTGATAAAGAGTATGAAACAGCCAGCAATTATGAAACGGCAGGGCGGGAATATTACCTCACTGCAACATATACCTTCTAACGGCAATATAAGGAGAGATCGCAATGCCAACAGCACTGGTTTTTGATTCAGGCGTAGGCGGGCTCTCCGTATTTCAGGAAATCCGGCAATTGATGCCGGATTTATCCGTCATCTACGCTTTTGATAATGCGGCTTTTCCCTATGGTGAAAAGTCCGAACAGTTCATTGCTGAACGGGTCGTTAAAATGGTCGGGGCGCTTTGTCAGCGCCATCATATTGATATTATTGTTATTGCTTGCAATACCGCCAGTGTGGTTTCTCTCCCTGCGTTGCGCGAACATTTTGATATTCCGGTTGTTGGTGTCGTTCCTGCGGTAAAACCAGCTGCTCGCCTGACGCGTAATGGCATTGTAGGATTACTGGCGACTAAGGTAACGGTTAATCGACCTTATACCCATGAGTTAATTGCTAACTTTGCTCAGGATTGCCGGATAGAATTGATGGGCTCCAGCAGAATGGTAGAGCTGGCAGAAGAGAAATTGCATGGAAAATCAGTCAGTGCTGATGAGTTAAGAACTATTTTATCCCCATGGCTTGATGGTGATGAAAAGCCGGACACCATTGTATTAGGCTGTACGCACTTCCCTCTATTGAAAGAGGAACTGAGTGCCGTATTACCAAAGGGCACTTTGTTGGTTGATTCTGGTGCTGCGATTGCCCGTCGGGTATTGTCGCTGTTGGCGGATGTTGACTGGCAACAAAAAGAGCCGCTCATTAATCTGGCCTATTGTTCGAAAGTTGACGATGAATCCAGGAAATTAATTCCGGTTTTGCAACACTTTGGTTTTAAATCACTCGATGAGCAGCCAATTTGAAGGCTTTTTGGCTAAACAATCAGCAGTCAGAATAATTTTATCAATTAGCACTTGCCAGATGATTCTGAGTCCCTATAATGCGCCTCCACTGACCAGGCAACAGCCGCTTCAGTTCAGACGTTACCGTGCATAAATCTGTGATTTAACACTTGACTCTGACGCGGGATGGCGTAGTATACGCAGCCCGTGCCGCGGGAAGCGCAGCTTTCTGTCGGCCATGCTCTTTAACAATTTATCAGACAATCTGTGTGGGCACTCACAAGACGGTATCTCACGTCACTGCACTTCGGTGTAGCGACACAAAAAAATACCAAGTCTTAAAGAGTGACCAGACAGTAATTCATTGAGAATTATTGAAAGTAATCTTTGAGCATCAAGCTTTTAATTGAAGAGTTTGATCATGGCTCAGATTGAACGCTGGCGGCAGGCCTAACACATGCAAGTCGGGCGGTAGCACAGGGGAGCTTGCTCCCC
>NZ_JAJNAG010000108.1 GCF_021010575.1 Limnobaculum eriocheiris | reverse complement strand
CCAACGGATAAAGTGACCAGTCTGGGCCCGAAGACCAGACTGGTTCTTACACCAGAAAAAGCCGCTGAGTTTGGCTTTAAAAAAGAGTGGGAAAAACTGCAGAAGAGACTTTCCACAGATAAACTTGATACCTTTGAAAAGAATAATAGCGCAGCGTTTAAAAGCCTGCTGTCTGAAGTTGAACAACATAATTACGATTATCTGATGTATGTGACCTGGCTGTTTGGCAGTCAGTCACAGCCATCCTCAGAAGCGATGAAGATAAAGAAATATAACAGTGTCGAATTCTGGCTAATTGAATGTGAGTCTGATGGGTTGGATGCCCATAAAGGCTATATTGACGATGCCATTGCAATGTTGAAAGGCAATGTGACACTGGCAAAACTTCCCGAACAATATGCGATTTGGGATAGTTTGATGCGCAGCAATAAGACTTTCTATTTCCATGTGTTAAGTGGGGGTGAAAAGAGTCTGTGGAGCTGGTTATTGCAGGAAAAGCTGGATGACAACGAAAAAACACAAGAGAAAATAGGGGATGTATCGAAAGCTGTCGAT
>NZ_JAJNAG010000011.1 GCF_021010575.1 Limnobaculum eriocheiris | reverse complement strand
TGCGAACCCATCTTAAACGGTTGACCCGCAAGACTATCTGCTTCTCAAAGTCAGAAGAAATGCACGATAAGATCATCGGATGGTATCTGACGATCAATCATTACCACTAAATCTGCGTCACGACCCTGACGATCAATCATTACCACTAAATCTGCGTCACGACCGCCCAATCCGGCTTATTCAGAATATGGTCCTGCCAGTCAATCACTTCACTCTCCGGTACCGCAATATGGCGCACTGAAATTCTGGCAGCATGCATGGCAGACTTAGAACCGGCTAACAGCGGATGCCATTCAGGTAGGGCTTTGCCTTCCGCTATCAAGCGATAGGCACAGGTAGGCGGCAACCATTCAAAAGTGGGTAAATTGTCCCGGGTCAGTTTGATACAGTCTTCTTCCAGTTCAAAACGACGATCGTAATTGCTGCACTGACAGCTTTTAATATTAAGCTGATTGCATGCGACATTAGTGAAATAGATTTCATCTGTATCTTCATCAATCAGTTTGTTCAGGCAACATTGACCACATCCGTCACACAACGACTCCCATTCGTCATCGGTCATCTCAGGCAGCGTCTTTTGCTGCCAAAAAAAGGATTGGCTCATGATGGTATTCCGGTATTAATAAACAAGGGATTAATCTAAAAATAAACGCCTGTAACGGTTGGCTACAGGCGTCTGTTTAAGACGATGTATTGTGATTATAACACGCGGCTGGTGATTTCTTTACCATTAAGCGCCACGACGAGGTTATCACCATGCTCAATCGGACCAACACCGGATGGAGTACCGGTCAGCACAATATCACCAGGACGCAGGGTAAAGAAGCGGCTCATGTAAGAGATCAGTGGCAGAATCGGAGTAATCATTTCGCGGGTATTCCCGTTCTGACGAACCTGACCATTAATCGACAGAGAGAGTGAAGCCTGTTGAGCATCACCAAATTGCCCTACCGGAATAAAACCCGATATAGGACAAGAATTATCAAAAGCTTTAGCCTTTTCCCAGGGTTCGCCGGCTTTTTTACACTCTGCCTGCAAATCACGCAGGGTTAAGTCAATAGCGATACCGTATCCTACGATGGCATTAGCGACTCGCCCTTCATCAGCATTCTTCAACGGTAAACCAATAAGTACTGCCAGCTCGACTTCATAATGAACCGAACCAAACCCGTCCGGTATTGCTATTGGCTGAGTAATATCGCATAGCGCGGTTTCAGGTTTAATAAACAGTAGCGGCTGCTGAGGCGTATTATCCCCCATCTCTTTGATATGGTCTGAATAATTTTTGCCAACGCAAACGACTTTACTCACAGGCAATTCTAACAGATCGCCCTGCCAATCCCGATGTTGATACATATGATTGCTACTCCTTCATAACCTTTGTCTGATTTTCGATGTAGAGATTTATTATTGTTCTTAACCCGACATATTGCCGGGCCGTTTGGTATTGTCCGAGTGTAATCGCCCGATAGTATCATTACATCGGTAACAAAAACTTAGATTAAACGCTTAGTTTTGTACAACTTTATCTGCCAAAGTACCGATGCTAATCGCAAAGTAAGTAGAACGGTTCCAGTGCATAATGGTGCGGAAATTGTTAAACACCATAAATGTACGGCCCTGCGCATCATCTGGCTGAACAATCCAGGCCTGCTGATTGCCCGGAACTTTACGGGAAAGCACAACGCCCTGTTTCTGCCATTCGGCTACCGTCTTCATTTTTGCATCTTCCAGCCCGATGGCTTGATCCGTCAGGGCTTTGGTTAATTTAACCTCTTGCCCCCAGCCTTCATTCGGATTCCAGCCTTCGGTTGCCAGATAATTAGCCGTTGAAGCAAACACATCGTCCAGGTTATTCCATATATCAATACGCCCGTCGCCGTTGCCATCCAGACCATACTTAAGGAATGAGGTAGGCATAAACTGACACTGTCCCATTGCCCCGGCCCATGACCCCTTAAATTGATCGATCCGAATATGCCCTTGCTGTAAAATTTGCAGCGCAGCTATCAACTGTTTAGTAAAAAACTCCTCACGACGCCCTTCAAAAGCTAATGTGGACAACGCAGAAATGATATCTTCTTTACCCTGACGCTTACCAAAGGTGCTCTCCATGCCCCACAGCGCCACAATATAGCTGGCAGGCACGCCAGAACGTTTGCTGGCTTTATTTAGTTTACTTCTATTAGCCTGATACATTTGGCGCGCGCGATCTATTTTCCAGTCAGGCAAAACTCGCTGTAAATAGTCATCAAGGGTGATCTTCTTTTCTAACTGATTTTTATCTGAATCAATGACGCGACTAAGAAAATAGACATTAGCAAATGCCCGATCGATGGTTTGCTGATTAATACCTTCGCTCAAAGCTCTGGCCTTGAGTTTTTCCACATAAGCAGGAAACTGTGACTGGTTATAATCCGAACTCTGTTCCGTTGAAGAACTACCTGCTGAAGCGTTGTTGACGACCGGTTGAGCCTGAAGATTTTTGCCGCTGCACCCGGCGAGTAATGCTACACCTGTCAACCAAGCAATCATTGATAATTTCACTATCATCATCCCAAATTATTTTTACGTAAACCGCGTAAACAAAAGTTCTATTTTTACAACCCTATGAAAACGATATCGGCTTCTTTTCCTTAATATTAAACGCGGTTTAATCGTCAACATCATCAGGTGTTTTTAATAAGCTTTCTACCGGAGGTGGAACCTGTAAATAGAACCCCTGCCCGATCAGATCTTGTTTTACTCGAGCAATATCTGCTGAAGCCAGTTTAGTTCGTTGCTCTAACTCCAGCGTCATGACAAACACAGGCTTACCAAAACTATTCATTAAGGCCTCAGGAATTTTAGAGAAGTCATCCCGCCGTTCAATATAAAGATAGGTCTGATCGCGTTTATTGCTTCGATAAATTGCACACAACATTATTCTTTCGCTCTAATTAATTTAGTCATTGACTTGCCTAGATATGCCGCTAACTATAACATGCAGCTATACGTTCGTGCATTTTACAATATTGAACATTAAAACAGCGCTCTGGCTACAATAGCGGGAGCCAAAAACTGAGTCAGGATAGATGTCACAATCGCCAGTTGAGTTAAAAGGCAGTAGTTTTACTCTGTCTGTTGTTCATTTGAATCATTCAGAACCCAGCATCATTCGGGAAGCTTTAACTGAAAAAGTGAAGCAAGCTCCCGCTTTTCTGCAAAATGCGCCGGTGGTTTTGAACGTTGCTGCACTCACACCTGATGCTGATTGGTTGCAGGTGCAGCGTGCCGTGATGGATGCTGGCTTGCGCGTTGTTGGCGTAAGTGGGTTTCATAACGATGAACAAAAACGATCTATCCAATCTGCCGGTTTACCGCTGCTGACAGAAGGCAAAACAGGAAAAGTGACCAAAGCTGTTGCGCCCCCACCTCCACCACCAAAAACACGAATAATTAGTACCCCTGTTCGTACCGGGCAGCAAATTTATGCCCGTGGTTGCGATCTTGTGGTTATCAGCTCGGTCAGTTCTGGTGCAGAGCTGATTGCTGATGGCAATATTCATGTTTACGGTATGATGCGCGGTCGCGCGCTGGCCGGTGCCAGTGGCGATATAACCAGTCAGGTTTTTTGTACTCAGCTTGCTGCTGAATTAGTTTCTGTTGCCGGTGAATATTGGCTAAGTGACCGAATTCCATCTACATTCTATGAGCGCAGCGCAAGACTGTTTTTGCAAGATAACATCTTAACTATTGAATCATTTAATTAAGCCTTATTTACAAGGAACACCTTATGGCACGAATTATTGTTGTTACTTCCGGTAAGGGGGGCGTTGGTAAAACCACCTCCAGCGCTGCCATTGCTACTGGTTTAGCACAAAAAGGAAACAAAACTGTTGTTATCGATTTTGATATTGGGCTGCGTAATCTCGACTTAATCATGGGATGCGAACGTCGCGTAGTGTATGACTTTGTTAACGTCATTCAGGGTGATGCCACGCTGAATCAGGCTCTGATTAAAGATAAACGTACAGAAAACCTCTATATTCTGCCTGCGTCTCAAACGCGCGACAAAGATGCATTAACTAAAGAAGGCGTGGAAAAAGTACTGGCTGACCTGGGAGAGATGGAGTTTGATTTTATCGTTTGTGACTCTCCAGCCGGTATTGAAAGCGGCGCCCTGATGGCCCTCTATTTCGCCGATGAAGCGATTATCACCACTAACCCGGAAGTCTCTTCAGTTCGTGACTCTGACCGTATTCTTGGCATTCTGGCATCAAAATCTCGCCGGGCTGAAAATGGAGAAGAGCCGATTAAAGAACATTTGCTGGTCACTCGTTATAACCCGGGCCGCGTTAACCGTGGCGATATGTTAAGCGTTGAAGACGTACTGGAAATTCTGCGTATTCCTCTGCTGGGGGTTATTCCTGAGAGCCCTTCTGTGCTGCGTGCCTCCAACCAGGGTGAACCTGTTATTCTGGATACCGAATCTGATGCTGGTTTAGCTTATGCGGATACTGTTGAGCGTTTGTTAGGCGCAGAAATACCATATCGTTTTCTGACTGAAGAGAAAAAAGGTCTGTTAAAGCGACTGTTTGGAGGGGCATAAACCATGGCATTGTTAGATTTTTTCCTGTCCCGTAAAAAGCCAACCGCCAATATCGCAAAAGAGCGGCTACAGATTATCGTTGCAGAACGTCGTCGCGGCGATAGCGAACCGCACTATCTGCCTCAGTTAAAGCGCGATCTTCTTGAGGTTATCTGTAAGTATGTACAAATTGATCCAGAGATGGTTTCTGTTCAACTTGAACAGAAAGGTGATGATATCTCCGTGCTGGAACTTAACGTGACACTCCCTGAAAATGATGAAGTGAAACGTTAAGTTAAGTCTGCCAGAATTATTAGCATGGCTATATGAGAAAAACCGCCTTAATGGCGGTTTTCTGTTTTAAGCATCGTAACTGATTTCTACATAAAAACGCTGGCTTCCTGCTCAAGTAATGCGGTCAGACGCTCACTCATTAACTGCCCTCGCCATCCCTGCATTAGTTCAGGCTGTTCACCGGCATCCTGTTGCCAGAAAAACTTCAGTAGCTGGTTAATCTGGCGGCGTGATGCCAGTAGCTCAACATTCAACCCGCTTTCACCAGAAATGGTCTGGATCAGCGTTTTGATATCTTTAAACACTTTCTTATAACCGGCATGATCCACAATTCGGGATATTTTCTCCGGTAGTATCTCTTCCGGCAGTTGCTGACCTTCCGCCACTAAACGCAGCATAGTGCGACCATGATAGCGAATTTCTGGTCCGCTTAACCCTAAGGGTTCCAGCTCTCCCATTGATGATGGCTGATGCCGGGCGACTTGCCAGAGGTTCTCCTCCCTGACAACAAAATTAACCGCCATATCTCGCTCACGGGCGTAATTTAAACGCCAGGCGGCTAACAGCTTCAGGCAGCCTAACTGACGGCGATTCAACTGCCAGGCATTATTAATATCCATATAGGCATCTTCAGGGGCAAGCTGCTCACAACGGCGCTTGCTCATCATAATGCACTCATTTTTAGCTGCATCCAGCCATTTTAGCTGCTCGGTCTCTTGCAAAATGACCTCGGCGATAGGCAGCAGGTAAAAAACATCGGCGGCCGCATAAATACATTGCCTTTCGGTAAGCGGACGCGCCAACCAGTCGGTGCGCGATTCGCTTTTATCCAGTTCAATTTCCAGATATTCCGCAACCAGTGCGGCAAATCCGGTAGAAAGGGAACGTTGATTAAAGGCTGCCAGTATTTGGGTATCAATCATCGGTTCTGGCAACACGCCAAATTCATGGAGAAAGACTTCCAAATCTTCACTACAGGCATGAAGAAACTTAATCACGTTTGGATTCACCAATAGCGCGCGAAATGGTTCCCACTGTTGAATACTCAACGGATCGATCAAAACCACCTGTTCACCATCATAAAGCTGAATTAAACCTAACTGAGGGTAATAGGTGCGGGTTCGAACAAATTCAGTATCCAACGCAATGCGTGAAACCTGACTGGCACGTTCGCAAACCTGCTGTAATTCGACATCGGTTGTTATCAGTTGATAATCCAAAACATAGTCTCTTATTTGTTAGTTTCTGACACAAATAACGCCGGAAAACCGGCGTTATATATGCCTCATCACAAACCGATTAGGCTTGATTGCCGGCCTGTTGTTTAATGGCTTCGTCACGCAGATCCTTACGCAGTATCTTACCCACGTTAGATTTAGGCAGCTCATCACGAAATTCAACGATTCTCGGAATTTTATAACCGGTTAATCCACTGCGGCAATGGGCCAGAAGTTCATCCTTAGTCAGGCTTGGATCTCTCTTAACCACATAGATTTTTACGGTTTCTCCGGAAACTTCATTCGGCACGCCAATGGCAGCCACTTCCAGCACTTTTGCGTGACTGGCTACCACTTCTTCAATTTCATTAGGATAAACGTTAAATCCGGAAACCAGAATCATATCTTTTTTACGATCGACGATTTTCATAAAGCCCTGTTCGTCCATCACCACAATATCACCGGTTGCCAGCCACCCCTCTTTTAACACTTCACTGGTTGCTTCAGGGCGATTCCAGTAGCCTTTCATAACCTGTGGGCCTTTAACCCAAAGCTCACCCGGCTCGCCTTCCGGTACATCAATACCCTGGTCGTCAACCAGACGGATTTCCGTTGATGCCACCGGTAAACCAATACTGCCGCTGTATTGCTGTAAATCATAAGGATTACCGGCAACCAGTGGTGAACATTCGGTGAGGCCATAGCCTTCCAGCAAATGAGTGCTCGTCAGTTGCTGCCAACGGTCAGCTACGCTGCGCTGCACCGACATTCCGCCACCAACAGTAATACGCAGATGGCTGAAATCTAACTCGCGGAAATCCTCATCATTAATTAACGCATTAAACAGAGTATTCACCCCAGTCAGTGCCGAGAATGGATAACGGGAAAGCTCTTTTACCATTCCTTTTAAATCGCGCGGATTGGTAATTAGCAGGTTACATCCCCCCACTTCAAGAA
The DNA here is from genome assembly GCF_021010575.1 of Limnobaculum eriocheiris. Lineage (GTDB taxonomy): Bacteria > Pseudomonadota > Gammaproteobacteria > Enterobacterales > Enterobacteriaceae > Limnobaculum > Limnobaculum eriocheiris. The sequence goes on along the minus strand of NZ_JAJNAG010000011.1, from coordinate 83,566 downwards.
ACAGCAGGCAGTTTACGGTTAAAGCAAAAATATGATAAAGCGGTAGCGCCGTTACCACCAGTTCCTGTCCCACAATTAACAGTGGAATATAGGCCGCACGGGCCTGCTCCATGTTAGCCAGCAGATTACCATGGGTCAGCATTGCGCCTTTGGCCACACCGGTGGTTCCACCGGTATATTGCAGCAGCGCCAGATCCTCCGGTAATAATCGCGGTTTAATATACTGCTGGTTACGTCCCTTATGTAAAGCACGGCGAAACGATATGGCACCCGGCAGGTTATATTTTGGCACCAGTTTTTTAATGTACTTAACAACAAAGTTAACCAGAGAACGCTTACCAACGGAGAGTTGATCGCCAAGACCGCTAAGAATCACATGCTCGATTTGCGTCTGCTTAACCACTTTTTCCAGCGTATGGGCAAAGTTCGACACTATCACTATCGCTTTTGCACCACAGTCATTTAGCTGATGCTCCAGCTCTCTTGGGGTATACAGTGGATTCACATTAACCACCACCATACCCGCACGAAGAATGCCAAACAGCACGATAGGATATTGCAACAGGTTAGGCATCATTACCGCAACCCGGTCACCTTTTTTCAACCCCAGTGAATTTTGCAAATAAGCGGCAAAGGCGCGACTACGCTTCTCTAATCGACGGAAAGTCATTACCTTTCCCTGATTGATATAAGCAGGCTGATCGGCAAAGCGATTGACCGCATTTTCAAACATATCCGCCAGTGATGAGTAACGTTGAGGATCGATCTCTGCCGGAACATCTTTGGGATAACGGGATAACCATACCTTATTCAATGAAATACTCCTGTATCTGACGCTTTGTCCTGGTTCTGCCGTTATTATTCTTTAAACAGAACAAGACGCATTACAGTGAACTAAACCGTTAATAACCTTATGGTTACCATAAGCAAATAATCTATTACCACTGTAATATCAAAAAATGGCATTCTCTGACAAAAATATAGGGGAAAAACAACGGTGGTTTCCGCTTATTCCCGGCCCGGTAATTTCTTCCAGGTCACTTCATTACGTAAATAGACCGGCTCGGCTAACTCAACCGCTTGAGTCTCACCCCTTTTCCAGCAGGCAACCGCCAAAGGCAGCATATCTTCCGCCTGCGGCAACGGCATTTTACCGTTATAAATAATCACATCGGTTTCGTCGGCCATATCCGGATAGGTTTCCCATCCGGTACCGGCAATAGCCCATTCACCATGGGTTGATTTTAACTGGGCTTTAACCTGCTGCGGAGACAGAACCTGTTCCGTATTAATCAGACTCCACTCCCCTTGTGAGGAGCGTTGATATTGCCCCCAGTAAACTTCGCCCATTCTGGCATCAATGGCGGTCAGAACTTGCGTCATGCCGGTCATACGGTAAGCCCCCTGAGCCATAGTGTTCAGCGTTGAAACGCCAATCATGGGTAAGTCGGCACCTAAAGCCAACCCCTGAGCAATACCTATACCAATTCGCACACCGGTAAAGCTACCCGGGCCTCGACCAAAAGCCAGGGCATCCATATGGGCCAGAGTTAGTCCGGTTTCAGCTAAAATTTGCTGAACCATAGGCAAAATACGTTGTGTATGTTCACGGGGACACAGTTCGTACAAAGCATGAACTTTACCGTCATTCCAGATGGCAACGGAGCACGCTTCTGTGGCTGCATCAAGCGCAAGAATTCGCGTTGACATAGAAAACCTCAGGCGGGATTACCGATAAAAATAGTCCGCCAATCATATCATATTGATGAGAGTTATTATTCATTAGCTAAGCGGTTTTATTTATCATCAGCCGTTGAGCGTTGATGAAGAAATTCAATCGCTTTAGTCAAATCACGGGTTCTGGGAGCCGGCGGCAGGCTATTAAGAAATATCGCCCCATACGGACGCATCACTAAACGGTTATCACAAATAACGATAACCCCACGATCGTCCGTGTCGCGAATCAGGCGTCCTACCCCTTGTTTCAGCGTAATAACCGCATCCGGAAGCTGAACCTCATTAAAAGGATCGCCACCGCGTAATCGGCAATCCTCAATACGCGCCTTAAGCAGCGGATCGTCCGGTGAAGTAAATGGAAGCTTATCGATAATGACACAAGAGAGTGCATCACCACGAACATCCACCCCTTCCCAAAAGCTGTTAGTTGCCACCAGTAAGGCATTGCCTGAATCAACAAACTGAGAAAGCAACTTGCCTTTACTGGTTTCTCCCTGCATCAAAACCGGCAAGGTCATGCTCTCACGGAAGGCTTCCGTTAAGTCGCGCATCATTTGATGGGAGGTGCATAAAAAGAAACAGCGGCCATCATTAGCTTCAATAAGTGGTTGCAGCATGGCCGCCAGCTGTTTAGCTCCGCCATATTGATTAGGCGACGGTAGAAAACGTGGCACACACAACAGGGCCTGAGTTTCATAATCAAACGGACTGGCAAGAATTAAGGTTTCAGCCTTTTCTAATCCTAAACGCTGATTGAAGTGATCCAGAGAATCATTCACCGAAAGGGTTGCTGAAGTAAAAATCCAACTTCCCTTTTTTTCGTCCATTAAATCGCGGAACTTATCCGATACAGACAACGGGGTCAGAGCCAGCACAAAATGGCGGGCACCACATTCATACCAATAGCTATAGCCGGGAATAGTGACATCTTTCAGACGGTCAAGGCGGGCACGGTACTGAGTCGCTCTTTCAAAGGCGGCATCCAACAAGGCCGAGCGGCCCAGCGCCATTTTGATGACGTCATAACAAAGAGTCAGCGCATCATCCACTAACAGCAGGGCTCGTTGAATTGCCGGTTGCTCCAGCACATCCCGCAGATTACCGCGGAAACCGGGTTCCCCCAGCGCCAGTCGAAAATCCTGAGTGCTTTGGGTTAAACGGTCGGCGCTCTTTTGCAGTTGAGCCATATCCCGCACTTCAGTGCGGTAAGCAATAATAATATCTTTAGCTAAATCCAACAGCTGACGGCTGGTAACCTGCTGACCAAAGTATTGACTGGCAATATCCGGCAATTGATGGGCTTCATCAAAGATCATAACATCGGCATTAGGGATCAGCTCGGCAAAACCGGTCTCTTTCACCACAATGTCAGCTAAAAACAGATGATGGTTAACAACCACCAAATCCGCATCCATCGCCCTACGCCGTGCTTTAACCACAAAACACTCTTTATAATAAGGACAGTCGCTACCCAGGCAGTTATCGTTGGTGCTGGTGACCAGTGGCCAGATATAGCTATCTTCCGCCACCTGAGTACAGGTACTTACATCACCATCTACGGTGCTGGATGACCAACGACGTAAACTCACCAGATCGTTAAGGGTTGAATTCGTCAGTTCTCCCCCGGTCATTGATTGCTGCTCCATGCGCTCAAGACACAGGTAGTTAGAGCGCCCTTTTAGCAGCGCCAGCTTGCCGCTAAACTCCAGTGCGGTAGCGACCGTTGGTAAATCGCGGGCAAACAGTTGGTCTTGTAAGGCTTTTGAACCGGTTGAAATAATAACCTTACGCTTAGAGCGTATTGCCGGTACCAGATAAGCATAAGTTTTCCCCGTGCCGGTACCTGCCTCCACCACCAGTTCCTGTTTTTTCTTGATTGCCTGAGTGATAGCTTTGGCCATTACGCGCTGCGGTTCACGCGGCTTAAAGCCTTTAATTGCCTGAGCTAATGCACCTTTGGGTGCGAAATCATCTGCCAAGTATGAGTATCCGTTGGGTTAAGCTTGAATGAGTCTGACCGCCAGCATTGAGCAGATACGGTAAAGAAGTTGCTTATTATGCCTGTCCTGACCTGTCACCACCACCCTGTTTGCTCATATAACCGGAAATTGGCTGATATTCAGTCTATTGATTTTTCCGGCAATGACTCATCCGGTTCGCATTTGTGAAAAAGGGTTTATGCTTGATCCTGGAGGGGAATTGACCCACAAGAGTGGTTATCTTAACCTTATGCCATTACTATGATGTCACTATGATAAATTCAGGAGCAATACACAATGACCATTAAACGAATTAATCCGGACAAGCGCTGGTCTGACGCCGTGATTTATAACGATACTATCTATTATACCAGCGTACCTGACAACCTGGATGCAGACGTTACCGCTCAAACGGCTAACGTACTTGCCGATATTGATATCATGCTCAGTCAGTTGGGCTCCAGTAAAGAACGTATTCTGGATGTCACCATCTTTTTAGCCGATCGGGTTGATTTTGCCTCCATGAATGCTGCGTGGGATGCATGGGTTCCTGCTGGCAATGCGCCGGTACGTTGTACCGTTGAAGCAGCGTTAATGAAGCCACAATATAAAGTCGAGATTAAGATTATTGCTGCCTGTTAGCCACAGGGATAATAAAAATCAGATTAATATTCTGAGGTTTGCCACCATTAACATCGTTAAATTACAGCGATAAAAAATCCCGCCTGCAATTAAAACGGGCGGGACTTATGCATAACTGAACGGCGAAAAAAATTAACCTTTTGCGTGCGCTACCGCTTCACGAGCCAGCTCAGTGATACGATTAAAATCACCCTTCGCAATAGCATCTGCCGGAACCAACCATGAACCACCCACGCACAACACGCTTGGCAGTGCCAGATAGTCACGGCAGTTGTTCAGCGTAATACCACCGGTAGGACAGAAACGAACTGAAGAGATCGCACTACAAATTGCCTGAAGCGCTTTTACGCCACCGTTAGCTTCTGCCGGGAAGAATTTAAACTCACGTAAACCGTAATCCATACCCAGCATCAGTTCAGAAACGCTACTGATCCCCGGAATCAAAGGCATATTGCCTTCAACCGCTGCCTGCAACAGAGGTTCGGTTAAACCAGGGCTGATAGCGAACTGTCCGCCAGCGGCAGCAACCTCAGCCAGTTGTTGAGGATTCAGCACTGTACCTGCACCAATAATGGCTTCGGGTACTTCTTTGGCGATGGCGCGAATGGCATCCATGGCACAAGGGGTACGCAACGTCACTTCCAGTACGCGAACGCCACCGGCAACTAAAGCTTTGGCCAGAGGAACGGCATCTTTCAGCTCCTTAATAACAATAACAGGAACAACCGGCCCATCAGACAGGATACTTTCAGCGCTTACTTTCCAGTTTTTCATCTCGAGAGATCTCCATGTGGCTAATCAAATACCTGACTCAATCAGGCATGTCGCAGCCGTTAAAATAAACGTGCAACTGACTCGCCACACGCAGGATTATTAAATTCTTTATGCAGACCAGAACACATCTACCGGCGTTTGAGTTTGGTGAATAACCGCACGAACGGGCATTTCATTGACGTCATCCCCTGCCTGTGCCTGATGAAAAACCGCGCGCTTATTTTCCCCCACCAGATGCAGGAAAATATGGCGGCTGTTTAATAGCGCAGGAAGCGTGAGCGTTAATCGGTCTAATGGTGCGGTTAATGGCGTCATTCCCATACACAGATGTTTAGACTTCATATCCAGTGCCGGAAATAAATTCTCAGCGCCAGGAAACAATGATGCCGTATGTCCATCATCACCCATACCCAAAATCACGACATCAAAAGGTTTGGCTATCTTCCTGAGGGAGTTTTCAATCCCTGAGGCGCCTTCAAATGGAGTAAGGCTCTCATTTATTAATGAGACAAAATGTGCCGTTGCAGCATGATCCTGCAATAAGTTTTCACGTACTAACTTCTCATTGCTGGAATCATCACTGCTGTCTACCCAACGCTCATCCGCCAACGTAATGGTGACTTTTTCCCAGGCTAATGGTTGCTGACTGAGTAATTTAAATAAACCTAACGGAGTTTTGCCACCGGAGACTACAAGACTCGCTTTTCCCTTAGTATCAATTCCTTTTTGCAACTCAGAGACTACCTGTTGCGCTAAGCGGCGATTTAAATCATCCGTTGATGGGAAGTTAGTTAAGTTTGCCATGGTAGTTACCTTCATTAACAATCGTTTTAGCCATCCCACTCTAACCTGCGAGATGGCATCGTTTGGTCCTATTTATTCAAATTCGCTCCATGAGCGGCCATCGCGGGTAATCATAGCAACGGATGCTACTGGCCCCCAGGTTCCTGCCTGATACGGTTTTGGTGGTTCATTATCCGCAGCCCAGGCATCCATAATGGAATCAACCCATTTCCACGCCTCTTCCACCTCATCACGACGAACAAACAGCGCCTGAATACCGCGCATGGTTTCCAGCAACAGACGCTCATAAGCATCGGCCACATGTTGTTCATGGAAGGTATCTGAGAAGCTCAGATCCAGTTTAGTTGTTTGCAAGCGATGTTTGTGGTCCAGACCCGGTACTTTATTCAGGATCTGTACATCAACCCCTTCGTCAGGCTGAAGACGAATGGTTAAGGTGTTTGGTGGTAATGTTTGATAAGAATCCCGGAACAGATTAATTGGCAGATTTTTAAAGTAGATAACCACTTCAGAACATTTAGACGGTAAACGCTTGCCGGTTCTCAAATAGAAAGGTACGCCTGCCCAACGCCAGTTATCAATATCTACCCGCAGGGAAACGAAGGTTTCAGTGTTACTGCGTTTATTAGCACCCTCTTCATCCAGATAGCCTGGTACTTTTTGCCCCTGAACAAAACCAGCGGTGTATTGGCCTCTGACCGTTGCTTCGCGAATATTGGTATGGTCGATACGACGCAAGGAGCGCAACACTTTAACTTTTTCATCGCGAATACGGTCAGCACTTAAGTCCACCGGCGGTGACATAGCAATCATCGTCAGAATCTGTAACAGGTGATTTTGTACCATATCACGCATCTGCCCGGCTTTGTCAAAATAGCCCCAACGCCCTTCAATACCAACCTCTTCTGAAACGGTAATCTGAACGTGATCGATAGCCGTGTTATCCCACTTAGCGGCAAACAGTGAGTTAGCAAAACGCAGTGCCAACAGGTTTAGAACGGTCTCTTTACCCAAATAGTGGTCGATACGGTAAACCTGAGATTCATCAAAATACTCAGCAACCTGATCGTTAATTTCCTGAGAGGATTTTAAATCGGTACCCAGCGGTTTTTCCATCACTACACGGCTGGGAAATTTATTTAACCCAGCTTCACCTAAACCACGACAAATTGCACCAAATGTATTCGGTGGCATAGCAAAATAGTTAATGGTGACTCTGCTGGTTTGGTCAAGCATCTGACCCAACCTGTTATAGCCCGGGACATCATTAACGTCCAGATTACAGAAATCTAAACGTGCGCTTAACCGTTTCCAGACCTCAGGATCGATCTCCTCTTTCATAAAGGTGGTTAGCGCTTTTTCGATAACCTCAGTATATGCAGCCTTATCCCAGTCAGCACGACCAACCCCCAGAATTCGAGTATCCGGATGGATATGACAGGCTTTTTCCAACTGATAAAGTGATGGTAATAGCTTACGGCGCGCCAAATCACCTTTAGCGCCAAAAATAACTAAATCACAGGCTTGAGCTATCGAATCATCTACCATAACTATCTCCTCAATTAAGCCGTAAAAATGTTAGTGTACGACTTAAAAAATCTTGTAATTTTATTACATAACTAATGTACCTCTTTATCTGACCGGCGTAAACAGGTGGATAAAAAGGCCAATACCTGTAATAAACCCTTGCGAGACTAAGAGGTAACCCATTAAATATAAAAAATATTTGGCTATACCCTTACGCTTTTCGTGCTTTTAAAACGCTAAAATCAGATATGAGTCAAATTTTCTGAAAAAAAATTACAAGACCCAGTTTTATTACTGCACGAACTGATATCACGTAGTATATTTCCACAAATCAGAGATTGATTTCTCCTTTGAATGTAATAGGCAGATACAGCGGGATATAAATATGCTGGAAAGAATTCACCAATTTCGAGATTCATTAAGTAAATCAGAGCAAAAAGTTGCCGATGCTATTTTAGCTGCGCCACAAACCGCTATTCACTCCAGCATTGCTACCTTAGCGAAAATTGCCAACGTTAGCGAGCCAACCGTTAACCGTTTTTGTCGCCGACTCAATACTAAAGGCTTCCCCGATTTTAAACTGGCGCTGGCACAGAGTCTGGCCAACGGAACACCTTATGTAAATCGTAATGTAGATGAAAACGACACCACCGATGCCTTTACCTATAAGATTTTTGAATCTGCCGTTGCCAGCCTGAATATGGCCAAAAGCAGTCTTGACATTATAGCCATTAATCGGGCAGTTAATTTACTGACACAAGCGAAAAAAATATCATTTTTTGGCTACGGTGCCTCCTCCGTTGTGGCTCACGATGCCATGAATAAATTTTTCAGATTTAATGTTCCGGTGATCTATTTTGATGACATTGTGATGCAACGAATGAGCTGCATGAACTCTAATCAGGGTGATGTTGTGGTATTAATTTCTCACAGCGGCAGAACCAAAAGTCTGGTTGAACTGGCGGATATTGCCAGCCAAAACGGTGCTACAGTTATCGCAATCACATCCCAGGGAACACCGTTAGCAAATGCTGCTACGCTATCCATTTTGCTTGATGTGCCTGAAGATACCGATATTTATATGCCTATGGTGTCTCGCCTTGCCCAACTCACCATTATTGATGTGCTGGCAACAGGATTTACCCTGCGTAACAGTCTGGCCCGTGATAATCTGAAACGGGTTAAAGATGCCTTAAAACAATCGCGTTTTGATAAAGAAGGTTAATTTTTATTTTATCCACCATTTTAATTAATAAAGGAACGGGAACGATTCATTCACTGAATCTGATAAGTTGATATTAAGCAAACGATTAAGCTTTAGGTGATATGAAACGAGACAGCTCTTATTTGAGAAGCTAGTTATATAGTGGTATAAAACCCCTCAGAAATTAAGACAACGGAATTTTTTAAAGTCCGGCAAATTTATTCTGTCTGACTTTTATTAACACTAACGCTTTAAAAACACACTGATTAGGTCAAAACTTATCATGTTAAATGGAGTGATACATGTCCAGAAGGCTTAGAAGAACCAAAATTGTTACCACGTTGGGCCCTGCAACTGACCGTGACAATAACTTAGAAAAAATTATTGCCGCAGGCGCCAACGTAGTTCGCTTAAACTTCTCCCACGGAACCCCCGAAGATCACCAACTCCGCGCTAATAAAGTCAGAGAAATCTCAGCAAAATTAGGTAAGCATGTTGCTATTTTAGGCGACCTGCAGGGGCCTAAAATCCGTGTATCAACCTTTAAAGAAGGTAAAGTATTCCTCAATGTGGGCGATAAGTTTCTGTTAGACGCCAACCTTTCCGTTGGTGATGGCGATAAAGAAAAAGTCGGTATTGATTATAAAGGCCTGCCTGCGGACGTCGTTCCTGGCGATATTTTGTTACTGGATGATGGTCGCGTGCAGCTCAAAGTTCTCGAAGTTCAGGGAATGAAAGTGTTTACCGAAGTTACCGTTGGTGGCCCACTATCCAATAATAAAGGGATTAACAAACTGGGTGGTGGCCTTTCTGCCGATGCGCTAACCGACAAAGATAAAGCCGACATCATTACCGCAGCGAAAATCAATGTAGACTATTTAGCCGTCTCTTTCCCTCGCACCGGTGAAGACTTGAACTATGCACGCCGTTTAGCACGCGATGCTGGCTGTAACGCCAAAATTGTCGCCAAGGTCGAACGTGCAGAGACAGTAGCTACCGATGCAGCTATCGACGATATCATTCTGGCATCTGATTCCATCATGGTAGCTCGTGGCGATCTGGGCGTAGAAATTGGCGATCCTGAACTGGTTGCTGTACAGAAAAAACTGATTTTACGCGCCCGCCAGCTAAACCGTACTGTTATCACCGCAACCCAGATGATGGAGTCGATGATTACCAATCCTATGCCAACCCGTGCTGAAGTCATGGACGTTGCTAATGCCGTATTGGATGGTACCGATGCCGTGATGCTTTCAGCAGAGACCGCCGCGGGTCAGTATCCTGCCGAGACCGTCGCTGCAATGGCTCGCGTTTGCGTTGGGGCAGAGAAAATGCCTCGTCTGAACGTATCCAAGCACCGTATGGACGTCGAGTTTGATAACATTGAAGATACTATTGCATTATCGACTATGTATGCCGCTAACCACCTGAAAGGTATTAGCGCCATTATTGCCATGACAGAATCTGGTCGTACCGCGCTGATGATGTCTCGTATCAGCTCCGGTCTGCCGATTTTCGCCATGTCTCGTCATGAGCAAACGCTGAACCTGTGTGCCCTCTACCGTGGCGTGACGCCGGTTATGTTCACCGGTGATTGTGATGGTCTTGCTGCGGCAATGGCCGCCACCAATCAGCTGCGTGATCGCGGTTTTCTGATGTCTGGCGATCTGGTTATCATTACTCAGGGCGACGTGATGGCGCTGGTTGGCAGTACCAATACCTGTCGTATTCTGCGAATTGAGTGATTGAGTTTTAATATGCAAAAAGGGCCCATTTGGGCCCTTTTTGATTGATGACAATAATTATTTATTTTTTGGCCACAGGTCCTGACGCTTATAAGGTTCTGTGTCGCCCTCTTTTCTGGTTTTCAGAAACTTAAGTACCCAAACATACTGCTCAGGGTTAGGACGAACCAGTTTTTCAACTTCTTCATTCATTCTGCGGGCAATAGTATGTTGGTCCGCATCAGCAATATCGCTCATTTCCGGATTAATGTAGATATCCAGAATACCCTCATCGGAACGATATACCGGAAATAGCGGTACAATCGCCGCATGGCATACTTTCATTAGCCGACCAACGGCAGGTAACGTAGCTTTGTAAGTCGCAAAAAAATCAACAAATTCGCTGTGTTCCGCGCCGTGGTCCTGATCCGGAAGATAATACCCCCAATACCCCTGACGTACTGAACTGATAAAAGGTTTAATACCGTCCTGACGGGCATGCATACGACCACCAAAACGGCGACGGACGGTATTCCACATCCAGTCAACCAGCTCATTCTTCTGGTTATGGAACATGGCGGCCATTGGCTGACCGCGTGCCGCCATCATCATCGCCGGAATATCCACGCTCCAGCCGTGCGGCACCATAAAAATCACATTACGACCGGAAGCACGAATAACATCTAATTGTTCATCACCGTGCCAGCGCACGCGCTTCATTAAATATTCCGGACTGCGCACGCTCTGCTCCACCATCAACATCGTGGAGTGAACCGCAGTGACAAACATCTGTTCAATGATGGCATCCCGTTGCTGTTCACTTAGCTCAGGAAAACAATAATATAAATTGATTCGGGCGCGGCGTCGGGCACTACCCACAAATCGCCCGGCAAATTTGGCCAGTGACGCTAACATCGGGTTTCTGATTTTTACCGGCAGGTAAGCCAGCAATAACATAACGCCAACCCCCAGCCAGACTCCCCAATATTTAGGCAGAAAAAAGGACTTCTTAAATAGAGGAATAAACTCAATATTTGAACGTTGTTGTTTTTGCATGCCAAAACTCATTAGATAGATGAACAATCTGCCGTTGATAATAGTCTGCTCATCTGATGAATATAAATAATTAAACTGTGTTTGAAAAATAAAACGCTGCCAAATTATTAGCAGCGTTTTATCTTATTCTCAGAGATGAAGCTGTGGAACTACTTCTTTAACCTGGGCCAGATATTCCGCACGATCCTGACCAATCAGCGAGTCGGAACGTGGAAGCGTCGCAGTTAATGGGTTCACTGCCAGTTCGTTAACCCACAGTTCATAGTGTAAGTGAGGTCCGGTGGAACGGCCCGTGTTACCGGATAATGCAATGCGATCGCCCCGCTTAACTTTCTGCCCCGGTTTCACCAGAATCTTATTTAAGTGCATATAACGTGTGCTGTACTGACGACCATGGCGAATTGCCACATAGTTACCCGCTGCACCGCTGAATTTAGCTACAACCACTTCGCCATCACCAACCGCCAGAACCGGGGAACCAATCGGGATAGAGAAATCGACGCCTTTATGCGGTGCTACGCGACCGGTAATCGGGTGTAAACGACGTGGGTTAAATGATGATGTCACTTTGTACTGTTTTGGTGTCGGGTAGCGCAGGAAACCTTTTGCTAAACCAGAACCTTCACGATCGTAGAATTTACCGTCACCAGAACGAATGGCGTAATAATCTTTACCTGAGCTCTGCATTCTTACGCCAATCAATTGACTCTGTTCATTCTTACCATCCAGTACTTCTCTGGAAAATAATATTGAAAAACGATCGCCGTTACGTAGCTTGCGGAAATCCAACTGCCATTGAAGCGCCTTGGTCACTGCCCGAATTTCCGAGTTAGTCAGACCCGCCGCTCTGGCGCTAACCAAAAAACTTCCATCCATTTTGCCGGTGACAACCGCGTTCTTCCACTCGCCTTTTAAGGTATTAATCGTCTCTTTAAAGCCGTTTTCTGCACGCTCATAAACACGCGTTTCACGGCGAGAAACTACCCAGGTCAACGATTGCAGAGTTCCCTCGTCATCCAACACCCAGTTCAATTGTTGACCAATTTTCAGGTTAGTTAGGGCACTGTTCTTATTTGCCAACAAATAGATGTCAGAAGCATCCATACCAAACTGGGTCAGAATACTGCCAAGGGTATCACCGTTAGAAACGACATATTCATTTGGTGTTGAAGCGTCCCCCGTTGTTTCATCCAACTCATCCTTAGGAATTTCATCATCAGGGGTTGGCTGATCCATAGGTTCAGCATCATCAGCATCGGTATTGGTTGAAACGCTGCTGTTGGTTGCGGTAGTTGTAGGTAAAGGAAGCGGCGATTCCGATTCCGTTATCGGTTTATATACTGCCGCCTGCCACACCAACATACTCCATGTGAGAAACAAAAGTGCCCCAAAGGTAAACTTATGAAGCCGGGGTAAGTTATTATAAAACAAAGCAATAGATCTAACGACTTGGAGCACTACTCGAATTCCTCGTTCTGTTACTCCAGGCAGCTCGTAAACTGTTGGGATAGCTGAGTCAAAAACTGTATGTAGCTATCTTTACCTAACGTTATTTTGCTGCCTAACGGATCCAGTGTTCCGATGCGGACATTCGTCCCTTGGGCGACAGCATTTATGACGGCTGGCTGGAATTGTGGCTCAGCAAAAACGCATACCGCTTTATGCTCAACCAACTGTGTTAGTATATTGTGTAGGCGTTGCGCACCGGGCTGGATTTCGGGGTTGATTGTAAAGTGCCCTAATTGGCTTAAACCGAATGTTTTCTCAAAATAATTATAAGCGTCATGAAAAACAAAATATCCTTTGCCACGCAACGGCTGCATTATATTAGCAATATTTTCTTTTGTCAGCTCTAGTTGTTTCTCGAACTGACTAAGATTACCATCTAGTTTGTCCTTACTTTGTGGCATAAGTTCCAATAATTTGTGATGAATTGCAATTGCGGACTGTTTTGCTATTTCCGGTGACATCCAAATGTGCATATTGTAGTCACCATGATGATGGTCATGTTCGTCATGATTATGAGTATTATCAGTATGTTGCTCCTGATGCCCTTCATCATGATCGTCATCTTCACTACCTTTAATCAATAATGACTTTACTGAACTCAAACTGGCTAATGGAATTTGTTTTTTTTCATCAATCTGCTGTAAAGGCTTAGTGAGAAAAGCTTCCATATCCGGACCTATCCATATGATTAAATCCGCTGAACGTATTTTCTGGACATCTGATGGCCGAAGCGCATAATCATGCGGCGATGCGCCATCCGGAAGCAACACTTCTACCGGCGTTACCCCTTCGGTAATAGCGGACGCAATAAACCCCAGCGGTTTAGTTGAGGTTAAAACTGCGGCTGATGCGTTAATAGCAATACCTGCTGTTAATAGTGTTCCTGCCAGAATCATGCGGTTAAACCATTTTGTATTTGCTGTTTGCTGCATTTGTTCTAATCTCATTTGAATAGTAATTGCCTTTGATATGTTATAATATAACACATATTGAATTCTGCAAGAAAAATGAAAATGTCCACTTTGCTTAAGCTAGAACATATTTCTGTTATTTTCGGTAGCCGGAAAGTCCTTTCCAACGTCTCGCTGACGCTGGATGAAGGCCGGATTCTTACCCTGCTTGGCCCAAATGGTGCTGGTAAATCAACTCTGGTTCGCGTGGTTTTAGGGCTGGTCGCTCCCGCTTCAGGAACAATTAACTGCCCAAAAGATTTACGTATTGGCTATGTCCCGCAGAAATTGCATCTTGACCCTACCTTACCATTAACCGTTGAGCGTTTTATGCGCCTGCGTCCCGGGGTCAAAAAGGATGATATTCTGCCAGCCCTCAGCCGTGTTCAGGCAAAACATTTAGTAAAAATGCCGATGCAAAAACTATCGGGTGGAGAAACCCAACGCGTGTTACTGGCCAGAGCCCTATTAAATCGTCCGCAATTGCTGGTACTGGATGAACCAACTCAGGGTGTTGATGTTAACGGACAACTGGCACTGTACGATCTTATTGAAAAGCTGCGTATGGAACTGAACTGCGCAGTATTAATGGTTTCTCACGACCTGCATTTAGTCATGGCAAAAACGGACGAAGTGCTGTGCCTCAACCAGCATATTTGCTGTTCTGGTGCGCCGGAAGCCGTATCAGAGCATCCGGAGTTTATTGCTATGTTTGGCCATCGTGGTGCCCGGCAGTTAGCTGTTTATCATCACCGGCATAATCATCAACATGACCTGCAGGGTCGTATCGTTCTTAAAACTTCAGGCAGTAATAAAGCATGATAGAACTACTATTCCCCGGCTGGATGGCGGGCATATTATTGGCGCTGGCTGCTGGTCCTTTAGGCTCTTTTGTCGTTTGGCGCAGAATGTCTTACTTCGGTGATACTCTGGCGCACTCTTCTCTGCTGGGCGTAGCTTTTGGCCTGTTACTGAACATTAATCCTTTCTATGCGGTGATTGCCATCACTCTGCTACTGGCGATTGGTTTAGTCTGGCTGGAGCGCCGTCCTCAATTTGCGGTGGACACGCTATTAGGTATTTTAGCCCATAGCGCCCTCTCTTTGGGTTTGGTCACTATCAGCCTAATGTCAAACGTCCGCGTTGATCTGATGGCTTACCTGTTTGGTGACCTGCTCTCTGTCACCATTAACGACCTGTGGATGATTGGTGCCGGTGTGATTGTGGTACTGGTAATTTTATGGTGGCAATGGCGTTCATTATTATCGGTGACGATTAATCCTGATTTGGCGCATGTTGATGGTATTAACCCTGAAAGGGTTCGATTACTGCTGATGCTGGTCACTGCGCTAACCATTGGTCTGGCCATGAAATTTGTTGGGGCATTAATAATCACCTCATTACTGATTATTCCTGCTGCGACTGCCCGTAGATTTTCACGTACTCCAGAACAAATGGCTGGTTTTGCAATTATTGTTGGCATAATTGCCGTAACCGGCGGTTTAACCCTTTCCGCTTTTCATGA
Organism: Limnobaculum eriocheiris; assembly: GCF_021010575.1. Lineage (GTDB taxonomy): Bacteria > Pseudomonadota > Gammaproteobacteria > Enterobacterales > Enterobacteriaceae > Limnobaculum > Limnobaculum eriocheiris. Next base: position 68,135 of record NZ_JAJNAG010000011.1, on the reverse strand, counting down.
CACGCCGGCTGGCCCTTCCGTCGTGCTTTGCTCCTGCTGTCTGTTCATCTTAAGCCTGATGAAAAGGCAATCTGATTAATCTTATGAGAAATAAAGAAAAGATAAATTTATTGATCTCGTGAAGCAAAGTTGTATTTTTTAGTATGAATGAGACGACAATAAGCTTTAAAATAGCCCGTCAGAAATATAAAGGTCTTGCTAAAGGCGAACTTTTCGTCAGCGCAAGACTCTTTTTTATGTGGGTTATAAAGATGAATCCACTACTCATCCATTGCATATGACGTAAAGTTAACATTGTGAACATTGATATTATCAGCCTGCTAAACAGCAACTACATTCTTTTGCTATTTGTAGTGTTAGCATTGGGCTTATGCTTAGGGAAAATTCGTCTGGGTTCAGTACAACTGGGTGGCTCAATTGGCGTACTGGTTATCTCCTTATTATTAGGTTATCAACATTTTACTATTAACACCGAAGCCTTAAGCCTGGGCTTTATGCTCTTCATCTTCTGTGTTGGTGTTGAAGCGGGTCCAAACTTCTTTGCTATCTTCTTTCGCGATGGAAAAAACTATTTTTTACTGGCGCTGATTCTGGTTGGTAGCGCTATGTGCATTGCGCTGGGGCTGGGCAAATTCCTTAAGTGGGATATTGGCCTTACCGCCGGTATGCTGGCAGGTTCAATGACCTCTACCCCGGTGCTGGTTGGTGCTGGCGATACGCTACGCCATACCACTTCTGATTCAGCCTTATTAGCAGCCGCTCAGGATCACCTCAGCTTAGGCTATGCTCTGACTTATCTGATTGGTCTGGTGAGTTTAATCTTTGCGGCCCGTTATATGCCAAAGTTACAGCGGCAAGATTTATCCACCTGTGCCCAGCAAATTGCCAGGGAGCGCGGTCTGGATCATGATAGCCAGCGTAAAGTATATTTACCGGTGATCCGCGCCTATCGCGTAGGTCCGGAGCTGGTTGCCTGGGCCGCCGGTAAAAACCTGCGTGAACTGGGTATTTACCGCCAGACTGGCTGCTATATCGAAAAGATTCGTCGTAACGGCATTATTGCCTCACCTGACGGCGATGCCGTTTTACAGGTAAATGATGAGATTTCATTAGTCGGCTACCCGGATGCGCATTCCCGACTGGACCCCAGCTTCCGCAACGGCAAAGAGGTATTTGAACGCGATTTGCTGGATATGCGCATCGTCACCGAAGAGATCGTAGTTAAGAATAATAATGCGGTAGGCAAACGTCTGAGCCAGATTAATCTGACCGATCATGGCTGTTTCCTTAACCGGGTTATCCGCAGCCAGATTGAAATGCCTATTGACGATAATATCGTACTGAATGCCGGTGATGTGCTACAAATCAGCGGTGACGCGCATCGAGTTAAGGGCGTTGCAGAACATATTGGTTTTATCTCTATTCATAGCCAGGTTACGGACCTGTTAGCCTTCTGTGCCTTCTTTATTCTTGGTCTGATGATCGGCCAGATCACCTTCCAGTTTAGTAACTTCTCGTTTGGTATTGGTAATGCTGCGGGTCTGCTGTTCTCAGGAATTATGCTGGGGTTTATGCGGGCTAATCACCCTACCTTTGGTTATATACCTCAGGGTGCCCTTAATATGGTAAAAGAATTTGGGTTAATGGTCTTTATGGCCGGTGTGGGGCTGAGTGCCGGTAGCGGCATTGGTAATAATCTGGGGTTGGTTGGTGGGCAAATGCTGATTGCCGGTTTAATTGTTAGCCTGCTTCCGGTTGTTATTTGCTATCTGTTTGGTGCCTACGTTTTACGTATGAACCGTGCCCTGCTGTTTGGCGCCATTATGGGTGCCAGAACCTGTGCGCCAGCAATGGAAATTATCAGTGATACCTCCCGTAGTAATATTCCTGCTCTGGGTTATGCGGGTACATATGCGATTGCCAATGTCTTACTTACTCTGGCGGGTTCCCTCATCATTATTATTTGGCCGAGCCTGCTTTAAAAAATAATTTAATATAAATCATGGCATTATGAATAAATGTAAAAAAAGTGAAAAAAATCTTGCTTACGCGATGAACTATTTAAACCCATTCACGTCTTAAATAGTGCCACTGCTTTACTTAGAACTCCCTCATTGAGGTTGACCCGATAAGTCGTTTTTTTACGTTTCATACTTATCGGGTTTTTTATTGCCCCTAATTCAGTCACTCTCGCGATTTGTTCATGCATGTCATAACGCAATGGCATACAATGTAAAAAATGCATTACCCCAAAACTCATAAGGAAGCGTGATTCTTATGTCATTAATCAAAAAAATATTTATTGGTTATCTGATCTGTTTTGCTATCGGCACAGCTCTTCTTTGCAGCTTTTATCTACCATCAACTGATATTGTTAAAATCACAGGTTCTGAAGTTAAGCGCGTTGATAATGATGGTCCAATTTCTGCAGAAAATCCGGCTGATGGCCCAACGCGCGACGTGTATTACATTTATACCATCGATGAAAATAAAAATATCATGGTTTACCGTAACGAAGATACCGGATGGAACTTTCCCTGGTATTTTAAATTCAACAGTGCAGATATTCAGGCTCAGGCTCAATCCGCTAATGATGCAAACCAAATCACCCGCGTTGTTCACTACGGCTGGCGCTTTAATATGGTGAATATGTTTAAAAACATTATCTCAATTAAACCTGTTGATGGGTTTGACGCATCCGGCTTCTCTTTTTATACCGTGATGAAAGTACTGGGCTGGCTTATCTGGTTTGTTCTGATTGCCGTTCAGGCTGCACTACCAACGGTTATTACTAACTGGCGCGATCGTAAAGATCTAAAACGCTCTGATGGTTCTATCGTTAAATAATTTATCTTTTCTGCCATAAAAATGGCGGCATGAAACCCAGCCGCCATTTCGCTTTAATAAAATAAACCAATGATCAATGTATGTACCACCAACCCAACCAGAAGTGGTACTGAGGTTCTTTTACCACCTATTATTCAAAGTTGATTTATTTTGAAACTCAAATTTTCTGGTTTTATCTGTCTGATGCACTAAACTACTGCCAGCTGTCGGCCAGCAAATCACCGTATCTGACTATATAATTTTGGCTCCGACATCGGTAGAATTCCATCCCAGTCGCTAACAGCTGCAAATATCGACAAGTCGGTCTGCGGCTGAATTACTAATCAATGAGTTTTGCATAATGTCCCAAACTACAACGCCTCATGCTCCAACAGTCGGATTTATTTCTTTAGGCTGCCCTAAAAATCTGGTCGATTCAGAGCGCATTCTTACCGAGTTACGTACTGAAGGTTATCAGGTAGTTCCAAGTTACGAAGGTGCCGATTTGGTGATCGTGAATACCTGCGGCTTTATTGAAGGTGCAGTACAGGAGTCGCTGGAAGCCATTGGGGAAGCATTAACCGAAAACGGTAAAGTTATCGTCACGGGTTGTTTGGGTGCCAAACAAGATCAAATTCGTGAAGTCCACCCTAAGGTGCTGGAAATAACGGGCCCTCATAGCTATGAGCAGGTTTTAGCCCATGTCCATACTTATGCGCCGAAGCCAGAATACAATCCATTTACCAGTCTGGTTCCGGCTCAGGGCGTTAAGCTAACGCCGAAGCATTATGCTTACCTGAAAATATCTGAAGGCTGTAACCACCGCTGTACTTTCTGCATTATTCCTTCCATGCGTGGCGACCTCGACAGCCGTCCTATTGGATCTGTACTGGATGAAGCAAAACGTTTGGTGGAGGCTGGGGTAAAAGAGTTACTGGTTATCTCACAGGATACCTCAGCTTACGGTGTAGATGTTAAACACCGCACTGGTTTCTGGAACGGTCAGCCGGTTAAAACCGATATGGTAAGCCTGTGCGAACAACTCTCTACTATGGGAATTTGGGTGCGTTTACATTATGTCTACCCATACCCGCACGTGGACGATGTTATTCCACTGATGGCTGCGGGCAAAATACTGCCTTATCTGGATATCCCTCTACAGCATGCCAGCCCAAAAATTCTGAAGGCCATGAAGCGCCCTGGTTCAGTGGAACGCACGCTGGAACGCGTTAAGCGCTGGAGAGAGATCTGTCCACAGTTAACCCTGCGTTCCACCTTTATTGTTGGTTTCCCTGGTGAAACGGAAGAAGATTTCACTATGCTGCTGGACTTCCTGAAAGAAGCTAAACTGGATCGCGTCGGCTGCTTTAAATATAGCCCGGTTGAAGGTGCTGCTGCTAATGAGCTTGCCGATCAGGTACCGGAAGAGATCAAAGAAGAACGCTTCCATCGCTTTATGCAGCTTCAGCAACAGATTTCTGCCCAGCGATTACAGGACAAGATTGGCCTGACTATACCGGTTATTATCGATGAAATAGATGAAGAAGGTGCCATTGGCAGAAGTATGGCCGATGCACCAGAAATTGACGGTGTGGTTTATCTGAATGAAGAGCGTCAGGTTAAAGTAGGTGATATTGTTCAGGTTACTATCGAGAATGCTGACGAGTATGACCTGTGGGGTTCTGTAACAAGATAAAGCTGTACCAATTTGACTGATAAAGATCCCGGCAAATATATAAGCCGGGATTTTTTATACGGCAAAAATAGAGAATCAGAGCCCCTGCGTTACAATTTTTGCCGCCAATGCTAAAACTTCCCGACGAGATTTGGCCTCTTTTTCATTCTGGGTAAAGTAAGTGACCAGAATTAATGGTGCTTTATCCTTAGGCCAGATAACGGCAATATCATTGGTAGTTCCATAGGAGCCGCTGCCCGTTTTATCACCGACCACCCACTCTGTTGACAAACCAGCTCGAATACTGGCGGCACCGGTAGTGTTTCCTTTTAACCATTCCACCAGTTGATCACGTTGTGGTGCAGCAAGCGCATCTCCCAGCGTTAATTTTTGCAAACTGAGCGCCATAGCCAGCGGTGTTGTGGTATCGCGTTTATCTCCGGGAATGGCAGAATTTAACGTCGGTTCGGTGCGATCTAAACGAAATGTTTTATCACCAATAGAACGCGCAAACGCCGTAGCTTTTTTAGTGCCGCCCAGTTGTTCAATCAGTTTATTCATGGCTGCATTATCGCTGTATTGCAATGTTGCTGCACTAAGCTCGGCTAATGACATCTTATTGTTTAAGCTTTTTTCAACAATTGGACTATAACTGACCAGATCTCTCTTTTTAATTTCTACTTGCTGACTCAAAAGATCTTTTTGTGATTCGCTTTGTTTCAATACTCCGGCAACCACCATCACCTTGCTGGTACTGCACATTGGAAAACGTTCGTCACCACGATAAACAATCTGTGAATTATCTGCCGTGTTAATTAGTACAACGCCCAATCGTCCACCGCTACTTTTTTCTAAATCAGCCAGACTCTGCTGGATGGTTGAAATCTGGTCCGTTTTAGCGGCTAACGAAGGTGTAGAAAATGTGATAAAGGGTACAAAGGCTGCTGCTGCCAGCATGCTTTTACGCAACATATTTTTAGCCATATTAGTCTCGTTAAATGAATATTTTACAAAAATTCGATCTCTCAAATGGTTATGCGTTATCACTTCGATGGTTAATCAGCTTATCAAAAGAAATACTATTACCATCGTCAAATTAATCGCTATGATGATAGATATAACTCATCATACCCTGTTCTATTAATGCATTGGATTAGTGATAATCCCGGGCAATATCAATCATTATCAGACGATTTACAAGCAAGGTTATTTTCAGTAAGGGTAAAGAAAAACTTATAGGTATTGATTAATGCGATCTTTTTTTCCGCTTAATGCATTACGTGCTTTTGAAGCCTCAGCAAGACACCTGAATTTTACCCGCGCCGGTCTTGAACTAAACGTCACTCAGGCGGCGGTAAGCCAACAGGTTCGCTTACTTGAAGCACAGTTGGGTACCGCACTTTTTAAGCGGTTACCGCGCGGTTTAGAAATGACCGAACAGGCTCAGGTTCTGCTACCGGTATTAACCGAAGCATTTGACCATATCCAGACGGTGTTAAAACGATTTGAAGGCGGTGAATTTCATGAGGTTCTCACTGTTGCTATCGTAGGAACTTTTGCCGTGGGTTGGCTACTGCCCCGACTGTGGAAATTTCATGAAAAATACCCTTTCATTGAATTGAAACTGCTCACCAATAATAACGTGGTCAACCTTGCTGCCGAAGGGTTGGATTTTGCCATTCGTTTTGGCGAAGGAAGCTGGCCGGGCAGTGAGAATACTCTGCTATTTGATGCCCCATTAACGGTGCTATGTTCACCCGAAGCCGCTAAACGTTTATCTGAACCGGGCGATCTGGCAAAAGAAGTCCTTCTGCGCACTTATCGTGAGGAGGAATGGGATCGCTGGTTAATCAGTGCGGGCCTTAACCCATGGCGACCAAACGGTATGATTTTCGATTCTTCCCGTTTAATGGTTGAAGCCGCCATACTCAATGCCGGAGTCGCTTTAGCCCCATCAAAAATGTTTAATAAGGAGCTGGAAAGCGGTGTGCTTGTTCGTCCCTTCAATACAGAGATCAATATGGGTGGCTACTGGCTAACCCGATTAAAATCAAAACACCTTACCCCGGCTATGCAACTGTTTCAGGACTGGATATGCCAGGAGGAGTAACCCGCTTTTTTATCGCTTTCATCTTTAATAAAGATTTTGCTTGCTTATTCATATTTAATGAATATATATTCGATTTATGCGAATAAATAGTCATAGCCTTTTTTTACTATCGGAGTCTGTACCATGAAGAAAGTTGTAGCCATTCTATTATTAGCCGGTGTCGCGTTATCTGCTCAGGCCGCCGACCCTATTCGTTTTGCATCATCTGCAACTTACCCTCCGTTTGAATTTATGGATAAAGACAGCAATATCACTGGCTTTGACCTCGATTTAGCCAAAGCACTCTGTAAAGAGATGAAAGCGGAATGTACTTTCTCTAATCATGCGTTTGACAGCCTGATCCCTGCCCTGAAATTCCGTCGTTATGATGCGGTCATTTCCGGTATGGATATCACCGCTGAACGCAGTAAACAAGTTTTGTTCAGCCAACCTTACTATGCAAACTCTGCCGTTTTGATTGTACGTAAAGACACCATTACCTCCGTTGACCAAATGAAAGGTAAAAAAGTGGGTATGGAGAATGGCTCCACACACCAGAAGTACATGAACGAAAAGCATCCTGAAATAAAAACCGTTCCTTATGATAGTTACCAGACCGCCGTTATTGACCTGAAAAATGGTCGTCTGGACGCGGTATTTGGTGATACCGCCGCCGTGAACGAATGGCTGAAAACCAGCCCTGAACTGGTCACCCTGGGTGAGCATATTGCCGATCCGGCTTACTTTGGTGCAGGTTTAGGTATTGCAGTGCGTCAGGATAACACCGCGCTGATGGAGAAGATTAATGCTGCGCTGGAAGCCGTGAAGAAAGACGGAACCTATCAACAAATTAGTCATAAATGGTTTCCACAGTAATCATTGGTCTTAACTGTAAAAATGGTCTCTTTATGAGACCATTTTTACTTTAAGTTTCGCAGTGTTAATATACCTTTTCTCTCGTTTCCGGTTAAAGGATAACCTGTTATGTATCATCAACTCTATCTCTCCCCTGTTGGTCAGTTGCGTATCGTGGCAGACGATATTGCTCTGCGTCAGCTCTGGTTACCCAATGAAGTAGAGCAGCGTCAGCCAGAAACTACATGGGTTGAAGATAGCCATCATCCGATAATTAGCCTGGTGGTCAAAACGCTCACTGATTATTTCGCCGGTAAAAAGGTCGATTTCAGCGTAATCCCTTGTCAGCCAGAAGGTTCAGAATTTCAAAAAAGCGTCTGGCATCAGTTGCAATCGATTGATTATGCAAAAGTTGTCAGCTATGGCGATATTGCCGCTGCGATTAATAAACCCAAAGGTGCTCAGGCCGTTGGTGGTGCTGTTGGTGCTAACCCTATAGCCATTATTCTTCCATGCCATCGAGTGATGGGAAAAGATAACTCATTAACCGGATATTCAGGCGGTTTACACGTGAAGAAGGCACTGCTGGAACTGGAAGGCATTCCCTATAAAGAGAATAAACGCTGAGGTCTTATTTCGGTTCAGTGTGTTGTAGCAAGGTCAGAACTTCATAATGGGCGGTATGGGGGAACATATCAAACAGCTGAACCCTTACTACCCGATAACCGTTAAGCTGATGAATGTCTTTTGCCATGGTTTGGGCATTGCAGCTGGAGTAAAGGATCCAGTCGGGAGACATTTGACTCAGGTATTCACACAGCGCCTCACCAATACCCCGACGTGGAGGATTAACCAGTACCAGATCCGGAATATTCTGCCGGTGTTTACTTTGGGCAAATTGGGTTGAGTCCAACGCATCAAACTCAATATCCCTTAATCCAATAGCGGCTGCCGAGCGTTTAGCACATTCGATAGCTTCCGCACTGATTTCAATACCGGTTAACTTGACCCCAGAGTTAGCCGCACAGTGAAGACCAAAGCCCCCTACACCGCAAAACAGATCCCACATACTGTGAATATTCAGCGTTGAAACCCACTCTCTGGCTGTGGCATACAGTTTTTCTGCCACAACAGGATTGGTCTGGAAAAAACTGCGCGGTCGAATATACAGTGGAATATGGTTGAGCTGCTCTTCCAGCGCATCCTGTGAAGTGAGGATCACTTCCTGCTCCCCTTCCAGTACCGCCATATGAACCGGCTGAATATTTGCCGATATGACCTGGAGTTGAGGCAGCTGTGCCTGTAACCAGGGCAGCGCCTGACGAAGCTGTTGGAGCTTGATTTCCGAACGCAGCACAAAGCGCAGCATTAAACCGCCGTTGAGACGACTTTCGGTAAGTAAAATAAACTTCAGTTCCCCCCGTTTACGCTCAACGTTATAAGGCGTTAATCCTGCCCGGGCAATAAACTGTTTAAGATGAGGAAACACATCACGCATAGATTGCGGATAAAGCGGACAATCGCATAGATCGACAGCTTCATCCTGTTTAAGAGGAAGCCCCAGCACCGGGCGTTCAACGCTACCGCTCACCACCATTTTTGCTTTATTACGAAATCCGGTTTCAACACCCGATACCGGCATACACCATTGTTCAACAGGCATCGACTCCAGCAAGGCGGCTAACGCTTGCTGCTTCTCTTCCAGTTGTTGTGTATAGGGTTTATCTATCCATTGACATGAATAGCAAAGCCCTGCGGCATGAAGCTGGCACTGCATCAGAACTGACTCCGAAACCAATGAATTAAGCAGGTATGGGAAAGATTAATGAATGGTATGGGTAATTGAGTGAAGCACCTGAATATCATCTTCAGTTTCACGTTCGTTATCGCTGACCGTCAGCAGCTCATTGGCTCTGGCTTCCATAATAATTTGGGTGGTTTGCTCTTCGGCTTCCTGAAGTAATAAACGGAACTGTTCTAACGTAATACCGGCGGCGGCACTTAATGACTGACAAATAACCAGCTTAGGTAAATTGTCATCCTGAACATCAATAAATACTTTAGTGGTTAATGATGAGGCATTAATCTGGCTAAGGTCTGCAACCAGAGGAATCAATGCCACAGGACGAATTTCCGCTACCGCAGAGAACAGAATAACATTTTCGAGCAGATCGACTTTGGCATCAAAAATACCATCAACACTTTGCAGGTAGGGTAAATGTAACGCCTGACAAGAATCACATTCGAAAAAGGCGATGCCCAACTGTTCAAGCCAACTACGCATTAGGGCCAGATCAGGGACGATCAGCTTATCCATTATGGTATGTCCTCAGTAAATCAAAAAGAAAGTGCAATAACGCACGAATATTACCCTATTTATCACTCGATGAGGTAAGTTATTATGAATTTTTATGTTAGCGTCGGAAAAAATATGCAACATCAAAAATTTTTAGCTATGGACCCTCACCTGCTGTTTAGCATTATCAATATGAAACTAAGGGATGAATTTGAATCCCTTGACGATCTGATCGCTAGTTATGAGATTGATCGAGAAGCGCTAATAAAAAAGTTATCGGATGCCGGATATCAATACCAGCCATCCAATAACCAGTTTCGATAATTTAACGGGTCGCCCATCCTTGCTTATGCAAATAATCCAGAATAAAAGGACGACGTTCTTTACGAACCGTAACGGCTATTTGTTCGCTCCAGCTAACATGCTTCTTATTTTCTGAGCGGGCTTCATAATAGGCCACAATATGGGCATCGTACTGCGCCAGCAGATCCCGGTTCAGTGGCTGGTAGCTGTTTTCGTGCACTACTATGTCAGCAGGTAAACGAGGCTTCTGTTCAGGCTGTTGGTCCGGATAACCCAAACATAAACCAAACAGGGGTAATACCTGTTTTGGCAGTTGCAGTAGTTCTGTTACTGCTGCAATATTATTTCTTAACCCACCAATATACACGCCGCCGAGCCCTAAAGATTCCGCAGCAGTTAAGGCATTTTGCGCCATCATGGCAGTATCTACTGCACCTAACAATAGTTGCTCGGCATAGCCCAGTTCGGCTTCAGGACAAATCTCCTGATTACGATGATAGTCAGCACAAAACACCCAAAACTCTGCTGCCTGAGCCACATGCTTTTGACCACCGCTGTATTCAACCAGCGCTAAACGTAAATCCCGATCGGTTACCCGAATAATGGAGCTGCATTGTAAAAAGCTGGAGCTTGATGTCGACTGCGCGGCCCGAATAATTGCCTGACGTTGTTCATCCGATATTGACTGAGGGGTAAAAGCGCGGATAGAACGATGAGAGCAGATAAGATCGATAGTCGGCGTCATAGTAAGTCCTGATATTGGTTGGTATGGCTGAAGAACATGAACACAAGGGGTATCCTAACATAAGCAACGCCTGTGACAGAAAGTGATTCCCTATTGTCCGGCCGCTATATATGTTTTTTTACACAAATTTTTCTTCATAAATTTATGTAGTTAGTGTCAGATAGGTAAAATTTATCAAACTGACAGGCAATTCCTGCTTTTTTTTACTGCCTGTGACGGGCATAGTAATGCAGTTTTTATCATATTGGCTAACGGCGAAAAGCCGAACATTTTAATAATTTTAAGGAGTATTCATGTTTGTTGTGATTTTTGGACGTCCTGGGTGTCCTTATTGTGTTCGTGCTAAAGAATTAGCAGAAAAGTTAAGTCAGGAACGCGATGATTTCAGCTATAACTACGTTGATATTCACGCAGAAGGTATCACTAAAGCCGACCTGGAGAAAACTGTCGGTAAACCAGTAGAAACCGTACCTCAAATCTTTATCGATCAGGTTCATATTGGTGGCTGCACCGATTTCGAAGCTTACGCAAAAGAAAACCTGAGCTTGTATCAATAATTATTAATAATACGTCTGACTTAATAAAAAACCGGAGCTATGTTCTCCGGTTTTTTCATCTCTATGGCTAATCTCAATTAACGCCGTTCGTCATCTCTGGTAATGCCAAAATGCTGATAGGCATGTTGAGTCGCCATTCGCCCTCTTGGTGTGCGTTGAATAAACCCCTGCTGAATCAGATAGGGTTCGATAACATCTTCGATGGTTTCCCGTTCTTCACCAATGGCTGCCGCAAGGTTATCCAATCCAACCGGGCCACCCATAAATTTATCAATAATGGCCAGTAGTAGCTTACGATCCATAAAATCGAAACCTTCTGCATCTACATCCAGCATATCCAACGCTCGGGTTGCCACATCACCATCAATAGCACCATTCGCCCTAACCTCAGCAAAATCACGTACCCGACGCAGCAGTCGGTTAGCGATACGCGGGGTTCCTCGTGCACGACGGGCTATTTGATTTGCCCCTTCCTGTGACAGGTTAAGATCCATACACTGGGCGCTACGTGAAACGATAGACTCCAGATCGGCAACCTGATAAAACTCCAAACGCTGCACAATTCCGAAGCGATCGCGCAGTGGCGAGGTTAATGATCCTGCACGTGTCGTAGCCCCGACCAGAGTAAAGGGAGGTAAATCAATTTTGATAGAGCGTGCAGCCGGGCCTTCACCAATCATGATATCCAACTGATAGTCTTCCATCGCCGGGTACAGGATTTCCTCCACCACAGGCGAAAGGCGATGAATCTCATCAATAAACAGCACATCGTGAGGCTCAAGATTGGTTAACATTGCTGCCAAATCCCCTGCCTTTTCCAGAACGGGCCCGGAAGTGGTTCGCAGGTTTACCCCCATCTCATTGGCAACGATATTCGCCAATGTGGTCTTCCCCAAACCGGGAGGGCCAAAAATCAACAGATGGTCCAGCGCATCACCACGCAATCTGGCGGCCTGAATAAAGATTTCCATCTGCTCACGCACGTGAGGCTGCCCAACATACTCATTCAGCAGTTTGGGGCGCATCGCACGGTCAATGGGATCTTCTTCTTCAAACTGCGCTACGGGTGAAATCAAGCGATCGGCTTCAATCATGATTGTTCTCTTTCTACTTACAGTGCAGAACGCAATGCTTCACGGATCAGGGTTTCGCTATCAGCACCTGGCGTTATCACTTTGCTGACCAGTCTGCTGGCTTCCTGTGGTTTATACCCCAGAGAAACCAGTGCAGATACTGCTTCTGATTCCGCATCGTTATCCGCACTTTTCGACGGACTGAGCGGAGGTAAATCATTATTGTTGTTAAACAGATCGCCATTAAGTCCTTTAAAACGATCCTTCATTTCCACCACCAGACGTTCGGCAGTTTTCTTGCCGACCCCCGGCAATTTAACCAGTGTGCTAATTTGCTCCTGCTCAACCGCATGAACAAACTGCTGGGCTGACATACCCGAAAGAATCGCCAGTGCCAGTTTTGGCCCTACACCATTCACTTTAATCAATTCGCGAAACAGCGCCCGCTCCTGCTTATCGTTAAAACCATACAGTAATTGCGCATCTTCACGTACCACAAAATGGGTGAAGATAATGGCTTCCTGACCCCGATCGGGCAATTCATAAAAACAGCTCATTGGCATAAATACTTCATAACCAACGCCGTTCACCTCAAGCAGAACTTCAGGGGGCTGTTTTTCCAGAATAATTCCACGTAAACGACCAATCACGACTCGGGCTCCTTATGGCTTACACAGGGCAGATACTGAAGATAAAGTTTCTCTTAAGTGAGCTGCCGCTCAATATCTCTATTTATACACGTATTACAAACAAAAGCTGGATAAATATCCAGCTTTTGTTTTATTTATTTGATCGCCGCATCACCTGGCTTTAGCGTTTCACGCAATTATTCCCCGACCCGACCACGGGCTAGCATTAATCTGGCGTTACCTATGCGAATAGTATTTTGGCTCAGGTGACAGTGGGTAATAGCAATTGCCAGCGCATCAGCAGCATCCGCCTGTGGGTTAGCGGCCAGTTTAAGTAAGGTTTTCACCATATGCTGTACCTGTGTTTTTTCTGCCGCACCGTGCCCTACTACCGTTTGCTTAACCTGACGGGCAGCATATTCAAACACCGGTAAATCTGCATTAACCGCCGCAACAATGGCAGCACCGCGCGCCTGCCCCAGTTTTAATGCTGAGTCCGCATTGCGGGCCATAAATACTTGTTCAATGGCAAAAAAATCGGGTTGAAACTGGGTGATAATTTCACTGACGCCGGCATATACCAGCTTAAGACGGGTGGGAAGATCGTCGACAGCGGTGCGAATGCAACCGCTACCGAGATACTCTAACTTGCGCCCCTGCTGACGAATTACGCCGTAACCGGTAATTCGCGAGCCGGGGTCAATGCCAAGAATAATGGCCATTAAAGGGTTGCCGCAACCTCATCAGAGATTTCACCATTGTGGTAAACCTCTTGAACGTCGTCGGAATCTTCCAGCATATCAATCAGACGCAGCAGTTTTGGTGCAGTTTCTGCATCCAGCTCGGCCTTGGTTGATGGAATCAGGGAGACTTCTGCTGCAATGGCGACCAGACCGGCTGCATCCAGAGCATCCTTCACATCACCAAAGCTTTCCGGTGTGGTGAAGACATCAATAGCGCCATCATCATAAGTAACAACGTCATCGGCGCCTGCTTCTAATGCTGCGTCCATTACCGCATCCTCATCGGTACCTTCAGCGTAAGAAATAACGCCTTTCTTGGTAAACAGATAAGAAACCGAACCATCAGTACCCAGATTGCCACCAGTTTTAGTAAACGCATGGCGCACTTCAGATACGGTACGGTTACGGTTGTCACTCAAGCACTCAACCATAACGGCTGTACCACCAGGGCCATAACCTTCATAAATGATAGTTTCCATATCGTTATCATCATCGCCACCCACGCCGCGGGCAATGGCACGGTTTAAAGTATCCCGCGTCATATTGTTTGATAACGCTTTATCGATAGCAGCACGTAAACGCGGGTTCGATCCTGGGTCACCACCGCCTAATTTGGCAGCGGTTACCAGCTCACGAATGATTTTTGTAAAAATTTTACCGCGCTTTGCATCTTGTGCCGCTTTACGATGCTTGGTATTGGCCCATTTACTATGACCTGCCATAAAAAATCTCCAGTCGAAAGCCGGTTAAGGCTTAATGAGAAATAACAAATTCTTCAATCGCCTGCCGGTTGCTCCACGATTTTGTCAGTCGAGCCGCCTGCATTTTATCCAGCCATTGATAAGCATGATGCTCAGATAACGCGATCTCACGCTCTACGGGTAGTGCCAGACAAAACCAATGTTCCAGATTATGCAAAGTACCCGGCGCATAACGGTGGCGAAAATGTGTAAAAATTTCAAATTCAACGCTACGTTGGCAATCTTGCAGGGTCAGCTGTTCTGCCAGAATATCAATGCCAACTTCTTCTTTGACCTCACGTAGCGCCGTTTGCTCCGTAGACTCACCCGCTTCCAGACTACCAGTAACCGATTGCCAAAAACCAGGATCATCGTTACGTTGTAACATAAGTACCCGACCACTATCACGGCTGTAAATCACAACCAGCACAGATTCCGGGCGCTTAAACTGCTTCATATTACCTGTCTGACTTCTCTGTCACTACACTGATAGACAGCTCTTTTAGCGATGCCGGGTTAGCGTAGCTTGGTGCTTCAGTCATCAGACAGGACGCTGCCGTAGTTTTCGGGAAGGCAATAACGTCACGAATATTTTCAGTACCGGTTAACAACATCACTAAACGGTCCAGACCAAATGCAATACCCGCATGTGGCGGTGTACCATATTTTAGCGCATCCAGTAAGAAACCGAATTTTTCACGCTGTTCCTGTTCATTAATGCCCAGAATGCCGAATACCGCCTGTTGCATTTGGCCACTGTAGATACGAACCGAACCGCCGCCAACTTCATAACCATTCAGTACCATATCATAAGCATTCGCAATGGCTGATTCCGGATCGACAACCAACTGTTCTGGCGTCATCTCTTTTGGTGAAGTAAACGGATGGTGCATAGCGGTTAAGCCACCTTCGCCGTCATCTTCAAACATTGGGAAATCGATAACCCACAGCGGCGCCCAGCTGTTTTCATTAGTGATCTTCAGATCACGTCCTATTTTCAGTCGCAGCGCGCCCATAGCATCGGTCGCTACTTTAAAGCTGTCCGCACCAAATAGCAGAATATCGCCGTCTTTCGCCTGGGTACGTTCCAACATCGCTTCGATAATCTCAGCGGTAAGGAATTTAGCTACCGGACTCTGTACGCCATCCATTCCACCATGACGCTCATTAACCTTCATCCAGGCCAGACCTTTGGCACCATAAATAGAAACAAACTGAGTGTAGTCATCAATTTGTTTACGGGTCAGTTGTGCCCCACCCGGTACACAAAGCACGGCAACGCGACCTTTAGGATCGTTTGCCGGGCCAGAGAATACTTTGAAATCGACCTCTTTTAGCAAATCAGCCACGTCAACCAGCTCCATTGGGTTAC
Source organism: Limnobaculum eriocheiris (assembly GCF_021010575.1). Lineage (GTDB taxonomy): Bacteria > Pseudomonadota > Gammaproteobacteria > Enterobacterales > Enterobacteriaceae > Limnobaculum > Limnobaculum eriocheiris. The sequence continues at coordinate 52,232 of NZ_JAJNAG010000011.1, read as the reverse complement.
GCAGGTCTGGTTTGTCAGAACCATAACGGCGCATCGCTTCCGCGAAAGTCATTCTTGGGAACTGGCCTAAATCAACGCCTTTTACTTCCGCCCACAGCTCGCGCACCATTTTTTCCATAATGGCGCGAACCTGTTCTGCGCTCATAAATGAGGTTTCTACGTCGATTTGGGTGAATTCTGGCTGGCGATCTGCACGTAAATCTTCATCGCGGAAACATTTCACGATTTGATAATAACGGTCAAAACCGGACATCATCAGCAATTGTTTAAACAGCTGAGGTGATTGAGGCAGCGCATAGAATTTGCCTTTATGTACCCGGCTTGGCACCAGATAGTCACGAGCACCTTCCGGCGTCGCTTTGGTCAACATCGGCGTTTCAATATCCAGAAAACCGTTGCCATCCATATAGCGGCGAACAAACGCAGTTATACGCGCACGCGCTTTCAAACGCTCAGCCATTTCCGGACGACGCAGGTCCAGATAGCGATATTTCAGACGCTGTTCTTCAGTATTGTTTTGATTAGAATCCAGCGGCAGTGGCTCTGAACGGTTAATGATATTCAGAGTGTGGGCAAAGATTTCTACACCACCGGTTGCCATATCTTTGTTGGCCTGGCTTTCAGGACGAGCGCGTACAGTTCCAACGATCTGGATGCAGTACTCATTACGTAACTCAGAGGCTTGCTCATATGCAGCTTTGCAATCAGGATCAAAAAACACCTGTACAATACCTTCGCGGTCACGCATATCGATAAATATTAAGCCACCTAAGTCGCGACGACGATTTACCCAGCCGCACAGGGTTACTTCTTGCCCAACGTGAGTGGTGTTGAGCTGTCCACAATAATGAGTACGCATAACGATCTATCCTTTTATTCAGCCAATGCTGCGCCCGGGCAATTCGCCTGACAGGCCCCAGCACAAGGGGTATCTGATGAAGTATTCTTACGGCTTTGCGGGGCTTCACTCGCATACCAGCCGGAACCTTTCAAATGAAAATTTCCGGGGGAGACCAATTTAACTAACGCTGATTCACCACACTCCGGGCATTCCACCAAAGGGGCATCAGCTAACTTCTGTAATTTATCCAGACGATGGTGGCAAATACCACACTCATATTCATAAATAGGCATAATGATAATTCTGAATACCGATCGTTTGTTATTTCATTCAATCAGGATAACGCTAAACTGCTAACGATAGCGTCACTCAAAAGGCAGTTATTATAAAGGAAATTATCACTGCCGATAAGAGCTACATCAGGTGACATCAACCAGATTCAAACTAATTTATGCTTAAACGAACAAAAAAACAGCACCCTGGTTTTTAAAATCTGATTATTTGCTATCTCACAAACCTGAATTGTGCCATTGCGTTATCCACAACTTTGTTAATTATTTCTCTGAAAATAATATTTGATAATAATCCGACTTTATCGTTATGTTTTTTATCTTATAAAATAGTAAGTAAGCTAAAGTTATTTCTTTATAGCGGAATTTTTTGTTATATCCGGTTATTATCCTGTTGCAAAAATTAATATCTGTGGGGTGATGAATGGTTAGCGCACTGTATGCTGTGCTGGGCGCACTACTATTATTTAAGCTGTCTCTGGATGTTGTAAAACTTCGCACTCAATATCGTGTTCCTTTTGGGGATGGCGGCTTTTATGAGTTGCAGATGGCGGTTCGTATTCATGGCAATGCTGTGGAATATATTCCTATTGCACTCATTTTAATGGTGATTATGGAAATGAACGGGGCCAATGTCTGGCTGGTTCATGTTAGCGGGATTATGTTGTTCGCCGGCCGCCTGAGTCACTATTATGCTTTACGCCATCGCGACTGGTTTTGGCGTCGTTCGGGTATGGCTGCCACCTATATATCTATGGTTATGATGGTTTGTGCCAACATCTATTATTTACCCTGGGAACAAATTCTGATTCTGTACTAATTCGTTATCATAAAAATACGGGAATAGCCGTTACTACGACCATTGGTTATTTGCCGTTGGGTTTACAGACATTCCACCACTGCTCTGATAAACTGTGCCTCTTATTCATTGTTCTGACGCTTTCTATTGCTATGCCAAACCGCGATACCTTATTTGCTGCCCCAATAAATAAACTGGGTGACTGGACTTTCGACGAACAGGTCGCCGAAGTGTTCCCGGATATGATTCAACGCTCTGTTCCCGGTTACTCCAATATTATTTCGATGATTGGGATGCTGGCTGAACGCTTTGTCCGTCCCCATACTCGCATCTATGATTTGGGCTGTTCGCTTGGCGCAGCAACCTTATCGGTCAGACGTAATATTAAAGTTGATGGTTGCCATATTATTGCTGTTGATAACTCACCGGCAATGGTCGAACGCTGCCGCCGTCATATTGATGCATTTCGTGCAGCCACGCCGGTAGAAGTTATTGAAGCTGACATTCGTGATGTTGAAATTCAGGATGCCTCTATGGTGGTGCTGAATTTTACCCTACAGTTTCTTGAACCCGATGACCGCCAGCGGTTACTGAATAAAATCTATCAGGGGATGCTGCCCGGCGGTATTTTGGTGTTATCGGAAAAATTTAGTTTTGAAGACCAGCAAATTGGCGAATTACTGTTTGATATGCACCACGATTTTAAACGAGCCAATGGCTATAGCGAGTTGGAAATCAGCCAAAAACGCAGCATGCTGGAAAACGTAATGCGTACCGATAGTGTGGAAGCCCACAAAACTCGTCTGCATCAGGCGGGCTTCAACCATGCAGAAACCTGGTTTCAATGTTTTAACTTCGGATCATTGATTGCAGTAAAAGAGGACGCTAATTCATGATTGAGTTTGGTGATTTTTACCGTCTGATCGCTAAAGGCCCTCTCAGCCACTGGTTAGAAACGCTACCGGCACAAATTGCTGCCTGGCAAAAAGGGTCCCATCACGGGCAATTCAAGCAGTGGTTTAACGCGGTTGAGTATCTACCTACCATTAAACCCGAGCCGTTGGATTTATTGCACAGCGTTACCGCAAATACCACTCCCGGCCTGAGTGAAGGTCAGCAGTTAGGCATATTGACCCATTTGAAAGCCTTGATGCCATGGCGCAAAGGGCCGTTCAATTTATATGGGATCCATATTGATACCGAATGGCGCTCAGACTGGAAATGGGAGCGTGTTGTTCCTCATATTTCATCGTTAGCCGGTCGTACCGTATTGGACGTGGGTTGCGGTAGTGGTTATCACATGTGGCGCATGATTGGCGCGGGTGCGCATTTAGCCGTTGGTATTGACCCTACTCAACTATTTTTATGTCAGTTTGAAGCAGTACGTAAACTGTTAGGCGGCGACCAGCGGGCACACTTGCTGCCATTAGGTATTGAGCAATTACCAGAACTGAAAGCTTTTGATACTGTCTTCTCTATGGGTGTGCTCTACCATCGCCGCTCCCCTCTGGACCATCTGTATCAGCTAAAAAACCAGTTAGTTTCAGGCGGTGAGTTGGTTCTGGAAACCATTGTCATTGAGGGGGATGAACATCAGGTGTTAGTACCGGGAGATCGCTATGCTCAAATGCGTAATGTCTATTTTATTCCATCGGCTGCGGCACTGGTTAACTGGCTGGAAAAATGTGGCTTTGTTGATATTCGCATTGTTGATGTTTGCCCGACGACCCTTGAAGAACAGCGTAAAACAGAGTGGATGACCAGCGACTCTTTAGCTGAATTTCTTGACCCGCAAGATCACAGAAAAACCATTGAGGGATACCCTGCGCCAGTCAGGGCCGTTATAGTAGCAAAAAGATCATAACGGAACTCCCTGCCCGGCTGGGGGTTTCCTGAAAAGGTTATCCTGACTGCTGACGAAACCGCACCACGTTAGGAGCAAAAACCTCCTTCATTGCCGCCACCATATCACTATCAACCTGAAACTGAGCAAACTCATCGGCTTCGCTATCGGTATTCATATTCACTCCTGCCTTACGATAACGCATACAGGAGGGGATGGTCTGACAGGCAGAGGTATGGATCTCCTGAACGCCCACTTCGATAAACTTATGAATATTCGTCAGGCTAATCCCACCGCCGGGCATAATGACAGGTCGTTGACTTTGCTGAATTAAGGTACGGATTAAAGGCAATCCAACTTCAGCAGTTTGCTGTTGGCCTGACGTCAGAATACGGTCTACTCCCAGATCCGTCAGTTGGCTTAATGCCAATAACGGATTAGCACACATATCAAACGCCCGATGAAAAGTAATAGACATTCCTGCCGATTGACGGAGGATTTGTTGCATACGTTCAACGTCAATATGGCCATCTTCCGTCAGGATCCCAATGACTATCCCGGGGAAACCAAGGTCACGGATCTGGTCAATATCACGTTTAATTATGGCAAATTCACTTTCGCTATAACAAAAATCACCTCCTCTTGGACGCACAATCGGATGAACCGGAATAGAAATTTGATGAGAAACCAGGTCAAGCATACCGATACTCGGCGTAATTCCCCCTTCTTGCTTGCCTGCACAAAGTTCTATGCGATCCGCGCCAGCGCGTTCGGCCTTTATGGCACAATCGGCGCTATAACAACACACCTCCAGTTTTGACATCTTTCCCCCTAAATCAAGTAAAAATAAAACAATTCTTGAGCAAGAGAACACATCTGGCGTAGTCTACACTTTACTGAATGACACCTAATCAAAGGCACACTAAAGGTTTTATTATGGCATCTAATTTTGATCTGTATGTGGAGCGGCATCACACCGATAGTGATAAGTGGCACAAATATGAAGATAAAGAGATTATTCCCCTGTGGGTGGCGGACAGCGACTTTAAATCTCCTCCTGCAGTGATTGAGGCCCTGCAAAAACGTGTAGCCCATGGAGTCTTTGGTTATGGCTACCCTTCTCCTGAGCTGGTTGACGTGTTCATTCAGCGTATGAAACAACGCTATCAATGGGATGTTAAGTCAGAGTGGCTGGTTTTTCTTCCGGGCCTGGTGTGTGGATTAAACTTATGCGTTCGGGCATTAACCACGCCAGAACAGGGAACTATTGCCCCCCATCCAATTTATCCTCCCTTTATGAAATCTGCACGCTTTGCCAATCGCAATCAGGTTTCTGCACCGGTTAAGCTACAAAACAAGCGCTGGGTGTTAGATCTGGAGGCAACGGAGAATCAACTCTCCGGTTCTGAAAAACTATTGCTGTTATGCAATCCTCAGAACCCGGGGGGAACCGTTTATCGTCGTCATGAATTAGCCGCTCAACTCGATTTCGCCCAACGACATAATTTGATTGTCTGTTCCGATGAAATTCACTGCGATCTGCTGTTGGATGAAGGATTAGAACATATTCCTTTCGCCTCTCTCAACGAAGATGCGGCTCAACGTTCTGTGACATTAATGTCGCCGTCCAAAACTTTTAATATTGCCGGATTAGGGGCATCAATTGCCGTTATTCCAAATGCAGCATTACGACATCGCTTTACCGAAGCGCGGGCGGGCATTGTTCCCAGCGTCGATATTCTGGCTTATGTTGCCGCAACGGCTGCTTATCAGGGTGGCGATCAATGGCTCGAGGAACAGTTACTTTACCTGCGCGGTAACCGCGATCTGGTCATGGAAAAGATCAATGCCATCCCCGGACTAAAACTGATGCCCGTTGAGGCCACCTATCTGGCCTGGATTGATGCATCAGGACTAGCCGTAAGCAACCCTCATACCTTCTTTGAGCAAGCTGGTGTTGGGTTATCGCCTGGCAGCGACTTTGGTAATCCAAACTTTGTTCGTCTGAATTTTGGCTGTCAGCGAGCACTATTGGAACAAGCGCTAACGCGTATGGCGAATGCCGTAGCAACCTTACCCGCTTTAGCCTGACAGATTACGGCCATCATCAAATCAGATAGTGGTCCGTTTTTTCTTTACCTCCAACATTTAGCTTTCGCTTCTGACAACATCCTGAATACTATATGGATGAAACTTAATGGTTATACCATTATCTGTTATCGCCAGCGTTGGATTGGGTAATCTTTCCCCTTCTCCGGTCGGATTGCTGAATTTTAGTTTTAACTGCGGCATTAACAAAATATCGTCAGAGAATAGAGCCAGCGCCGTTTGATGGAAGTTTTCCGCAACGCCAGGCACCACCCACTCAACATGCTCCCAGCCCTCTTGCGGATAAAGCTTATCTCCCGGATAGGGTAACTCAATGCAATCAATCAACCACTGACCAACCTGTAAAGGTTCATACAGATTAAACAAACAGATAGGACGACCATTAATCATTTTCTCTGACATCAGTTCGCCGCACTGCATTAGCCCCTGACGCCAGCGTTCCGCCGTGGCTTTCTGAAAACAGCGAACTGAAATATGATCCGCATAATAAGTTCCCAGTGACAGCTCCAACCGAATGAGCAGCTGTTGTAACTTATCAACAAATGCCGGTAAGCTCTGATGTAAATCATTAAGCTCTGCAATATCCTTCAATGATGCCACTTCTGTTTCCACCTTTGGTATGCTAATTACACTGACTATTATTCATAATAACTTTGTTCAGGTAAAACCGGAGTTACTGATAGTGAGTATTTTGAGTTTGCCCCATTTTTACTTTACACTGCGATTTACTATCTGACCCCAGGCCCAAAGCTTTATGCAAGAGATTACGACCAAAACACCGGCCATAGATAAAACGACCCGCATTTTAAAGTATGTCTCTGCTCAAGGCAGCGTGACTTTTAGTCAAATTCATCAAAATCTGGATTTGGCCCAAAGCTCAACGGCTACATTACTCAATAGTCTGGTAGCCCATGGCTTTCTGCGTCAGGAAAAGAATCGCTATTATTTAGGCCTGACGCTATTTGAATTAGGCATTCGTGCAATTGAAAGCTTTGATATTCGGGAACTGGCTATTGCACCCATGACTTTCCTGCGGGATAGCACCGGTTTAGCCTGTCACTTAGGCGTTCTGGATAATACTTCTGCAATTTATCTGGCAAAAATTGAAAGCCCTGGTGCAATCGTGGTACGAAGCTGGTTGGGAAAGCGCCTGTCATTACACAGTTCCAGCCTGGGAAAATGCCTGTTGGCCTGGTTACCTGAAGCCGAGATCGATCGGCTGTTGCCAGAAGAAGTATTAGAAGTAAAAACCAAAACCACCATCACCACCCGTAGCGCATTTAAAGCGGAACTGGCTACAGTTCGCCGACAAGGCTGGGCATTTGACAATGAAGAAGATTATGACGGGGTAAGTTGCATCTCTGCCCCGGTATTTGATAGGAATAATAAGGCCATTGCGGCAATTAGTATGTCTGGCGTTAGCTTTCAGGTTCCGGAAGAGAAAATCCCGGAGTTTGTTGAATTAGTAAAAACCGCAGCAAACATGTTGTCGGAATCCATTCGTTAATTAATTCCTTCGATTAACCGCAGAGAGCTCTCTGCGGGTTCATCATTCAATTCTGTGATCTGTCTCTGTCTATTGTCGTTTTGTGGCTTTAACAACGGTTTTATCTTCGCTATATTTACGACTCTTATATATGAGATTATTGCTCCCACATACGAGAGTTAAGTTAAAGCTGTAGCAAATACCCGTGATGACCGCATTCCAGCTATAAGCGATCAGAACAAGCATCCGGGTCCGATAATGTCATTAATGATTTGGTGGCATGGTGCCCGGGAAATTATGTTGTGAATCATCAGAGGAATAAGAGATGAGTAATAAAGCCCTGTTTTCCGGTGCCTGGTGCCCTTCTGTCATACCATTTAAAACCAGCGGTGAAATTGATTACCATGCACTGCAACAGCATTTTGATCGTCTGGCGGCATCAGGAACTGATGGAATCTTACTGATGGGGACCATTGGCGAGTTTGTCACTATGAGCCTCAGTGAACGTGAAGTATTACTGAAAAAAGCCCGTAAAATGACAAAGCTTCCTATGATCGCTCATGTATCAACAACTTGCGTTAACGATATGGTAAATCTGGCCGACATTGCTTACGCGGAAGGTTATGAAGCCGTTATGGCACTACCGCATTACTATTATGCCCAAACGCCAAAACAGCTTTATGAATATTTTATCGATCTGAATAATCGATTTAAAGGAAAGTGGTTAATTTATAATTTCCCGGCCCGCACCGGTTGTGATGTAGATGCAGCATTGGTGTTAAAATTAGCTAAAGAGTGTCCGAATTTTGTCGGGATTAAAGATACAGTGGACTGCTCTTCCCATACGCGTCTGATTGTTCGTGCGATGGCGCCGGTACGCAAAGATTTCTCTATATTTGCCGGTTATGATGAATATTTTGTACCCAATCTGATGAATGGTGGTGCTGGCGTGCTTTCTGGTTTAAATAATGTAGTGCCAGAGCTATTTACTAAAATTAAAACAGCTTATCAGGCTAATGATCTCGCAGAAGTTGCGGCTCTGCATGAAGAAATAGGCCGACTATCAGGTATCTATGCGATCGGCGACGATTTCGTTACCACCATCAAAACTACCGTTGCCAGAAAATATAAATATCTTGAACCCATTTCCCGTAACTATGGCGGCAAGCTTAATACTGAGCAATTAGCTGCTGTTGATATGTTATTTGATATCAAATAACCACTACCCTACCTGCACCAGCCCCATGATTTATGTGGGGTTTTTTTATTGTTCTTATATAATAGCTCTACAACATACACCGGATAAAGTTAACACCCATACCCTTTCCAACCCTCAATACAGGGTTCTTTATAGCAAAAGTTATCCGCAACTTAACAAGCCAAATAAGTTAGTGCTAAAAAAATAATCAAAATAGAAATGTACTAATAGACCTATTAAGTTAAACGGTATTTTATACTGCTTCGTACCGGACTTCTTCTACATCAGTTACATTATTCTTTTAACTATCAAGGTGAAAACATGCTTTATTATCATGATTAATCACGATGGTATTTCAATCAGACTAAGCCAATCAGGCCGTTACCAGACCGGATAATTTTATAGAAACAAAGGCAGGAGAGTTGAATGGTGTTGGATGGCTAATGATAAGGTCAGTAAACGGGAAGAGTTCCACTCTCCTCTTCCCGTCAAGTGTGCCCGCCCTCAGGCTGAACTAAGATCCGGTAATATGATGTGAATAGTCATTTCAATACCTTTTAGTAAGATGCAGAAATCAAACATTCCATCACAGGTCTAAGCAAGTCACTCTGTTTTCGTCTTTTGCTTATGCCCCAATCTTTTCTTCTTCTTCCAGCGTAATCAGGTAAATATGGCGGTCAATAATTCCCTGACTGACCCCTAATACCTGACTGATTTCTACCCGGCTCTTCCCTTCATCAAGTAAAGCCTTAACCTGACGTAAAATGTTAGTTTCATTTCCCAGATATATATATCGAACCTGAAATGTTCTTTTACAGGACGTACAATAATAGCGCTGCACTCCGGAGCGCGCTAATCCATGCTTACGGATGCTGTCTATCTTACTGCAGTGGTGACAAACAGGCAGATTTTCCTTCATCTTACTTCTCCTCATATACTTCTGATAAAATGAACATATAACAAACCACCACATGTCCTTTCTGCATCATAAAGATCCGAAACGTTCACCATTCCATATTGGATTTCAGTTATCGTTCTCTTTGACCGTTATGTTGAAACAAAAACATTCAGCCTTTTATTATGTTTACTACATTATTCACATTGTGAATTCTGTTCCATCCCGGCTAAGACACTCTTATCCCCGGGTAGAAATCGGGAGTGAGCAGTAACCATCCCGATAACCATTCAAATCTTCAGCGTTCGATATGTAATCTCAAATCTAAAACTCGAACCTCAAAATATTCAACATGTTATTGGTAAATAAGTCGATCCACTTCATCATTATTTCAAAATCCGGCTCAACCCTAAAAGGGTAATAACAAATCGGTAGAAATCAGAAAAAACACATATTATTAACTTGCTTAATTCATTCACTTTAATGGCATATCAAATATATTAATAATCGGTATTAAAAAATCATATCATTAATAATTAAATACCTTTATGATTATTGAGAATAATATCTTTAACCACTCTATTACAAATCGTTAATTCCTAACATAACAACCGCTTTGATAGCAAACGACTATCGATAACGTTTTTTTTATCGTTACAATTTTCCAAACATCATTATAACCAGCTGTTTATATTAACAAAGTTAAGTGTTAACTATTGTGATTTTTGCCGGATAAATAAGGGTGAAAAATACATTATTGATAGTACTAAATTAATTTTAAATCGCTATTTTTATCAAATATACGGCGGGGAATTATAGGGTAATAATAATAGACTAATAATATACACTACCAAATTGTTGCTTATAAGACATACAGAAATAATTAATTACTATCCGTTTACTTGAGTTTAATTTAAGTTAACCAACACCTCCATACTACACATCCTATTTATAAGCAGATGCAATAAGCTACAATTAAGATCTATTTATCCGGTTAACACCGTCCAAAAAACATCATTCTCTTTCATAGTGTTTGATAAGTATGGTGATACTATAATATCTATGCCCCTACGGATGGTTATCTGACCAATTTACAAATTCGTCCTGGTAGTTATGCGACAGCAGGCACTCCTTTGGTAGCCCTGGTCGATATTCACTCTTTTTATGTGATGGGTTATTTCGAAGAGACCAAACTAAGCCGTATTAAGCCCGGATATGCAGCCAACATTACACTTTATAACGGTAATATCCCTTTTAGTGGTGAAGTTGAGAGCATTGGTCGGGCTATTTCTGACCAAAGCGTCGATGGTGATGTGGATATGTTGATGAACGTTAAACCTAACGTTCCCTGGGTTCGTCTTGCTCAACGAGTACCTGTCAGAATAAAACTTACTAAAGTTCCTGAAAACGTTTTACTCATCGCCGGAACCACTTGCTCTGTATCCATTCATCAATAGGCAAATGGTGTGAATATTTCCTGGCTTGAATGGAAAAACACCCCCTGGGGAAAAGCAACTCAAGCACAATGGTGCTATGCCTTACGTAACGCTATAGCTATGTGTCTGGCCCTTGGTGTTGCTTTTTTACTTGATTTAGATGCACCTTATTGGGCGATGACGTCCGCCGCTGTTGTTAGTTTCCCTACTATTGGCGGTGTTATCAGCAAAAGTATTGGCCGTATTCTGGGCAGCTTGCTGGGTGCTCTGGCTTCCATGCTGATTGCCGGCACATGTCTGAACGATCCCTGGTTGTTTACTTTTGCAATTGCCGGATGGTTATCGCTGTGCACCTATATTTCTAACCACTACCAGAATAATGTCTCTTATGCTTTTGCGCTGGCGGGCTATACCGCCGCCATTATCACCTTCTCCCTGACGGACAGTACCGATTCTCTACAGGTTTTTGATACCACTCAGGCCCGGGTATGTGAGGTGGTCACCGGCATTATCTGCGGTGCAGTGATGATGATGATTTTGCCCAGCACTTCCGATGGTTCCACTCTGCTTGATTCCCTAAAGAAAATGCACCACCGACTACTGGAACATGCTGAAAGCTTATGGCAGGCGGAAATCACACCTCAAATACGAACATCCCATGAAGGCATCATCAGTCAAATTCTGACCATGAACGTGTTGAGAATTCAGGCTGTATGGAGCCATTATCGCCTGCGTCGACGTAATAATATTCTTAACTATATGCTGCACCAGCAATTACGTCTTACCAGTGTGATTGCCGGTATTCGTCGTCTGATGATCAACTGGCCGGGCAGGCCTGAAAACCTGCCTGAAGTTTTGCATCGTTTGCTCATTGAGCTGGGCAAGCCAGACACTAATAAGTATCGTCTGAGTAAGATTTTACAAGAGATCTATCCAACGGATGAAAACGATTTTCGCCACCGCACGGTCTGGCTGCGGTTGCGTCACTTTTGTTGGCTCCATTTAGAGTCCAGCCGTTGGTTACTTCGTCTGGAAGTTTCCACGCCGGATAGCGCTCTGCAACCACCTAAAGTCAGAAGTATCGCTCAACATACCGACTCTACCGAAGCCGCATATAACGCATTAAGAACGTTTTTATGTATCCTGATCGGCTGCGCCTATTGGATAAATACCCAATGGGATGCCGGCGCTTCTGCATTAACACTATCAGCTGTGTGCTCTATTCTGCCACACCCTCGCCCATCAATAGTGTTATGACGCTGATTAAGGCCATCGTACTACTTTCCATCGCCTGTTTTATGGTTAAGTTTGGCCTGATAATTCAAATCGATGACTTCTGGGTATTCTGTGCTTTTTTGCTACCGATATTACTCACCATGCAAATGCTAAAATTACAGTACCCTCGCTATGCTTCACTTTGGGGACAGTTAATTGTTTTTATGGGATCCTTTTTGACCATCACTAACCCACCTGATTACGACTTTAGCAGTTATATTAATGATGACTTTGGCAAGCTGGCTGGCGTTATTCTTGCCGGAGCCGCCTTCCAAATATTACGACCAAGTTCCGATAAAGTGAAAAGCCGCCGGATTATCCGTGCATTGCGCCGTGATTTTATGGGGCAGCTAAGTCAAAAGCCTTCTCAAACTGAAAGCTATTTTGAGTCAATGGTTTATCATCGCATCAGCCAGTTAACTCAAAGTAAAGATGAACAGATTCGCATTTGGGTATTACGCTGGGGAGTTGTTTTGCTTAACTGTAGTCATGTTGTATGGCAACTGCGTGAATGGGAAACCCGTTCAGATCCGCTCGTCGTGGTAAGAGAAGTCTGCATTCGCTGCTTAAAAGGCATTATGACGGAAAAAGGCGTTCAACAACGCTCGCTGGAAGTGGCGTTGGAAGAATTATTAAAGATGAGTAACGTTCTTTCCCGTCATCATGACGCTTCAGCCAGAGAGTTGACCGGTTTGATTTGGCGTCTTTACTGTTCTCTGTCTCAACTACAGCAGGCCAGCAACGGTATGCCGGGAACTCCGCCAGAACAGATTAAACCAGCCTGTTTTTATTACAACATAAAAGTATTACTTAACTTCAGCAACAACCCCTGTCGGGACTTCTGCCACCTTATCCTTTTTCAGCGCCATAATAACGATAGCACCGACAATAGTCAGAACCGCCAGTGTTAACAGGCCCGCCATTGAGTTATTCATTACCGTTTCGGCTTTGACCCGAATTAACGGCGCCAGGAAGCCACCTATGGCACCAAACATATTAACGAACCCGATACCAGCGGCCAGTGCTACCCCGGATAACATACTGGTTGGCATAGTCCAGTATACCGGCTGAACTGCAATAAAGCCTGCCGCAGCAAAGCACAGTGCGATTATTGCCACAACCGGAGAGGCAAATGCAGACACCGCGATGCCAATACCGGCAACGGCCAGCGTCAGTGCCGCCAGATTGCGACGGTTTCCGGTTCTGTCTGAATAACGAGGAATATAGTAAGTTCCAAACATCGCAGCAATCCATGGAATAGCTGCCACCATTGAAGCCTTAAAGCCTACGGTAGTTCCCATCAGTGCTGCTACCTGAGTTGGCAGAAAGAAAATCAAACCGTATACGCTAATCTGAATCAGCATATAGATAATGGCCAGATGCCACACTTGCACATTCTTAACTGCATCCATCAGCCTTGACGTTTGTTTTTTCGACTCTTCACTGGATATTTGATTGATTAACGCTTTTTTCTCCTCAGCAGTTAAAAAACGCGCCTTTTCCAAATTGTCGTCCAGATACCAGAAGGTCCAGAAGCCTGCCATAACGGCCAGAGCGCCTTCAATCATAAACATCCAGAACCAGCCCGGATGCCCGGCAAAACCATGCATTTCCAATAGTGCACCAGACAGCGGTGAACCTAATGTTAATGCCAATGGTGCCCCCATATAGAACAGCCCCATCACGCTGGCACGGGTACGCTGTGGAAACCATTGGGAGGTCAGATAGATCATTCCCGGAAAGAAACCTGCTTCAGCCGCCCCTAATAGGGTACGCACCGTCAGGAATTTCCATTCGGTATCACAAAAAGCCATAGCTGAAGATAAAACGCCCCAGCATAGCGTAGTCACACCGATCCATTTTCTGGCACCAAATTTTTTCATTAACAGATTGGCAGGTGCCCCCAGACAGGCATAAGCAATAAAGAAGATACCGGCGCCCAGCGCATAAGCTTCATTACTTAAGCCGGTATCCAATTGATAAGACTGCTTGGCAAATCCAATATTGGCGCGATCCAGAAAGGCCAGAATATATAGCGTCAGCATAAAGGGAATCAGACGCCACCTTGTTTTAGTTACAGCCGTGTTGAGAACCGTAGTCATGACTAGATCCTTAATGATATGTAGTTTGATATTGCCTGCCGTCTAACAGGCAGGCTTATTATTTAATTAACGGCTAATCAAATATTAGTGTGTGTAAGGGCGAGTTAATTTACACGCCGGATTCAGCTCAACACCAAAACCTGGTTTATCCAGTACTGATTTATGCATCCGTCCGTTAACCGGTACCGGTTCATTCAGCAGAATCGGGTCAAACTGTGGACGCATGGTTGAGCAGTCCGGACTGGTCATCAGGAACTCACTAAACGGCGTATTGGTAAATGTGATTACCGCATGATGCGAATAAACAGAAGAACCATGTGGAACCACCAGTTGACCGCGCGATTTAGCAATAGCCGCAATTTCTAACAGTGTGGTTAAGCCGCCGCACCAGCCAACGTCTGGTTGCATGATATCGATGCCGGTTTCCGACAGGGTTCGGAACGACTGTAATGTACCGTGATGTTCACCGGAGGTAACTAACATTCCCGGAGGAGCGTTACGCTTCAGCTCCGCATACCCTTCATACTGCTGTGGAGGCAAGCACTCTTCAATCCACTTCAGGTTGTATGGTGCACAGGCATGGGCCAGCTTAGTGGCGTAGTTCACATCCTGGCTCATCCAGCAGTCCAGCATCAGCCAGAAATCAGGGCCGCATTTCTCACGCATATCGGCAACCATCGCGGCATCTTTGCGAATACCGGCATCGCCATCATGCGGTCCCCAATGGGTTGGCATTTTACCCCCAATGAATCCCAGACCTTTCGCCAGATCGGGACAAGCTCCCGTTGCATAGAACTGGATCTCATCACGCACCGCACCGCCCAGAAGTTTGTATACCGGCAGATCGACCACTTTCCCGAACAGATCCCATAACGCCAGATCGACACAGGAAATGGTATTCATTACCAGACCACCAGAGCCTGAATAGTACATCGTGGCGTTCATCATTTGATCGTTAATCAGCTTGATATCCGACACACATTTGCCTTCAATAAAGCGGTTCAGATGCTTTTCTACAATAAAGCACCCCATTTCACCGCCGGTGGAAATGGCAAAGCCTTTCACGCCGTTTTCAGCTTCGACTTCTACAATCAGTGTTCCCAGCACGTTAATCCCAAATGACTGACGGGATTGCTCATACTGCTTATATTTACTCATTGGTGTCGCAATATGATCGTCAATCCAGTGCTTGTCTTCCTGGTCATGATAATCCGCACCGCCAGACCCCTTATCTGCGGTCGCTCCACCCATAAAATAGGCTCTAACCTGTTTGATTTTAGGTAAGTTCATGGTTATCCTCTGTTTCGCTAGTTGGCAATATTTAGAAGTTGTTGCAGGGCTTTCTCTAGTTTATTTTTTATTGAGTTAGCCTTTTCTTTTACCGAGTCAACCTGTGGGAATGGTGTTTCCCCCATGTTGAACCCTCTTATTTCCATTCCCAGTTTGTAACCCAGCGGGAATGGTAATGAAGACAGCATCATCATTACGGGCAGAGCAGCCATTTGTAACTGATGAGCCTGTTGATCTTTTCCTTCCATGGTCAGGCGATAAATTTTCACCATAACTTCAGGTAATACCCCTGCCGTTGCCGTCATACAGCCTTTACCACCCGCTTTCAGCGATGGATAAAGAAACTCTTCACGACCGGTCAGCACATTAAACTGTGGATTCACATCAGCACAAAGGGAAAGTATCTGCATAAACTCAACGGCGTTACCACCCGAGTCTTTAATGCCTACCACATTTGGTAACTGCGCCAGCTCGGCAACCATTGCAGGTGTAATGGCATCGGCAAAGAATGGGATGTTATACAGACATACCGGCAGCGGTGTGCTTTCAATAATCTGTTTCATCGTGGCAACAATCACCTCTGAAGAGTGACGATAAAAAACCGGTGGCATTAAAACCAGACCCGCAGCACCCTTTTCTTTGGCAAATTTCCCCAGTGCAATACTTTCCTGCGCTGTACTGGCAGGTATACCGCACCATACCGGAACCCGCCCGGCGGCCTGGTCAATAACCGTCTCCATCAGCGCGCACTTTTGTTCAAACGACATCAGGCCTGATTCTCCAACCGAGCTCACCGGGAATAATCCGGTCAATCCCGCTTCGATTTGAAAATCAACAATCTTTCTGAGCTCTGCTAAATCAGGTACCCCATTTTTCCATGGCGTCAGCATCGCGCTATAAATACCAGAAGGTCGAATCATGACTATTTTTGCTCCTTACTTGTGACTATGGCCCAGCTCTTTGGAAATCAGTTCTGCTGCATGCATTACCCTTTCCGCTAACATCTGCAAATTGTTTTCATTAACTTGCAAAGTGGTTCCTACCGCTGAAATCGCGGCAATAATTTTGTTGGATGAATCAAATATCGGAGCAGAAATACACTGGATATTCAGCAGATCTTCCTGATTATCGAAGCTCCAGCCACGCTGTCGAATCAGGGCCAGTTCATTCACCAGCGCTTCCTCAGAAGTCAGGGTGTAAGGTGTAACTACCTTAAATTCAATGGCGGAAATTAATGCTTTTTGCCGCTCGACACTTATCCAGGCTAACAGGCATTTGCCCAACGCAGAGCTATATAGCGAAAGCCTTTTTCCTTCCCATGAACGTACCTGAATGGTGCTTTTAGAGTCGACTTTCAGCAAATAGATAGGGTCGTTATCATCCAGAATACCTAAATGGCAAACTAATCCGGTCTCCAGCATTAGCTGGGTGAGATAATCTTTAGCGATACGGCGCAGGTCCAATTGTTCCACAGAGCGACTGCCCAGCTCCATTAGCTTCAGCCCTAAGCGCAGAGAGCCATCTTCACTTTGCGCCAGCAGCCGAAGATTTCTCAGCTCATCAATCATTAAATAGAGCGAACTTTTCGGCAGGGAGAGACTGGTAGCAATATCCGTCACCGAGCAGTGACCATTTTCTGCAACAAAGTTGAGAATATCGATAGCTCTGGTCAGGGCAGGGACTTTCGACCTTTTGTCAATTTCCATTATATTGGAACTCATTCTTTTATATTAGACTTCATATTTAACATGTCTAACCGGGCAAACAATAGCCAAGTTGTCAATTTGTGATACTCATCTCACGGCATATTATTTATCCAACTTTCTTACATTAATTATTCCAATATGATGGAAAAAATCAGCCAATAATGAATGGAATACAATGGGTTGGAAAACATGAACAGGGTAATAACAGAATGGATTTTGGTTTACGGAGGACAAAAAAAGCAGCGAATAAATCGCTGCCTGTTATACAAAGTCAATAATGATTAAAAGCTAAAGCGATAACCACCATTAATCTGGTGCTGGTTAAACTTATTACCGCTGGCACTATCCAAATCCAGATAAAAAATATTATGCGCGAATATTTTGCCACACCATCAACATATAATCCTGATGGTGCCATATAGCTGGTATAGCCCCCCATATGACTTGACTCTACCATCCAATAAATTCATTAATTATCTCTTCCCTGATGGTTATTATTCTTCATTAAAATCCCGCCATGCCGGAACACCCTGCGCCCCTTCAGCGGCTTTCACGCCATTTATCACGGCTCTGGCAACCACTTCAGCGGCTAAAGTACCTAACAGATTCATCGAAACATCAATACCGCCAGTAGCCAGAGCAAACAAAGTATCACCATCACTCATGGTATGAACCGGATAGATAGTTCGCGCCAGTCCGTCATGACTCATTTGGGCAATTTTGGTCATTTGAGTTTTATTCATATTGGCATTACAGGCAACCACACCAATCGTGGTGTTGGTGCCTACTGGTCCTGGGTCTGTCACATTTTGCAACATCAAAGAAAGCATATCCTGAATTCGCCCCTGACCATCATGACTGCCGGCAAGAACACGCTGTGTTTCAGGATCTCTGATTTCACCAACCGCATTGACCACCACCATGGCACCAACCACCAGTCCATTTGGCAGTGTTATTGACGCGCTCCCTAAACCCCCTTTCATCCGCCATCGATCGCCAGCCAATTTTCCCACTGTTGCGCCAGTACCCGCACCAATGTTGCCGTCAGAAAATCTGCTTTTGCTGGCGTTCTGCGCTGCCAGATACCCCATCGTCGCATCAGGACGAACTTTAGCATCACCAAAAGAGAGATCGAAGATAACGGCCGCGGGCACTATGGGAACCACACCAACCCCTACATCAAAACCAATATTCTGCTCCTCCAGATACTTCATGACCCCGCTTGCTGCATCCAGACCATAGGCGCTACCGCCCGTGAGCAACAAACCATGTATTTTATCCACCGCGTTAACTGCACTCAGTAAGTCGGTTTCTCGAGTACCGGGAGCTGCGCCCCGAACATCTACGCCACACACGGCAGGATGCTCCATAATGATCACACTGCATCCTGTCATCGCAGTCATATTATGCCGATGACCCACTTTTATTCCGGGCACATTAATAATGGAACCATTAATATTAAACATAGATATCTCTTTGCTGACGACGACACAGTATTGGCATGCCCTGGAGGGCTACTTAGTCTTCTCCGATGAAGAAAAATATAGTTATACTCTCAAACTGCAACACATTCTCTGTTCAGATGAAATATTTTCAACCTCTTTATGATAAATAACCAACACACCATTAGTTTTTCACAGGTAAACTATCGCTCTTCTTCATATCAAGATATGGATATTGTCATGATAAAAAAATTCAACTACCGAACGTTGTTATGTGGTCTGCTGATTGCACTTCCTTGCCTGCCTGCGGTTTCAGCCGCTCCAGAAGGATATCAACTGGAACAGGTCGTTTTATTCAGTCGTCATGGCTTGCGCGCCCCATTAGCTAACTCAGGTAGTGTTCTCGCAATATCAACCCCGAAAAGCTGGCCAGAATGGGAAACTAAGGGCGGTCATCTCACCACTAAAGGCGGTATCCTTGAGAGCTATTTTGGTGAATACGTTATCTCCTGGTTAACACAAGAAAAACTCTTCATTAAAGATACCTGTCCACTGGCTAAAGATACCTTTATCTATGCCAATAGCCTGCAAAGAACCCTTGCCTCGGCACAATATTTTACTCTGGGCGCATTTCCAGGTTGTGAAGTGAAAATTTTCCATCAGACCGATCTTGGTGTAATGGACCCGAATTTTAATCCCATTATTCATGATGGCTCAGATGAGTTTAAACAGTCAGCACTTGCTGCGATGAATACCGAAGCCAGTGCAAATGGACCAGTGCAAATGGATTAGCGGGATTAAATCGGGAATTAAAACCTGCTTATGACTTATTGAGTAAAATTACCGACTATAAAAACGGCAGCGTCTGCCTGACTGATAAACGCTGCAACTTAAACAGTGAACCTGCCTCATTCACCGTTGAGAAAGATAAAGAGCCGGGAGTCAGTGGCCCTTTGCGTATTGGCACCTCTATTTCTGACACCTTTATTCTGCAATATTATGAAGGCTTCCCGTCACAAGACATTGCCTGGGGTGCGATACAATCAGACAGCGAATGGAAAATGCTGGCAACCATTAAAAATCGCTACGGTGAAGTCCTGTTTGGTTCACCTCTGGTAGCCAAAGATGTTTCTGCGCCATTGATTAAGTACATTAACGCTATCTTTACTCAAGATGTGATGCGTCAACCAGCAAAATTTAATCTGTTGGTTGACCATGACTCAAATGTAGTCTCTTTACTTTCGGTATTGAAGATTAAGCCATATCAACTTCCCGGCCAGTTCGAAAAAACACCCATTGGAGGGAAAATTGTTTTTGAACGCTGGAAAGATAAAGTTAACGATAAAAATTTAATGAAGATCGAATACCTGTATCAAACCAGAGAACAAATTCGCTTTGGTGACAAACTGACACTAAATCATCCTCCTAAGCGAGTTGTGCTGGAGATGGCCGATTGTCCTGTTGATGCCAATGGCTTTTGCTCTTTTGATAACTTTTCTAAAGTACTTAGTTCCTTACAGACTTCTTCCCCAAAAACTGAGTAATATTTATTTTTTATTCGGCATTCACTTCGTTACTCACGAGGTGATTGCTATTCCACAAACTACCTTTTAATCTGCTGAGATAAATTTTCATATTTTGTGATAACGGCTAAATTATTAACTGGTCCGTCAATAAACAGTTACCAGATATAATTTATACTCATCTCATAACATCTTACTGACAGTAATTCACTATGCTGAAAAATATGATAGGCGCTCTGGTTGTTATGCTTGGTATCTCCTTCTCTCCTGTCATTCATGCTCAGGAAGCGTCTACTACAGAGAGCCATTACCAGTTTGATCAACATTCTGATTTCACTATTTTCTGGCATGACTTACAGCTTGCCGTGAGCAACAAAGATAAAGAAGCCGTCGCTAAAATGATGAACTTTCCATTTAGCGACTATGAACATTCACCAATGATCTTTCAGAACGCGTCAGAATTTCTGTCTCAGTATGATGAACTTTTTGATGCTGAAATGATAAAACTCATTAAAACCAACCAGTATCGTCAGGGAGACGCCGATCAGAGCCAGGTTCTTGATGCGGTGAGCCCCGAAGGCTATATCATTGAGCATGAAAATAGCGACAACGGCTACAATCTGGTGATTGAACAGGTGGATGGCATTTATAAGCTGGTTCGCATTGCTTTTTACTCATAGCGGTTAACCGCAACATGATTGAGGGAGATAGCCCGCGATGCTCCCTTTACTGGTCTCTGTTTACGTTTTTTTGTCTTAACTTGCATAACCGTAAAACCCGGTCTTAACTGATTAATGCATTCACTCACTATGGAAAAACATTATGAGTCACGATCAGAAGAAAAAACCGCTAAAGACCCCGGAAGAAAAACGTCGCGAAAAACATGAGAAAAAGCATCCTCACGAAGAGGATAAGAAAAAGTAGTTGATAATGACGCCTTATTTCAACTTGTTGATGAACCCGGTATAACCGGGTTCATTTTCTGTCCGACTGGACGCTATCATCACATCCGAGTAAGATTTCCTTTTTCTTTCAGAGGATGAACTCATGGCTCAACAACGCAGTCGTCGTTTACGTAAAAAATTACATCTGGATGAGTTTCAGGAAATTGGTTTTACCGTTAACTGGAACTTTGCTCAGGGTACCGATATCGATACCATCGACGCTTTTATTAATCGCATGATCAAAGAAGTCATTGAGCCTAATGGCCTTGGTTTTGGCGGCAGTGGCTATTTAGACTGGGAAGGCATTATTTGTCTACAGAAAGTCGGTAGTTGTACCGAAGAGCACCGTACCCTGATTGCTAACTGGTTAACACAAAACGGTATGGAAAATGTCGAAACCAGCGAACTGTACGATATCTGGTGGGAATAATTATCCCCTTTATGCCTTAAGGCAATACGTCTGGCGGTTAAATTAGTCGCCAGACCTCTCCTGTTTTGCTTTTACTGTTGCACTTCCCGCCTGCTGAATATTTTTTATTTACTCCACCTTTTTTGAATCGTTTCGTGCGAATGCCATAATTATGATAAATATCAATTTTTACCGTAGTTAATTCCTCTGTTTCGCCGGGCCAGTCACAACTTTAATATCGGTTTTCTCTATGATAAATTTTATGTATTCGTCTATATCTGGTCATATTGACGATACTATAACGATAAGTGCTATAAACACCTGTGCAAGGATGGTTATAATGAGTGATATTGCCCTGACAGTCAGCCTGTTAGCGCTGGTAGCCGTACTCGGCTTATGGATTGGCAACTGGAAAATTCGTGGCGTTGGGTTAGGTATTGGTGGCGTGTTATTTGGCGGTATTATTGTGGGTCACTTTGCCTATGCTTACCATATTGAACTCGACGAAAACATGCTGCACTTTGTGCAGGAATTTGGCCTGATTCTGTTTGTTTATACCATCGGTATTCAGGTTGGCCCTGGTTTCTTCTCCTCATTACGCCGTTCCGGATTACGCTTAAATGGATTTGCTTTTTTACTGGTGATCCTCAGTTGCGTAGTGACTGCCGGATTACATAAGCTGTTCGATATCCCTCTCCCGATTATCTTAGGTATTTTCTCAGGCGCGGTCACCAATACCCCTTCCCTTGGTGCCGGGCAGCAAGTGTTAACCGATCTTCACGCCAATAGCGCACTAGTGAACCAAATGGGTATGGCATATGCAATGGCTTACCCATTTGGTATTTGCGGTATTTTGCTGGTGATGTGGGTTATTCGTCTGGCATTCAAAATCAGCGTTGACCAGTCAGCAAAAGAGTTTGACCACCAGTCAGGTGCATCTGCGGATAATCTGCAAACCATTAACGTGGAAGTGTGTAACACCAATTTGAATGGTTTACAGCTGCAAGATATTCCAATTATTAACGGTGACAGCATCATTTGCTCTCGACTGAAACGAGATAATGTTCTGATGGTGCCTTCCGCTTCTACACAAATACAGCTGGGAGATTTACTGCATCTGGTTGGCGATCGGCAATTACTGAATCAAGCCAAGCTGCTTATTGGTAACGAGGTTGATGTTGCTCTGTCTACCCGCACCAGTGACCTGAAGATGGCACGGGTAGTGGTAACCAGCGAAAAGATTATGGGCAAAAGGATAGGCGATTTAAATCTGCACCGTTATGATGTGGTCATTACCCGTCTTAACCGTGCTGGTGTAGAGCTGATGGCTGGTCGCAGCCTCTCATTACATTTTGGTGATATCCTTAATCTGGTTGGCAAACCTTCTTCTATCGATATCGTTGCAGATATTGTCGGCAACGCTCAACAACGCCTTCAACAGGTACAGATGTTGCCGGTATTTATTGGTATTGGCCTTGGTGTATTACTGGGTTCTATTCCACTGTTTATTCCCGGTTTTCCCGCTGCTTTACGCCTGGGGCTGGCCGGTGGGCCACTGGTTATTGCCCTTATTCTTGGTCGGATCGGTACCCTGGGGAAAATGCACTGGTTTATGCCCCCCAGCGCTAACCTAGCCTTACGTGAGCTTGGCATTGTGCTGTTCTTATCCGTGGTTGGGTTTAAATCCGGCGCCAGCTTTATTAATACGCTGCTTAACGGTGACGGTATTATCTGGATAGGATACGGTGCACTTATCACCATTATCCCTTTGTTGATTGTAGGATTGTTAGCCTATACCGTAGCAAAAATGAATTATCTGGTTATTTGTGGATTACTGGCTGGTTCTATGACCGATCCTCCGGCACTGGCTTTTGCCAACGGAATGCACCCTACCAGTGGCGCTGCCGCCCTTGCCTATGCCACGGTATACCCATTGGCTATGTTTCTAAGGATTATGTCACCACAGATTCTGGCATTGATGTTCTGGATTTAAATAACGCCGCCTGCGGGTTACTGATAAACAAAAAGGGCATCCCAACCGGATACCCTTTTTAACGCCTGTTATTCTCTTAACTTAGCTTCTTTTGCCAGAACATCGCTTTTCCCATCGCTGGATCCAACTCATAACCTGAAAAACCAAATTTGCTATAACAGCCTTTAGCTACATCATTGCCTTCAAGTACTTCCAGCGTCATTTTGCAGCAGCCTTTCTCCCGGGCAATCTGTTCAACTTTTTCCATCATCTTTTGACTCAGTCCCAGCCCCCGAAATGATGGATTAACCACCGCATCATGAATATTTACCAGAGGTCTGACGGCAAACGTTGAAAAACCCAGAAAACAGTTAATTAATCCGGCAGGTTGATTATCGACATAAGCCAACACGGTAAAAGCATGAGGTAACTTCGCCAGCTCCCCCAGTAAATTTGCTTTCACTGATGATTCTAATGCTTCTCCTCCCCCCATTGGGTCTTGGGCATAATCATCCAATAGCATCAACAGATCTTTCCCCTGCGCGGGATTCTGATAATCGGCAATAACAATCTCTACATTCATAACTAACAGCGGGTCCTGATCTTTGTTACCAGACAGACTTATTCTGCATCAGCAGGTTTTTTACGAATGAACTTATTTAACAGATTGCTTAAATCTTCTGGCGGAGCAGGACTCAGACATTCATCTAAAGAAACACCCAGCTCTTTATTCTCTTTTTTCTTTTCTTCCGCCGTTAGCTTTTCATCTTCATCACCATTTTCCACCACGACGGTAGCTTTCCTCTCAACTACCTCTGGTTTTGATACTTCAGGCTTTTTTACTTTTTCCGATACCTCCGTCTCTTCTACTTTTGATACCGGCTTCACAGCCTGAATGGTATACATGACTTTGGCATAAGGCACATCTAATTCGGATGCGTCTTGTTGAGAGTCCTGGCCATCAAAGAAAATGTGCGGTTTAAATGCTTTAAGGAATCGCGACTTCTGTAAACCACCCAGGAAGAAGATATCATTAATATAGATGCCCCAATGTTTCAGGGTATCGATCATCGTCATTTCAGACGGATCGCTGGAGCTGTTTTGAGAAGTAATCAATGCAACCCGCAGCGGTGAGTGCTCAAGACTCTCAGACACACGCTCTTGCACTTTAGATAATTTAATCAGTAAATTGGCATGAGGTCCCGGATTGATTGAAGATTCGGACTCATCATTGACTTTAGCGCTGGTAATTGCGTTAAATATTCCTGCGTCACCATCAAAAGCGAAGCGAAGCTGTGGTAATGCCGCCTGAGCAAGTGTCTTCTTAGGTGCATATACCATCGCGGTAACACACTGGTTATTTTCCATTACCCGTTTAGCTTCTTGCTCATCGGTGGTTAGAAACAGATCGATATAATATGCACCAAGGTAATCAGTAATTGATTCGCCAGAAGTAAAAGCCGAACGGGAAATATTTAACCCACGTTTTTTAATCTCTTTTAATACTCTGTAACCAACCTCAGGTGCATTGCGCGATACCACAACGATTTCAACAACCGGCCCATCGTCATTCGCTTTTTTATGTTCATTTAAGGCCAGGATTGATTTTACCAGCGGCATGCCTGCACCATCCTCCAGGGGTTTATCTTCATTTCCCCGCAGATAGCGTCGAAACTCCTTCATGGCCGAATCAGGATCTTGCTGTAACTTTTCCTGGTACATGTCGTTGTCAGCGGATAAATCAAATAGCGCTGTAGCTGAGATGCCTATTACCAACGTTTTAGATAGATCGATTGTCATAATATCTTCTTATTTCCTTTAATATTGTAGATGCCCAATCACCCATAGTATTGATTTCAAGCACATAACTTTTTTTTGGGTAAACTAACACTCTGGCTAGCTATTTCCAGCTCTCGATGTCTGTGTTTGCTATGTTTGTCATCAGGTGTAAATTTAACGTTTGTACCACCGAAATCAAATTTATTTTTGCTCAAACAACACGGCTGAAAGCCAGTATTCATTATTTCTCGATTTTATTCCAGTTAGGTTGATGAATGTATTCTATTTTCCCAAACTATTTAATAAAAATGAGATTAATGTCTCTTGATAAACAATAACCACCTCAACTAATTGTAGGTTGTCCTTCCCGATTCTTATTTTCATTTATCAGAAATAGCGTATAAGCGTGTTTAAAGATATCCGAATTTTCCGAACGGAGATAATGAGGCATGGTATAATCGATAGGAAATTCAACGGAAATGACTTATGACGATGTTATTAGCTCTTCTAGCCAAAGCCTTTATTGGCGCATTACTGGGGCTGATTATCAGCACTACCGGAGTTGGGGGTGGTGTACTTATTTTGCCAGTATTAATCTGGCTGTTTGGCATGGATATGCTAACTGCGGTTGCAACAGCAAACCTGATGTCCATGCTAATGAAAATATCATCAACCGGGGTTCACTTCCGTTTAGGTAATATTCCATTAAAACGTTCACTGATTATTCTTTCTATCATGTTACCCAGTACACTGATTGCCAGCTATGGGATTACTTTGCTAGCCAGCGTCGATGCCTGGCATCAATACGTCCAGTTTAGTATTAATGTATTGATTGTGCTGGCTATCGTTTTATCATTACTGATCTTCTGTACCCAACTATTTCACCCTACTGTACTGATTAGTGACGAATCAGTAAAAACAGAAATACCAATAACCCGCTTTATTCTTCCAGGAGTTGCTGCGGGTATTACTATTGGGGCCACAGGTGTAGGTGGTGGTGTTGTTATGCTGCCTGTTTTAACTAAATATGCTGGCATGAATATTAAACAAGCAATAGGAACCTCGGTATTCGTTACCATGTTGCTTTCAGGCGCTTCAGCACTGGCTTATGGCCAGGGCGGTTATACTGATTTACATCTGGCATTAATACTCAGCCTTGGTTCAATACTCTCAATTCCTTTCGCCAAATACTTGCTTAAAAATATTTCAGAACGCGCTTTTCAGTTGATCACCTTTGCTTTTATTCTTTGTAGCGCAGTCACTATGTTGTATCGCCTGTTGGCATCACACTGAACCCTCACCTGAAATTGATACCACAACGTCTTCAATGAAGTTACTGAGCGATTGCTTCGCACTTCATATATTGACGTACTGGTGTCAGTGCAATTTTTAACTCATAACTTATCCTTTCAGGCGTATAAACCATCCTCTGACATCCTTTTTATTTGTCGCAAAAAATGGAAATAAATATATAGGTAAAGTCTTATTTGCAGCGCATAAAAATAGGAAAAAGAACAAATAAAAATGAAGCATAACTTATTTAAATTACTGTTTTTTTAACTGATAAATATAAAGGCACCTCCATATGAAAGCGTATTTTCTCAGATTAATGTGCAATCCACGTTGCAGGGCAGACCAATGACCAGCGTCATTACTGTTTAATGTTTATCTCTATTCCTTGATTTATAGATTGAATATCAATACAACAGTTTAAAAATTGACCGATAACTAAAGCATTAGTAGAGAGATGCTCGGTCAGCATGGGCGTTGTAAAACGCCCATCTCCAGCTATAGCCATTGGCAACAGTAATTGATCGGCTAAATACTCACCAACAGCCGCTGATGATTTCAAATATGCCAGTACCTCATCACAGGCTTCCTGTGCTACCTTCTCTGCCGCTTTGCCTTTCGTACCTATCGCACAGAATAGTTCTGTTAAATGCTCAAATTGCAGTTTTACTAACAGCGCATTGCCAGCACATCTTGCAGATGACACATCAACCAAACTCAGTTTTGATTGTTCGGCCTTCAATCGTTGCTTTACAATGTTTAATTCTCTAAAAGCAACTGAATCAGGCAGATCCGCAATTAGCGATTGTGCACTGACCTCAATTAATTTGCCTCGTTGAGGTAAATACAGCGCCTGCCACTGTTTAACAGGATAAACGATAACATCAATCTCACCACCTCCCGCCGGATAAAAACCACAACGATGTAGTGATAAAGTTGCTTTAGCGCCCATCTGCTCCATTAATGGCAGCCAAACCTGTTGCAAAAAGCTAATTGATGGTGCCAGAGGATTATGAGTACCGCCGCTTAACCTTACCCGGCTTTCACCGTTGGCTGACCATAAAGCTGGTAACAGCGTCTGTAATACCAAGGCACAACTACCTGCTCCCCCCAGGTCAAACCGGTAGTCCCCCGATTTAATACGACCGGGAATAAATGTCAATTCCGTTGAGTTTAATATTGCTCCAGTCACCTGAGCAGCACAAACCTGCTGTGCTGCCAGAATTGCAGTTAAGTGTTGGCGCATAATACCGGGCTTACTCCGCCCGGCTCGAATATGGGTAAAACGTACGGCTTTACCGGTAATCATCGACAGAGATAGTCCACTGCGAAGAATTTGCCCTCCGCCTTCGCCTTTTGAACCATCAACTTCAATCCATTGCACTTTGTGCTCCTTTCTTATCATACAATCTGTGCATCGGGAGCTTATCCTTTAACGCAAACTACCTGCTTCAGGGTATGAACTATCTCTACCAGTTCTGACTGTGCGGTCATTACTGCATCAATATCTTTATAGGCCATAGGTATCTCATCAATAACGTCTGAATCTTTACGGCATTCAACGCCTGCCGTCGCCTTGATTTGATCTTCTATTGAGAAACGGCGTTTAGCTTCGGTACGACTCATGGTTCGACCCGCTCCGTGGCTACAGGAGCAAAAAGCATCCGGATTACCTTTTCCTCGCACGATAAAAGATCGCGCCCCCATAGAGCCTGGAATAATACCTAACTCCCCCGCCTGAGCGCTCACCGCACCTTTACGGGTTACCAGTACATCCTGACCAAAATGCTGTTCTTTCTGTACATAGTTATGATGGCAGTTCACCGCTTCCATTTCTAAACTAAAAGGCTTAGTGATAACGCTACGTACCGCGGCAATCACGTTATTCATCATAGTTTCACGATTTAGTCGGGCATAACGCTGCGCCCAGTCAACGGCAAAAACGTAATCGTTATAATGTTCGCTACCTTCAACCAGATAAGCTAAATCCTGATGTGGCAGATTAATAAAGTGTCGTTGCATATCCTTTTTAGCCAGCTCAATGAACAGGCTTCCGATAGCATTACCGATACCGCGTGAACCGGAGTGCAACATAAACCACACAGCCTGATTCTCATCCAGACAAACTTCGATAAAGTGGTTACCGGTTCCCAGGGTTCCTAAATGAACCCGGTTATTGGTATTTTTCAACTTAGGGTACTTATCAATAATCTGCTTAAAGTCAGGATCTAATTGTAACCAGGCGCGATTTACCACTTCAGGCACATCATTCCATGCCCCCTTATCTCGTTTGGATCGATTAACCTCACGTCCATGCGGTACCGCTCGTTCTATGGCATCACGCACGGCAGATAAGTTATCCGGTAGATCGCTGGCATGCAGAGATGTTCTTACCGCAATCATTCCACAACCAATATCTACACCCACCGCGGCCGGAATAATTGCTCCTACGGTAGGAATTACCGATCCAATGGTCGATCCTTTACCTAAATGCACATCAGGCATCACTGCAATATGTTTAAAGATAAACGGCATTTTGGCTGTGTTCTCTAACTGACGTTTGGCCTCGTCTTCCACCGGAACTCCCTGTGTCCACATTTTTACCGGACGGCCATTCTCAACGTTCATTACCTGAATTGAAGGTTTCATGATTTATCCTTTTACTCTTTTCCATTTCATCGTTTGTCTTGTTATTGCGACAAACGGTTTTAATAAGGTTGGGCGACAAGTTTTGGTGAAACATTCACAATGCTCTATCCAACTGAGCTACGGAACCTGGTTAGATTCCGGCGGGAATTGAACCCGCGACCTTTGCACTTGGATGTAGTTCCACCGGCATTCGCCCTGTATTTAGTTGCGGTAACAAGTATTATGCGAAACACTTGCTCTACCTATTAAGCTATTGCTGATTGCTCAGTAACCCGGGCTCGAACCGGGAACCCTGTAGTTTCACCTGCATTTACCGCTTATTCATAAAGCAAACCGATAACAACCAGTGATGCAGAGATATCTCCTTACGGAGGCCGGATTCGAACCGGCTAAACCATGTAATCCCTGCGGGCATTTGTTACCCGTTTGCGTTGTTCTGCAATGATACTCACTATGTCTTTAACTATTTGAGTTAACTCTGGCCCTGAAAAGCGGAGGACAAAAGTGATGAAACGTATTTGGATGCAAGCATCCGGTGCTCTGCCTCTGAGCTACGGTTCCATTGTGGCGAAACCGACGGGATTCGAACCCGTGACCTCCTCATTCGTAATGATGTAGTTCCATCGGCATTCCTCCTTTATCAGGAGTGGCATAACATTATGATGATCGGGAAGATAAATCCCTTATCATCCTGCTTTAACCGTTATGCCACGATGCGCAGCTATTGTGACAATGTCACCTTATTAATTTCGCCTAACCAGTGTTCTGATTGCATTTGTCCCTGGGAAAATGCGCTAATCATCTGAAATACCGTATCAGAGAATCCTCCGATATTCAGAATATCTGCCCGTTCCGCTACCTGCGTTGTGGCATAAGGCTGGATATCCAGACAAATCAGCTTGGCCGACGGATTAAAGCGCTTAAACATTTCCCACTGACGCATAGTTTCTGTTGCGCCACTTCCCTGACGATAAATACTTCCCCAGGATTCGTTATCCGAAACCAACAGTACCAAATCTGCGCGAATGCCTTTGGCATTTAACCATTTCAGCGGCGCACTGCAATCGGTTCCACCGCCGCAAGCGCCAGCCAGTTTGGCGGCATTGGTTAGCACGGTATCCCTTGGGTTCAACACGACACGATGACTCTCTACCACCTGATATTCAAAAGGTACGATTAACGTATCACGTTGCTTACGCAGATAAGTCGCTGCAATCAATGCTGCAATATCAACGCAGCGAGTTACGGTTGTTGCTCCCGGGCGATAACCGGTTGCCGGAGAGTGCATCGAACCCGATACATCCGGACAAACCACCATTTTTCCGGCTACTGGTAATACATTTTCTAATGCAATTTCCAGCGCATCCTGTAATGCTTCACGCACCATCAATGGAATTTCTTTACCGGTTGACTGATACGCTGTCATTAGCTGATAAGGAAACACCTTTGCCTGCATAATATTTTTTCTGTCACTCAACCTATCAGCAATCACTTTTGTCATTCCCGGCAATTCAAACACACCGTGACGAGCAAAGGTATTCAGATTCATTCTCACCATCTGCCAGCTACCCTGCTTTGCAATCTCCGCCCAATCAGTCGTGGTTAAATTTAGTGACGTTAACATCTGAAACGGCACTGTCGGTAACCCGTTTTCATCACCCTGCCCCTGACGTTTGTATTGCTCAAACGCACGGGTAATGGGTGGTAACGCATTTTCATCATAGGGCTTACCAATTAACCAGGCAAAGAAGGCCTCTCTCCAGCTTTCCTGAGGTTTTGGGTGAACCATTTTTACCACATCCGCCAACGAAGGATTGTTGCCTACGGCTGCGGATAACAGTGCCTGCTCACTGGCGTTATTTAACCAATCCTGTACTAATTTTTTAGGACGCGACCCCAGGGATTTTCGTCCTACCGTACCACTACGCAATATCTGTACAAAGTTGCGCAGCATTTTGCCGTTATCCACCACCAGTGGAAAAGCCATCGGTAAGTACTCTTTTCCTTTAACTGACAGCACCGCTAACAGCAATGCCGGCATATCTTTCATATAGCCATATTGACGACAGTACACGGCTATTTTTGCCAGCATTAGCGGGTCAACCTGAGAACACAGTGACATTACGGTATCCAACTGTGTTTCAGCTGAAGCGTAATAAGTACCGTTTAAGCACCCTGTTGCGGCATACTGTGCCAGGGCATGTTCTGCGCTAAAGCGATATGCGGTTCCACCTGCTTCGTTCTGACTATTAGCTTTGGGTAACCAGCGGCCCTTTAATGATTTAAATAGTTGAATATTCGCCATTCTCATTCTCCTTTGAGACAAATTTAATCTGCCGGACAGAATGCAGCTTTGTTAGTTATCACCATCAATCTTTGATTATCGGTTCTAACGCTGCTGTCCTTCATGCCAGATATATAGCGACAAACGTGCCAACTTTTAAAACCCATAGAAAAATATTTTTAATATATTGAATTCAAATGAAATTAAATTTAATACCAATTTCAAAAAATAAATAGAAGGGAAACAGGCTGGAGATAAATCTATCCAAAAAGATAAATGATTATAAATAAAGATAGCCAATGGCAATGCGAGCTGATCCCACATTGCCATTACGGATGCTTTTCTCAATAACTGGCGAATACCTTTATTTTAACTGCTGTATCGCCTGCCAAACTTCGCTCAACCCATTAACCTGTATATCCGCCAGCCCAAACCGTTTATCCTGACGTGCTTCAGGTGCAGGCATAACAATGACTTTCATCTGGGCGGCTTTAGCGGCCACCAT
Source organism: Limnobaculum eriocheiris (assembly GCF_021010575.1). Taxonomy (GTDB): domain Bacteria; phylum Pseudomonadota; class Gammaproteobacteria; order Enterobacterales; family Enterobacteriaceae; genus Limnobaculum; species Limnobaculum eriocheiris. The sequence continues at coordinate 20,165 of NZ_JAJNAG010000011.1, read as the reverse complement.
ACCGTTTACCGCATCTTCAATCACGATACACTCTTCCGGATTAACGCTAAGGATTTCTGCTGCCCGTAAAAATACCGCAGGATGAGGCTTACCGTTGATCATACCTTCAGCAGATATTTGGTGAGAAAAGTAATGGCTGATGTTTAGCGCATCCAATACACGGGTAATTTGCTTTTGCGGTGAAGAAGAAGCCACGACCATGGGTAAACCATGATGTTGGATAGTCTCAAGTAGTTCTACAACCCCAGGCATGGGTTGTGGATTGGTTTGTATTTGGCGCCCCACTTCTGCAACAATTTCTTCAACCCGAAGAGGGACATCTTGCAGCGGAAGTGAATAGCGATGATGATGTTCTGTCAGTAATTTGTCAATACGAATACCGGCACTATCTTTGAAATCCTCATCGCTTAAATGAACCCCATAACACTGTAAATAAATTTCCTGCTCCACTTTGACCCAAACAGGCTCTGAATCTACCAGTACACCATCCATATCAAAGATAATAGCCGTCGTCATACCCTCGTTCTCCCGCTCTGATAATATTAATTCCTGCCTGTCGGTAACGTTGAAACGTCTCCTCCGGCAGTAATGCATCAGTAATAATACAGCTCATGGAGAGTAACGTCGCCACACTGTGGGGTTTTATCTGATCAAATTTGCTGTGATCCGCCAGTAATACGACCTGCCGGGCCCGTTGAATCAGCATTTTCTTTACTCCAACTTCAAAAACGGTGGAGTTGGTAATACCGCTCTCCAGAGATAGCGCATCACAAGACATAAACGTTTTATCCGCAGAGAATAACTTCAGCATATCTACCGCCAGACTTTCCCCGACAGAAAAATAACCGGAGCGGATCATGCCTCCAACGATATAGCTTTCCAGTTGGTTATAACAACCCAGTTGATTTGCTATTTTCACATCGGTGGTAATCACTTTGGCAGAGATATCCGATAACCGTTTAGCCAGTTCCAGACAGGTTGAACCTGAATCTAGCAGAATACAGTCATCCGGCTTTATCATATTACGGGCAATCTGAGCTATGTCCTGTTTAGCCACGCGCTGAATACTCTGTTTAACGTCAAAAATATATTCCTGATCGACGGTCGTTTTATCAAAAACAATACCGCCATGGCAGCGCACCATTCCCGGATAACCATCCACGATTATCTGAAAATCTCGTCTGACCGACGCCTCCGCATAGCCAAACAGTTCAACCGCCTGACGCGTTTCGATCTTTTTATGTTGCCATAGATAGTGCAGGATATTACGCATTCTATCGGAACGTTTATCGCTCATCGCCAACCTCCCGAAAAGTATCGATACTTGTCATATAGTCTTCTGAGCTAAATAGCGCCCGCCCCAGCACCAGATGCCGGGCTCCTGCAACATACAGTTTACTGGCCGCAGCCAGCGTAATACCACCATCGGCCCAAATCTCCATTGTTTTAAATAGCGATGCGGCCCGCGTAACTTTCTCAATCAACAGAGGGTTAAAATGCTGCCCGATACCATCCGGCTCACTGGTCATAATCATTATGCTATCCGCCTGCGAGGCCAGATAATAATAGGGTTCCAACGACGTTACCGGATTGAACGCCAGCCCGGCTTTACTGCCTATCCCTTTAATTAAAGCCAGAACTTCAGCGGGATTAGCCAGTGTTTCAACATGAACAAATATCCATGCGGGATTAAGCGGTTTCAGCCACTCAACCCAGGGAAAAGGATCATTCACCATTAAATGAAACGACAAAGGATGAGGCGTAGCCGCTGCGACCTGAGTAACGGTTTTTAAGCCAAAGGTGATATTTCGAATAAAGCTGGTGTCTTCAATATCCAGATGTATTGAACCCAGCGTTGCTGTATTCAACCGGTCGAGCGTGTTACCTAACTCAAGCTGACAGGCAGAGGCTAATGAAGGATGAATGGTGGTTAGCATAATCAGTTATCCACGCTTGCCAAATATAATAACCGATAGAGTTCATCATCACTCTTAGCCTGTTGTATTTGCGCTATCAGTACAGAGTTATCCAGTAAGGAAGCAATGGTCTGAATGGTCTTTATATGCTGTTCGGCATCCGTGGCGCTAACACAAATCAGCAACCAGATTCGATCACAGTCGTCATGACCAAAACTCACGGGTTGCGACAATGTAGTGAATGCCACGCCGTTACGAATAGCCCCCTGTTCCGGACGCGCATGGGGTAAAGCTATACCCGGTGCAATCAGATAATAAGGGCCATATTCCAGAGTATTATCAATAATGCCCTGTATATACTCTGCTTTTGCATAGCCAAGCTCAATCAAAGGTGTGGCTGCCAGCGCCACAGCTTCACGCCATGATTCAGCATGGCGTGAAGCCTGCGTGGTTTTGCAATCCTCAATCAACATCGTTGACTCCTTTAACCATTAGGTTATTGTAATATTCCCCCGAAGGTACTTTTGGCGAAGACTTCGGGGGAATAGCCTGTTCAATGGCTAACTATCAGGGGTAAGCAGTTTGCTTATCCCTTTCTTATTGGCGAATACTGCGAACCTTATCCATAAATCGCGCTACGCGATCCCCATCAACAAAGTTCTCAAAGATGCCATCTTTCTTAAAATGAGTCGCCGTCACGCATCCATCGGCAATAGATAACTGTTCCTCCACGTTTTCCAGACAGACGCCGGTATTGGCTAACACGACAGTGCCAGGCACGGTATCTTTTACTAACTTCAGCGTTGCCGAGTCGGTTTTACTTCCTGCCGTCAGGCCAGAAACACAAAGTGCGTCAGGACGATTGTTAAATACCGTTGATTTAGCAATCGACTGAATATCCCGATTACCTAAATAAACCGCCGCTTCTGGTACAATATTGAACAGGGTTTTCACTTTTCCTGCGCCAATACGCTGCTGGTGTCGAATGGTTTCCCCAACATTGGTATTCCAGACGCCAAAATCACTGGCATAAGCCCCGGTAAAAATTTCCCGAATAAACTGTGCGTCTACCGCCATGGCCAAATCAAAAGAAGCCACCGGATCCCAGAGTACGTTGACCCCATACGGAACCCGGATTTCCGACATCAACTGGCCTATAATGCGGGCCATTGCCGCAGAAGTTTCAGGTTTCACCTTGGTCAAATAGGGCATACTAAATTCATTGGAGAACATCACTGCATCCACGCCGCCATTCTGTAAAGCGGTTAAATCATCATATGCCCGATCAATCACCCAGCTCATTCCTTTGCTGGCATCAAAACCAGGATCTCCCGGCAGCGCTCGAAAATGACACATAGCTATTACCGCTTTTTCTGTGCCAATAACTGACTTAAGCCAACTCATCACTGTTACTCCTGTTTAATTAAGACATTAATAAAAATTGTTAATCATCAATTATGCAGACAGCTCTTTGGTGCGTAACCACAGTACGATTGCGCATACCGCCCCCACTGCAATCACGGCGCCAATAATGCCCATCGCCATTAACTCAACAATAGACCAGCCAAACATATTCCCCACGGACAATGCACTGATTTGTGCGCCATCAGCCGCGAAGCTAAATCCGCCATTACGGGCCATTTCGGTAAAATAAGGGGCAAACTGGGTGGCAATGAGCAGTACGGTAATCATTACAATGACACCGCTAATTAGGGTACGAATCAGATCGCCACGATGAATCACCGTTGCCATACAAATGAAAAATGGTGCAACGGGAAGATCCGCCAGCGGTAATACCTGATTGCCGGGCAATACGCTGGCAATCAATAACATAATCGGGATCAGTAACAGACCTACCGCAATCGTCGTTGGATGCCCCAGTGTCACCGCGGTGTCCAGACCAATATAAACTTCCCGACCGTGAAGGTATTTTTGAAAGAATTTACGTGCACCGTCTGAAATAGGCATTAAACCTTCCACAATCAGGCGAATCATTCGGGGAAACAACACCATAATCGCCGCGACGGTAATCATTAGCGTCATCGTGCCTTTAAAGTTTTCTCCGGCAGACAGGCCAAAAATTAGCCCCAGTACAACACCAATAATGACCGGGTCGCCAACCATGCCAAAACGTTTCTGGATCTCTGTCGCATCAATATTCCGTCCTTTAAGGAACGGAATATAGCTATAAAGCTTATCCAACAGGATAAACAGCGGTACCGAACTGGAACCGTAACCCTGAGGAATAGAGATCCCTTCCAGTCCAACAATGTTTTGTACCCGTTTAGCGGTGAGATCGGCCATTTTTAGAGACAGCGCCGCATGACAAATTGCCGCCAGTACGCCGTAGATCATATTTCCCGTCATTAGCTGTACGACTGAACCAGTGATAGCGTAGTGCCAGTAATTATAGATATCGACGTTCATGGTTTTGGTTAATCGGGTAACCAGCATGCCAATATTGAGTAAGAAAATGACCGGGATAATAATGGCACCAATGGCGGTAGCATAACCCACGCCGGAAGCAGGCCCTGCGCCTACATCCAAAATGTGCAGGCTCAGACCAAAACGTTCAATCATGATTTTTATTGGTGGGCTGAGGCTATCAATAGCCATAACAATAACTAACCCCATACCAACGAAACCGATGCCTACCGTTACCCCCGCTTTCACCGCCTGCAGAACAGGGATTCTAAAAATCAGACCAATCAGAATCATCACCATGGGTACAAAAACGGTTCCGCCAAGAGACAAAATGTAATCAAACATAACGCTCCCGCCCTATTGGCTCAGCAGTGCTTTAATTTTTTCTTTGAGCACATCATCATTGATACCAATTAATAATGGTGCACCGTTCAGCGTAGGGATGCCGTAATCCTTATCCACTTTCATGGAGGTTACGATCAGGTCCATTCCGCTACAGTTATAAGGGATCTCATTCAGGCAACATTGAGATGTACTCACCGGGATCCCTTGCGCCGTTAAGTACTCTTGCAGGCGCTGTGCAATCATGGTTGAGGTGGACATGCCTGTTCCACAGGCTACCAGTATCTTCTTCATTTTGTTGTACCTCGTCATAGAGAGTTGTTGTGTGCCTGGGCCTGACGAGGGGCAACAGGAAACTGTTGCCCCTTAATCTGAGCTATGGCGGTTAATAATCGAATACAATCACTCAGGTCGCGTATGCTGGCCACTTCGCTGGGGGAATGGGTATAGCGACAGGGAATAGACAGACTGGCGCAAGGAATGCCATCTTGCTCCATTTGAATATATCCAGTTTCAGTAATGACTCCCGGAGCCACTTCTCTTTGTACCGGAATTTGATGCTCTGCTGCGGTTTGCTCCAGAAAAGCAATCAGTTTCGGAGGTGTAATCAGACCGGCCAGCGTACCGCGCCCATGATAATTCAGGCAGGTAATACCCGGTCCCTTATTGATAACTACATCGGAATAATCTGATAAGTCGGGGGTATCACAGGATGGTGTAATATCTATCCCTATGGTCATATCCGGATTAATTCGACGCAATACCGGCAAAATCCCCCGGATATTAAATTCCTCCTGTACCGAGGCCACCAGATAAAGCGAGATATCTAAATCCATCTGTTCTACCGCTGCGGCAACGCCCAGTAATGCAGTACATCCCAGCCGATCGTCCAGCGCTTTACTGCAAACCAGATCGTTGGCTAAAAGCTGTGGCGGGTTATACAGGCATACCGGTGTTCCGACTTTGATTCCCATTCGGGCGGCATCCTGTTTATCCACAGCACCAATATCAATCCACAGATGTTCAATACCCGGAGGTTGAGTACGTTCATCCCCTTTACTGAAATGATAAGATTTAATACCAATACAACCGTGCACCGGGCCGTGCTCGCCGTCCAGTCTGACCGTTGAGCCAGACATGGTGATCTGTGCCGGACCACCGACTCGTTCGAAGCGCAAAAAACCATTTTCTTCAATTTTGCGCACCATAAAGCCCACTTCATCCATATGTGCAAAGACCATCAGTCTGAAAGCATCAGGGGACTGGCTGCCATATTGGGCCACCACATTCCCTAATCTGTCCTGCCATACCTGATAAGCTGTTTGGCTAAACTGCTGTTGCATAACAGCGGCTATTTTATGTTCATGGCCTGAAATACCATCCAGTGCCAATAAACTGAGTAAATTTTTTTGCACATCAAAAGTCATATATCCGCCCTGTTTCGCTATTTAGGAGGCGCTCAACACCACCTCCATTCAATCAACTACTGAACGTTTATATGCTTCCATTGGCGTTAAAATTGTGACAGCCATCACCACTGATGGGGCAACTCCCTGCCAATAGTGAGTTCTGTGATTGATTTCAAAATAAAATAATCAATTGAAGTGATTGTTAGCATTATTCACTCACTGAATTTGATTGTTTTTATCTGATTGCAGGTTTTTTATGATGGGGATAACAGGGCAACGCATCGATTCGACGATTGTAGTGGAAATTGAACCACCATCAGCATATAATTCTTGAAATTGATTTATTTTAAGAAGGAAAATAGAGAATGAAGATTAAGCTCACTCTGATGGCCGCTTTAATAGGTATCTCTACCCATGTACTGGCTGAAACACCAAGCCATAGCCCAGCTTCTAAAGAAGAAACCTCTGTGTCAAAAGAGATTGCTCCCGCCACTAAAACTCCGGAGCTGAAAGAGATCGCACCTTATCCCGAAGCACAAAAGGGTCAGATTCGCCATGCGATTTTTCTGCCTGTAGTGGAAAATGAAAATAACCTGAAGGTCGAACTGGTGATGGGTAAAGAGATGGATGTCGACTGTAACCGTCAAATGCTCAGCGGCAAGTTGAAAAAAAAGGACCTTGAAGGATGGGGATATAACTATTTTGTTTTAAGTGATGTAAGCGGTCCGGTTTCAACCATGATGGCCTGCCCGGATGGTAACAAGCACAAGGCGCTGGTAACGATTTCCCGCGGTGATTTTTTACAACGCTACAACAGCAAACTGCCTATTGTGATTTATGCTCCACAGGATATTCAGGTTCGTTATCGTATTTGGTCAACTACCGATGAAACCACTGCGGCAGAGGTAAAATAATCGCTGTGGTCACTAACGTGCTTTCAGATACCTTCTGAATTCAGTCGTTCTGTTGGCTCGTTTCTCTATGACTTTCCTCCTGTATATAAACCTATTGATATCACAATATGTTTTTTAACCTGTCCGGTGGAAAATCGTGGATCAACGGCTATAACCCAATAAAGCCTGCCTTGCCATATTTGCGTGACCTCCTTCTTTTACAGCCACATATAACCTGACGTTATTTAGATTAATTAGATAGTTAGGTCTGATTGACCACAACTGACTCTGATTCAATGCCTCAATTGATTTAACTTTGCTTTTTAACCCCCGACTTACCCTTAGCAAACAAAGCATTAATCATCTTTTATCGGGGGAATAAACCGATTATTTTTACTTCACAATGAAATAGTCAGATTCATTGATATACCCCATGCAATAATTTTGCAAAGGGAGTATGGTTATCAGATAAATTTATGCGACGGGCCACGTCGGCCCGCCATTTTTTTAGCTCTATTTAGGGTCAGGTTATCCCACGATGAAAACGCATGGAATTAACGGTGTCAGACCGTTCAGTGCATTAATTGACGCCTGTTGGCACGAGTCCTACACACTTCAACGTTTCCTTAAAGATATTATTGCCGGCATTACCGTAGGGATTATCGCAATCCCACTGGCTATGGCCCTGGCTATCGCCAGTGGTGTGCCCCCTCAATATGGTCTGTACACGTCGGCTATTGCTGGTATTGTCATTGCGGTTACCGGTGGCTCTCGCTATAGCGTTTCCGGACCGACCGCCGCCTTTGTGGTTATTCTCTATCCGGTATCTCAACAGTTTGGTCTGTCTGGTTTGTTGATTGCCACCCTGATGTCCGGGGTGTTTTTAGTACTTATGGGGCTGGCCCGTTTTGGTCGCCTGATTGAATATATCCCTATCTCTGTCACCTTAGGTTTCACTTCCGGTATCGGTATCACTATTGCGACCATGCAGGTTAAGGATTTTTTTGGCCTGACGCTGGATGTACCGGAACACTACATAGATAAGGTCGTCGCGTTAGCGTCCGCTATGCCAACCATCAGTTGGGCAGATACTCTGATCGCCAGCGTAACCTTAGCCGTGTTGATACTGTGGCCCCGTTTAAAATTACGAATTCCCGGCCATTTACCGGCATTGCTGGCAGGAACCGCCGTTATGGCCCTGCTTTCCTGGTTTGGTTATCCCGTTGCCACTATTGGCTCCAAATTCCATTACCTGATGCCAGACGGCAGTAGCGGTCAGGGTATTCCACCGATTCTTCCACAGTTTGTGCTGCCCTGGAACATTCCAGATATCAGTGGCAAAAGCTTTGAGCTCAGTTGGGACACCATTTCTGCCTTACTACCTGCCGCTTTCTCAATGGCTATGTTGGGGGCTATTGAATCACTGCTCTGTGCCGTGGTTCTGGACGGCATGACCGGTAAAAAGCATCACTCTAACGATGAGTTAATTGGTCAGGGGCTGGGAAATTTAACCGCGCCCTTCTTTGGCGGTATTACCGCGACTGCGGCAATTGCCCGCTCTGCGGCTAACGTGCGGGCCGGTGCCAGCTCTCCGATTTCTGCCATTGTTCACTCAATACTGGTAATTATGGCGTTACTGGTTTTGGCCCCTGCGCTTTCCTACTTGCCACTGGCCGCGATGTCATCACTGTTGCTGTTAGTAGCATGGAACATGAGCGAAGCGCATAAAGTTATCGATATATTACGTCGTGCGCCAAAAGACGACATTATCGTGATGCTGCTCTGTATGAGCCTCACGGTACTGTTCGATATGGTTATCGCCATCACCGTAGGTATCGTTCTGGCTTCGTTGCTGTTTATGCGTCGAATTGCTCGCATGACGCGTTTAACGGAAATAACCACAGAATCAACTACCGATCGTCTGGTGATGCGCGTTAGCGGCCCGCTGTTCTTCGCTGCCGCAGAAAGAATCTTTAATGAATTGACACAGCGTATTGAAAACCAACGGGTGATTATTCTGCAATGGGATGCGGTGCCAGTGCTGGATGCCGGTGGCCTTAGCGCATTCCAACGGTTTATCGACATTCTGCCGGAAGGTACTGAATTGATTAACTGTGATATTCAGTATCAGCCATTAAAAACGCTGGCGCGAGCGGGTATTAAACCTATTGCTGGTAAACTGGCGTTCTATGCCTCTCTGGAGGAGGCACTGATAGCGGAGTCTGAAATTCCTGATTAGTCGGAAACACAGTGTCTAATGATTATAAAGCCCCGTTTTAAACGGGGCTTATCATTTCACGGATTAACGTTGATTAATTACAGTAAATTTAACGCTTCATCCAGTTCGGTCTCAGCTTCCCGAAGCTTCTTCTGTTTTTTACTGATTTTGTCAGACTTACCGGAAGCTTTTGCTTCGGCCAGCTCCTGACGGCGCTTTTCAACTTTACGCTCTTTATCCGCTATCTTACACTCAACATCGACAACGTAGCCTTTATTGCTACAGTGAGCTTTCACATTACTTAATGCTCGCTCTAACCCCGCTAAACGATTCGGGTTATTATATTTCTTTGCATATTCTATCTGCTGATTGATTTTCTCCTCTTTTATTGCACAGTAATCTTTACCCGCGTTAGATTCCGCAGCAAAGACGGCTGGAGAAATAATTAAAGGAACAATTAAACAGATTTTCTTAAACATATGCTATCTCCCTGGAAAGCAATTAATATCCTCAACCCTTTGAGAATTTGGGGATAATAACACGCAAACACAGGTTATCAACCCATTGAAACAATTCGTAGCATTTACTAAAAAATTTTTAACACAGCTAAATAAAAATATAACGCAATCTTAATGTATGAGGAGGATAATTTATTAACAGCATTAAAACTAATGCGTGTTAAAAAATGAATAACATCAATTTTATATTTATACTGAAAAAATAAAGGAGAGCCAACGCTCCCCTTTTTACTTCGCTATTTTCAAAATTATTTACTGGTATCCAGCTCCGGGAAGCTCTTAACCAGTTCATCAATGGCTTTCATTTGCATCAGAAATGGCTCCAGTTTATCCAGCGGCAGTGCGGAAGGGCCGTCACACTTAGCATGAGCAGGATCCGGATGCGCTTCAATAAACAGACCGGCAATACCAACCGCCATACCGGAACGGGCCAGCTCGGCAACCTGAGCGCGACGTCCACCAGATGCAGCGCCAAACGGGTCGCGGCATTGTAAAGCATGGGTTACGTCGAAAATCACCGGATGACCACCCGTTGCCTGCTTCATTACGTTAAAGCCCAGCATATCTACAACCAGATTGTCATAACCAAAGTTACTGCCACGATCGCAGAGAATAACCTGATCGTTACCGCCTTCTTTAAATTTATCGACGATATTCCCCATCTGACCCGGGCTAACAAACTGAGGCTTTTTAACGTTAATGACCGCACCGGTACGCGCCATGGCTTCCACCAGATCGGTTTGGCGTGCCAGGAATGCCGGTAACTGAATGACGTCAACCACATCAGCCACCGGTTGAGCCTGCCAGCTTTCATGCACATCAGTAATGATTTTTACACCAAACGCCTGCTTTAGCTCCTGAAAAATTTTCATCCCCTCTTCCAGACCCGGACCGCGATAAGAGTGAATAGAAGAGCGATTGGCTTTGTCAAAAGAGGCCTTAAAGACATAAGGAATGCCTAACTTTTGCGTAACAGTAACGTAATATTCACAGATACGCATCGCCAGATCTCGTGACTCCAGCACGTTCATCCCACCAAACAGAACAAATGGCAGGTCGTTAGCTACCTTGATGTCACCAATTTTAACCACTTTCTGACTCATGCTGCCTTTTCCTTAATCTTTTGATTAACAGATTTAACTGCCGCCATTGACCGCATCTTAATGAAGCGTAACGGTGTTTTGTTCAATATTGTTAAGCTGTAATTTTATAATCTCAGTTACCGGATCTTCCGGGCACTGTTCTACAAAATAATTTAAATCTTTTGCTGCAATGTGGTTGCACTCCAATTGAGCATAAATCAAACCACGATCGCGAATCTCATAAGGGTCTTCCGGATCAAAACTCAGAGCCAGTTCACTGGCCCGCAGTGCTAACTCCGGTTTATTTTCCTGCATTAACGCCCCTTTAAGAGAACCCAGTAACCGTATAATAATCTGACTGTTCTCTGCATCACTCAGGTCGTCATTGCTCAGGGTTGCACTGATGCCAAGATGCCCTTTTAGCCAGACATTCAGAATATGACTGGTTAAGGTTTCCCCATTCAGTGGATTAATAACCCAACTGTCACCATCCAGCCATTCCGCTTTAATCAGCAATTGGGTTGGGAAAATCACCGGATAAAGAGGAATATCCAGTCGATTAGCGATATACATCAATATCAGACCTAATGATGAAGGCGCTCCCTGATGGGTTTTCAACACTTTATCCAGCCATAAGGTATCTGACAGATTGTAGACACCACCCGCGCCGCCAAATCCCCAGGTATGATAGAACAGCTCCAATAGCTGCTCGAGCTGTAAATCCGCCTCCAGATCTGCGGAAATAATACTTCTGGCCCTTTCCGCCAACTGGTCTAACTCATAACGAACCTGATCTTCCGGAAAATCATCACGAATGAAACGAGTAATCAGGTAGATACCCTCGCTTAGTGGATGACTGTTAAACTCAAAATCGGTTATGTTTCCGCGCTTCATGCATACCCCATAAATAACGGCATTTTACTTGTTGCTAATGTAACTATCAGATACAGACAGAGTATTGCAGCCATAAATGCTACCGATTTCACCATCTGGCTCCGATTCCGTTTTCCCAGAGCGATATATCCCAAAACAATATAAATCACCAGTGCTATCAGCTTTTCAGTTAACCAGGTTCCCTGAACAGAGAACGGATAAAAGTGGGTGATAAAGATTAACATTACACCGGTACCAAATAGAATAGTGTCATTCAGATGAGGTGTAATCTTGATCCAACGCTGCTGCATAATGGCAGAACCACGCCATTTCCAGTAAAAACGCAAAATGAACAGCACAATACTGATTACCGCAGTGAGAACATGTAAATGTTTTACCCATATATACATATAAAGCTGTTCCTGTTTATTTGGTGTCTGACCAGTAATAATTCAAGTTTAATGTTTAAACCAGCGCCCCAGCGTCACTCTTTCATTGCCACCATAATCCTGATGAGTAGCAATTAACTCAAAGCCGCGTTGTTTAAACAGAGTTCGCACCTGCTCCCCTTGCATCCATCCATGTTCCAACAATAACCAGCCGCCGGGCTTAAGGTATTCCGGTGCTTGTTCAATAATATGGTTTAAATCGGCAAAGCCTTGCTGTGCAGAAATTAAGGCACTGTTTGGCTCATAACGTACATCCCCCTGATACAAATGAGGATCGCTTTCATCAATATAGGGTGGGTTACTGACGATCATATCAAAATAGGCATCACTCAGCGGCTCAAACCAGTCACCCTGTACAAAATGGACGTTGTTGATATTCAGATTGTCTGCATTATCTTGCGCCAGCGAAACCGCCTCCACCTGATAATCGATGCCGGTTACTGAGCTATCGGGGCGTTCATGACCTAATGCCAGCGCAATAGCACCGGTTCCGGTACCTAAATCCAGAATATCACAATCAACAGTGGGTAAACGTTCTAATGCCAGCTCCACCAACTTCTCGGTATCCGGTCGGGGAATCAAGGTAATTGGCGAAACCTTTAATAATAGCGACCAGAACTCACGGGAACCCACCAGATAGGCAATAGGCTCTCCCTGTAGTCTTCGGCACAATAGTTCGTCAAGACGAGATTCCTGTTCAGCATTCAGCTCAGTTTCACTAAATGCCATCAGAAATGTGCGCGTTTTTCCCGTCACATGTCCCAACAGGATTTCCGCGTCCCGTTTAGGACTGTCACCACCGGTTAATTTAGCGATGGCTTGCTCTAACCATTGATTAAATGTCATGGTGTCAAATTATGCATCCTGCTCAGATAGCGCTGCCAGTTGGTCAGCCTGATATTCCTGAACAATAGGTTGAATGAGCATATCCAGTTTCCCTTCCATCACTTCATCTAAACGGTAAACCGTCAGGTTGATACGATGATCGGTTACCCGTCCCTGAGGAAAGTTATAGGTCCGATTACGGTCAGAACGATCGCCGGTACCTAATAAATTACGGCGGGTTGAAGCCTCTTCAGACTGGCGTTTTTGCATTTCTGCTGCACGAATACGTGCACCTAATACCGATAGCGCTTTGGCTTTGTTTTTGTGCTGGGAACGTTCATCCTGGCACTCCACCACAATACCGGTTGGTAAGTGGGTTATCCGGATAGCAGAGTCGGTGGTGTTAACGTGCTGACCACCTGCGCCGGAAGAACGGAAAGTATCAATTTTCAGATCCGCCGGGTTAATATCCGGCAGTTCCGCTTCCGGAATTTCTGGCATCACCGCAACAGTACAGGCTGAGGTATGAATACGCCCCTGGGACTCCGTCTCCGGTACTCGCTGCACCCGATGACCACCAGATTCAAACTTAAGCTGGCCATATACACCATCACCGGTTACTTTGGTGATGATCTCTTTATAACCACCGTGCTCACCCTCGTTAGCACTCATAATCTCTACGCGCCAGCGGCGAGATTCTGCATAGCGGCTATACATACGAAACAGATCGCCGGCAAAAATTGCCGCTTCATCACCACCGGTACCTGCCCGCACTTCAAGGTAACAGTTACGTTCATCATCAGGATCTTTCGGCAGCAGCAATACCTGAAGCTGCTGCTCCAGAGTTTCAATTTGCTGTTTGGCTTCATCGATTTCTTCCTGAGCCATTTCACGCATTTCAGGGTCGGCCAGCATCATCTCAGCGGCGACCAGATCCTCTTGCACTTTCTGCCATTGACGAAAACAGTTAGTGACGTCTTCCAGTTGTGCATACTCCCGCGAAAGCGCACGGAATCTGTCCTGATCGGCGATAACAGACGCATCACCCAGATGTGCCTGTACTTCTTCGTGACGCTCTTGTAATGCTTCTAATTTAGCAACAATAGAAGGTTTCATGCGTGGCTAAACACCTTGTGAATAAAATAAAAGAAACTAATACTGATCCAGCCCGAGGCTGTCACGTAATACATTTAATTGCTCCAGATCGCCGCTGCTTGCCGCTTTCTGAAGAGATTTGGTTGGTACATGGATAAGACGGTTGGTGAGCTTATGGGCCAGTTCATTAATGGTACTTTCAACATCAGCCCCTTGTTCAATGGAAAACAGAGCCTTTTCCACTAACTCTTCCCGAATGCCATCCGCCATCGCACGGTAATCCCGAATGGAAGAGACCGCAGACTGTGAGCGCATCCATGCCATAAAGTTTGCGCTTTCCTGCTGAACAATATCTTCAGCCTGAACGGCTGCCGCTTTACGCTGCGATAAATTGTGTTCAATAATCGCATGCAAATCATCAACGGTATACAGATAGACGTTTGACAAATTACCCACTTCGGGCTCGATATCGCGTGGTACAGCAATATCGATAAATAACATTGGCTGGTTACGACGAGCTTTTAGCGAGCGTTCAACCATACCTTTACCAATAATAGGTAACGGACTGGCGGTTGAACTGATAACAATATCGGCCTTATACAGACGCTCATCGATTTCAGGCAGAGTGATAACTTCCGCCTGAACTTCATCCGCTAACTGCTGCGCTCTTTCTCGCGTGCGGTTAGCGATAACCATTTTTTTCACCTGATGCTCACGTAAATAACGCGCCACCAACTCAATGGTTTCACCCGCGCCGACCAGCAGTACATTCACGTCACCCATAGATTCAAAAATCTGACGGGCTAGGGTACAGGCAGCAAAAGCAACCGACACCGCACTGGAACCGATTTCGGTCTCGGTACGAACACGTTTTGCCACGGAGAATGATTTCTGGAACAGGCGCTCAAGCTCAGTATTTAACTTACGATGTTCCTGCGATTCAGCAAACGCCTTCTTTACCTGCCCCAAAATCTGAGGTTCACCCAACACCAGAGAATCCAGCCCGCTGGCAACACGCATCAGGTGATTGACCGCTTCAGAATCTTGATGCCAGTACAAACTTTTCGTTAATTCTTCCGGTGATAGCTGATGATACTGACATAACCATTTAATTAACTGTTGCAGGATGTTTTCATCTTGCTCAACGCTTAAATACAGCTCGGTTCGGTTACACGTAGACAACACAACACCGCCCTGCACCAAAGGTTGTTGGTGCAGGCTTTGCAATGCATCACCTAATGTATCCGGAGAAAAAGTGACCTTTTCCCTCAATGATACCGGGGCAGTTTTATGATTGATTCCAAGTGCAAACAGCGTCATGAAATAGTTATAGTTATTGTAGATTCTCAGTTGAATCGGCATTTCGTTGGCATATTCTACTTGATGCTGACTACCAATAAAAGTCACTACTTATCGTGAGAGTGCGTTTGCGGGATTTATCGGCATAAAACAGATATACTTTGTGCCATTAATTTTTTATCCGTAATAACAATCCGATTGACGTTTTACCTTAAGGTCATTAGCGTTATCGGTTATCGACAGGATCCCGGCGAGAACATCATGATATTTACACGGACTTCTACTTTTCTGAAACTGCTCCCTTTAGCCAGCCTATTTCTGACTGCCTGTACTTTAACCGGTCAACAGGGTACGGCGGTTTCACCCTCTTCCCCTGAATGGCAACAGCACCAACAACAAGTTACGGCCCTATCTCAATATCAAACTCGTGGGGCTTTTGCTTATTTGTCATCAGAGCAGAAGGTGTATGCCAGATTCTTTTGGCAACAACAGAATCCTGACCAATATCGTTTAGTATTAACCAATCCATTAGGTAATACCGTTATGGAACTAAACGTTCAGCCGGGTCTGGTTCAGTTAACTGATGATAAAGGTCAACGCTATGTTAGCGACGATGCTGAAAAAATGATTCAGGAACTGACGGGTATGACCATTCCACTCAATAACATGCGTAAATGGATGCTTGGCCTGCCGGCGGATGCTAAAAATTACACTCTGACTCCTGAAGCCCGCCTGCATAAAGTGACACTGGAACAAAACGGACAAACCTGGACCGTTGACTATCAGGCCTATAATCAGGATGTTCAACCGGCCCTGCCAAGCCGTCTGGAAATATCCCATGATGAAGAACGCATCAAACTGAAGATGGACAACTGGACATTGCAATGATGGTTGACTGGCCTTCCCCCGCCAAACTAAACCTGTTTTTGTATGTTAATGGCCGTCGTCCTGACGGCTACCATGACTTGCAAACACTGTTTCAGTTTCTTAATTATGGTGACACCCTTAATTTTGCACTACGTCAGGATAATCAAATTTGTCTGTTAACACCGATTAGTGGCGTTCCGGATGAACAAAATCTGATTATTCGTGCCGCCCGAATGCTACAGCAGTTCAGCAACTGTCATCTGGGCGCGGATATTTCCGTAAGCAAAATTTTACCTATGGGCGGTGGTCTGGGCGGCGGTTCCTCTAATGCGGCAACGGTACTTGTGGCACTCAATCGTCTATGGAAATGCGGTTTGACACCGGAACAGTTATGCAAAATAGGATTAACGCTGGGAGCCGATGTTCCAATATTTATTTATGGGCATGCCGCTTTTGCTGAAGGCGTTGGTGAAAAATTACAACCCGCTCAACCAAAAGAGAAATGGTATTTAGTCGCTCATCCGGGAGTACATATTCCCACACCCTTTATCTTTAACGATCCGGACCTGGTTAGAAATACGCCAAAACGTACTCTTACCACCCTTTTAGCCTCACCTTTTTTAAATGATTGTGAACCAATCGCAAGAAAAAGGTTCCCCGAGGTTGAACAGCTCATTTCTTGGCTGTTAGAATATGCACCATCACGTTTAACGGGAACAGGTGCTTGTGTATTTTCAGAATTCGATACGCAAGCGGCGGCTGTTGACGTGTTAAAACAAGCCCCTGAGTGGTTACATGGTTTTGTTGCGCAAGGTGTCAATACCTCACCGCTGCAAGCTATACTCTCAAGGCAAGAATGAGTACTACCTTAAATGTTGTAACCAAAGCTATTCTGGAGTCGGCCCTGTTTACAGCATTTTGTAGTCTCTATTTCCGTATATCATCAATGGGTCAGCTCTATCCCTGCCCGCGATGATATCTTATCTGGATGCAAGCCTGAGGTTCTTCTCGTGCCTGACATGAAGCTCTTTGCTGGTAACGCTACGCCGGAACTAGCACAACGTGTAGCCAATCGTCTTTATACATCTCTTGGTGACGCCGCTGTAGGCCGTTTTAGTGACGGTGAAGTGAGTGTTCAAATTAATGAAAACGTACGTGGTGGCGATATCTTTATTATCCAATCCACCTGTGCACCAACCAATGACAATTTAATGGAATTAGTCGTAATGGTTGATGCGCTGCGTCGCGCTTCTGCTGGTCGTATTACTGCGGTAATTCCTTACTTTGGTTATGCCCGTCAGGACCGTCGTGTACGTTCTGCCCGTGTACCTATCACCGCTAAAGTCGTTGCTGACTTTCTTTCCAGCGTTGGCGTTGACCGTGTTTTAACCGTAGATCTACACGCTGAACAGATTCAAGGGTTCTTCGATGTACCGGTTGATAACGTATTCGGTAGCCCGATTCTGCTGGAAGATATGCTGCAACAAAATCTGGAAAGCCCGATTGTTGTCTCTCCGGACATTGGTGGCGTAGTTCGTGCCCGCGCTATTGCTAAACTGCTTAACGATACCGATATGGCTATCATCGACAAACGTCGCCCACGGGCTAACGTTTCTCAGGTGATGCATATTATTGGTGATGTTAACGGTCGCGACTGCGTTCTGGTTGACGACATGATTGATACCGGTGGCACCCTGTGTAAAGCAGCTGAAGCACTGAAAGAGCGTGGCGCGAAACGTGTATTTGCTTACGCGACTCACCCGATCTTCTCAGGTAATGCCGTTGATAACATCAAAAACTCCGTGATTGATGAAGTGGTGGTTTGTGACACCATTCCGCTGTCTGCCGAAATCAAAGCGATTAATAAAGTTCGTACATTAACGCTTTCTGGCATGCTGGCTGAGGCGATTCGCCGTATCAGTAACGAAGAGTCAATTTCTGCCATGTTTGAGCATTAATCGCTAAGTATTGGCAAACGTTGTCTAATGAAAAAAACCCGTTATTCAATATTGAATAGCGGGTTTTTCAATTGATAAGCACCATGATGGTATGCCTGTATAATGATTAATCAATAGTTACAGCACTCTACCGTTTAACTTTTGGACTCAATTATCCTAAAGCTTAACCTACAAATGTTTATGGCGATATCCGCATTTACGGGCACCATTGTCGCTGTGTTTGATCCACCAATAACGATCAGCAACCCGATCACGCCCACCAATACGAGCACCAACCAACCACACTAAGGCACCAACAAAAATCCCCATCACGGGTATATGGGCCAGGTCTCCCGGTAAAAGTACCACATCCTTCAGATGGCCAAGAATAGTCAGGCCTACACCCCCTATCATTGAAACCAAACCTAATCCCATTAGGACATTGCCAAGCAAAACTGCGTTTCTGCGTTTCATAGTACCCTCCACCAAAAGCTTGCTGAAGTGACTTAACTTTTGTTTCACTATGAGTATAGACACGTAAATACATTATTTGTGTGGCTACGATCACAGCGTGGCCAATAATTCTTACAATTTGCTTACAATTCATTAGACAGCAAATTTCGCAATTTGTGCTAAGGCAATAACAACACTTTTTTGATGAGTACAACGCTTCAATAACATAATCTGGTCGCAATTTTGTAATTCGATAGACTAAGAGTAAACTAACCCGCTTATTATTTTGTCTTCCCAATACCATCATGTTTGTAGGAATTGACTGTGAGCAGCATTAAATTAATTGTCGGTTTAGCCAATCCGGGGGCAGAATATGCCCAAACTCGTCATAATGCCGGGGCCTGGTTTGTTGATCTGTTAGCTGAACGCCATAATCAACCGCTAAAAGAAGAAGCCAGGTTTTTTGGTTATACCGCTCGTCTGAATATTGCCGGCGATGATGTCAGGCTATTAGTTCCTACTACTTTTATGAATTTAAGTGGAAAATCAGTACTGGCAATGGCCAGCTTTTTTCGCATTGCTCCCGATGAAATTCTGGTGGCTCATGATGAGCTCGACCTTCCCCCGGGCGTAGCTAAACTAAAGTTGGGCGGAGGCAATGGTGGTCATAACGGTCTGAAAGATATCGCTAACAAACTGGGCAATAACCCCAACTTTTATCGCTTAAGAATTGGTATTGGTCATCCGGGTGACAAAAATAGAGTCACCGGATTTGTTCTTGGTAAACCACCGGCTTCTGAACAGAAAATGATTGATGAAGCTATTGATGAGGCGGTGCGCTGTACGGATATTTTGATTAAAGAAGATATAACTAAAGCGATGAACCGATTACATGCCTTTAAAGCCACTGCATGATATTCAGTTAAGACTCACAGATAAATAATACTATGCCAGAAAAAACATCAGCCGCTAAATTAGCAGCTGATGTTATCAAATAGCTAACTGATTAGCCTTTGATTTTGCGGTAGATAAACAGAACCAGCAGCGCACCAAGAACGGCAATAACCAGGCTACCAATATTGAAACCATCTACAGAACCAAAACCGAAGAAGGAACTGATATATCCCCCGACTAATGCACCAACAATCCCCAGAATAACGGTTACGATAAAACCACCGCCATCTTTGCCAGGCATGATCCATTTAGCCAAAATACCAACGATTAAACCCAATACGATCCAAACAATAAAACCCATATTAACCTCCAAAAAAAACACATTCCTGTCAGACTAACTGCTCAAACTCACCTTTTATTTGGTTCATTAGCTGAGCAGCGTTTCCCTTATATTGCTACTCGTTAATGATAGTTGTTACCAGTCGAAATTTCTATTTTTACATGATAATTCAACAGAATAACCCTCTGTTATCATGAAAAAGTTGGTCGTGACGCAGATTTAGTGGTAATGATTGATCGTCAGATACCATCCGATGATCTTATCGTGCATTTCTTCTGACTTTGAGAAGCAGATAGTCTTGCGGGTCAACCGTTTAAGATGGGTTCGCAAA
>NZ_JAJNAG010000106.1 GCF_021010575.1 Limnobaculum eriocheiris | reverse complement strand
GTGGAATGACCGTTTCGGATCACATCACTCGTTTCAGAACAGCGGGGACAAACTACATCAATCTTTGCCATCAATCATCCAAAGGGCGAAGAATACCACAACACTAAATATGCGTCACGACCCAATGAAGCAGTGTGAAATTAGTAATAAAAAAGCTAATATTATTAAGTTTTTAAATGCTGCGGATATGAACATTGATGATATCAGCATCACTAAAAAATCACTACTTGATACCGAAGAGTATAATAAATTATCTGATGAATTAAAAAATATTGTCAAAAAAAATAAAATTCTAGAAGAGGAAGTTTTTGATGCCGACTTTATTCGTAAAAATAAAAATAATGTTGAAGTTTCTTTAAACATTGATTATGAATCAGATGGTACTAGAAAGTTATTTTCTTTGGCTGGTCCTTGGTTAGATACTCTAGAGAATGGATATACTTTAGTTATTGATGAGTTACATGATAAATTACATCCTCTACTATTAAGATATATGGTCGTGACGCAGATTTAGTGGTAATGATTGATCGTCAGATACCATCCGATGATCTTATCGTGCATTTCTTCTGACTTTGAGAAGCAGATAGTCTTGCGGGTCAACCGTTTAAGATGGGTTCGCA
>NZ_JAJNAG010000105.1 GCF_021010575.1 Limnobaculum eriocheiris | reverse complement strand
TGTAAGCACACCCATTTTAGTACCACATACTTTTTGAGATTTCTGGGTTTTCAGCCATCAGCCGGTATTCTTCCGGTGTCAGGTTATTCAGGGATTCATGGGGCCGCTCACTGTTGTATTCATTCAGCCAGCGCTCTGTGATCTCCCGTGCTTCATTCAGTGTTCTGAACAGGTAAAAATCCAGTATTTCTGTCCGGTATGTTCGGTTAAATCGTTCGATATACGCGTTCTGCGTTGGCTTGCCCGGTTTGATAAATTCCAGCATCACTCCATGGTCTTCAGCCCATTGTGCCAGTGTCAGTGATATCAATTCCGGCCCGTTATCCATTCGCATCTTTAACGGATATCCCCGGTTTGCCACTATCCGCTCCAGTACCCGGACGACGCGCTGTGCCGGGATATTCAGATCAATTTCTATGGCCAGAGCCTCCCGGTTAAAATCATCCACGACGTTGAAGGTCCGAAAACGTCGGCCACAGACTAATGCATCGTGCATAAAATCGATGGACCAGCTCTGATTGAGTGCTTCCGGCGTTGCCAGCCGAGCCGGATTGCGCACCGGCAGGCGTTGCTTACCTTTACGGCGAAAATTCAGTTTTAACTGGCAGTAAATTCGGTGCACGCGTTTGTGGTTCCACACATGCCCCTGCCTGCGAAGCACCTGAAACAGTTTTTTAAATCCATAGC
>NZ_JAJNAG010000104.1 GCF_021010575.1 Limnobaculum eriocheiris | reverse complement strand
GGTCGTGACGCAGATTTAGTGGTAATGATTGATCGTCAGATACCATCCGATGATCTTATCGTGCATTTCTTCTGACTTTGAGAAGCAGATAGTCTTGCGGGTCAACCGTTTAAGATGGGTTCGCAAATTGAGATTATGTCGTTCTATCCGCTGCGTGTATTTTTTGCTGATAACATGGCTGCCTGAGGCCAGCAGAGTCCGATACACCGGCCAGGCATCGGTCATGTAGAAGACGATGTTAAACGGGTTCAGCAAACCCAGAAGACGCTTCAATGTCAGAGCATTACGGGGACCTAATACATGGGCGAGGACGCGCTTTCGGATGCGGTCGTAGGCATAAAACAGCCAGCGCGGATTGCTTTTACTGCGTACATATGACCACTGTTCATCAGCTTCACAGCAAATAACGACCTCTGCGCCCGGCTCAACGTTTTGTGCTACCGTGTGTGGTGCAAGTTTTTTAGATGACGGAGAACGGTATTGAGGCTTATCTTCAGCACCCTTGCCGTATCGCGGCATCCGGAACCATTCATCGCCATATCGACGATGGTCTGATGGGTTTCGGGTTTAGCTCCGTTATAGCGATAGCTGAGCTGGAAGGTTTTCAGACAGTGTTTACAGCGATAGAGCTGCGTTCCGGAGGTGGAATGACCGTTTCGGATCACATCACTCGTTTCAGAACAGCGGGGACAAACTACATCAATCTTTGCCATCAATCATCCAAAGGGCGAAGAATACCACAACACTAAATATGCGTCACGACC
>NZ_JAJNAG010000010.1 GCF_021010575.1 Limnobaculum eriocheiris | reverse complement strand
GGGGAGCAAGCTCCCCTGTGCTACCGCCCGACTTGCATGTGTTAGGCCTGCCGCCAGCGTTCAATCTGAGCCATGATCAAACTCTTCAATTAAAAGCTTGATGCTCAAAGATTACTTTCAATAATTCAAATGAATTACTGTCTGGTCACTCTTTAAGACTTGGTATTTTTTTTGTGTCGCTACACCGAAGTGCAGTGACGTGAGATACCGTCTTGTGAGTGCCCACACAGATTGTCTGATAAATTGTTAAAGAGCGATGTTGCGGCGAAAAAAGTTCCCGCAACACGGGCTGCGTATACTACGCCATCCCGCGTCAGAGTCAAGTGTTAAATCACAGATTTATGCACGGTAACGTCTGAACTGAAGCGGCTGTTGCCGTGCCAGTGGAGGCGCATTATAGGGACTCAGAATCATCTGGCAAGTGCTAATTGATAAAATTATTCTGACTGCTGATTGTTTAGCCAAAACTTAAGCTTGTTTAATCTCAATTGGTGTTTTTTCCATCCAGGCAAACCAGTTACGCTTTTCTGAAGGTTCCTTTACTGAATAACGCTTACTTACCCGGTTAGCTACGACATCCAGTGATAAACAGAAAATAAAATAGACTAACGCAATAAACAGGAATACTTCGGTCGGATACACCATGCTGCGATTATTGACCTGAGTTGCCAAAAACGTCAGTTCACCAACGCCAACAATATAGGCTAATGAGGTGTCTTTAATCAGTGAAATCCATTGATTAATAAACGAAGGCACCATCATTCTCAAAGCCTGTGGTAAGACGATATACCACAGTACCTGCCAACGATTAAACCCCAGAGACATTCCAGCCTGCCATTGGCCATCACCTATAGCGATAATGCCAGCTTTTACGCCGTGGGCTAAATAGGCGGATGATATCAGCGCCAGCGCACAAACAACGGAGGTAAGCGCCGGGATATCAATACCAAATAGCATTGGCAGCATAAAGTAGGCCCAAAAGATCAGCATAATCACCGGAATAGCACGAAAAAAACCAAGGATAGCGGCAATAACGCCACCAACCCAGCCGCGAAACATTGCCAACGCTACACCAAGTACAACACCGAGAATTGCGGATATCACACCAGCAATCAGGCTGATAATCAACGTCAATGCAGCGCCACCAATGGGTCCATCTGGATAAGCGCCCCACAGCAAATAATCCAGATTGTCATAAATAACGGTGAAATCCATATTAACGACGCTCCTTTGCTAACAGACGATGCTCATACCACATGCCCCAGGCTTCCATCACGGCAATCGCCACAATATATAACAAGGTAGCAACGCCAAACGCCTGAAATGCTCTTAACGTTTCGGTTTCTACCTGACGTGAAGCATAGGAAAGCTCCGCAACACCAATCGCCATCGCCAGAGAAGTACTTTTAACAATATTCATGTACTGCCCCAATAATGGAGGAAACGCAATTTTCAACGCCTGCGGTAATATCACATAACGCATTGATTGCCAGCCATTAAGCCCAAGAGCCAGTGCGGCATATTTTTGTCCGGCCTTAACGCCACGAATACCTGAGCGAATCTCTTCAGCAATAAATGCCGAAAAATAGACCGTCAATCCAAACAATGCAGCAATGAATTCAAAAGAAGGCCAGGCCAGCGTAAGGCCAAATAACGTAATTTCGTGAGGTGTATTTAACCAGGGAATGACTCCGGCAGGCAGCAATTTACCCACACCGAAGTACCAGAAGAATAACTGTACTAACAAAGGCGTATTACGAAACAAGGAGCAGTAGGCAATCACCGGTAAGCGTAAAATAGCCTGTTTGCTATCTCGGGCACCAGCAACCACCATGCCCAGCGCCGTTGCAGCAATGATAGAGACCGCAGATAGCCCTAACGTCAATAAAAAGCCATCCCACAACCATCCCAGGTATTCCGGCGCTAATAATAATTTTGTTAATTTTTCATCGAACATAGACACCAGCTATTATTACGGTTATCCGCTAACCACACTTTATTCCACTCAATGTCGCGACAACCGGCAACCCTTGTATCATTGTTTAAACTGAGGACTTCATTCTCTACAAACCAAAACAGGGCACGCCAAAGCCTGCCCCGATCTGACTACTTGCAACAACGTTGGTCTGTTAACTGATTAAGCTTTAGAGGGATCAGGCGTTACCGTACCAAACTTAAATTCCCCACGCGGCATGGAAGATTTAGTTTCAGGCCCAAACCAGCGGTTATAGATTTTGGCAGCTTCGCCATCTTTCTCCAGTTCCAACAGTACTTTGTTAACTTCTTCTGTCAGACGAGTTTCACCTTTAGTGATACCAACACCCTGGTACTCTTTAGTGATACTGAATGGTGTAATTTCAAAGTCTGCTTTTACTGCATCCGGTAGATTCGCTAACAGGCCAACTAACTTAGCGTCATCCTGAGTAATTGCCTGAACGTTACCATTACGAAGTGCCGTAAAGGCAACGGGTGTATCGTCATAGGAGATAACTTTAGCCGTTGGATATTTATCCCTCAGGGTGATTTCCTGAACGGTACCTTTATCAGCTCCGATGCGTAACTTAGCGATGTCATCCGGCTGTTTTAACACACCTTTATGAGAAATAAATTTTTGACCCGTTGCAAAATAGGGCACGCTAAAATCAACTTCTTTAGCACGCTGAGGTGTAATGGTGAAGTTAGCCGCGATCAGATCGACCTTTTTAGAGGTCAGTAAAGGAATACGGTTTGCCGGATTAGTGGCTTTCAGCTCAACTTTAACCCCCAGTGCTTTGCCTATTGCATTAGCAATATCTACGTCATAACCCACAATCTTTTTAGATTGTGGATCAACATAACCAAACGGTGGGTTGCTGTCGAATACGGCAATATTCACTACACCGGCTTTTTTAATATCATCCAGTTGATCCGCATGGGCGACTGCTGCTGTGCCGGAAAGAGCAGCCAGTATAGTTAATGAAAGTACGCTTTGTTTTAATGTCAATTTCATGGCTGAATCCCGATGTATGAATAAAAGAATCGTGTTTGTGTCAGCCAGTTAAATGCAATTCAGAAGCAGAGTGAAATAATATAAACAGATTTGATATGCCATTTAGTTATAAGCATTTTCTTTGCAAAAAGAGCCCGTTATCACTCTGGTGCTATTCTTTTCGCCGTTGCTGAAAGCTCAAAACACCATATGTTCTACACATTCACAATGTATAAATCATATTAGATAACACATTTAAAATCAGATGAATGCCAACATCTTTATGATGTAAAACAAAAAATCTCTTTACTGTAAGTCATGTTTATTCACAGGTTAACCATCTGATTCAAAAAATAAAAAATAACAACACTTCATTAACATAACCTGCATCACAAAATTAGGACTTGTTGAACTTAATTTTTTAAATGATAATTATTATCAATTTGATGTTAATTATCATTACTAAGTGGCTTTCATGAAAACTTTATCTTCCCAGGAACGCCCGGAATTAAAACGATCGGCGGACCCCGCCTCCCCATTACCTCGGGTAACCAGCCAACAGCTGTTGGGGGAATCGGGTATTTTGCTGATTCAACATCAAGGCCAACAGTATCAATTGCGTATTACCAAAACCGGAAAACTCATTTTAACTAAATAACCTTTAATACATAAAAACAGCCAGCCACCCAGACCTCTTAGTTAAGTCCAGGCAGCCAGCAACTTTCATTTATAACCTTCATGGAGAGTTGCAGTTATGCTTCGTCTGTCATCTTTAACGATTGCCGTTACCTGTGCATTGCCGTTTCTGGTCAATGCAGAAACACCGGAAAAAACTACCAATGAAGTCATGACCGTTACCGCAACGGGCAACGATCGCAATGCGTTTGAAGCCCCGATGATGGTAACCGTAGTCGATGCCAATGCCCCGGAAAATCTGGCGGCAAACAGCGCTGCCGATCTGGTACGCTCTATTCCCGGCATTACCATCACGGGTACCTCTCGCAGTAACGGACAAGATATCAACATGCGCGGATACGATAAACGCGGCGTGTTAACACTGGTAGACGGCATTCGTCAGGGTACAGATACCGGGCACCTGAACGGTATTTTTCTCGATCCGGCACTGATTAAACGTGTCGAAGTGGTACGAGGTCCTGCTGCCCAACTGTATGGCAGTGGCGCACTGGGTGGCGTTATCTCTTTTGAAACTGTAGATGCAAAAGATTTGCTACGCAGTGGCGAAGCCGGTGGTGTTCGGCTGTTTACTTCCGGTGCCACGCTGGATCACAGCCAGGCCATAGGTCTGACAACATTTGGCAGAACAGACTCGCTTGATGGCGTCTTCTCCGCCAACTTCCGTGATAAAGGCAATCTGCGTTTAAGTAACGGTGAAACTGCGCCAAACGATGAGCAAATCGGCTCCTTCCTGGCTAAAGGGAAATGGGCCATCACCGATGCTCAATCTCTGATGGCAAATCTGCGTTACTACAACAACGATGCTAAAGAGCCTAAAAATCCACAAAATCTGAGCGCCGGTAGTACCACTACTGACGTGATGACTAATCGCACCACAGAAAATAAAGATGCCCAACTGGTCTATAACCTGAATCCTGCGGATATGGACTGGTTGAATGCCACTACTCGCGTTTACTACTCTGAAACCAATATCGACTCTTCTCCTACCGGTCAGAAAGCCGAAGATCGTAAGCAGAAAACTGAAGGTATCAAGCTGGATAACCGTTCACGCCTGTTCCAGCAAAGCTTTATGCCGAGCCAGCTGACTTATGGCGCTGAAACTTATAAGCAAAAACAGACCCCCAGCGGCGCTACCACTAGCTTTCCCGATGCTGAAATTCGTTTTGCTTCAGGCTGGCTACAGGATGAGGTCACTCTGCGCGATTTGCCGGTTTCTCTGATTGGCGCTATCCGCTATGACAATTACAAAGCTGAAAGCAACGGCTATAGCGATATTGATGCCGACCAGTGGTCGCCAAAAGTTGCCTTATCCATCTTCCCTACTGAATGGTTAAGCCTGTTTGCTTCTTATGCTGAAGCCTTCCGTGCGCCAACCATGGGTGAAATGTATAACGACTCCCTGCACTTCAGCATGGGGCCAAATATGAATAACTACTGGAAGCCTAATCCAAACTTAAAACCAGAAACTAACGCCACTCAGGAAGTCGGCTTTGGACTGCGGTTTGACAACGTTTTGCTTGCTGATGATGACCTGAAATTCAAAGCCAGTTACTTCGGTACTAAGGCTGATGATTACATCTCAACCGCCGTCAATATGAAGATGGGCTATCGCCCGGGAGTTGGCGTAATTTGTTCTCCGTGTGAAACCACATCAGTCAATATTCCTAACGCCAAAATTTGGGGCTGGGATGTGATGATGGATTATCAGAGCCGCTATTTTGATTTAAGCGTGGCTTATAACCGTACCAGCGGTAAAAACGAAGACACCGGCGAATGGTTATCAACCGTCAATCCGGACACAGTTTCTACCCGTGTGAATGTTCCCGTTGGCCATACTAATGCATCCGTTGGCTGGATGGGAGTATTTGCTAATCGTATCAACGATACACCAACACCGCAGCGTGGTTATGCCACTCACGATTTCTATCTTAGCTACAAACCGGAAATCCTTTCCGACAAATTAACCACCAGCGTGGTTATCGCTAACGCCTTCGATAAAGAGTACTACGCGCCTAATGGTGCCCTTCAGGATGGCCGCAATGTGAAGTTATTCGCAAGCTATCAGTTTTAACCACTCCCCCCTGTAAACAGGGGGAATATCATTATTCAGGAATAAAAAAATGACCACTTCTTTATATCAGAGCTACTTGCAGGCAAAACAGCAACACCCAGAAAAGTACGCCAGAGATCTGGCACAGCTGCTCAACATTAGTGAAGCGGAGCTAACTCATTCCCGTGTCGGCCATGATGCCGTTCGCCTGAAAAGTGATATCAAGGCCTTACTGGCCGCACTGGAAAGTGTTGGTGAAACGAAATCAATCACCCGTAACCAACACGCCGTACATGAGCAAGTCGGCCAATATACCAATCAGCACTTAGGCGATCACGCCGGGTTGATTCTGAATCCTTATGCTCTGGACTTACGTCTGTTTCTTGAGCACTGGTTATTTATCTTTGCTTTAAAGGAAGAGGGAAAACGCGGTACCCGCCACAGCATTCAGTTCTTTGATGAATATGGTGATGCGCTACACAAAGTCTATACCACCGAAAATACTGATATGGATGCCTGGCAAAAGGTGATTGATACTTTTGCCCAACAGGATAACCCATCACTAAAACTGGATGAGATGAAAAAATCATCCGACAAGCAGACGACTATCGATAGTCAGGCTATCGATAGTGAATGGCGTGCCATGACGGATGTTCATCAGTTTTTTAAACTGCTGAATAAACATGGCATCACTCGTCAGCAGGCTTTTAATGCGGTTGAGGACGATCTGGCGCAGCTGGTAGATAACCAGTCCCTGCGACAAATTCTGCAAATGGCAAAAAATGAAGCCAACGACATTATGGTCTTCGTCGGTAACCGGGGTTGTGTGCAGATTTTCACCGGGAAAATCGATCGCGTCACACCACTTGATGGCTGGATCAATGTTTTCAATAAAGAATTTGTACTGCACCTGATTGAAAACGATATTGTTGAAAGCTGGATCACCCGTAAACCAACCAAAGATGGTTTTGTTACCAGCCTGGAACTGTTTGCCGCTGACGGTACGCAAATTGCCCAGCTTTATGGCCAACGTACTGAAGGGCAGCCGGAACAGCAAATCTGGCGTACTCAAATTGACACCTTGTTACAACAAACGGTATCCGCATGAAAGGGCTAATCAACCGGGGGCTGATAGCCCTCTTTTCTGTGCTATCACTTAATGCACTGGCCAGTGAGCGAATTGTCAGCATTGGCGGTGACGTAACAGAAATCGTGTATGCGTTAGAGGCACAATCACAGTTGGTAGGGCGAGACTCAACCAGCACCTATCCCGAAGCAGCAAAAGCGCTGCCCGATATTGGCTATATGCGTCAGTTAAACGCTGAAGGGATTCTTTCACTCAAACCAACATTGGTACTGGCCAGCGACCAGTCGCTACCGGCACTGGCATTGGAGCAGGTTAGCCAGAGCGGAGTAAACGTTGTCAGCATTCCTGGTAAACCATCGCTGGAGGCGGTAACGGATAAAATCCATACGGTAGCTCAGGCGCTGGGCAAAGAGAAACAGGGAGAAAAACTGATAACAGGCTACCGGAATCAGTTAGCCGCACTACCGAAGAACCCACTGCCATCCAAAGTGCTGTTTGTTATGAACTACACCGGTTCAACACCGATGGCCGCCGGGCAAAATACTGCCGCTGACGCCATTATTACCATTGCCGGTGGTACTAATGCCATGCAGGGATTTAACAAGTATCGCCCGCTTTCTCAGGAAGGCATTATTGCCGCTGCACCGGACATTCTGTTAATTACCTCTGCGGGATACGCTACATTTGGCAGTGAAGATAATATCTGGCAATTAGCCGGGATCAGCCAATCCCCGGCAGGAAAGAACAAACGTTTACTGGTGGTAGATGACCTGTCCCTGCTCGGTTTTAGCCTGAAAACACCGGAAGTGATTGCTGAACTGCGTAAAGCGATGGAACACGCGGGATGAATAGCCGCATTTCACCACGCTACTGGCTGGTGGCAATGTTGGTAGCCTTGGTCATCCTGACGCTGTTTGCTGCTAATCTGGGGCCAGTCAAACTCTCGTTTTATACTCTGCTTACTCGTTCAGGGGAGGAGGGAAGCTGGCATATCTGGCTGAACATTCGTCTTCCCAGAGTATTGCTGGCAACCCTGATCGGTGCCGCTTTAGCAGTATCCGGCGCTATTATGCAGGGGTTATTTCGTAATCCACTGGCCGACCCCGGATTATTGGGGATCAGTACCGGCGCGGCCTTGTGTGTGGCGCTGGTAATTCTGCTTCCTCTGCCATTAACCGGCGTACTGAAACTCTACGGCCATACGCTGGCCGCTTTTGGTGGAAGCATTGTCGTTTGCTGTCTGCTTTATGCTTTGAGCAAAACAGGTCATGGAAACCTTACCCGCTTATTGCTAACAGGGATTGCCCTGAATGCGCTGGCCGGAGCGGCTATTGGGGTGATTAGTTATATCAGTGACGATCAGCAGCTAAGACAATTTTCCTTGTGGAGTATGGGAAGTTTGGGTCAGGCACAGTGGTCAACACTAATCATTGCTGCTTCATTAATTTTACCGGCAATGGTGATTAGCCTGCGCCTTTCGCGGCTACTGAATATATTGCAGTTGGGAGATGAAGAAGCTCACTATCTTGGCGTTAATGTCGAATCAGTAAAATTGGGGTTGTTAATGCTCAGTGCTTTACTGATCGGCACCGCTGTTGCGATGAGCGGAATTATTGGCTTTATTGGTTTGGTGATCCCTCATCTTATCCGCTTACAGTTGGGTTCTGACCATCGCTGGCTATTACCCGGTTCGGTACTGGGCGGTGCTTGTCTGCTGTTGTTGGCCGATACGCTGGCCAGAACCCTGGCATCACCGGCAGAAATTCCGGTTGGCTTAATTACCAGCTTATTAGGTGGCCCCTATTTTTTATGGCTTATTCTGCGCCAGAGAGAGATACCTCGTGCTTAAGGCTGAATATCTGAACTATAGCCGGTATAACCGCAATATTATCAATCAGGTTTCTCTAACCCTGAACCCCGGAGAATTGGTGGCCATTATCGGCCCCAACGGAGCCGGAAAATCCACTCTGTTACGTATTCTGACCGGGTATATCCAACCGGACAGCGGTCACTGCCAGTTGCAAAACAGGCCTCTGCATCAGTGGCAGCACAAAGATCTGGCCGCAGTTCGCGCCGTAATGAACCAGCACAGCGCACTGACCTTCCCTTTTAGCGTACAGGAAGTGATTGCTATGGGGCGTACACCTTATGGTAACCATCATCAGAACCAGCAGGCCATTGATCACGCGATAAACATAACGGAATGTTCTTCCCTGCTTCAACGCCAGTACAACCAACTCTCCGGCGGAGAAAAACAGCGAATACAGTTAGCTCGTCTGTTAGCCCAGCTTTGGCATCCTACACCGGTAGAACGTCTGCTGTTTCTTGATGAGCCCACTTCCGCATTAGACCTCTATCATCAGCAGCAAACTTTACGTTTGCTAAAGCAAATGACGCGTCAGACACCATTCTCTGTCTGTACCGTACTGCATGACCTGAATCTGGCAGCACTGTATGCAGACAGAATTCTGCTATTACATCAGGGAACGATTGTTGCCAACGGAACGCCGGGGGAAGTACTGAAAGATGAATTGCTAACGCGCTGGTATCAGGCAGATCTCTGCGTTTACGGCCATCCTGAAAATACTGAAGTGCCTCAAATTTGTTTAAGAAGATAAGTTTACGCCCGGTTCAGAAAACATCAGAACCGGGCGTAAAATAGTCGTTGCTTTACTACTTTTTCGCCAGCAGGTTTTCAACTTCATCACCGCTGCGGTGACGGAAATCCTGACCTTTTACAAAATAGAAAATAAACTCACAAATGTTCTGACAGCGATCGCCAATACGTTCTATCGAACGCGCACAGGCCAGCGCGGTTAACACGCTGGGAATCGAGCGCGGATCCTCCATCATATAGGTCATCAGTTGACGGATAATTCCCTCGTATTCCTGATCGACTTTCTTATCTTCCCGATAGATACGAACCGCTTCGTCAATGTCCATGCGTGCAAAAGCATCGAGCACATCATGCAGCATTTGAACCGTATGACGGCCTAAAGACTCCAGATTTACCAACAGCGGCTTATGTTGCTGAGAGAACTTTTCCAACGCCATACGGCAAATTTTATCCGCTACATCACCAATGCGTTCCAATTCTGAAACTGTTTTAGTGATAGCCATAACTAAACGCAGGTCGCTGGCGGTTGGCTGACGCTTGGCAATAATCCGCACGCAGGCTTCATCAATCGACACTTCCATATTGTTAACTTTACGGTCATCTTCAATCACCCGGCGGGCCAGCTCTTCATCCGCCTGATGCATGGCATTGATAGCATCGGTGAGCTGCTGCTCCACCAGTCCTCCCATAACCATGACCTGAGTACGAATATGTTCCAGTTCCGCATTAAACTGACCGGAAATGTGTTTGCCTAAATTAAGGTTTTCCATATGGGTTCCCCGTTATCAACCATAGCGGCCAGTAATATAATCTTCAGTTTGTTTCTTCTGCGGTGCAGTAAACAGCATATCGGTATCAGAGTACTCAATCAGCTCACCCAGATACATAAATGCGGTATGGTCAGAACAGCGAGCCGCCTGTTGCATATTGTGGGTTACGATCACCACGGTATATTCAGATTTTAACTCGCTAATCAACTCTTCGATACGACCGGTTGAAATAGGGTCAAGAGCTGAACAAGGCTCATCCAGCAACAGCACTTCCGGGCGAATGGCAATACCGCGGGCAATACATAAACGCTGTTGCTGACCACCAGACAGGCTATAGCCACTCTGGTTAAGTTTATTTTTAGTTTCATCCCACAGTGCTGCTTTAGTTAATGCCCACTGTACGCGCTCATCCATTTCTGCCCGCGGCAGGCGTTCAAACAGTCGCACGCCAAAGGCAATATTGTCATAAATCGACATGGGAAATGGCGTTGGCTTTTGAAACACCATACCGACTTTTGCCCGCAGCAACGCCACATCCTGATTATCTTCAAGGATGTTTTGGCCATCTAACAGAATTTGCCCGGTGGCATTCTGTTCCGGATAAAGCTGGTACATTTTATTGAAGGTCCGCAGCAGGGTGGATTTACCACAGCCGGATGGTCCAATAAACGCCGTGACCTGATTTTTGGCAATATCCAATGAGATATTCTTTAACGCATGGAATTTACCGTAATAGAAATTCAGATCCCGTACCTGAATCTTGCTTTCAGTTGAGCTGTTGTCACTCGTCAGATTCATTAAGTCGTCTCTCTAGTGTTTTTTACTGGCAAAAACTACACGCGCCAGAATATTTAATAACAATACGCACAGGGTAATCAGCAATACGCCAGCCCAGGCTAACTGCTGCCACTCAGCAAATGGGCTCATGGCAAATTTAAAAATAGTTACCGGCAAGTTGGCAATCGGGTGGCTCAGGTCGAGGCTCCAGAACTGATTGGATAATGCAGTAAACAGCAGAGGCGCTGTTTCCCCGGCAATACGGGCTATGGCTAACAGCACGCCGGTCACAATGCCTGACAGGGAGGCTTTTAGCGTTAACGACAGGATAATCTTCCACTTAGGTGTCCCCAACGCATAGGCTGCCTCTCTCAAGCTATCGGGCACCAGCCGTAACATATTCTCAGTAGTACGAATGACGATTGGCACCTGTAATAACGCCAGCGCAATCACACCGGCCCAGCCGGAAAAACGCTCCATCTGCGTTACCACAATGGTGTAAACAAACAGACCCACCACAATGGAAGGTGCAGACAGCAAAATGTCGTTAATAAAGCGTACTACGGAAGCGAAAATTGACTTACGACCGTATTCCGCCAGATAGATACCCGCCAGAATCCCCAACGGTGTACCAATTACCGTCGCCCACAAAATCAGCAGGCCGCTACCGGCGAGGGCATTGGCTAATCCACCGCCTGCGGTATTCGGTGGCGGCGTCATTTCAGTGAACAACGCCATCGACATACCATCGATGCCTTTAGTAATGGTTGAAAACAGAATCCAGATTAACCAAAACAGGCCAAAAGCCATGGCCATCATGGAAATGAATAGTGCAAGACGGTTTTTTTGACGGCGCCATGACTGCATACGTTTGCGACTGGCATCAAAGGCGGCGATTTCAGACTTATCGATAGTGCTCATCTTAGCGCCCCTCATTCTTGTTTAATCTGAGAATCATTAACTTAGACAGGGACAATACAATAAAGGTGATCACAAACAGGATTAACCCCAGCTCCATCAGCGCTGCGGTGTGCAGGCCGGATTCAGCCTCAGCAAACTCATTAGCCAGGGCTGAAGTAATACTGTTACCCGGCATATACAGCGAGAAGCTATCCAGCTGGTAGGTGTTACCGATAATGAAGGTCACCGCCATGGTTTCCCCTAAGGCGCGCCCCAAACCCAGCATAATGCCGCCAATCACACCATTTTTGGTATAAGGCAATACGATGTTGCGGATCACTTCCCAGGTGGTACAACCAATACCGTAAGCGGACTCTTTTAACAGCGTTGGCGTTTGCTCAAACACATCACGCATTACCGCGGCAATATAAGGAATAATCATGATGGCCAGAATAATACCGGCAGCCAGAATACCGATACCAAATGCCGGGCCAGAAAATAGCGTACCAATAATAGGAATGTTTGCTACCACATCCCCTACCGGCTGTTGAAAATATTCGGCAAACAGCGGAGCGAAAATAAACAACCCCCACATGCCGTAAACAATACTGGGAATTGCTGCCAGTAATTCAATGGCAATACCCAATGGGCGTTTTAACCATTTAGGTGCCAGCTCGGTCAGAAACAGCGCTATACCAAAACTTACCGGTACGGCAATCAACAGCGCAATAATAGAGGTTACGATAGTGCCATAAATGGGAACCAGCGCCCCAAACTCCTCGGCTGGCGCATCCCACTCTTTATGCCAGAGGAAGCTGATACCAAATTTTTGAATGCTGGGCCATGAAGCAATAATCAGAGAAATGATTATGCCGCCCAATAATAAAAGGGTAATCAGCGCTGCCAGTTTAACCAGCGCGCCGAAAATAATATCACCCTGCTTTCCCGGAGCTTTCATTACCGGCTTATGTACCGCCATTGAGTCTCTCTTTCATATTTACAGCCCTCTCCCGATATACAGAAGAGGGCGGTTAGGAATGATTAATAGAGCGCTTTACCGCTGCTATCTTTAACCTGCGTTTTCCAGGCTGCCCGAACTTGTTCAACCACGGAGTCTGGCAGTACGGCATAATCAAGCTCTGTTGCCAGAGAACCGCCTTTTTTGTAACCCCAGTCAAAGAACTTCAATACTTCTTCACCACGTTTGGCATCTTTTTGGGTTTTATGCACCAGAATAAAAGTGGTTGAGGTAATCGGCCATACGTCTTTACCCTTCTGGAAAGTCAAATCCTGTGCAAAGGATTTCGACCAGTCGATACCTTTAGCCGCTGCGCTAAATGACTGCTGAGTTGGGCTTACTGCTTCACCATCTGCTGATACCAGTTTGGTATAAGCCAGATTGTTTTGCTTGGCATAAGCATACTCAACATAACCGATAGAACCCGGCAAACGTTGAACAAAGGCTGCAATACCATCATTACCTTTACCACCTAAACCCACCGGCCATTTAACCGTAGAACCAACCCCAACCTTGTCTTTCCAGTCTGCATTCACTTTTGCCAGATAGCTGGTAAACACGAAAGAGGTACCTGAACCATCAGCGCGGCGCACTACTGCAATATCCTGCTCTGGTAGTTTGATTCCCGGGTTCAGCTTAACAATGGCCGGGTCGTTCCACTTTTTCACCGTACCCAAATAGATGTCACCCAGAGTTTTTCCATCCAGAGTAAGTTCTCCGGATTTAATCCCTTCGACATTAACCGCCAACACCACACCACCAATAACGGTTGGGAACTGGAATAAATCGTCTTTAGCCAGCTTCTCATCATCCAGAGGAGCATCTGACGCGCCAAAATCTACCGTATTGGCATTAATTTGCTTAACGCCACCGGACGAACCAATCCCTTGGTAATTAATGTTATTACCGCTCTCTTTTTGATAGCTGTCAGCCCATTTGGCATAGACAGGTGCAGGGAAAGTAGCCCCGGCACCGGTAATATTCTCTACCGCAAATGCTGACAACGTAGTCAGAGAAACGGCTGTTGCAATACCATAAGCAATAGTTGTACGTATCAGTTTCATCATTCCTCCTAAAGGAATTTATTGGCTCTGTATCGTTAAAAATCAGACTGGTGATGAGTACAAACGCAAAGATAAGACCGTTTAGTGACAGTATAATGTCAACCAGGTTACAGTTTTATGACAGTGAGAAATTTTGATTTAACCTAATGATATTTTTAATAAATATAATTATCACTCTAACCTGAATAAATGAGGGTTTTAATGATAATTGAAAGCAAGAGATATCGCTGTCACTCACCCTATTATCTCCTCCTCAATTATTTCTTTTGGGGGGGAATTCAATTAATTAAAACAGTGCCAAACTGAATAAAAGATAATCATGGGATTAACCTTATGAAAAAACTACCTCTGCTGTTTCTGCTGTTTCCCGGACTGGTACAAGCCGCCTGGACGGCGTCCGGAATACCTGGGTTTAAAGAACAAAGTCCAGGTTTATTTGTCAGTGAAACCAGACTTGCAAAAGGCACGCTGCCATTAAATCTCAAATTAGAACAAGCGTGCTGGCAACCCGCAGAATCAATTAAGCTTAATCAGGCGCTTTCACTGAAACCATGTGAAGGAGAGGCCCCCGCCTGGCGCATATTTCGTGAAGGCGAATATCACGTACAGATAGACACACGCAGCGGTACCCCGACACTTACTCTGAGCGTCAATAATGAGGAACAAACAGCGCCAACTGATATCACCCGCCAATGCCCAAAATGGGATGGTAAACCACTAACGATAGACGTCAGCAAAACTTTCGCCGAAGGCAGTGAAGTACGTGATTTCTACAGCGGCTCAACAGCAACGGTCAAACAAGGTCAAATCACCCTGATGCCTGCGGCGAGCAGCAATGGCCTGTTACTTCTGGAACCAGCCACTACTCAGCAGGCTCCAATGTTTAGCTGGCATAACGCAACGGTCTACTTTGTTCTGACCGACCGTTTTATCAATGGCGATCCGAAAAACGATAACAGCTATGGCCGCCATAAAGATGGCATGCAAGAAATCGGCACATTCCACGGTGGTGACCTGACTGGTTTAACGCAAAAACTCGATTATCTACAGCAACTGGGTGTGAACGTATTATGGATTAGCTCACCGCTGGAACAAATTCACGGCTGGGTTGGTGGCGGTACAAAAGGGGATTTCCCACATTACGCCTACCATGGCTACTACACCATGGACTGGACAAAACTTGACGCCAATATGGGTACTGAGGATGAATTGCGCACATTGGTGGATGAAGCCCACAAACGCGGTATACGTGTTTTGTTCGACATCGTAATGAACCATACTGGTTACGCAACGCTCGCCGACATGCAGGAATATCAGTTTGGTGCACTGTATCTTCAAGGTGACGAGCTGACTAAAACACTTGGTAAGCACTGGACTGACTGGAAGCCAGGTCCGGGCCAAAGTTGGCACTCCTTTAATGATTACATCAACTTCAACGACAGTGTAGCCTGGCAAAACTGGTGGGGCAAAAACTGGATTCGTACTGATATTGGCAATTACGACACGCCGGGTTTTGATGATTTAACTATGTCGTTGGCTTTCCTGCCAGATTTAAAAACAGAAAACACACAACCTGCAGGTTTACCCGTTTTTTATCGTCATAAACCTGACACCCATGCCAAAGAAATGGCCGGCTATACCGTGCGAAATTATCTGACTCACTGGCTCAGTCAATGGGTGCGGGATTATGGTATCGACGGCTTCCGGGTAGATACCGCAAAACACGTTGAAAAAATAAGCTGGCAGCAGTTAAAAACACAGTCTGTTACTGCGCTAGCTGAATGGAAAAAAGCCAATCCAGACAAAAAGTTGGATGATGCACCGTTCTGGATGACCGGTGAGTCTTGGGGACACGGCGTGATGAAAAGTGACTATTACAACAGCGGCTTTGACGCAATGATCAATTTTGATTATCAGGAGCAGGCGGCAAAAGCAGTGGATTGTCTCGCGAACATCGATCTCACCTGGCAGCAAATGGCGACTAAACTGCAGGATTTTAACGTTCTTAGCTACCTTTCTTCCCATGATACTCGATTGTTCCGCGAAGGGGGCCAGCGTGCGGCAGAATTACTGTTACTGACTCCGGGGGCAGTACAAATTTTCTATGGTGATGAAACGGAACGCCCGTTTGGCCCGACCGGTTCCGACCCGCTTCAGGGAACACGTTCAGATATGAACTGGGGGCAGAATATCGCCACGCTCACTCACTGGCAGAAAATCAGCCAATTCCGCGCGCGTCATCCGGCAATCGGTGCGGGTAAACAAAACACGTTGAGCATGAAACAGGGTTACGGCTTTAGTCGCGAATACGCCGATGACAAAGTGATGGTTGTCTGGGCTGGGAACCAGTAATTCAGAGTGGATGGCATAATCAACGTCATCCACTCCTCAACAGGTGTTAATGTTTTCTATACCGGTTTAAGTGGTAGATTTCCTGTATCTAAAATACCTGGGGCCGATGTTGGGAAGACAAAATTTCCGGCGTACAGCTTCTGTAACTCGCTTAACGACCGCATTAATTTAACCATAAAAAAAATCCGGTATGCTTTTTGAACAGCATAACCGGATTCATTCAGTTTAGAACTTTATTCTCCGCTCACAATGAACTATATCAATGTGATGTGGATTACTCTACGGTCACCGACTTCGCCAGATTTCGCGGCTGGTCAACGTCAGTCCCTTTAATCAACGCAACGTGATAAGAGAGCAACTGTAGTGGAATGGTGTAAAAAATTGGCGCTACCAGCTCTTCTACATAAGGCAGAGGAATAATGGTCATGCCTTCAGCATCACTGAACCCGGCATCTTCTGCTGCGAATACATACAGCTGACCACCACGCGCGCGGACTTCTTCTATATTCGACTTCAGCTTTTCTAACAGTTCGTTGTTAGGAGCAACCACAATCACCGGCATATCCGCATCAATCAGCGCCAGAGGACCGTGTTTTAACTCACCTGCTGCATAAGCTTCCGCATGAATATAGGAAATCTCTTTCAGCTTCAGAGCACCTTCCATTGCGATAGGATACTGATCGCCACGACCAAGGAACAAAGCATGATGCTTATCAGAGAAGCCTTCCGCCAGAGTTTCAATGGATTTATCCAGAGACAGAAGCTGATCGATACGATTAGGCAGCGCCTGCAAAGCATGGACGATATCGCGCTCGGCTTTTTCTGACATACCCTGTAAACGGCCTAAACGAGCAACCAGCATCAATAGCACGGTTAGCTGAGTGGTGAAGGCTTTGGTTGAAGCCACGCCAATCTCAACACCGGCACGGGTCATTAGTGCGATATCTGATTCGCGAACCAGCGATGAACCACTGACGTTACAAATAGCCAGAGAGCCCAAATAGCCCAGCTCTTTTGATAAGCGTAATGCCGCCAGAGAATCGGCTGTTTCACCGGACTGGGACAGCGTCAACAGCAGGCTGCCTTTACGTACAGCCGGTTTGCGATAGCGGAATTCTGAAGCAATTTCGATATCACAAGGTACACCGGCAATGGCTTCAAACCAATAACGGGCAACCATCCCTGAATGGTAAGAAGTACCACAGGCGACGATTTGAATATGCTCAACCTTCTCTAACAGCGCAGTGGCTGATGGGCCAAGTTCTTCCAGATTGACCAGACCGTGGCTGATACGCCCTTCAAGGGTGTTTTTAATGGCCAGAGGCTGTTCATAAATCTCTTTTTGCATGTAATGACGGTAAATACCTTTATCACCGGCATCATACTGACTGGTTGATTCAATGGATGGACGATCCACCAGCGTTCCCGCTTTATCAAAGATAGTTACGGAACGACGGGTGACTTCTGCCACATCGCCCTCTTCCATATAGATAAAGCGACGGGTAACCGGCAGCAGCGCTAACTGGTCAGAAGCAATGAAGTT
The DNA here is from genome assembly GCF_021010575.1 of Limnobaculum eriocheiris. Classification (GTDB taxonomy): domain Bacteria; phylum Pseudomonadota; class Gammaproteobacteria; order Enterobacterales; family Enterobacteriaceae; genus Limnobaculum; species Limnobaculum eriocheiris. The sequence goes on along the minus strand of NZ_JAJNAG010000010.1, from coordinate 75,278 downwards.
TTCTCCCAGACCTAAACCAATCACCATTGGGCTACCTGAACGGGCAGCCACCAGGACATCCGGATTACGACGATCGATGATCACCGTACCATAGGCACCACGCAGCACTTTCAGTACGCGCTGTACTGCTTCCAACAGGCTGAGTTGGCTGTTATTTTTCAACTCTTCATGCACCAGATGGGCAATAACTTCGGTATCTGTCTCAGAAGTAAAGACATAACCTTTAGCTCTCAGCTCATCGCGCAGAGGCTCATAGTTCTCAATAATGCCGTTATGAACTACGGCAATGAAACCGGATTCGTGAGGGTGTGCGTTAATTTCTGAAGGCTCACCATGAGTAGCCCAGCGGGTATGTGCAATACCGGTACCGCCAGACAGAGGATATTCATCCACGGCGTCACTCAGCATTTTCACTTTGCCCAAACGGCGAACACGCTGTAAGTTGTGGGCTTCATCAACAACCGCCAGACCCGCAGAGTCATACCCGCGGTATTCCAGACGACGTAAACCTTCTAACAATATTTCTGCTATATCTCTTTGTGCTACTGCACCAACAATTCCACACATCGTTTATATTCCTGATTTAAGAACCGGAGGATATCCGGGTTCTGCGATGCCCTTGACCTTTTTGTTGCCGGATTTTCCGGCCTCCCCGAGCCTGTAGAGTTGGGGATTATTATGTTTTGCTATTGTTTCTCAGTCATAATCTCAAAAAACCATAGCAAAACAGTGATGGAGCCGTGACAAACACCGCTCCATCACTTATCTGGTTATTTCTTTTTCTCTGGTCTTTTCCAACCGGAAATCTGACGCTGTCTGACCCGGCTAATCACCAGTTCATTTTCACCAACGTCTTGAGTAACCGTAGTACCTGCACCGATAGTGGCACCTTTAGCAACCGTAACCGGCGCAACCAGTTGAGTATCCGATCCAACAAACACATCATCACCAATGATGGTTTTAAATTTATTGGCACCATCGTAGTTACAGGTAATGGTACCGGCACCGATATTAACCCGGTCGCCAATATCCGCATCACCCAGATAGGAGAGATGACCGGCCTTAGAACCTTTACCCAAACGCGCTTTTTTCATCTCCACGAAGTTACCAACGTGCGCTTCATCTTCAAGCTGTGCGCCTGGACGTAAACGGGCAAATGGACCAACGGTACAACCAACGCCCAGTTCAGCATCTTCAATAACGCTATAAGGGCTTATCACGCTGTCGTTACCAATAACACAGTTTTTCAGCACGCAGCCGCTTTCAATACGCACGCGATCTCCAAGTACCACACGGCCTTCAATGATAACGTTAGTATCAATCACTACATCACGGCCATGAATCAATTCACCGCGTAAATCAAAACGGGAAGGGTCGTTTAGCATCACACCAGCCAACAGTAAGCGATCAGCCTGTTCTGCCTGATAGACGCGCTCCAGACGGGACAGTTGCAGGCGGTTGTTGACCCCTTCAACTTCGCTCAGGCGGGAAGGGTGTACCGCTTCAATACGATTACCTTCTTCATAAGCCAGGCCGATAACATCCGTGATGTAATATTCGCCCTGCACATTGTTATTATTCAGTTTGCTTAACCAACGCTTTAAGTCTTTACCGCTGGCAACCAGAATACCGGTGTTTATCTCATTGATTTTATGCTGCTCTGCGCTGGCATCTTTATGCTCAACAATACTCACCACCTGACCATCTTTACGCACGATACGGCCATATCCGGTTGGGTCATCCAGCTTAACGGTCAGCAGGCCAATGCCACCAACCGGCTTGGCCGCCACTAAACGACGCAGGGTATCTTCAGAAATGAGTGGAACATCGCCGTACAGCATCAGGATATTTTCATCATCGGCAAAATAAGGCGCGGCCTGCTGCATGGCATGGCCCGTACCCAATTGCTCCGCCTGTAACACCCAGTTAATTGGCTGATCGGACAGCGTTTTCTTCAGCAGGTCTCCACCATGTCCGTAAACCAAATGAACCTGTGTAGCGCCCAGTTTAGACGCAGTATCAATGACATGCTGCACCATTGGCTTACCGGCTAAAAGATGCAGAACCTTTGGAAGATCTGAATACATACGCGTACCCTTGCCAGCGGCAAGAATCGCTACGCTAAGTTGAGACATTGACATAAACAACCTGCTAAAAAATTAATTGGCGAAAGTAAACCTGTTTAGTAACGAAAATGCTACTTATTTTTCATCAAAAAATGATGGCAGGCCTTGCGGCACAAGGGTTGATGAAAAACACAGCTTTACCAGAAAATAGTCAAAAAACTGTCGGCATTCGGAGACAGATTTTTAACCTCTATCGGTGAATAATAACGCGTTACTACCCGCGATAAACCACTTTTTTTTTAACGCGTATCAAGATGGTTAAAAAATGAAGAAAGTACGGTTTTAACCGATTATGGCTAAAGCAATAAGGTGGTGTGAAGCAAATAACAAGCATGCTTTTTTTATTTTTAGTCAGTATTCCGGCCATGATCGCATAGCATTTATATGACTACTGCGCCCGACCGGAAGAGCTATTTACTTAATATTCTTTATTTTTTCCCTTTCTACTGCTAAATCAAACGCTAAAGATCGTAAATTTGGCGTATGGTTGATTAATGCCCGATGGGTCCTGGCTTTGCTGATATAGACGAAACTCTCCCCCCAGGGTTGATGATGAGCATTGCGAATAACAGGTCCACAACGTTGGGACAGTAAACCGCTTAATGGTAGATGATCGTCCCCCTGCTCCAGCACCTGTGAAACCAGCTGTGGGATGTCGCGCTGAATGGTTTTGGTTTCAAGGTACCAACGATGACCATCATAGACAGCGGTTTTTACTGCCGTATTGTTATCGCTTAAGAACCATACCTGTGGAATAGCCTGCTCCTGAGTTGAACTCCCTTTAATACTGGCTGCCAGCTCACGGGCTTTTTGCAAATTTTGACCGAGCTGTTCTCTGGCCCGCTGACAAACGGGTGATATATCAACCCCTGATACCCGATAAGGCCCCATTCGGTACTCCTGCCAGCATTCGGGGTTATAGATATCGAAACCGGTTAAAGGTTTGCCCTGAATATCCACAACCTCTGATTGAGAAGGCAGCAACTGATAGGTGCTGGGGTAACTGGTAACATCATCAGCAGAAAAACCGTGGAATAAACGGGTTCCCGGATAGTAACCCGTCTCCATCATTGACAGTGCATGATAAGTTCCCTGCCATGGCGGACCAAAAGCATACCATTTGGCTATCATTTCCCGATTTTCACTGGTGGTCACTCGCAACCAGTAGCGAATAGCCAGATTAGCTATCGATTGCCCCATCAATATAATTTTTTGATCGTCACCAAACCGGGCTCTTAGTCGCGCAAATTCCGCATCCAATCGGCTGGCCAGTGACCGAAGGTCAGCTCGCCAGTCATGGGCCAAAAAAAACAGATCCTGTCCCTCTTTATAACCTAACCCCGTTTGTAAAACCTGCTTTAGCTCCGCGGTAACCAGAGTATGAACTAACCCAGAAACAATGGTGAACTCATGCAGATGCCCATTAGCAAATACTCTGGCGCGATGGGCTTCACTGTCTTCATATTCATAACCGGCATAATGTGGTTTATGGAAAAAAACACCCCGATAATCCCCCCAGATCTGCGCCTGTTCCTGACGGTCATACAGCTTTGAGCCTAAAATACCGGACAGATAAACCACCGGTAGGTTTTTCCCTTCACCACCAAGCCCGGCCTTACGTAACTGATAAGCGATAGACTGAGACCGGGCATAAGAGTATCCCCAATTTAGCGGCATATCAGCGCCCCCGAATTGGCAAAAAGTTTAATGGAACGTCTTCACTGGCAAAGTGAGTTTGTTCAGCGCCGGTAACCGGAAAATGCGCCCGATCGTAAACTTCAAATACCTGCAATTTATTCGCTGCCGGATGATAAAGGCGTATTCCTTCCGCTCTTTCATCGCTTTTAGACAGCATAAAACGGATACAACCGTTGGTACCAACCTCACCCACCGGCTGACCCGATGCTGAAATAAACTGATAAAACAGCGTAGATTCTTGCTGTTGCTCTACATGGCAAGCCTGTATCGGCCCACGGAACATATGAGTGGTCGAGATAAAACTTTGCGGAATTTGATGAGTAACGGATTCAGATACCAAATCTTTCCATGGAAGCTGAATCGGCGAGGCTTTACCACACTGAGGGCAACAGCCATTTTGCAGGAACGAACGGGCAATCAGACCATTGCGTTGAACCCACAAAGCCTGACAGTCCGGACAATAAGAGTTGGTACTGGTGGTATTATAGGCATTCCCCAAATAGACATAACGCATACCGTCAGCCATTGCCTGAAGGCGAGCCTGCTCTAAAAAAGGCACCGAAGTACGTTCAACCTGGGTATAGCGGAAGTCCGGATGGAAGCGCACATAATGAAGCGGAATCTCCGCATCCAGATTGTTGAGCATCCAGTCAGAGACCTTACGGCTTTCGGTTAAATTGTCATTTCGTCCGGTAACACAAAGGTTGGAAACCTCCAGATGAGGGCCATTACCTCCCTGTCTTACCGCATAAACCTGCTTGATACCATCCAGTATTGGCTGTAAACGACCAGCAGTATGTTTGCGGTAAAAGCTGTCTTGCATAGATTTAAGGGAAATACTAAAGATATCCATCACTTCCAGCAGTTCATCAATACCCTTTTCGCCGATATAGAAAGCGCTCTTATACAGATTTTTCAGACCATGTTGGCGGGCCAGTCTGGCGGTATCCATCACAAACTCATGCCAGACAATAGGATCATTGTAAGTCCATGAAAGTACCTTGATATTATGCTTAAGGGCATAATTGACTACGTCTTCCGGGCTGTAGTACATCACATGGCTATCCTGTACGTAACGCGCCTGGCTGGTGGTCCAGTTTTGGCAGAAGTCGCAACGCAACATGCAACCAATATTGCCCAGTGAAAGAATCTGCTCCCCCGGTGCGTAGTGATAAACCGCTTCGGTCTCAATACATTCCTGAGTCATTGGTACTAGTTAAGCGTGACCAGCGAACCATGTTCATTGCGGCGCATGCGGCAGGTTCCGGAACGCCCTTCACTAATTTTGCATTCCCGTGGGCACAGCTCACACTGCACTCGATTTTCTGGCAAAGGCCGCCATAAACGGGCGGGATGTCCACTTTTTTGCCACTCTTTTAAACCAGTCATACAATAATCCCTCTGATTGACACGACATACCGGCTAAACCTTTGCCGAATACGCTATTGCTCTGTAATTAATGACGTTATTTAGAATTATTTTTTCTATCCAACACTGATATTGACCAGCGTTGCCCTTGCTGCCAGCGCCGTAATGTCGGCGTTAACTGCCAGAAGAAGGGGCCTCCTTTTGCTAGCGTATTCATCATGTAACGTACCTCTCCCTGCTCACTTAAATCACACAGCAGTTTGAATCCCGGCCCAAAGGTATAAGGTTTACTTTTTACCGAGCCGTCAGAACCGGTTTGGGACTGGGTTAGAAAATCGGTATTTTGACGGGTTGCATGAATCGTTTCCCGGTTTCCGCCCTGATAGGGATAACGACCCGTCAGTAAATTTCTCAGCCATGCCGGACGTTTAATACTGTGCTGAAATTCCACATCCGGAACGGTAGCATTTTGAGTCGATACCAGTGCACTGTAATAGGCATCCTGAACCAGCTGACCGGCTGAATTCGCTTCATGACCCCAATCCGTTAAGTGCTGTTGCAAAATAGTCAGCATATTCCAGCGGCAACCGGGCCAGAAATCAGAGTACAGCGCCCGTGAGCCGCGCTTAAGCACTTTACGTAGCAGCCTGTCGGCCAGATGCTGCATCCAACTATCAAACAGCTGCGCCTGCGCTATTTTTTGGGTATTACCATCCCAGTCAGATAACGGGGTAGAAACCGACAAATGGGGAAGCAGTATGGCTAATGCACGACGGGCAAACACATCAACTTTATCATCCTGAATAGCTTGCAGCGTATTCAGGTTATGCTGATGGGTTTGCTCAATCAGTTCACTGACGCGTAATGCCCGACTTGGTGGATGCCAGCGATTTGATAAAGCACATTTACCGCTAAACAGCGCTTCACTGTACTGATTGGTATAGACCGCATAGCCTTGCGGTGGATTATATTGAAATGGTAAATCTTCGTAGGGAACATATCCCTGCCACTGATGGTCCGGGTTAGTAAGACTGAGGATTAAACTGCCAATTTCAATTTTTCGTTTAGGGATAAACCCCATCGTTTGCAAACCAATATCGCCATGAATGTCTGCATACCCCACCATCATCGGTGAATTATGCACATGGGCCAGACTGGCACGGAACGTTTCCCAATTGTGGCATTTCGCCAGAGAATAGAAGGTAATATCCCCCTCGGGATGATCGAGGGACGGCCAGCGTAGAAACAGGCCATGATCCCCTTTTTCCGAGAGCAATCGTCCCTGAGAAAAACCATAAGCGGTAAACTCATGGGCTTTACCAGATTTACACTGAATAGTTTGGTTTTCCCGCTTAAGCGGTACCCAGCCCTCGGCGGTTTCAACTTTTTCTTCCGCCAGATTAATTTTGCCCCAGAACAGATCCTGATTATCCGCCATGATGCCGACCATCCCCCAGGCAGCATGATGATTACGACCAACGATAATGCCAGGTACACCAGGGAAGTGGGAACCTGTGACATATAGCCCTTCATCGCTCTCCAGCTTACACATCAGGTTATAACCGGGATTTACATGGCCCATATGCGGGTCGGCGGCTAATATTGGCTTACCAGAAACCGTATGTTGTCCGCTAATAGCAATAACGTTTGATCCGGTATCCGGTGAAGCAAGCCCAAGATGCTGCATTCCCAGCAGACCATCCTTTAGCGCCTCTTCAACTTCAGCGAGACGTTCTCCTGCGTCATTGAGCGGTAATGGCGGTATGGGGTTTCCTTCCTGACTCACGGTAGTGAGCAATTGCTTATGCTGCTCCGGCGTTAAGCGACCAGATAACCGGGTATGAAACAGCTCATATTGCCAGGCTGAATTTATAAAATACTTTAACTGGGCCAGTAAATAAGCATCCACAATCTGAAATGGAGCCGGACGATAGCGTAGCAACAAACACTCAACCGGCAATAGCTTCATATCCACCAGCGCATGATTAATACCCGCCACATAGGCCTGAATATGCTGATATTGCTGGCCTTGCCACGATGATGGATCTGCATTCGCATCCATCGATTCTGCCTGCTGCGCCAGTGAAGCTAGCCCCAGGCGACGTTGGAAAATATCGGTTCTTAGCGCTCCATTACCCATAATTTCCGACAGTGTTCCTGTCGCTACCCGACGGGAAAGGTCCAACTGCCATAAACGTAATCGGGCTGCACCATAACCCTGACCAAAAAACACCGCTTTATCGCTACTCCCCTGAACCGTCAGCTGCTGTGGATTTTCCAGCATTACCCTGACGTCTCCCCACGGGCTTTGTAATTGGGTGGTCTTCATTATTTATCCCTTATTTTGCCAACCGCTTTTCCGCTGCAATCTCATCAGCCAATGTCTGTATAAAGGTGGTTAGCTCCTGTAGTGGCTCTCCTGCCGACCAGTTAAGCTGTCGTTTGGCTTTATCAGAACAGTACATATAGGTACTACCATCCATAATGCGCAGGGCTTCCTGCGAAAGCGGCATTTCCGGTCCCAGAGAGGCGATTTTATCCATCAACCAGGCCAGCGCATTTAGAGATGACGCTGATTTAAACGGTGGAATTTTACGTTTGCCGATTTCCGCCATTAGCGTAAACAGAATCGGCATTGAGAAATCTTTTCCGGTAAACAGGAAGTTTTGCCGCTGAATATCAGGGTTAAGCAAATGAATCAATCCATCACAAAGATGATCCACATGACAAAGCTGAAAGCGGCTGGTGGTGGCAATCTGAAATGGGATCTTACCGCGGAAAAAAGTGCGTATGGTTTGGCTTAATACGCTGTTATCTCCCGGGCCAAATACCCCGCCGGGAATAGCAATATTGACCGGTAATCCCTGCTGCTGTTTTTGTTGCAAAAAGTAATGGGCAATCTGTTTAGTTTCTTCGTAATAGCAACGAAAAACGCCATTATGCTGGTGGGTTTCATCCGGATAGCGCCCCTGAGTTTCCCCTAATGCCGCTGTGGTACTCATATGAATCATTTGCGGAATGGAAGCCTGCTGTGCGGCATCAAACAGATCCAGTGTTCCTGTCACATTGGTTTGATACATCGCCCGACGAGCAGAAGAGGAGGTGGGTAAACCAACCCGATAGTCCGCAGCCATATGAATCAATGCCTGATGGCCTTTGAGTGCACTCCGGTAACTTTCCGGTTGAGATAAATCGCCGGTAACCAGTGTAGTTTCAGGCGGTAGGGCCGGACGGCCCGGTATTTTCTGCAATGACGGTGATCGAACTAAAACGGTCAGCGCATAGCCCTGCTGGTGTAATTTAGGCAACAGATGGGAACCAATAAATCCGGTTCCGCCGGTAACAAAAACTCGTGGTCTGTCCATCATGGATAATCGTCCTTGTCGATAAAAGAGACCAATGATTGCAGAATAAAAAATCCGTCATGAGGTGCCAGCAACGAGCGATCGTGCATACGTCCTATTGAACAGTAGCGAGTAAAACCACCGTACTGAAAATTTGAGATATCACCCCAATATCCTAACGTTTGCAGGCGGCCCGGCCAGCGAGACTCAACATTGGACAAACTGATATCAACAGGAGATAAAATAAGCTGAAAGCCTTTCGATAACCATAATTCAGGCGTGAAGTGACGACTCAGGGTAACTCCCCAGCCGCTGGATTCACTGTAATTAATTTTGCCCCAGTCCGGGACCAGCGTTTGATACATCGCCAGTTCACGCGCTTTGGCTAACTGAGTAATTCGCTCCTCTTCCGCCAAACGAGGTAGCCTATCTAAAACATGTTGTAATTGCTGGTACAACTGTTCCGCAGCCTGTTCATCATCCAGCAAAATAAATCGGGGTGAACTGCATACCTGTTGCAGAAACAGGCAAACATCCGTCAAAATTTTATCTACCGGCGGTAACTGATGGCCCAATATTGCCATCCCACTAATTTTTGGGCCAAGTTCAATTAAACGAATATGCGCAGGCGTTATCTTTCGATAATGATGGATTAATGCTTCGCCACCAGCCAGTAAAACGGTATCAATACCCTGCAATAACTGCTCATCACTCTGCTGGTGGCTTTGCCAATCGCTAATTTGGCATTCATCTGATGATAACCCTAATGCCTGACGCAATGACTCCAGCCAGACGCGTGAATTCCTGGCTTTGATTCGCATACTACTACCAATCAGATAAGTCGCTAAAAAACCTTCCAGCGTACCCAACGGATCTTTCTCAGAGATCACCAGCAGTAACCGCTCAGGTGGACGCCAGTTCCTCTCCCCCAGCTCCCGTTCGATTTTCTGTTCCGGTAAATCGGTTGAACACCATAAATGAAGACGGGACAAACAAAATTGTTGAGTTGCCGGATCGGAAGAAAATTGCATACCCGACCCTATACAGCTGGCAATCCATGCTCTTACTTTTACCAGTCTTTCAGTCAATGGCTGTTTCATAAAGCTTCTGCAGCACAGGTCCCTTCCGGGGTTGTGACTCTTCCTGAATAACGCAGGTAAGGCCGTGGTTGGCCGCATGAACAGCGCTCTCCCCATAAACCTAAATCCTGCGTTAATAAACGCTGGGCGGGCAATGAAGCAAAGAAAGGGTTCTCAAGCTGAATCAACCCCTGCTGGCCTGCTGCTGCGAGTTTTCCATCCGCGCCAATAATAGAAAATAAAGAATAGGCCGGAATATGGAAATGCCCTTCCTTACAGCTAATATAGTGCAGCGGATGCTCCGTCATGCCATAAATATCCCGAATATCTACCAGTGGTGCCTGTAAACACTGATTCAGACCGGCAACAATCTGCTGGCGATCCAGTTGTTGAGTCATTCCCTTCCAGCCACCGCCGGTTAATCCTCTTACAGGCGCTTGCAGCCTGAATGCATCCGGGCGACTCAAGCACAGATGTTCAAAAAACACCGTCAGGCCAAAAATATAGATGGGTTCAGGATCGCGGGCCCAGCTCTGTAGCGTATCCTAGGCCAGCTGGCTATCAAAATGACCATCTGCCTGAACGGCAAACACACACTCCTTTACTGGCGCACAGGCAGTAAATTTCATAAAAGCAGTGGCATAGCCGGCATGATCTCCCGATCGAGGGTCAGGAGAGAGTAAAAGAAAGCGGGAAGGGGTTAATGACACCAGCCCATTAGCAATGAACATTTGCGTCATTGCCCGTTGAATACGATTCATACTGGCGGCATCAAAGAATACCTGAGTTTTTCCGTGCGATCCGGTACCTGAGCTGGAGAGCCACTGTCCAGGTTCATTCATTGGAGTGGCTAAATTAAGCGTTTTAAATAATCCAACGGGTATAACCGGTGATGACTGCTCATGGCAGAGTTGTGCATAAGTAGGGTTGTGTAAGCAGTGCCAGCTGTCTATTTGCTGCATTGCGGCAGTAAATATCTGTTCTTCCGCTGACGAACTTAATGCATAAGGAGCCGGCAGATCGGCCAATGCATCTATAGCGGTCAGTGACTCCGCTTTTTCCATGTAATCAGACATCTCTGTTTCCCTAATTGATAAATAAAATATTGACTGAACAATACTTTTACCACACTATTTCTGTATTATTTTTTTAATATAATTATTTGATTATTAAGTTAAAAAATAATGATAATACACTCTTTACCTATTATTCAGAACAATAACTATTGGGAAAGTTCCCCGCTAAATTGGTTCCGCACAAATATTTGATGCCTGCTTTTACAATAATCTGCTTAAATATCTAATATCATTGACCAGGGATCAATAATCACCATGAAAACCACTCTGGAAGAACTTCTGGCATTTGTTACCGTCGTCGATAGCCATTCGATTACTCATGCAGCCAGTAAACTAAATCAAACGGTTTCAGGCATTAGTCGGGCACTTGGCAGGCTGGAAGAGAAGCTGGAAACTTCGCTACTAAATCGCACTACCCGACGACTTGCGTTAACGGAAGAAGGACAGGCATTTTTAATACATGCCAGAAAGATTCTGGCTTCCGTAGATGAAGCGGAAGATCAGATGGCAATACGTCGCCAGCAACCTTCAGGTCTGTTGCGGGTCAATGCGGCGTCACCTTTTATGATACATACTATCGTGCCAATTATTGGTGAGTTTCGCCGTCTTTATCCGCAAATTGAGCTGGAATTAAATACCAACGATCACTTTATCGATTTATTGGAACAAAAAACCGATATTGCTATTCGCATTGGCGAACTACGTGATTCAACTTTACATGCCCGCCATTTAGGTTCCAGCCAAAGGCGAGCGTTAGCAAGTCCTGAGTATTTAAAACGCTATCCGCCGATCGCCAGTACTGAAGATTTAACATCCCACCAACTGCTGGGTTTTACCCAAATTGATAAGTTAAATGAATGGCCGTTTAGTGATGATAATGGTCATTTGTTGCAGATAGTACCAAACCTGACCGCTTCCAGCGGTGAAACCTTAAGACAACTGGCTTTAGCCGGGGAAGGTATTGTTTGTCTGTCTGATTTTATGACTCATAAAAATAGGTTACAGGGTGAGTTAATTGAGGTGCTACCGCAGCAAACGGTTAAAGTAATGCAGCCAATTAACGCAGTCTATTATCGCAATACTCAGCTATCTGCCAGAATTACCTGTTTTTTAGATTTCTTAAGTAATCGAATAAAAATAATGCTTTAAAAAGAAATTTTAATATAAATTCCTGCCTTAATAATTAAACCCCAAATAACGTCATAAATTGACGTTATTTTTTTATATGAAATTAATCACAATTTAATAACATTTCATGGCATTCCTTTAAGACTCTACTACGATTAATCTAACATCCATAACCCTTATCGGTAGTTATCGTGTTGTTTTGTAAAAAATATTAATACGTCAGTCTTATTAGTAACATTTTTACTGCCCGACTGTCGCGTATTAACAATTCAATCCTAAAATAGTTATACATGGAGATATTCATGAAAAAAACACTATTAGCCACGATTGTGTTTGGTACCTGTATGGCTGTATCAGCAGCTACTCTGGCCGCCACCAAGATTGGGGTTACTATTTATAAATACGATGACAACTTTATGTCAGTTGTTCGTAAAGCTATTGAGAAAGAGTCTGCTGGCAATAAAGATGTTACTTTGCTGATGAATGACTCACAAAATGACCAGTCTAAACAAAATGATCAAATTGATGTTTTGATAGCCAAGGGTGTTAAAGCGCTGGCGATTAACCTGGTTGACCCGGCAGCGGCTCAGGTCGTTATTGATAAAGCACGTGGCGACTCCATTCCTGTGGTGTTCTTTAATAAAGAGCCTTCCAAAGCCGCACTGGACAGCTATGACAAAGCCTACTTTGTTGGTACCGATTCTAAAGAGTCTGGTGTTATTCAGGGCCAACTGATTGCCAAACACTGGAAAGCACATCCGGAATGGGATCTGAATAAAGATGGCGTCATTCAATTTGTACTGCTTAAAGGTGAGCCGGGACATCCGGATGCCGAAGCACGTACTACTTACGTGGTTAAAACATTGAATGACGATGACAAGATAAAAACTCAGCAGCTACAGCTGGATACCGCAATGTGGGACACCGCACAGGCTAAAGATAAAATGGATGCCTGGTTATCTGGTCCTAATGCCGACAAGATTGAAGTGGTTATCGCTAATAACGATGCAATGGCTATGGGCGCAATCGAAGCATTGAAAGCGCACAATAAAAGCAAAATTTCAGTATTTGGTGTAGATGCGCTGCCGGAAGCGCTGGCTCTGGTACGTCAGGGTACGATGGCTGGTACCGTACTGAACGATGCCAGCAACCAGGCAAAAGCCACATTTGAGTTATCTAAAAACCTGGCTGAAGGTAAACCTGCTGCACAAGGCACCAAGTGGGAAATTAAAGACAAAGTTGTCCGCGTTCCTTACGTAGCAGTAGATAAAGACAATCTGGATAAATTCAAATAATCCTTTTTATTGATAGCAATAGAAGGGGCGGCTTGCTGCCGCCCTTTTTTAATCAGGACCTGTTGTATGAGCGAAGAACTAATCCCGCCAACCGATGATTTATTGCTGGAAATGATCAATATCAGTAAGTCATTTCCCGGTGTAAAAGCGTTAGATAACGTTAATCTTAAAGTTCGCTCTCATTCCGTTCATGCATTAGTGGGCGAAAACGGGGCCGGAAAATCAACGTTATTAAAATGTCTGTTTGGTATTTATAAAAAAGACAGCGGAAAAATTATATTTCAGGGAAAAGAAGTTAATTTCAGTAATTCTAAAGAAGCACTGGAACAAGGCGTTTCAATGGTACATCAGGAACTCAACTTAGTGCTTCAGCGTACCGTTATGGACAACATGTGGCTTGGTCGATATCCGGTAAAAGGCCTGTTTGTCGATCATAAAAAAATGTATCAAGACACTAAGGCTATTTTCGATGAGCTGGATATTAATATTGACCCACTGGTAAAAGTTGCCACCTTATCTGTTTCCCAAATGCAGATGATAGAAATTGCCCGGGCTTTTTCCTATAACGCTAAAATTGTCATTATGGATGAACCTACTTCTTCTTTAACCGAAAAAGAGGTCAGTCATCTGTTTAGTATTATTCATAAATTAAAAGATCGCGGCTGCGGTATTGTTTATATCTCCCATAAAATGGAAGAGATATTTCAGCTGTGCGATGAAATAACCGTACTGCGCGATGGACAATGGGTTGCTACCCGCCCTCTTGAAGGGTTAGCCATGAATGACATTATCTCTATGATGGTGGGCCGTTCACTAACTCAACGCTTTCCTGAAAAGACCAACAGTATTGGTGATGTCATTCTTGAAGTTAGCAATCTGACATCAAAAAAACAGCCTTCAGTTCAGGATGTCTCTTTTTCTCTGCGTAAAGGAGAGATATTAGGCATTGCCGGTTTAGTTGGTGCTAAACGTACAGATATTGTGGAAATATTGTTTGGTATCCGCGAAAGAAGCGCCGGAAAAATTGTTCTAAATGGAAAAGAGATAAAGAATAACAACGCTAATGAAGCTATTAGCCATGGTTTTGCTTTAGTCACCGAAGAACGCCGATCGACGGGAATTTATGCCCATTTAGATATTGGATTTAACTCTTTAATATCCAATATGAAAACCTACAAAAACTCAGTTGGGTTATTAAATAATAACCGAATGAAAAGTGATACTCAGTGGGTTATCGACTCAATGCGGGTAAAAACCCCGGGCCATAAAACAGCGATTGGTTCTCTCTCTGGCGGTAATCAGCAGAAGGTCATTATTGGCCGCTGGCTACTGACCCGACCTGAAATTTTATTATTGGATGAGCCTACCCGTGGAATTGACGTAGGTGCCAAATTTGAAATTTATCAATTAATTATTGAGCTGGCAAAAAAAGAGAAGGGAATCATTATCATTTCTTCTGAGATGCCTGAATTATTAGGTATTACCGACCGTATTTTGGTTATGAGCAATGGCCGTCTGGCGGGTATTGTTAATACTAAAGAGACATCTCAGAGTGAAATTCTGCAACTGGCTTCTAAATATCTATAAGTTATAGGATCGGCATATTATGAGTACTAAAAATAAAGGCTCTGTTGTGAATTTCATGAAAGAGAACGGTATTTATATCGTTCTCTTCGTGCTGCTTGGCATTATTATTATTCAGGATACCTCATTCCTCAGTTTACTTAACCTGAGTAATATTCTGACGCAATCTTCAGTGCGTATTATTATTGCACTTGGTGTTGCCGGACTCATTGTAACTCAGGGTACTGACCTGTCGGCAGGTCGACAGGTAGGGTTAGCAGCCGTAATTGCTGCTACTTTGCTGCAATCCATGAGTAACGTGAATAAAGTATTTCCGAGCTTAGGTGAAATTCCTATTCCGGTAGTCATTCTGGTTGTTTGTATTATTGGTGCAATCATTGGGTTAATAAATGGGTTAATTATTGCCTATCTCAATGTGACGCCGTTTATTACCACTCTGGGTACCATGATAATCGTTTATGGTATTAACTCTCTCTATTATGACTTTGTTGGTGCCTCTCCCATCGCCGGTTTTGACCCTCGATTCTCTACCTTTGCTCAGGGGTTTATTCGGTTTGGTGATTTTAAACTGTCCTACATTACCTTTTATGCCGCCATCGCTATCGGGTTTGTCTGGATCTTATGGAACAAAACTCGTTTTGGTAAAAATATATTTGCCATCGGTGGTAACCCGGAAGCAGCAAAAGTCTCTGGCGTTAACGTCACCCTGAACCTGATTATGGTGTATGCCCTGTCTGGCGTGTTCTATGCTTTTGGCGGTATGCTGGAAGCAGGGCGCATTGGTAGCGCCACCAATAACCTGGGCTTTATGTATGAGCTGGATGCTATTGCCGCCTGTGTGGTTGGCGGCGTGTCGTTTAGCGGCGGTGTGGGTACCGTTGCCGGAGTGGTAACCGGGGTGCTGATTTTTACCGTTATCAACTATGGCCTGACGTATATCGGAGTGAACCCTTACTGGCAGTATATTATTAAGGGCAGCATTATCATCTTTGCGGTAGCGTTAGATTCGTTGAAGTATGCGAAGAAAAAGTGAGTTGTAATGGGGTAAATTGGTTTCTGAGGATATTCCGGCCGTAAGAACTTAAGAGCATATATTACCCTTGAGTACGGCCGGGTAGTAGATAAACAGGCCCGGTGGGTCGGCTCCCCGGGCTACGGGCAGTTATGAAACACCTTACGGGCCAGCGCGAGCGCTGTTCAAACAGGCAAAGCCTGTTTGTCGTTGGCTTACGCCAAGTCGACCCCCACGCCCGTGTATCCTAATAACCTTTAGTGCTGTCTGATATAAAAACTACAGAGACATTAGTATCAATCAGTATATTTAACCCAAAGTAACTTACTATCTGAAATCATCTGACTAAACAGCGCTTCCATTTTTTCTTTTTCACTATCCGCTACATGGTATAACAACAATAAATCTTCACAGAGATGGTTTAACTGTACTTCTGTTAATGGTTCTTTCCTGATGAACCCTAAATAGGAAGCACCGATACCAATAAGCTCTAAGCCATATTGTTGTTGAAAGCGTTTTGCCAATATAAAGTTTTCTGCCGGTGATAAATCACAACTAAAATAGCCATTAGGAAAAGCATATAAGGTTTCATAGCTATGATTCACTGGTACAACTAATGCAGATACCGGACTATCAAAAATAGAAAAGGGATCTGTTTGATATTCAATCCACTCTTCTAAATTCTCATCCGTTAATGTTAATCCTTTTTCACAAACCTGTTCAAAGGTAACGCCTTTTATTAAACGTTGAAAATTATGCTGACAAATAAACATCTCAGATGGAGTATTCAAATACCCAAGATACTCACCTTCATCAAAACATTCAGCTGGTAGCCCGGATAAATCCAAACCATCACTATCGGCTAAATCATAGGTCATTCTAGCGTGACCTGAGGTATAACAAGCCTGAGATACATCATCCAGCGTTAATAAAATTCGTTGTTTTCCATATTCCTGACTTTTTTGATGATAAAAATCTATCAAACCATCCAGATTTTCAATCTCATCAATTCGATACTCATTACAGAGGCCTCCCGAAGGGTTATGCGTCTCATCATGACCTAAAAATTTAATCTTCATCTACTATGTCCCTTTGTACTTATCAGCCCGCCTTCACCAAATACTGCTTCCCACTCACCTCAACCATCGGCACCTTATGGTTAGTCTCAAAAAAATCATAAGCCGGTTTTAGCGTTCGCCAAAAATCGATATATTCTGAATCCTGATACTGAGCCATTTTATTTGCTGTCATGGCAAACGGGAAAATATGGATAGGGACTACTTTTTGTCCACCGGCAAAAGCCTGCTCAACCAGCCCATATATTTCGGTGATTATTGGATCGGTCATCGCGTAGCAACCGGCAGAGGCGCAACCACCGTGTACCATAAGAAAATCACCGGTATAACCATTAGCGCGATCGAAAGCGTTAGGATAACCAATGTTAAAAGAGAGGTGATAATTGCTGTTAGGGTTAAGTAATCCTTTGGTAGTTGAGTAGAAACCTTCAGGGCTTTTATGGTCCCCTTGCTGCTTTTTAGGCCCTAAACCACCGGAATAAGTGCAGATAATATAGCTTTTATACAGCTCATAAGGCTTATTATCTGAGCTAAACCACAGTTCAAACTTGTCTTCAGCTTTAAGAATACGGATATACAGACGATCGCCAAACTTAATCTGTTTTTCTGGTTCAGGAGGACGGGGATGAATAGTCCCATCATCCGGGCCCGGTCCTTCTGGAGGGCGGCTGGTAAAATTCTGATAAACCAGCAGGCTGACAATTACAATCAGCACCAGAATAATAATGAAAAGCACATTTTTCATTCTATAACGTCCATATTACCTCTGTAACTTTCTATCCATGTAAAAAAGCCAATCTGATAAACAGATTGGCTTTTTATAACGCACATAGCAATCAAAATACTGGGTGCTGATTACATCATTTTCTTGGTCAATTCGATAACGCGCAGTTTTGCAATGGCTTTACTCAGCTCTGCTGATGCCTGTGCATAATCGATGTCACCATGCGAATTACGGATGTGTTCTTCCGCTTTACGCTTGGATTCCATTGCCCGAGCTTCATCAAGATCCTGTCCGCGGATAGCCGTATCAGATAAAACGGTAACGATGGTCGGTTGAACCTCAAGAATACCACCAGAAAGGTAGATAAACTCTTCATCACCGTTTAGCTTAACGATACGAATCAGGCCCGGCTTGATGGCAGTGAGCAGCGGCGTATGCTGAGGATAAATCCCCAGTTCACCTTCGCTACCCGTCACCTGGATTCTTTGTACTTCGCCGGAAAACAGATTATTTTCCGCGCTCACTACGTCCAGATGGAAAGTTGATACAGCCATGTAGCCCTCCTATTGCAGCTTACAGTTTCTTGGCTTTTTCCACAGCTTCGTCAATGGAGCCAACCATGTAGAACGCCTGCTCAGGCAGATGATCGTACTCACCGTTCATAATACCGTTAAAGCCACGGATAGTGTCTTTCAGCGATACGTACTTACCAGAAGAACCGGTAAATACTTCTGCAACGAAGAATGGCTGAGACAGGAAGCGTTGAATCTTACGAGCACGAGATACCACCAGCTTGTCACTTTCTGACAGCTCGTCCATACCCAGAATCGCAATGATGTCTTTCAATTCCTGATAACGTTGCAGAATTGACTGAACGCCACGCGCACAATCATAGTGCTCCTGACCAACCACTAATGGATCCAGCTGGCGGCTGGTTGAATCAAGTGGGTCAACCGCAGGGTAAATACCCAGAGAAGCGATTTGACGACTTAATACGACCGTTGCGTCCAGGTGGGCGAAGGTGGTTGCCGGTGATGGGTCAGTCAAGTCATCCGCAGGTACATATACTGCCTGTACCGAGGTGATTGAACCGGTTTTAGTTGATGTAATACGTTCCTGCAATACACCCATCTCTTCAGCCAGCGTTGGCTGATAGCCTACCGCTGATGGCATACGACCTAACAGTGCGGATACTTCCGTACCGGCCAGGGTATAACGATAGATGTTATCGATAAATAACAGAACGTCACGGCCTTCATCACGGAATTTCTCCGCCATGGTTAAGCCGGTTAATGCAACGCGCAGGCGGTTTCCTGGCGGCTCATTCATTTGGCCATAAACCAGTGATACTTTATCCAGTACGTTTGATTCGGTCATTTCATGATAGAAGTCGTTACCTTCACGAGTACGTTCACCTACACCCGCAAATACAGAGTAACCTGAGTGCTCAGTCGCAATGTTACGAATCAGCTCCATCATGTTTACGGTTTTACCTACACCCGCACCACCGAACAGACCAACTTTACCACCTTTAGCAAACGGACAAATCAGGTCGATAACCTTGATACCCGTTTCCAGCAGTTCAGTTGCGCCAGACAGATCTTCGTAGCTTGGTGCTTCACGGTGAATAGCCCAACGCTCTTCTTCACCAATGTCACCTTTCATATCGATTGGCTGACCAAGTACGTTCATGATACGTCCCAGCGTCGCAGTACCAACTGGTACTTCGATAGGGTGCTCTAAATCTAATACTTTCAGACCGCGGCTCAGGCCATCGGATGTACCCATTGCGATACAACGAACTACACCACCACCGAGCTGTTGTTGAACTTCCAGCACCAGTTTGGCATCGATCTGAACTTCAAGCGCGTCGTACACTTTAGGTACGGCGTCTTGAGGGAACTCGACGTCCACTACGGCGCCGATAACCTGGATAATCTTTCCAGTAGCCATCTTGAATCCTCTACGTAATTCCTAAACCAAGCCCTAGACCGCCGAAGCTCCCGAGACAATCTCGGTAAGTTCCTGAGTGATGCTGGTCTGACGCGCTTTGTTATAAACTAACTGAAGCTCTTTAATCAGCTCGCCACCGTTATCGGTTGCGGCTTTCATCGCTACCATTCGGGCGGCCTGCTCGCTTGCCAGGTTCTCAACTACACTTTGATAAACCTGCGATTCGACATAACGACGCAGCAAGGTATCCAGCAGCGACTTCGGATCGGGCTCGTATAGATAATCCCAGGACTTGTTTTTAATCTCTTCGTCATCTGACGGCGGCAGCGGTAACAGCTGTCTGATTTCTGGCGATTGTGACATGGTGTTTACAAACTTGTTGTTAGCAACATAGAGTCTGTCTAAACGACCTTCATCATAGGCCTGTAACATAACTTTTACCGGGCCTATCAGTTCAGATACCGATGGGCTATCACCCATACCGGTAACCTGAGCCACAATATTGCCACCCACCGATGAGAAGAAAGAGGCACCTTTAGAGCCGATTAACGCTAAATCAACGTTAACGCCTTTATCGTTCCACTCTTTCATTTCAGCCAGCAGCTTCTTGAACAGGTTAATGTTCAATCCGCCACACAGGCCACGGTCGGTAGACACTACCAGATAACCAACGCGCTTAACGTCACGTTCATCCAGATAAGGGTGCTTATACTCAAGATTACCTAACGCAAGGTGACCAATCACTTTGCGCATCATCTCAGCATAAGGACGGCTTGCCGCCATGCGTTCTTGCGATTTACGCATTTTAGACGCGGCAACCATCTCCATCGCTTTGGTGATCTTTTGCGTATTTTGTACGCTGCCGATCTTACTACGTATTTCTTTTGCGCCGGCCATTTAAGCTTCTCCTCACTACCTTACGGCCCCTGAAGGCCGTTTGGTATTACCAAGACTGGGTTGCCTTGAAGGTATCGAGAATGGCCTTAAAGCCTGCCTCGATCTCATCGTTGTAACCACCGGTTTGGTTGATTTTCTGTAAAAGCTCAGCGTGGTCACGCTCGGCATAGGCTAATAAAGCCGTTTCAAAGCTACCAACCTTATCTAACGCAACATCTTCCAGATAACCGCGTTCAGCTGCGAAAAGAACCAGAGACTGGTCGGCAACTGACATAGGATCATACTGTTTCTGTTTCAGTAATTCGGTAACTTTCTGACCGTGGCTCAGCTGTTTACGTGTTGCATCGTCCAAATCAGAAGCGAACTGGGAGAATGCCGCCAGCTCACGATACTGTGCCAGAGCGGTACGAATACCACCGGACAGTTTTTTCATGATTTTAGTCTGTGCTGCACCACCAACCCGCGATACGGAAATACCCGGGTTAACCGCCGGGCGAATACCCGCGTTAAACAGGTTAGATTCCAGGAAGATCTGGCCGTCGGTAATGGAGATTACGTTGGTCGGAACGAACGCAGAAACGTCACCCGCCTGAGTTTCGATGATCGGTAACGCGGTTAATGAACCTGTTTTACCTTTCACTTCGCCTTTGGTAAAGGCTTCAACGTACTCTTCGTTAACGCGAGCAGCACGCTCCAGTAAACGGGAGTGGAGATAGAATACGTCACCAGGGAATGCTTCACGACCCGGTGGACGGCGCAGCAGCAGAGAGATCTGACGATATGCAACAGCCTGCTTAGACAGGTCATCATAAATAATCAGTGCATCTTCACCGCGATCGCGGAAATATTCACCCATTGCACATCCGGCATAAGGAGCCAGATATTGCAGTGCGGCAGATTCGGATGCTGAAGCAACCACAACAATGGTGTTGGCTAATGCATTATGCTCTTCTAACTTACGCACAACGTTGGCGATAGTTGAAGCTTTCTGGCCGATAGCCACATAAATACATTTAATACCAGAATCACGCTGGTTGATGATGGCATCGATCGCCAGTGCAGTTTTACCTGTCTGACGGTCACCGATAATCAGCTCACGCTGACCACGGCCGATTGGAATCATGGAGTCAACAGACTTATAACCGGTCTGAACCGGCTGGTCTACCGATTGACGCTCGATAACGCCCGGTGCGATAGCTTCAACAGCGGAGAAACCATCGTGCTCAACCGGACCTTTACCGTCGATTGGCGCACCCAGGGTGTTAACAACACGACCAAGCAGACCACGACCGACCGGAACCTCAAGAATACGGCCAGTACACTTAACTTTCATGCCTTCGGCAAGGTCAGTGTATGGACCCATAACTACCGCACCAACGGAGTCACGTTCAAGGTTAAGTGCAATCGCATAGCGGCTACCTGGCAGTGCGATCATCTCGCCCTGCATAACATCGGCTAAACCGTGAATACGGATAATTCCGTCACTAACGGAAACAATAGTACCTTCGTTGTGAGCTTCACTCACAACATTGAACTGAGCAATGCGTTGCTTGATCAGTTCGCTGATTTCTGTGGAATTCAGTTGCATGCTCCAGTCCCCTTAAGACTGCAAGACGTCTGTTAAACGTTCAAGACGACCACGTACACTGTCGTCTATCACCATGTCACCCGCACGGATGACAAAACCGGCTATAACAGACTTATCAATTTTGCAATTTAGCTTAACTTTGCGTGACAAACGTTTTTCCATCGCGGTGGCAATTTTTGCCAACTGGGCATCATTCAATGGAGCAGCGGTAGTAACATCCACTTCAATGGTTGACTCCTGCTCTGAACGCAATTGAATAAACTGTTCTAACACGTCAGGAAGCACGATTAAACGTCCATTTTCGGCCATGACCTTTATCAGGTTTTGACCACTTTCGTTGAGCTGTTCACCACAAATGGTAATAAACGTGCTGGCTAAATGTTCCGGCGCCATCGCCCCGGACAGCAGATCAGCAACTTGCTCATTACGGCTAACTTCAGCAGCAAACGTCAGCATTTGTTGCCAGTTATCCAGGTCATTCTGCTCAACGGCAAAGTCAAAAGCTGCTTTGGCGTAGGGGCGAGCTACAGTAATAAATTCAGACATCTGCCCCTCCCTCCTTACAGTTCAGCGACCAGTTTATCAACGATGTCGCTATTAGCAGCTTCATCCACGGAACGTTCGATAATTTTCTCAGCACCAGCAATCGCCAGCATAGCCACTTGCTTACGCAATTCTTCACGCGCTCTTTTGCGTTCTGCGTCTATTTCAGCCTGAGCCTGAGCAAGAATACGCGAGCGTTCTTGTTCAGCTTCAACTTTAGCTTCGTCGACTATTTGAGCTTTACGCTTATTTGCCTGCTCGATAATTACCTGAGCATCAGCTTTAGCTTGAGCTAACTGGTCGGTCACATTGGCTTGCGCTAAATCCAGATCTTTTTTAGCTCGTTCTGCAGAAGCTAAACCGTCAGCAATCTCTTTTTGACGTTTTTCGATGGCAGAGATAATCGGCGGCCATACGAACCTCATACAGAACCAGACAAACAGGACAAACGCTATCGCCTGGCCGAGGATTGTTGCATTAATATTCACAGCACAATGCCTCTTGTTAATTTAACAGTTTGGTGTGGTTTCAATGTGCAATGTTAACCGGCGACGGCGAACATAACATACAGGCCCAGACCAACAGCAATCATCGGAATGGCGTCAACCAGACCCATAACGATGAAGAACTGTGTACGTAATAATGGGATAAGATCTGGTTGGCGAGCAGCACCTTCCAGGAATTTACCACCCAAAATGCCGATACCGATAGCAGCACCGATCGCTGCAAGGCCCATCATTACAGCAGCAGCCATGTACAGCAGATCCATGTTTAGGTTTTCCATGACAGTCTCCAGTTTATTTCAGTTAAAACTTAGCAGGGTTGTTAATATTAATGTTCTTCAGAAGCCATCGACAGATAGACAATCGTCAGAACCATAAAGATAAAGGCCTGTAACGTAATGATCAGTATGTGGAATATTGCCCATGGGACATTAAGTAACCACTGTGACCACCAAGGAAGCAGACCAGCAATTAGGATGAAAATTAACTCACCCGCATACATGTTTCCGAACAGTCGCAGACCGAGGGAAACAGGTTTGGACAGCAAGCTAACGCCTTCCAAAATTAGGTTAACTGGAATAAACGCCCAGTGATTGAACGGCTGCATGGTGAGTTCTTTAACGAAACCTGACACGCCTTTCATCTTAATGCTGTAAAACAGAATCAGAATGAATACGCCCAGCGCCATTGAGAGAGTAACGCTCACGTCCGCAGTTGGTACCACGCGTAAAGCAGGTAAACCAAGAACGTGTTCTCCAAGATAAGGAAGTAAATCGATTGGCAATAAATCCATGGTATTCATCAGGAAAACCCAGACGAATACGGTAAGCGCCAGTGGAGCAATCAGCTTACTATTGCCGTGGTACATGTCTTTGACCGTACCATTAACAAAATCAATAATCAGCTCAACTGCACACTGAAGTTTACCCGGAACACCGCTGCTGGCCTTAACCGCAACACGGCGAAAAATAAACAGAAACAGTAAACCAAGAACAATGGAAAAGAACATCGAGTCGATGTTAATCGCCCAAAAGCCCGGTGTATCACCGTGCTTAACAAGCTCCATAGTACGCAGATCCATTTGAAGGTTGTTCAAATGGTGGCCGATATAATCCTGTGGAGTAGAGATTTCCCCTGATGCAGACATGATGCCTCTCACTCTTTATTATCAATTAATTACGAAAAATATTTATTATAGCCGGCGCCACTACTTGTACTATCAACACAGCCAAATAAGTTACGCAAAGAGGCAAAAACTCCGCCTTAAACACAACCAACGCGATAACCAGCAGCGCAATGGTCAAAATAATTTTTACAATCTCACCGATAAAAAATGACCAGGCCAGTTTACCCTGAACCCGATCGTTATCCTGATGCCGCCATGTTAACAATAAAAACACCGCGTTAGGCAAACATCCGGACAAACCACCCAAAAAAGCAGAAATAGCCCATTTTTGGCTGTTAAGACAAAAAACCACGCTAAGTATAATAACAATGGCGAATTGTGCTAACAAAAGTCTGCGGGCTGTGACCGAATCATAAAGCGCTACAGACATGGCATATACTCTCTTTGAGCGTTAGCTTTCTTCCTACTTAAAAAGTAGAAACCGAGTAGTGTATAAAACTGCCTTTATCGACCAGAGTCAAGCCGGAAAAAAACCGTGAATTATACGAACAAACGCGGTTGATTCTATATTTAAGTAACAAAAAAGTGAACAGATGATTAAATTCCCAAATGTTCACTTTTTGGCATTTTTAACGAAAGCGCGGCCTATTATTACTAATAATGTTAAATATGTTTTGATTAATTATCCTTTTGTGAAGTTAATCACACAAATAATTTTAGTTTCTTAACTTGATTAAATATTACATATCTTACTAATTATTATTGATTTTATATAAAATCAAAGACCTGAAAGGATTCAACAAAAATTTAATGGTCATAATGGCTAAATCTTATCTTTTTGGTTTTTAGCTGAAAAACACAATGGAAACGCGTTGAGACTATAGATAAAAATTTGTAAACGACAGGTTAAATAGATACAGATTAAAAACTAATATCAGACCAGTTATGTAAAATAATTTTATCTTTTAAAATAAATCTATAAGAGCACGTTTTACTCATTAAAAGTATAAATACCTAATCTGAGTGATTAACATTTAACCACTAATGATAACCAGATGACGTTCACCATCCAGCTCAGGCACATCTAGAGTAACAATTTCTTGCACATGAAAGCCTGCCGGTACCAGTGACAACTCTTCTTCAGAGATAATTCCTTTTAGTGCATAAAACTTACCTTGCTGTTTCGATGGTAAGTGGTGACACCACTCCAGCATGTCCTGAAGCGAAGCAAAAGCCCGGCTGATAACCCCATCAAATCCTTGAGGTATGGAGTACTCTTCCACGCGGCTCTGAACAGGCGTGACGTTAGTAATATTCAGCTCATGCATGACCTGACGAATAAAGCGAATACGCTTACCTAAACTATCCAGTAGCGTAAATTGAGCATCAGGACGAACAATGGCCAGTGGAATACCGGGTAAACCCGGTCCGGTTCCCACATCGATAAAAAGATTTCCCTGAAGATGAGGATTAACCACGATGCTATCCATGATGTGGCGGATCAACATCTGTTGAGGATCCCTGACTGAAGTGAGGTTGTAAGCCTTATTCCATTTGTGCAATAAGGCTACATAGCCCAGAAGCTGCTCTTTCTGAAGCTGACTCAGTTCTATTCTGGCTGCTTTAAGCAGCTTATCAAATTGATTTTGCAAAACTTATCCTTAAGCGCTACGACGCAGCATGCCCTGTTTTTTCAGCCAAATCAGTAAAATGGAGATAGCAGCCGGTGTAATACCAGAAATACGTGATGCCTGACCAATAGAACTCGGTTTATGTTCGTTAAGCTTGATGCTCACTTCGTTAGACAACCCGGGAACCTGGCGATAGTCCAGATCTGGCGGTAGGATCGCATTTTCATTACGCAGGTGTTTTTCTATTTCACCCTGCTGACGGGCAATATAGCCTTCGTATTTAACCTGAATTTCTACCTGTTCAGCGGCCTGCTCGTCAGATAATCCCGGCGCAAACAGCGACAGGGTAGATAAAGTTGCATAATCAACTTCAGGGCGTTTTAGCAATTCTTCACCGGTAGCTTCTTTGGACAATGGCGATTTCAGTAAGGTGTTAATTTCTTCAACCCGATCCATGTTTGGATGGACCAGAATGCTTCTTAAACGCTGGCGTTCCTGTTCAATGCTCTCTTGCTTGGTAACGAAGTGCTCCCAGCGTTGGTCGTCAACCAGACCCATTTCCCGTCCGATTTCAGTTAAACGTAAATCCGCATTGTCTTCACGCAACATCAGGCGATATTCCGCCCTTGAGGTAAACATGCGGTAAGGCTCTTTGGTACCGAGAGTGCATAAATCGTCAACCAGAACGCCAATGTAAGCCTGATCGCGACGTGGTGACCATCCTTCCTTCTCCGCCGAGAAACGACCCGCATTAAGGCCGGCAAGTAGCCCTTGAGCAGCGGCTTCTTCATAACCGGTTGTGCCGTTAATCTGACCAGCAAAGAACAGACCCTGAATAAATTTACTTTCCAGCGTTGGTTTAAGATCCCGTGGATCGAAGAAATCATATTCAATGGCATAACCAGGACGAACGATCCTTGCGTTTTCCATGCCTACCATGGATCTAACGATCTTCATCTGCACATCAAAAGGCAAGCTGGTTGAGATCCCGTTAGGATAGACTTCATTGCTGGTTAAACCTTCTGGTTCCAGAAAGATCTGATGGGCATTACGGTCGGCAAAACGCATCACCTTATCTTCAATCGATGGGCAGTAGCGCGGTCCGATCCCTTCGATGATCCCGGTATACATCGGACTACGATCCAAATTATTGCGGATCACATCATGTGTTTGTTCATTGGTGTAGGTGATGTAACACGGGATCTGCGTTGGATGCTCACTGGCATTTCCCATAAATGAGAATACCGGTAGTGGGGTATCGCCGTGTTGCTGTTGAAGAATATCAAAATTGATCGTTCTGGCATCAATTCTTGGAGGTGTACCGGTTTTTAAACGACTTACCCGCAAAGGAAGTTCGCGCAGCCGTTGAGATAAGCCAATAGAAGGCGGATCCCCTGCTCTGCCACCGCTGTAATTCTCAAGTCCAATATGAATTTTGCCATCCAGGAAAGTTCCTACTGTCAGCACAACGGCTTTGGCTCTGAACTTTAAGCCCATTTTGGTCACTACACTGGTGACTTTATCGTTTTCAACGATGAGATCTTCTGCAGGCTGTTGGAAGATCATCAAATTGGGTTGGTTTTCCAGTGCGGATCTTACTGCCTGTTTGTACAAAGCACGATCTGCCTGAGCTCTGGTTGCTCTTACCGCCGGGCCTTTACTGGCATTTAATATTCTGAACTGAATTCCTGCTTTATCAATAGCATGAGCCATTAATCCGCCTAAAGCATCCACTTCTTTAACCAGATGACCTTTACCAATACCACCAATGGCTGGATTACAGGACATCTGACCCAGCGTATCGATGTTATGGGTTAATAAAAGTGTTTGTTGCCCCATACGGGCAGCAGCCATAGCGGCTTCAGTTCCGGCATGACCACCACCAACAACGATGACGTCAAAGGAATCTGGATAAAACATGGTATTACACCTCGGGATGTTCGGACGATCGAATAAAATGATCTTGAGTCAGCGATTCTACTTGAGTTTAAAGCTTAGTCCAACTGGTTTGGATCTTGGCTAATTAAAGAAAGATCTTTTTATTTAGAGATCTTCTTATTGGATCTACTATTAGGATCCTTCACTGCTGTGGATAAGCAATATTTCATCTTTGGGATCAATTTATTAAATAGATCCTTTTACTGTGGACGATCGGTGATCCTGAACCGTATAAGCTGAGCATAATAGTGGTAGTTATCCACATACACTACCGAGTAGTTAAGTTATTATTTGGATAACTACAGGTTAATAGCTGCTTTTAACTATACTTATGCACAACTGACTGCGCATTAATTAATCGTTTTTGATTAAATTAATCCAGCTTTCGATCCAAATTCCTGCGGGATCCTCAGGAATCTCATGTTCAGTGACGTCAATTTCCAGTCGATCGCCTATGCGTTTTGCGCCACGATCCTGCAAAATACGATCTGCCGTTTTAATACCACAGCAGAAAGTGTCATATTCTTTACTGCCTAAACCAATAGCACCAAATCTGACTTGAGTAAGATCTGGCTTCTGCTGTTCTATTTGTTCAAATAGAGGTTGTAGGTTATCAGGTAATTCGCCTGCTCCATGGGTTGATGTCACTATCAACCAGATACCTTCAGGAGTTAATTCATCCAGTTCAGCACCATGCAAAACTTCTGTAGTAAAACCCGCTTCAGCGAGTTTCTCTTCCAGGTGTTCAGCAACATATTCAGCACTACCTAAAGTACTGCCGCTAATCAGCGTTATATCAGGCATACCCATCCTTAATTATTCAGTTTTGTGCGTATTGTACGCTGTGAAACAGCTGGGATCTACCTGTGGATAATGTGGGTATAATAAAATGATGTTTATGGCCTGATGGTCCTCATAATAGGGTTTTGAAGGGAGATCAGTGTCTCTGTAGATTGGATTTCATCAATGGTTTGGATCTTGTTGATAAGTACCTGTTGTAACCCATCAATAGATTTAGTCATGACTTTAATAAAGATGCTGTAGTGGCCGGTGGTGTAATAGGCTTCGACCACTTCTTCCAGGTTTTCAAGTTTGGCCAGGGCTGATGGGTAATCTTTAGCACTTTTTAAAATAATACCAATAAAGCAGCAAACGTCGTAGCCCAGCTGCTTTGGACTGATTTCAACCTGAGTACCTAAAATGATCCCTGACTGCTTCATCTTTTCTACCCTTACGTGGATAGTTCCCGGGCTGACATTGAAGATTTTTGCCAGTTCAGCATAAGGAACCCGGGCATTTTTCATTAATTCGTTCAGTATGCTGCGGTCTAAATTATCGATCTGGTAATTATCGGTCATTTTTAGCTCTCTTTTTTGATGGATTTTTATTAAATTAGCTTTAAAAATGAATAATTGAAACTGATATAGCTATATTTATTAATGAATATTGAATTTAGGTGTGATTCTGTTGCTTAATGCTCATCAACGACATCACAGTATTGAGATAATCACAATGAAACAGCCCTTTATTCAAAAACAGCAGCAAATTACGTTTGTTAAATCTTTCTTTTCTCGCCAGCTGGAACAAAAGCTTGGTTTGGTTGAGATTCAGGCACCTATTTTAAGCCGTATTGGTGATGGTACTCAGGACAACCTGTCCGGCTGCGAAAAAGCGGTTCAGGTAAAAGTTAAAGCCCTTCCTGGTGCCATCTTTGAAGTGGTTCACTCATTAGCCAAATGGAAGCGCCAAACGCTGGGCCGTTTTGGTTTTGTTCCGGGTGAAGGTATTTACACCAATATGAAAGCCCTGCGTCCTGATGAAGATCGTCTGAGTCCTATTCACTCGGTATATGTGGATCAATGGGACTGGGAGCGCGTAATGTCTGACTCTGAGCGTAATTCTGATTATCTGAAACAAACCGTTCGCGATATTTATGCAGCAATGAAAGCGACAGAAGCAGCAGTGGCTCAGGAGTTTGGTTTTAAACCTTTCCTGCCGGCAGAGATTCAGTTTGTTCACAGTGAATCCTTGTTAAAACGCTATCCCGATCTGGATGCTAAAGGCCGTGAACGCGCTATTGCTAAAGATTTGGGCGCGGTTTTCCTGATTGGTATTGGCGGTAAGTTATCTCATGGTGAATCACACGATATACGTGCGCCGGATTACGATGACTGGACAACGCCGGGTGCCGATGGTGAAGGCCTGAATGGTGATATTCTGGTATGGAACCCAATACTGGAAGACGCATTTGAATTATCGTCTATGGGTATCCGTGTTGATACGGAAACGCTGAAGCGTCAATTAGCTTTAACCAATAATGAAGATCGCTTATCGCTGGAATGGCATCAGGCGTTACTGCGTGGTGAAATGCCACAAACCATTGGTGGTGGTATCGGTCAGTCTCGTTTAGTGATGTTATTACTGCAACAAAAACACATTGGTCAGGTGCAGTGTGGCGTATGGAGCCAGGAACTGCGTGAAAGCGTAGATTGCATGCTGTAATTAGCCAGCATGCCAGCGGCGATGTAACCGCTGGCCAAGCCCGGTATCAAACCGCCAGACATGATCGAAGATTTTCATAATGTTTGGTTTACCATGTTTAGACATAGCCACCGCGTGAAAACGGTGGTTATGTTTTTTTTGTTTATTCTTTATCTGACTGATTAAATTTTCTGGTAAACGCTGGGCAATAAAGTCGGAAACGATCACCACATCGGCATCGATCCAGTCCTGTTGATTCAGTTTTTCTACCGTTTCTGACAGACAAGCTGCCAGATCGGTACCCCCTCTGAAGCTCTGACTAAGAAAGCGAATAGCTTCACTGATACCCGTTGATGATGTCAGTTCGTAATGCACTACTTCGGTGGATAAAAGTAAGATATAACAGCGCCGATTGTCAGCCATAGCTATACGTAATAAGGCTAAACAAAACGCTTTGGCGCAGTGTTCATTAAAACCGCTCATGGATCCTGAGGTATCGACACAAACGATAAACGGCCCTCTGGGGAGCTGCTCATTTACGGTTTTTGAAATTGCTCTAACTTTCACCTGCTCACGCCAGACATCGCCTTTTAGCTGATAGGTCAGAAGCTGCTGTTCTAAAAAGCGCCGGTAAAATTCTAATTCCAGTTCATCAATATTCAGCAGCACCATCTCTGTGGGTAACATTCTGACGATGTCGTTACTCTGGAAGATACCATTAACGCTTTCAGGTAAGGTCGCTGGCTCTCTGACCATGACCCGATACTTTTCATATTGAGTGTCTTTGCGATCGACAGAAGTTGGCTGATAGCTTCTCCCCAGCTGTTCAGCCAGTTTTTGTAATTCAGGTTGCTGTGTCAGAAATTTACCGTATTCAATTAATGTATTGCAGTCGGAACGGTATTTTTCACCACGACTCATATCCCACAGGTGGCCAGAACTTCGATCGTTTTCTACCAAAAAGGGTTCCAGTGCACTGTTAATAGCCAGTCGATCCTGAAGCTGAGATATTAACTGCTCCCAGTCCCCTTCAATCAGTGATTTATGTAATGTGGTAACCTGAGCTGAAAGGCTTTTTCTCCACTGATGCAAAAAGAGGCTGCGAAAGCTTTCATTGCGATATTCTGCGGTAATGGAGAGTTTTTTAGCCCGTTCAAAGAAAGGGGAGTGAAGCTCTTCAAGTTGCTTAACAACATTGTCTAACTGTTCAAAAAACAGCGAATTATCTGAAGAAATGCTCTGTTTATAGAGAGTGAACTCTGCAGAAATCGCCGCAGGTACTTCAGATTGTTGTAACTTATCCTGAAGTTTTATCTTCCAGCCAGCGATCTCTTTATTAAAAGCGTTTCTGATTTTTGGATATTTTTCAAAAAAGATAACCAACTGGGGTGCTGTCAGCAAACCTATAAGTAATTCTTCGATTATTTCACCTTCACTGATGGAAAGTAATAATTCGATAGTTTGCAGGCTCATAATTACTGTTCAGCCCCGGCAAAACGCTGCTTTTGCTTGCTGATTTCTTCATGTACCGCAAACAAACTGGCTTCGATTTTCTCCAGCCACTGTTTATTAATAAACAGGCAGGGTTGAGCATCAGTAAAATATTTGCGTTGTTGATTGAGCCTGGATTGCGCATTTTCCAGACGTTGGACCAACTCTTCTGTTGGTTGTAGATGAAAATTCTTATCTGACAGAGATAAGACAGAAGGAGACAGGCTTAAATCCCGGATAATGAGTTGCGAATTATCATCAACGGCCATATCTAAAGATTGTGAAAAACCAATCCCATTAAGTTTACCTTTTGGCGACTCGCCTTTAGTTAACCATAATTCAATTTGCTGTTTTTCAATAACAATATGCGTTACTTCAATACCGTGAAGTTTTAGTGGTGTTTGCAATAATAGTGTTATTCTGGCTTCGGTAATATTTGCAGGTAAAGCATAGGTTTGTTTACGGTTAAACAGATTAGTTTTACGCTCTAATTTCAAAGATAACTGGTTAGATTGTTGTTGTTTGTATTTTAGCCAGTCAGAATTAACTTGTTGAATTTGTAATGTAATACTTTGCTGTTGAAATGCTTTTTCACTTATTAATAATTCAATTTGATGTTCTACCAGTGATAAAGAATTAATATCGTGCCACAGACAATCTTTTAATAAGATAAGATCGACAGGGCTTATGGATTCTCTGTCGCTAAAAAATGCGCTGGCTTGTAATAGTCGAATGGCTTTTTTCCAACGTCTGTCAGAAATATAAGGACCATTATTCAAAGCGTTAAGATTTTGGCGCAGTGAATAAATTAGCTCAAATACATCATCCGGCAGTTTTACCTGATTAATTTGTTGTTGCCATTCAACATATTCTTCATCACTGATACTTAATGATTCAATAGCAGAATTAAGCTTTTCACTGCTTTGATGATTAATCATTGATAAAAAGTTAGCTTTATCCTGAATGTTATTCAGAGATAAACGGATTAACATCCGGTCATATAGCGCTTCAAGGCTGTTATCTTCTTCGGGAAGTTCGTTAGAAGCGGTAACTAATAATCGTAATGGCATAGCTACTTCAGCGTCACCATTGCGAAAATGTCTTTCATTTATTGCCGTCAGCAGGGTATTAAGAATAGCGGGCCCTGCTTTCCATATTTCATCTAAAAAAACTATTTCAGCTTCAGGTAGATAGTTTTTAGTTAATCGAATATATCGACCATCTTCTTTTAATGCCTGAATAGATAATGGCCCAAAAACTTCTTCCGGTGTTGAAAAGCGGGTCATTAGATATTCGAAAGCATTAGCCTGTTTAAATGAGTATTTTAACCGGCGAGCGATCATGCTTTTAGCTATGCCCGGTGGCCCCAGCAGAAAAACGCTTTCTCCACAGAGTGCGGCTAATAAACAAAGTCTGATGACGTGCTGGCGTTCATAGAGATCGGTTTCAAGAATGCTGCTTAAACGGGTTATTCGTTCTGACAGGTATTTAGATTTAAGCATGATGAGGATGACTGAATAATAAATAATAAGAAAATTATAGCAGATCTATGATTAGTAATACTTTTACTTTCCAACTAAAATAGAGCTATCAGGGAAAGTTAAACGTTACTATTGAATATATTATTGTATCTGTTTTATATAAAGCAGATATTTTCACTATGCCTTTGGTTCTCCAACCACCGTATGCAAACGCGGATATAAGAAGCACTTATGAGTACAGATAATAAACGCTCGTTGCCAGCAGCCATGTTAGCCACCATTGGTGTGGTTTATGGTGATATAGGTACCAGTCCTCTTTATACCTTAAGGGAATGTTTCTCAGGCTATTATGGATTTAGCGTTGAACCGGATGTCATTTTTGGTTTCCTGTCTTTAATCTTCTGGATGCTTATTTTGGTGGTATCCCTTAAGTATTTAAGCTTCGTTATGCGAGCGGATAATGCAGGGGAAGGCGGGATTTTGACGTTAATGTCTCTGGCGGGTAGGTATGCCAGCGATAAGAAAACTGCATTTGTGGTGATTATTGGGCTAATTGGTGGCAGCTTCTTTTATGGCGAAGTGGTGATTACCCCGGCAGTTTCCGTGATGTCAGCGTTGGAAGGGTTAGAGATTCTGGCGCCTTCTCTTGAAGCCTATATTGTCCCCTGTGCGGTGGTGGTTTTAACCATTCTTTTTTGTATTCAAAAGCATGGAACCAGCGGTATCAGTAAAGTATTTGCTCCCGTTATGCTACTTTGGTTTTTAGTTATTGGTTTATTGGGCGTACGTAGCGTTATAGCCAGCCCGGAAGTGCTGTATGCACTGAATCCTTCCTGGGCGATTGGTTTTTTTCTGGAATATAAAGCGTTATCGTTTTTTGCTCTTGGCGCCGTGGTTCTGGCGATTACCGGCGTAGAAGCGTTGTATGCGGATATGGGCCACTTTGGTAAAATGCCTATTCGTTATGCCTGGTTCACCATAGTGTTGCCTTGTCTGGTTCTAAACTACTTTGGTCAGGGCGCATTATTGTTAAGAAATCCTGAAGCAATAAAGAACCCGTTCTTCTTACTGGCTCCGGATTGGGCGCTTATTCCTCTGCTGATTTTGGCTGCACTGGCGACGGTTATCGCTTCTCAGGCTGTTATTTCCGGTGTTTTCTCGCTGACGCGGCAGGCGGTGCATTTAGGCTATTTACCACCGATGAAGATTTTGCACACCTCTGATATGGAGGCAGGGCAAATCTATATTCCGGTGATTAACTGGCTGTTGTATATCGCTGTAGTACTGGTGATTGTTACTTTCAAACACTCCAGTAACCTTGCGGCTGCTTACGGTATTGCCGTAACGGGAACCATGGTAATAACTTCAATTCTCTCCTGTACGGTGGCGAATCAAAACTGGCACTGGCCGCGTATTGCTACTGCCACTATTCTGGCGGTTTTGCTGTGTGTTGATGTGCCGCTGTTTTCAGCTAACGCCGTTAAGGTGTTCTCAGAGGGTTGGTTACCGTTACTGCTAGGGTTATGTATGTTTATTGTGATGACCTCCTGGAAAAGCGAGCGGTTCCGGTTGTTACGTCGTATACATGAGCATGGTAATTCTCTGGAAGCGTTGATTGCTTCACTGGAAAAGAACCCTCCTACGCGGGTGAAGGGGACTGCGGTCTTTATGATACGCACAACCAACGTGATCCCATTCTCTTTGCTGCATAATTTAACCCATAACAAAGTGCTGCATGAGAGAGTCATTCTGATGACGATAAAAACTGTTGATACCCCTTATGTACATAACGTTCAGCGGGTGACGATTGAGCAGCTTTCACCATCGTTCTGGCGTGTAGTATCCAGTTATGGTTATAAAGAAACGCCAAATGTTGAAAACATCTTTTATCTGTGTGGGTTGGAAGGCTTGTCATTTAGCATGGAGGAAACTTCATTTTTCCTTTCCCATGAATCCGTGAAGTTAGGTAAACGTCCGTGGTATTTAAAAATCAGAGGGCAGCTGTTCCTGGCGCTTAATCGTAATGCTTTGCGGGCACCGGATCAGTTTAAGATACCGCCGAACAGGGTGATTGAGTTGGGGACGCAGATAGATATATAGTTTTTTATTGTTTTAAGTTAGATGCTATGAATATTCCGACCGTAAAAGCACTATTGCGTATATTGGCATAGTGCTTGGCCGGAAGACCGTCAGTACTTAAGCCCGGAGTGTGTCGGGCCTAGCCCGCTTAGGGGCGGTTATGAAACACCCTGCGGGCCAGCGCGAGCGCTGTTCAAACAGGCTTTGCCTGTTTGTCGTTGGCTTACGCCAAGTCGATCCCAACAGCGGTCTCTCCCGACGATTAACTTTGTTAACACATAACTTATTTAGTTCTTCTACCCGTTATCAAATTATCTCCATCGCCAGGTTTTAGCATGATGAATACCAGCGAGGATAAGAAGGTGATAACGCCCATGGTGATGAAAGTGTAGTGGAAGTGGTCGATGGTGTTTCCGTTAGAGAAGGTTTCGTAAGCGTGAAGTACCGTTGCACTGATGGCGACACCAAAGCTAATGGAGAGCTGCTGGGTTACTGCCATCAGGCTATTGCCGGAACTGGCGGTTTTATCAGTTAAGTCGCCCAGCGTGATGGTATTCATGGCGGTGAACTGTATAGACATCACCATCCCTATTAAAAACAGTGGGATAATCAGCATCCATAGCGGTTCTGCCGGATCCTGTAATGAAAATTGAGAGATCATGGCGCCAATTAGCAGAGTCACGCCAATCAGAGTATTACGATAGCCAAACTTATTCAGCACCTTAGTGACTATCGATTTAGCCAGCAGCGAACCAATGGCCGTTGGTGCCATCATACAGCCCGCTATCAACGCTGAATAACCAAATCCGATTTGTAACATTAGCGGCATCAGGAAAGGAACGCTTCCGGTTCCTAAACGCGAAACGATACTGCCCAAAATACCGACGGAGAAAGTTCGAATTTTAAACAGCGATAAATGAAACAATGGATGGCGATATCTAAGTGCATGCCACACATACAGGAAAAGTAAAATTATTCCTGAAATAAAGATAAGTATGGCTAATTGCGTTGAAACAATACGTTCGCTAAACAGTGATAATCCGCTAAGTAACATAACCAGGCTTAAGCCAAACAGCAGAAAACCCAAAATATCGAATTTGCGGCCGGGAACGGTAAAGTCAGGCATATATTTACGGGCGTAGAACATCCCAATTAACCCGATAGGGATATTTATCAGAAATATCCAATGCCAGGTAGCGTATGTAACTAACCATCCCCCCAGCAATGGGCCAACAATAGGGCCAATGAGTCCGGGGATAGTAACAAAATTTAATACGGGTAACAGTTCACTGCGTGGATAGGCTCTTAACAGCGCAAGGCGGGCAACGGGCATCATCATAGCCCCGCCCACACCCTGAATAATTCGGGAAATAACTAATATTGAGAGTGAATGTGATAGTGCACAAAACAGCGAACCAAGCACAAACAATAAGACAGAAATCATAAAAACTTTGCGGGTGCCAAAACGATCGGCCAACCAACCGCTAATAGGAATCAACATGGCAACCGTAAGCGTATAACTGATAATGGCTGACTGCATTGCCAAAGGGGAATGATTAAGACTTTTAGCAATAGCTGGAATTGCCGTATTTAATATGGTGGCGTCCAGAGCTTGCATAAAGAACGCAGTAGCGGCAATCCAGGGTAGGCCCGCTACACTACGTGCTGATTGAGTCATTCATTATCCTGCGGTTAATTCAATATTGTAGATCTTAATATCTTTTTCTAATAATTCCTGCGTGGCCTTAAGTGCTTCAGCACTATCTTTTTTTAGAATAGCATCAACAATAGATTGATGGTGTTCCAGCTTGATAACTTCATTATTGGTAACCGACCTGAAATAGGTTTGATAGACCGAACTAAACAGGCTGGAGAATGATGTTAAAAGCGGATTACAGCTGGCATTGTAGATAAGCTTATGGAATTCCGTATCTACCTGAATCCATTTTTCGGCATCAAAATTTTTATGTAATGAACGCATTTCAGCCATTAAAAGAGAGAGTTGATAACGTTGTTCATTGCTGGCGTAGATTGCAGCCAAAGCGGCTGCCTGAGGCTCTAACGCCCGGCGTAATACCACAAAGTGCTGAGTGACTTCAAAAAAGTTATCTTTACTAATCCACCATGAAAGCAGATCTTTATCGAGAAAATTCCAGTAATACTTTGGCATAACCCGCGTACCAATCCGCGGTCGGGCAAGTAACATTCCTTTAGCGGTAAGCATTTTTACGGCTTCTCTGATAGCGGTTCTGCTAACGCTATAAATTTCACAGAGTTCATTTTCACCCGGCAGTATGCTTTCTGCTGCAAATTCGCCAGACAAAATGCGGTGCGCTATCTTCTCTGCAACCAGGTAAGACAGATTTCGATGGGCAGCCTGCTGCTGAACATTAAATTGCATTATGTTAAGTATCCTTTCGCGGTTATCAATATAAACTATTTGATTTTTAATAATTATTTTTTGTTATTCAGAGATGAACATCTCATTTTATCCCATAAAGGTCGATAAAATAACAAACTCTTCACCATATTATGATCACACACAATCGATAACGTGTTTAATCCAGTTAAATAAGATGGGCGTTATCTACCTGAACGATTTGTGGATAAACTTTTTGGTCTTTGGGATAAACAATGAATCTCAGATAATCGTTTTATCGAATGAGATACCCTTTAGGATACAAATTACTCTTCCGATGGCGGCTTATGTACTTTTCTTGCCAGAAACCAGTAAGAGTAAACGGCATTAAACAATACCACTATAGCAGTAACGATAAATACTGCACGAAATCCGAGGGTTGCTGCCACGCTGGAACCCAAAAGTGGGCCACTGACGTTGCCGATATCACGAAATGATTGGTTATAGCTAAATATACGTCCGGCTACCTGATTGTTACAGTTATAAATTAGCAAAGTTTGTACCGCAGGTAACAGCGCACCATCAGCTATCCCCAGTAGAAAACGCAATGCTGCCAGCTGCCATGGGTTTTGCATAAACGCCATGGGTATCAGTACCAGAATGGAGAAAATCAGCATAGCTATCAAAATGCGCTCCGGGCCTATGCGATCGCCCAATTTCCCCAATCGTGGTGCACTCAACAGGGCGGCAAATCCTGGAACGGAAGCAATAAATCCGCTAATAAAGGCAAGATTCTCGATATTATTAGAAATTTCACGCACATACAGGGTCAGAATTGGTGCAATAGAGCCGGTAGCGACCTGAATAATCAGGGTGGTAACAAACAGCCCTAATACCAGCCTGGGTTTATTCAGAGAGGCAAAAACTTGTCGTCCACTTAACATGTCTTTTTTATGAACGCGGGTGAACTGCTCTTTAACCGCATACCAGGTAAGCAGGAAACAGATAAATAGTACGCTGGCGGTAATAAAGAATACCGGCCTCAGGCCATAACGGTCAGCCAGAAAACCACCAATCAGTGGTCCTAACAGTGCGCCACTAACGGAACCGGTTGATAAGGTTCCCAGTGCCCATCCGCTGCGATTACGGGGTACCTGAGTAGCAATTAGCGCATTGGCATTGGGTACAAACCCTCCTAATACCCCTAACATTGCGCGCAGACCAAGGAACTGCCAGATATTTTGAGCAAGCCCCATTAGTACCATAATAATTGCCATACCCAGCGCTGAACGAAGCAGCATCAGTTTTCGGCCACGACGATCTGCTAATCCACCCCAAAAAGGTGAAGCCAGAGCAGAAAATAAAAAAGTGATACTAAAAACCAGACCTGACCATAAATTCAGTTCACGGTGGCCAGTTATGCCGAGTTGTTCTATATATAAGGGTAAGAAAGGCATCACCAGACTAAAGGCTGCGCCGGTGAGAAAACATCCAATCCAGACCACCATCAAGTTTCTCTGCCAGTTAACTGGCGAAGAAAGTTCTATCGTGTCGGGATCTTCTGTTGGCATGTTTGACCTGCTAGGGTGACATTAGGGTAAGTGTTTAATATACAACCTCAGAATGCTACTAATACCGCCCTTTTAAAACTGGAATTCAGCTAAAACAGGGCGGTAAATCAATTTTACGGCTGATAAATATTCCAGCCTCTTCCTTTCCATAATTCTGGTAGTTCATTCATATTATAGAACGTGGTGACCAGAGGGTGATTGATTGGCTGGTTGTGTGGATCGGCACAGTAGTAAAATACCGGAATACCGGCAGCAATACCCGCATGGGCACCTGCGATCGAGTCCTCAACTAAAATGCATTTTTCCAATGGGATATCGAGACCGTCACAGGCAAATGCCAACAGTGCCGGATCGGGTTTCCAACGCTGAATATCAAAAGCGCTATACAGATGGTCGCCAAAGAAATCGATCAGTTTGGTTAACCCCAGAGAGTGTTGCATTTTACTGACCGGACCATTAGAAACAACGGCCATAGGCACCGTAATGCCTTCCAACAAAGGACGGATCCCTTCAATAGGCTTCAGGCTCAGTTCGAACAACCGCGCCATATCCTGCCGGTACTCTTTCTCCAGTTTTTCGTCAGGCTGCTCGAGACCATAAGTCTCCCTGACTTGAGCAAACACTTTATAAAGATTGGTACCCTTAAACTGTTTTATGCACTCTTCTGTAGAAAGCGGAATGCCATAGCTCTTAAAAACGTTAGAAAAAGATTCACAACATAAAATCTCGCTGTCTACTAAGGTGCCATCACTATCAAACAGCACGCATTCAACCGGTTGCATAATTTATTCCTTTACAAGTGACCAATATGTTTCATGCCACGTGGCATCTTACATATTAAAACACTGTTTTAAAAAATGATAGATCTTTGTTTATTTTGAATTTTTTGATACTTATCATATTGTTTGTAGTGCAAAATGACCCGCCAGGGTCAGAACTTAATGATAAAAACATAAATAAATCATGTAATCGATTGCGTATTTTGGTATATGTAGCGGCTTAGTTTTCTATTACTTCATCTTTTTCCCGGATATCAAAATGAACAAACCAGTTTCTGGACCTGCTAATGGGCAAGGATTACTAGAGCGCATATTTCAGTTAAATCAACATGGTACAACCATAAGAACTGAGATTGTAGCTGGCTTTACCACCTTTTTAACTATGGTTTATATCGTTTTTGTTAACCCTCAAATTTTAGGGGTAGCAGGAATGGATACCGAAGCGGTTTTTGTTACCACTTGTCTGGTTGCTGCATTTGGCAGCATCTTTATGGGGGTTTTAGCTAACCTTCCTGTTGCGCTGGCGCCGGCCATGGGGTTAAACGCCTTTTTTGCTTTCGTGGTTGTCGGGGCGATGGGGCATTCATGGCAAGTTGCTATGGGGGCTATTTTCTGGGGTTCATTTGGTTTTCTGTTGTTGACGCTGTTTCGAATTCGCTACTGGATGATCTCCAGTATTCCGGTCAGTCTGCGGGTTGGTATTACCAGCGGTATTGGTCTGTTTATCGGTATGATGGGGCTAAAAAACGCCGGTATTATTGTTCCGAATCCGGATACGCTGGTGGCGGTTGGTAATCTGACCTCTCTAAATGTTGCGTTAGGTATTTTAGGCTTCTTTATTATTGCAGTACTGGCGGCAAAAAATATTCATGCAGCAGTACTGATCTCTATTGTGGTTACTACGGGAATTGGCCTGCTGGTGGGGGATGTAACCTATCAGGGCATATTCTCTGCACCGCCGAGCATTGCCAGTATTGTTGGCCAGGTAGATGTAAAAGGAGCACTGGATGTCGGTTTAGCCGGAATAATATTCTCCTTTATGCTGATTAACCTGTTTGACTCTTCTGGTACTTTAATTGCGGTAACCGATAAGGCTGGACTGGCGGATGAAAACGGTAAGTTTCCGCGCATGAAGCAGGCACTTATGGTCGACAGTATTACTTCTACCGCTGGTGCTTATCTGGGAACGTCTTCTATCTCTACCTATATTGAAAGCTCTTCCGGCGTTTCGGTTGGCGGGAGAACCGGGCTGACGGCAGTGGTGGTTGGTCTGTTGTTCCTGCTGGTTATTTTCCTGTCGCCGCTGGCTAAAATGGTTCAGCCTTATGCGGTTGCCGGAGCGTTGATTTATGTGGGGGTTCTGATGACCTCCAGCCTGTCTCGCGTGAAGTGGAACGATTTAACGGAAGCAACGCCGGCGTTTATTACCGCGGTCATGATGCCGTTTACGTTCTCCATTACCGAAGGGATTGCTTTAGGCTTTATCTCTTATTGCGTAATGAAAGCGGGTGTTGGTCGTTGGAGAGAAATCAGCCCTTGCGTACTGATTGTTGCTTTACTGTTTTTGATTAAGATTATTTTTGTCGATCATTAATCTGATGAAAATAAAACCGGCCTGATTTTCAGGCCGGTTTCTTATTCGGTGGGTTAACGGATTTTATTCCGCACTATCATTGGTTTTAATCAAAGCATCTACCCGACGGTTTGCCCGGTTACAGTAGTTGCGCTCTTTGCTCTCCAGACTGTCACAATTTACCGTTGGGTTATTAGCTCCCTCACCGCTGGTAAACAGTACTGACCCTGGTACACCGTAGGATATCAGTAATTTCTTCACGGTTTCTGCCCGTTGTTCTGACAGTTTCTGGTTAAATTCCGGTGTACCAATTGGGTCAGCATGACCCACAATATTCACTCGTTGAATTTGAGGCAGACTATTAATATGTTTTGCCATATTTTTAACGATATTTATGCCACCGGATTCTATATCCGAT
The DNA here is from genome assembly GCF_021010575.1 of Limnobaculum eriocheiris. Classification (GTDB taxonomy): domain Bacteria; phylum Pseudomonadota; class Gammaproteobacteria; order Enterobacterales; family Enterobacteriaceae; genus Limnobaculum; species Limnobaculum eriocheiris. The sequence continues at coordinate 33,357 of NZ_JAJNAG010000010.1, read as the reverse complement.
ACTTTATTACCGGCAAAGCTGAACAGTACATTACCTAACTGTGACATACCGCCAACATACTCACAGGGTTTGACTGCTGAAGCCCGGTTAATAGTCGCGCTACTCTTATAGCCAAACAGTTGGCTTTCGGCGGCGACGCGGTTTACTGATACCGGAGTACCTGTATTTTGATCGGGATTAGTTTCAACAAAATAGGTTTTCCCCCCCTTTAAACTGGCCATAGTTTTAGGTGCTGCTTTGCCCGTATAGTTGGGCGCATCATTTTGATAGACCTCAATAATGTTTTTTCCGGGTACCAGACAAAATACGCTAAATTGACCGCTTCTTATCGCGCCCTGAAACTCACGATCTACATAGATATTGGCAACGCCAACACCGCCATTGTTAGCTCTTTTAGGGTTATAGAAAACGATCTGGGACAGTGAATCACCAATGTTACCAACGGGTAGATACTGTAAACCAGTCTGCTTCATAATGACGGCAGGTCCCGGTGTTGAAACTTCCGGGATATTAGATGATTCATCCATAGAATTAATGATCATCGTGTCACTGTCTACCGCACCTCTGGCCATAACATTAAAAGCGAATAGAGCAGTGATCAAACCTACTGCTGATGCACGTAACCACGCTGATGATTGACTGACTTGTGATATTTTATTTTTCCTAAACATTTTTTACTCCTGAGTGACTTACTCACTGAAAATTAGATAAAGTGTTCCAGAGTGACCGCTAAATAGCGGTCACTTTAGTCACTCAATTACATGATGATTGGTGTTACGGTTTCTTCTACCAGAACTTCGACGCCTGAGGTGCTCATGCTCCATACGTTATAGGTATGGCCGTCATGCTGATAATTGCTCTGTGTCATTGCCCACTGGCCTGCGCCTTCTAATTTCAGGGTGCTGCCAGTTTCGCCTTCAACAACAATCGCTTTATCACCGCTCTTAATGGCCAACTCTTCTGAACCCATGCGCAGAACATCATCCAGCTTAACCGTCAATGTGTTATGGCCGCTGCCCAGGTCGAACTTCTCGAAGTTCTGCACCTTAGCCTGCAGGGCACCCAGGTTAAGGACTAAGTCATTACCGTCCAGAACCAGCGTATCGATACCACTGCCGCCGTTCACTGACAGGAAGTCCAGAGAGGCTACATGGATGGTATCGTTGCCTGCACCGCCGTTAGCAAAGTCACCGGTACTGATACCCAGAATGATGTCGTTTCCTGCACCACCCAGGATCAGGTCATGGTCAACTGGCTTACCGTCGATACCTTTACCATCTGCGATCAGGATGTCGTCACCGGTGGTATAGACCTTGGTGAAGTCTACCTTCGAGTAGTAAATGTATGCTGCACCGGAGCTGTTACCACCGTGGGTTCTGTCTTCTGAACCGTCAGGATTACGGGCATACACATTACTTTCTGGCGCACTACTTGCGATATCCAACAGGCCATCACCGTTCCAGTCGCCCAGCGTGATTGACTGACCCAGATGTTCACCGGCTTTCTCACCGTAAATCACATAGCCCTTACTTGGGTCATTGATTAACGTATTGATTGATACCACCGGTGAACCGGTCAGATAGTTATCTGCCTGACCGTAGATCACGTAGATCGCACCACACTCACTCTTACCGTTGGCAGTGACCTTCGGTGCACCAATAACGAAGTCGGCAATACCGTCACCATTAAGGTCTCCGCCGCCTGCCAGCGCTGCGCCAAACAGAGCGCTTGATTTACTCCAGTTGGTCAGTGATGAACCAGCGTTCAGAATGATCATACCGTCTGCTGCGGTGAAGGCTTTGGTTCCGGCAGGAACTGCGCCATTCGCAGCACTTGGTAATCCGATAGACTGGAAGCCCAGACCGCCTTGCTTACCGTAAACCACTACCGTCCTATCAACGTTGCTGTTTGGTAAACCAAAGGCAAAGTCGTCAATGCCATCACTGTTAATATCACCAAGGCGAGTCACCATGTGGTAGCCGTACCAGCGGTCAACCAGATAGTCATAGTCATTGGTTACAAAGCGTACGCCATCAACACCATCACGGAATTTACCCAGATCCATTATCTGACCGTATCCACCCTCTTTACCGTAGACCAGGTAGTGAGTTCTGCCGTCAGTACCCAGCATGAAGAAGTCTTCAATGCCGTCACCGTTAACGTCACCCACAGAGCCCATATAGGAACCCATGTCGTTATCATCAGTGCCGGCAAAGGCCACTGTGGTATTACGGACATTGTTCGTCAGAGTTTCTTTAGTCAGGTCAGTGGTCGGTACATAGTACGAACCGTATTCAAGACCACCAGTACCCAGGTACTTCATGTAAATATTTGACCAGTCACTGCCATCTGCCAGCGTTTTACCGCCGTAGATGATTTGTACTGAGCCTGAGTGCCAGCCGCTACTGTAAGTACCACCACTGTTGTTGTTAAAGATCAGGTCTTTATAACCATCACCATCAACGTCAGCTGCGGTAATACCGTAGAACATCCAGGCGTCAACACCGTGTCCGGTAACCGGGTTACGGTTAGAGATGGAGAAACCATGGGTGTTATCGCCAGCCATGATGGTCTTCATATCCAGCGTGCCGTTAGTGTAAGTACCCTGCGCACCGCCGTAAATGATGAACATGGTATCCTGAACGTGGCTACCTACTGCGATATCATCATAGCCGTCACCGTTCCAGTCACCGATGTTGGTCGCCACCATACCTTCCTGCGTATAGTTAGTGTCGGTGTTGGTGATGATCAGTCCCTGGCTCGGGGTGAGTGCACCCAGATGCGTCAGGTTTGGCAGACCAGCGCCGGTACCATAAATCAGATATGACTTACCAAGGTTACTGCTAGGCGTATCTGCGTTTGGTGCAGTAACGAAGAAGTCATCGATACCATCACCGTTAAAGTCACCCACGTTGGTAATCATCCAGCCTGCGTTGTCACCCGGTTTTTCACCGACCAGTGCACTACGCATATTGGACTTGATCACCAGATCGTCGGTACCACCATGAGCGCCAATCAGCTTACCTGCTGTTGAAGTTTGCAAGTTGCCCGCTTCATCAACAACAATCCCTTTCAGTTTATAAGAACCATCCTGCAGGCTTGGCAGATCGGTTGTCCAGGTACCATCTGCATTGACCTTAATGCCGGTCTGGAAGACGGTATCGCCTGCATCCAGTTTGCCATCGTTGTTCTTATCATCGAACAGGGTAACTGTCAGTTTGCTGAACGAATCGCTACCGGCGCTGACCTTACCGTTGATGGTTGGTGTGGCAAGACCGGTGATGTTGTCATCACTATAGTCACCCCAGTCACTGGCCGGATCCAGATCCACCGTGGTGGTGTTGGTTGGGCCAGTGGTGTCGATAACAACCACTTGACTACCTGTTGTACCTGCAACACCTGATTCAGAAACAACTCGCGCCTGGAACGTATAAGAACCGTCCATCAGATCTACTGATGTGTTGTCATAGGACCAACGCATACGGTCTTCGCTCAGGGTGGCATAATGCCAGGAGGCACCGTTATCCAGAGAAATCTGTACCTTCTGGTTATCCGGTAAAACTTCACCATTCAGACTACCGCCAATCAGCAGTGTTTTATCTTTAGTGATAAAGTCTTTATCAGATACGCCGGTATCTTCAGTGATATCGGTGATCTTAGCCAGAGTCGTTGGTATCGCAGTATCCAGCTTAATGCTGTATTTAGCGCTTGGATCGGTAGCGTTGCCTGCTGCATCTATTTCAACAGCGGTCAGGTCGTTCAGGCCTTCCGTTAGTGCCGTTGCCGGTTGCATTGACCACTTGCCGTCAGCATCCACCGTTGCAGAACCAATCACATGGTTGCCGGTACTGTCTTTGCTGTAGACCGTGATCAGATCACCCTTAGTACCAGTACCGCTGATGGTTGGACGTGTATCATCAGTAGCACCACCATTAGCTACGTTACCGGTGATAAGACCAACTTTGTCGTCCACGCCGGTAATTGCCAACAGGCTTTCATCTGGCTTGGTGTAGTCCATTGTCAGTACAAAGTCATCAGATTTATCACTGACGTTACCGGCTTTATCAGTAGCAGTAACGTGGAACTTATGCTCACCTTCTGTCAGGGCATCGGTAGTGAAGGTCCACTGACCGTTGCTGTCGGCAATAGTCGTTCCCAGCAGGGTTTCGCCATCGTATACGTTGACGGTGCTGTCTTTCTCCGCTTTACCACTCAGTGCAGGCGTTGAATCATCAGTGTAACTACCACTGCTCATAGGACCAGTAATAGTACCTACGTTATCCTCGGCTGACTCGATGGTTGGCTTAGTTGGCGCTACTGTATCAATGGTAAACATAAATGCATCGGTTGCTGCACTGGTGTTACCTGTCTTATCGGTGGCCTTGGCGGTAATGCTGTGCTCACCCTGAGATAATGCAGTGGCTGGTGTAAAGCTCCAGTTACCCTCGGCATCTACCGTGGTTGAACCTAGTAACGTTGCACCATCGTATACCTTGATAATGCTACCTGCTTTAGAGGTACCAATAATTTCTGGTTGAGTATCATCAGTGAAACCATTGGCCTTAATTGGGCCGGTGACATCCCCGACGTTATCTTCCAATCTGGTGATCGTCGCCACTAATGGCGTGGTATCAATAATAATATTGATAGCCGGTGTCGCTTCACCAGTATTACCGGCGGCATCGGTGACTGTGGTGCTGAATGCATGTGTACCATCAGTTAACGCTTCCGGTGTGAAGGTCCAATTACCATCAGCATCAGCCTTAACGGAACCAATTACCGTGTTGCCATCATAGAGAGTCACGATGCCGTTAGCTTCGGCCTTACCGCTGAAGGTTGGTGTGTTGTCATCGGTGGTATCGCCGTCTTTCAGCGCACCGGTAACGGCACCCTCGTTATCAGTAATAGTCAGGTCGGTAACCGCTCCTGGTGCAGTCGTATCCACCACAAAGTTGAACATATCAGTCTTAGTACTGGTTTGACCTACTGCGTTAGTGGTATCAACCGTTATTTTATATTCACCATCAGCCAGTGCAGTTGCCGGAGTGAATGACCACTTACCATCAGAATCAACCGTAGCTGTGCCAATATTCACGCCATCGTTATAGAGAGTGACAATACCGTTTTTAGCACCGGTACCAGAGAATGTTGGTGTGTTGTCATCAGTAAAGTCGCCTTTATTCAGGTTACCGGTGATATTACCCACATTATCATTAACTGATTCCAGCACCGGTACTTCTGGTACGGAAGTATCCAGTGTGACGCTGTACTTCTCACTCGGGTCGGTGATATTACCTACCAGATCTATTTCTACTGCGGTGAACTCGTTTACGCCTTCTTTCAGAGCTGTAGCTGGTTGCAGGCTCCACTTGCCTTCAGAATCCACAGATGTACGACCAATTTCATGGTTACCGCTGCTGTCCTTGGTGTATACGATAATCGTATCACCGGAAGTACCGGTACCGCTGATAGTTGGGCGGCTGTCATCGGTAGTTTCACCGGACTTAACATTACCCGTGTAAGCACCGACGGCATCATTGACACCAGTGATAGCCAGCAAACTGCTATCCGGACTGGTGAAGTCCATAGTCAGTATAAAGTCGGCAGACTTCTCACTGACGTTACCGGCTTTATCGGTCGCGGTCACATGGAAGCTGTGCTCGCCTTCTGCCAGTGCATCGGTGGTGAAGGTCCATTGACCGTTGCTGTCAGCAGTAACAGTACCTAACAAGGTTTCGCCATCGTATACGCTGACGGTGCTGTCTTTCTCCGCTTTACCGCTCAGGGTTGGTGTTGCATCATCGGTGTGGCTGCCGCTGCTCATTGGGCCAGTAATAATACCGACATTATCTTCTGCAGATTCAATGGTCGGCATTGTCGGTGCCAGAGTATCCACGGTGAAGATGAAGGCGCTGGTTGGCTCGCTGACATTACCGGCTTTATCGGTCGCGGTGGCGGTAATGCTGTGCTCACCTTCACTCAGATCGGCCGCCGGAGTGAAGCTCCAGTTGCCTTGAGCATCCGTTGTTGTTGAACCTAACAAAGTTTCGCCGTCATACAGGTTGATAATGCTGTCCGCTTTACCTTTACCAATCACTTCCGGACGGGCATCGTCGGTTATGTCGTTGGCTTTGATATCGCCGGTGATAGCGCCGACGTTATCCACCAGTTTAGTGATAGAGACTGACACCGTGCTGGTATCAATGGTGATATGCACAACGGCAGAAGCGTCACCGGTATTGCCGGCGGCATCGGTCACGGTGGTGCTAAACGCATGGTCACCGTCATCCAGTGCGTCTGGCGTAAAGCTCCAGCTGCCGTCGGCATCAGCCTTAACGGAGCCAATGGCCGTTTCGCCGTCATAAACGGTCACAATGCTGTCTGCTTCCGCTTTACCGCTGAAGGTTGGCGTTGCGTCATCGGTGGTATCGCCGTCTTTCAGTGCACCGGTAACGGCCCCGACGTTGTCAGTAATGGTCAGATCGGTGACGGTACCCGGTGCGCTGAAGTCCATAGTCAGAACAAAGTCAGCAGACTTCTCACTGAGGTTACCGGCTTCATCAGTTTCCACAATGGTAATACTGTGCTCGCCTTCCGCTAAAGGTGCTTCCGGTGTCCAGCTCCAGTTGCCGTTATCGTCAACGATCGCCGTACCAATTACTTCACCGTTATCAATAATGGAAATAACGTCACCGGCTTCACCCTTACCGTTAAACTCCGGCTGGGTATCGTCAGTCTTGTCACCGTTATTGATTGGGCCGGTTTTATCACCGACGTTATCGGTGATGGCCGGTGCTGCCGGGGTAGCTGGCGCGGTGGTATCCACTTCGAATACGACAGGTGCAGACGGCTGGCTGGCGTTACCGGCTTCATCGGTTTCTACAATGGTGATGCTGTGCTCGCCTTCCGCTAAAGGTGCTTCCGGTGTCCATGACCAGTTGCCGTTATCATCCACAACGGTGCTGCCAATCACGGTGCCATTATCAATAATGGCGATAACGTCACCGGCTTCACCCTTGCCATTAAACTCTGGCTGGTTATCGTCAGTCTTGTCACCGTTATTGATTGGGCCGGTTTTATCACCGACGTTATCGGTGATGGCCGGTGCTGCCGGGGTAGCTGGCGCGGTGGTGTCCACTTCAAAGGCAACCGGTGCAGACGGCTGGCTTGAGTTACCGGCTTCATCGGTTTCTACAATGGTGATGCTGTGCTCGCCTTCCGCTAAAGGTGCTTCCGGTGTCCATGACCAGTTACCGTTGTCATCAACGATCGCCGTACCAATCACTTCACCGTTATCAATGATAGCGATAACGTCACCGGCTTCACCCTTACCGTTAAACTCCGGCTGGGTATCGTCAGTCTTGTCACCGTTATTGATTGGGCCGGTTTTATCACCGACGTTATCGGTAATGGCCGGTGCTGCCGGGGTAGCTGGCGCGGTGGTATCTACTATAAATTAAGGCTGGAACTAATTAGCTAGTTAAATGTAATGCCGTTATAAGCGATCTCTTCAGCACTGATTTTTAACAGTGACATCCGTTGATAACCCATCGCTTTGGCACACAACACATCAGGAAACAGCGCAATACCGATATTGTAGAGGTTTACTGCATCATTAAAAAATTCCCGACGGTGGGCAATCTTATCCTCTACTTCACTGACTGATTTTTGCAGTTCAATAAAGGTCTCACCAGAAATAAGAGTTGGGTAATTTTCTGAAATGGCGATAACTGACTTTAACGCCGTCTCCATCTGATTAGCGGCATCCACTTTATCTTTTATCGAACCGGCATTCAGATAAGCCGCTCTGGCTTCACTCAGGTTGGTAAAGATTTCCTGTTCATGAGACATCGCTTTAGAAACCACTTGAATCAATGCGGGAATCTGGTCTGCACGCTGCTTTAAGATCACATCGATATTGGCAAAAGATGCATCAATATTATTACGCAGCGCCACTAAACGGTTATAAATGCTTATTGCCCAGCCACCGAGGCCCAACACGACAAAAATGACAACCACAATCGTAATCAGTAATCCCATCTCGATTTGCTCCCTGGTCTGTTAATTTAATGGCTGAAATATGAGCGCTAAGTATAGCAACCCCCTTTAGTCAAGACTACGGCTCCCCTCTCCACGATAGTGGTAATCCGCCTGCTCCGCTGGTGCATCTGCCGGTCTGGCAACTTTAAGAGGAGAGGCCCCTGCCGCCATAGCGCGCTCCACGGTAAATCTATCACCGGTTTCTGCCAGTATCTGCTGAAGCTGTTGATGTTCACCACACCAGATTGATTCAATGTCCTCATCACGCTGGGTATCCCGCTGTTCTGAAAACGCCACAGCCCGAACCTGAAAACGTTCGCTGCCTTTAGCACCCGCTAATTCCAGACCGTAGCCCGGTGTCGCCGGTTTACGAATCACCACTTTGCCATCATCCAGCCATGCTTCTGCGTCGCTTTCACGAACTTCATAACCTAATTTTGCCAACCCTTCCAGAACGGCTTCACGTCTGGCTAAGGCAGCAATATTTTGCTGCTGTTGTTCTGTGGCGGCCTGTGCGGCGGCGATAGCTTCAACCAGCGGTGATAACTCGCGGGAAGTGAGCGCCAGATTCAGTCGCTCAATCAGTACGGTCACCTCAGAAGCGTGATAACTCTCCAGCCCGGCTATCAGCAAACCAAGCTGCTGCCTTTTTTCCATCAGGGCTCTGGCGTTGCGAGTAGCCTGTGCTAAATCCAGAATCAGTGAATCACTTAGCATGTTCCAGTTTGGATCCTGTACCTGCCGTTCCAGCTCCGCTGCCCGCTGAATAAAAGAAGCGATATCCTGTTGAGGGTCCAGCACCGCCAGTTCGGCAATATGTCGATCAATACGCTGCAAAGGATGACCAGGATAATGGTCATCCTGCTGAACGCTGGCCTGAGTGTTTTCAGACTCTGGTTCTTTTAAGCGCCGGGCCAGTACCTGTTGAGCCTCCGTCAGGCGGGTGGGCTGTTGGCCAATCATCATGACAGCCTGGCTTAATATCTGTTCTGCACTGCCGGTTTGTTCACCTTTTGCCACTGCGGCAAGCTGTTGTAGCAATGCCTGCTGTTCCGGCATTCTCTGTTGCACAAGGTTTAACAACATTGCTGCATTTTCCTGCTGCACACGCTGATGTTGACGTTGCACAGGATGTTGTTCAATCAGCGCTTCCTGCATCTGCTCAATATCCTGACCAATAAACTCAATCATCCCGGGGATTTGTTCGGTTAAGCGGGCAAACGCTTCCGCACTATACTGGCGGATATTCTGTTGATATTGCTTTATCTCCTGAAAACGCTGGCGTATCTGTTCTATCTTTAGTGTATCCGCCTCAGTATATTGCCGGTTAATCGCTTCCCATTGCTTCATCAGTGCGCTCAGGCAGGCCATTGAGCGGCGGTACTCTGCGATATCCTCACTTCTGGCACGAATAATATGTACTGATGAACTCATGGGGCTTCCTCGTTTATGTTATGAGAGGTCACAATCGCTGCCTCGGGCTGTTCTGAATTAATTGCCTGTAAAATGGCCTGTTTTAAACGAACCTGTTCCTGTGGGCCATGGTTATACCAGTTTTGTATTGAGATACGATGGCGGAATGGGGTAACCCGTTTCAATACTGACGGACGCCATAACTCACGCGCTCTGGCATGTTGTAATAAGCCATGACGCGGCATATCGCACTCAATTCCCAACAGATAGCGTCCCGTTAGCGGATCTTCAATAATACAGTCAAAATAGAAAGCGCCTTCCTGACGGGACTCCGCAATCAACCAGCCCTGAGAACAGATATACTCAACAACTGAGGCAATAAAGCCATCCTGTTGTTCTGCCTGTGCCCTGCCCGCTAATTCTGTCCGGTTCATTCTGGTCAATAGCGCCTGACCGCTGGCGAATTCACCCGCCGACAGGCTACGGGCGTATTCCAGATACCCTTGCAGAAAATCGCGGGGAATATCAGGCTGACGACGAGTAGAGAGTAAATCCGAGATCTCTTCAATTGGCATAGAGGACATAATCATGACCTGCTTTCTGGCCCGGGTAATCGCGACATTTAACCGCCGTTCTCCCCCCTGTTGACCGAGAATGCCGAAGTTACGGCGAAAAGTCCCCTGCCGGTTACGTCCAAAGGTGGTAGAGAAGATAATCACATCCCGCTCATCCCCCTGTACGTTTTCCACATTCTTCACAAAGAACGACATATTTTCGTCATCTTCCAGCCGCTGCTGTTCTTCATAGTAAGCCAGACGGAATCCCTCATTCTGTTCCGCTTTTGCTTCCAGTACGTTTTGAATCAGCTGCGCCTGCTTCTGGTTAAAGGTCACTACACCAACAGAAGGGCGCTGTGCATAAGGTTGTTGCCAGATTTCTGCCAGCGTCGCGGCAACCTGCTCCGCTTCCTGCTGATTACTCTGGTTTTGATACAGCCCATTCACCATCATCAGGGAAACGGGTTTAACTGAGCCAATAACTTTGCCGGAATGCTGTACCGGAATATTTAAACGGTTTTCATAGAAGGCATGATTGGAGAAGTTAATCAGCTCCCGATAGGCGGAACGATAGTGAATTTCCAGGGTTTGTACCGGTAATACGGTTCGGGCCAGATGCAGCAAGTCCGGACAGTCGCTAATTTGTCGATAGTTCCAGCTCTCGGCGGCTTCTTCCTGCTGGTTGTTGTCCACTTCAAGCTCATCGTCGTTATCATCAGCATCCTCATCAACAATCCCCCTGCCGGAGAAGAACGTGGATGGCGGCATCTGCTTCTCATCACCGCTGACCACCATGTTACGGCTGCGAAACAGGGTGGGAAGGGCATATTCTACCGGCATCTGCGAGGCTTCATCATAAATCACCGTATCGAACAGCCCGGCTTTTAACGGTAATACCTGACTGGCAACGTCCGGGGTCATTAACCACACCGGTCTTAGCTGCATTAGCCCCAGCGTACTACCCTGCTCCATAAACTCCCGCAATCGCCGCGCCCGTTTTCCCGTCAGACGGGTGATCTCTTCCCATGCCCGCAATGGGCTAATATGATGAGTCTTGAAAACTTCGGTCAATTCCAGCCGGTTCAATGCCCGCATCTGGCTATCCGCCTGTGCCAGTTGTTCAATCTTGTCATTGATAGTGCTCTGTTCCTGCAACAGTATGGGTGAGCGCCATTCCAGTTGCTGCTTCCAGACTAAGCGCACTTCACGATCCAGCGCTCTGGCAACCACCAGCTCCAGTTGCGATTGACTGAAACCTTTCAGAGCCTCCTGCTGTTGACGCAAAATTCCCAGCACCGTCAGACAAGTATTATCCAATTGAGCCGCCACGGGGCGAAACTGTTGATAAGCAGCCAGAGAAGGTAACGCTGTTGTAATGGCGGTAAGCGCGTCGGTCAGCGGATGATTATGGTTAATCGCTAACGTAAATTCATCCGTTGCCGATGCTTCCAGCCAGTCTCGCAGGTTTTCCAGCGCGCTTAAACTTACAGCCCGCGCCTGACTGCGCTCAATAGCAGCGATGATTTCCTCACATTCACTCTCAAACCCCGCTTGCTGACGCTCAATAATCGCCGGCACCAGGCGGTTAATATCCGGAGAAACAGACAGCGGCTGATACAGTGAAGCAATGTGTCGGAAATCCCTCAGGGTGGAACCCAACTGATTAGCCAGCTCCAGACTGTCTGGCAGCTCTACCTGCGGCAAGCTCAAACGCTGATGCAGGCGATTAAGCTCTGTTCTGACCCCGCGCCATTGCTGTTCTGAACGTGCAGAAATCAGTAAACGAACCACGGTGTCATGACTGTTTTGTAACCCTCGTTGCAACAAAAATGCGTTCAACTTACTGCGACGCAGGTAATAAAACGGATTCAATGCCTGCAAAAATCCGCGCTTTTCGGTTTCTGCCGCTGCTGCTGCAATGAGCTGTAATAACTGCTGACTGTCACAATGAGCCAGAGGTTCAAACAGCAGTGGATCGCTGCCGGAAGAGTCTATCTGCTGTAACCGACCAGACAATTGCTCCAACTGGGCCAGTATCTGCTCACCCTGCACAATGCTACCGTTATAAGCGTAAAATAACGGTAACCACCGGGCCAGATTCTCCCACCCGGCGAGAGTTAACAATGTTAGTGATGCCCGGCAATTGGCTAAACTTTCCCGGTGCTGACTCTCTTCCGTTACCTCGAAAGCGCGATGCGGGTTAGCCAGAATCACATCCCTTTGTCGCTCCACCTGACAAAACTGCTCAAAGCGGTGGGTAAAATCAAGCAACGTTGCCTGATTCGATAAGAAGGGACTCAGCTGTGCCAGCGGGCTCTGCTCATAATTTGCTTCCAGCCATAGGGCGATACCGGGAATAATCGCCTGCTTAATCACTTCAATTTGCTCAAAAGAGCAATGCTGCACTATTGGTTGTAACGCAGGAATCTCCAGACGATCCGGGGAGGCTTCCAGCTTCATCAGCTCACCTAACAGTGAGCGATAGCTAATACCCATTTGCTCATCGGGTTGATACAGGGCTTGATAATAGTTATCCAGCTCCTGCTCCAGCCTGTCGAGATGGCGACCGCTATTTTCTCTGGAGGTGACCCACGGATTTACTTCACCGGTTTCAGCGGGTTTATACAGTGTCTCAAGCTGGGCCCGCACGTTACGGATAATGGTATCGCGATCTTTTTGTGCATCTTTAACCATTACAATCCGGTCGCCCAGCCCACCCGCCATTATGCGTTTAAACACCACTTCAAGGGCCGCTGGCTTCTGGCAGATAATTAACAAACTGCGTTTTTGCCCAATGGCATCGGCCACCATATTAACGATAGTCTGACTTTTGCCGGTGCCCGGAGGGCCTTCAATCAATAATCCGGGAGCATTGCGGGCTGCCAGAACGGCAGACTCCTGAGAAGGGTCGCTGGCGGCGGTAAAATAACATTCACCGGCACCGACAGGTTGCGCTACGGCACTCACTTCACGATTCAGGCCCAGCGCCGTTTCCAGCGAGGTTCCCCCCGGAGATTGAGTGCTGAGTTGGCGTAAATCTTCACTGATAGCCTGACCAATAAAAGAGGCGTGAAACAATACCGCAGAGCACACCAGTTGACTGGCATTTTCCGGAACTTCAACATCCAACGGCGGTAACCTGACCAGCTGATTTTCTCTGGCGGCCACCAGTGAAGCAAAACTCTCCATCACCTCTTCAACACTTAAAGCCGCCTGACTCAGCAGTTGGTCTGCTACCTCTTGCCAGCGCTTTATTGCCGGAATACCAACAAAATTCTCCAGCGCCGGGTTTAAACGTACCGCCCCCCGATCGTGATCGAAACGCAGGCTGGCAACCCCTCGAATACCGGCTTCCATATTGATATTCACCGGCCACAGCAGCAGTGGCGCAATCCGCGGTTTCATCTGTTTAGGCTGGGTATTAATCAACAAAAAAGGAAAACCAAGATACATGCCGTTAATGCCGGTATCCCGCATATAGAGCTGAGTTTGGGCGTTCAAAGCACGTAAGCGCCCACTGACCAGTTCATTATCCAGCAGGGTTTGACTATCAACGGGAATCGCCTGCCGGTTGCGCGTCAACAGATGGTTAAGCAGCGCTTCTGAGCTTTTTTTCTCGCCCCCCAATTCATAAAGGTCCACTCGCCCTGCGTGGGGGCTGATACTCATACGAACCAGTGAGCCGCGCATGGTGGAGGCGGTAATTTTTCGGGTAAAGAAATCCAGAACCTGATGAATATAGCGCTGCTTTTCCGGCACCATCCAGTGCTCTGGCGGAATCGCCAGCATCACCAAAACCTGTTCCAGTGGCAGGCGACGCGTCAGTAAAAAGCGTTCGGCCCAACTATCAATATCGGCAATATTACTACGGTTAAAACCATCCAGACGATCCGCCAACTGCTGATAAATATCAGCGCGAGGAAGCGTTAATAATGCCCGCGACTCTTCCCTATCGAAACTCATCACGTTATAGCGTTCTGCTAACCCGCTGGCTTGCACCAGCAAACTTTCTGCTGAGGTAAACTGCCCGATATCCGCACTCAGCAACAGAATCAGCTCTTCTTCGTTCAGATTACGCCTGTCGATCAGCGTTCTCAGTCCATTATGGGTAGTATCCGGGAAAAGCTTGCGCTGTTCCTCCCAGATAGCCAGCAATCGTGCCCGGGAAGTGGCCAACAAATGAATGCGCAGAGCCTCTTCATCGAAGGCTATTTTCAGGCTTTTTCCCCGCTGCCGAACTTTTACCTGCCGTACTTTGATTTGTGACAGCCAATGGCCCGATTCCATCTGACCAAGTAAATCGGGCAATGAGCTGAGTAATAATTCATAACCTTCCAGCGGATGTTCCAGCAGCCAGGAAGGAGTAACTATCTCCCCCTGAAGAATCAGCGGCATATTTGGATTCAGCAGCTTTAACACCAACATCAGGCGATAGTTATCATCCAGGTCCGTTAACTCAGCCACCTGCTGCAACATGGTTAATAACGAGTCAGCCAATCCTACCTGTTCTGCCCATGAGGTAATGGCACCGCGCTGCATCAGCTCCAGAGCCTCTTGCCAGCATTGATGTTTAGCGGCTGCCAGGGCAAAAATGGCAGGTTGAGTATAGTGTTGCTGGTTTAGGGTAATGCCAAAGTTTTGCTTACCGGAAACAGAGAGGGTTTCATCCGCTACCGCAACCGGTCGGCCCTCCAGCCAGGCTTGTACCTCCGGCCACTGCCAACGCTGGTGACGATCGCGAATTAATAATCCACGCAGCAGAAGGCGTAAATTCGCATCAAGGGTTTCAGGCAGCGTCACGCCATTGGCCAGGACCTGAATTAAAAATGCATGTGGATGAATATTTTCAAAGCAGCGCCCCTGAGTCACCTGCTCCAACAATATAATGCCTAAGCTCCACCAGTCAGACGCAGCAGCAACGCCGCCCGCTAACGTTTCTGGGGCGCTATAGCGACTAATATCAAGCGGAGAAACAATATCCAAATCAAATTCAGACAGACAGGCCGAACCAAACTCGATAATTACAATATCCAGCGGATGACGGGTACGGATCAGCAGGTTACCGGGCCGAAGGTCGCGATGGCGCAAGCCATGCTCAGAAAAACTGGATAATGCGCTACCCAATTCACGCACAATATGGGGTATTTCATCCGGCAGCCAGAAATCCCCTCGGGTTGCCGAGTCTGCCAGTGAGCCGCCGGTTAACTCTTCGGCTACTTGCCAGGCCCGATCGTTCCAGCGGCCTGTTTCTATAATATCCGGGACATGTTCATGGGGTAGCCTGCGAATAACTTCATAGATGGCCGGGTCGGGTTCTGCACCATAGGTATACAGGGTTAATACCGCCTGCTGACCGCTTTGTTGATTCTGTACCTGATAACGTTCACGAATACTGTCATTGCGGTTAATTCGCCGCAGAATTTGCCAGTTGCCAATGCGGGTCACCGTATTCGTATCAACCCCTTCGGTAATATCGGGTGCTGAAACATCAAAATTATCTAAAATAACGGTGGCAGCATCCGCGCCGCACAACATACAAATTAGATCCCCTTCCTCCATCAGATGACCATTCTGGCAATGAGTAGCCGCAGATGGGATTACGACACTTTCTGTCGTCTCCTGAAGGACATCTTCCACACTAACAATGGCGACAGGCCGCCAGCCTTCGGCATGGACGGGCTCAGAAGAGAGATCCCAACCGCAGGAATGATCGTCAATGTGCCCCTCACAGAAAATTTCTGTTAATGCACGTTCCGTGTGGCAATTTGGGCAAAAACGCATCATAGCGATAAATTCCGGACCGGGTTATTTAGTGATGGGGGCGAAATGATGCCCCTGCTGTTGAAGAATCGCCTGTAAACGAGTCATATCATCGCGACGGGGAATACCTATCAGGTTAACAACACCCTGCCCATCAATAGTCATATCCAGTACTTTTTCTTCATCATTTAACGGCCGATCAAAGTCACGAAAGTTTGTCTTTCCTGACTCCGTCAACCGGTGTAAAACCTGATTATCACTGCCTCTAAGCCTCATAGTCTGTGGGCTATGCTGCTCAAAGGGGCCGGAAACCAGTGCATCAATCAGCCCATGCATCGCATTAAGATGCGTACCAATTGCCGCCAATGAATAGCCGCTAAACACCAGAACGTCGCCGTGAAAATCCTGGCGAATAGCGCATAACAGTGCACTTAATGCTTCAGGCTGGTCGAAGGGCTCGCCTCCGGAAATGATGATGCCATCCGCCTGTGAATACCAAGGCGCTATCTGTTCTATCAACGTATCAATGGCTATCTTGTCGCGAGTAAAGCGCCAGGTTTCTGGTGAGAGGCAGCCAGCACAACGAATCGAGCACCCCTGAAACCAAATACCAATACGTTTTCCCGGCCCCAGCGTAGTGACCGGAAAATGCAAACGCGACAGGCCAACGACCATCAGAACGGCTGTCCCTGCTTAGTCAGTGCTAATTGTGTTGATTCGCCGGTGAGTAAACCTGCTATCTGGTAGCTATCTCCCGGCTGGGCATCCATATCAAACAGGGCTCGGGAAAGAGGATTAACCAAATGCGCTTCCAGATGGTTACGAATCCCCCGTCCACCGTTAGATAAATCCGCCAGACAGAGTTGGCGTAAGGCATGTAACGCTGTCTCGCTGATGGTTACCGTCAAATCAAGCTTGGTTAACCCTTCCAGCGTATTCTCCACCATCTGACTGAATATCTGCTCTGCCACATCGGGACGAATAAAATCAAAGACAATTATATTTTCCCCAATACGGTTAAGCAGTTCAGGACGATTGAGCACCAGCTTAAAGTGGCGCTCAATTTCTGCTTTGACATTTTTTTGTACCGTTTCAAAGGGTTCTTCTGGCCGCACGTTAGCAACCCGTTCGCCGCCACTATCCAAACGGTAAATGCCCAGATTGGAGGTAAAAATAATCAGCGCTTCAGAAAAATAGACCCTATCGCCACGACCGGAAGTCAGTACACCATCATCAATAATCTGTAGAAATTTATCCATCAGCCGTGGGTGAGCTTTTTCTATCTCATCAAACAGCACGACGCTAAACGGCTTTTCCCGAATGGCGTTAGTTAATTCACCGCCAACGTTATAACCAATATAACCCGGCGGTGCACCAATCAGGCGTTGGTCTGCATGTTCCGCGCTAAATTCTGACATATCAAAGCGGATGTAGGCACTTTCATCACCAAACAGCAATTGAGTAACGGTTTTCGCCAGTTCAGTTTTCCCCACCCCGGTAGGCCCGGCCAGAAATACCACGCCCCGCGGTCTTCCCCCCTGCTTTCCGCCACCGACCCCGGTTACAGCTCGCTTAATAATGTCCAGCATATGGGTAACGGCGTGAGTCTGCCCCTTCACCCGTTTTTGAATGATAGTTCCGGCGCTACGAATTTTATCTTTTTCAATTTTTAACCACGGATCTTCAGTGATACCGACTTTATAACGGCGAACCGCATCGCTGATTCGCTCCTGACTAACGCCCTCAATACGAGCCAGTTGAGCAATGGCATTCATATCCAGCAGCAATAACCCTTCGGTTTCATCAACAAAATCCTGCGCGATTTTTTCTTGCATTGCGATATCTTCAGGCTGCCCCGGTAATGAACGCAGCAGCGCTGGTGCTAATGCCCGACGGGCAATGCGATCCGGTTTAGCAACCGGGATATGGCGAATACGCGGATTATTGATCAGAAACCAGTCAGGTAAATCACCCTCTTTTTCCACCACCCACAGTACAGTATTAAAGAAAGCCTGACGCTGTTCACCACAGGGGCGCGCACGAGCCTGATGGGAAAGCACCAGCGCACGGGTAAACAGGTTATGTTCTACAGGAGAAAGGTTATCCCGGTGGTTAATCAGACAAGAGGCAAAATCGACAATCAACGCAACCGGCTCTCCCGGTAGTTCAATTAATCTCTCCAGCGTACTGCTCAACAGATCGATCCCACCGCTAACGCGCCCCTCAACCACGTTAAGACCAAGCTGACTGAGTAACTTCTGCGTGGGAACCGGATCCTCCCCCGGTGGTACCATTGGCGAAAAACCATTGAGCGGATTAAACACAATGATATGCCGATAGCCCGCCTCTCTTAGCGCATTATGTAACGCATGATTAAAGGGGAGAGGGGTCACTACTTCGGGAGTAATTTCGCTGGCCTGAAGATCCCGAACATTACCAGAAAGCACAAACTGGCTTTTCAGTGGTAGAAAGCGGAGTAAATCACGCATCCAACGAGGCTTCTGATAATGCTGCATTAAGATTCCTTTCTGTTCTTTTTCTGAGGGTGTGGTGATTGTACTCCCTCAGAATAAAAATCCGAACCATCCGGATAGCCGATTCAATATGGTAAATATTTAGCCATTATTACAGACAGAATAACGTCGTCCAATGTATTCGTTTGGTTAATAAAAACACACGAAAAAACAGAAGGATAATTTAAAAGGGAGAAAACCATCAGGAGAAAAAATGATAATGGATAGTTATTAAATAACTATCCGTTAAATTATCTTATTTATTATAAAGTTGTTGCTGCGCTAATAAACGGTTTTGAATTTCTTTATTCAGATCGGATACCCAATCGTTGTAACCACTTGGTACTTTATCAGTGCCAGAATTCAGATTCTGACTACCAACATATTCAATTGAATAATTAGCTAATGTATAAGGAATACGGATTTCTGCCAAACTATCATCAGTGACCAGCTTGCCGATAATCAACCCGTCACGCATCTTTTTCATTTCCCAGTGCTGCGCTCTGCCTGAATCAATAATCGCTTTTTCTACTTGAGGCATAACAAAAGCACCATTAATATCTGAGTTCACATTACGGGCGACTCGGGTACTACAACCTGCAATAAGCGCAACTGCCAGCACACCCAGCAGCAATGACTTTATTCTTTTCATATTCATGCTATCTGCTCTCCATTAATATATCTCTGAACTAACTATCAATAGTTATTCATATGTCCTGATTATTACCTGCCTGAATAATACTGCAATACTTTACCATTTAGCTACTGAGGAAAAATATCGTTTTACGATAACTAATTAAATTTTATGGAATAACTCGATAAACCAAAGCTATTTCAAGAACAAACGCATTACTGACCTGAAATCTTTATGGCTTTTTGACAGTACAATTCCGCAAGCCTATCATGACACAATGAATCTAAACTCAACGAAAATTACCATCGCCACGCTACGCCTACCGAATGAGGAATGGCTGCCATCGATGCAATCGCGGCTTCCGCTATCCATACGGCAACAAGGGGAACAGTTTAACCCTAAGCGTCGCCAGCAATTTATTTCAGGTCGTTGGCTGTTGGCCGAGTTGATGTTCCATCAGTTGGGCTGCTCCGAACTTCCTGCTGTCCTTACCTCAGATAATGGACGCCCAATATTTATTGATGCCGGATTGCCTGATTTTAATATCAGCCACAGCGGTGAATACATTATGGTGGCGCTGACACAAAACGCTCGAATAGGGCTGGATGTAGAACACATTCGCCCCAGAAGAAAACTGATGGAATTAGCACAATACAGTTTCAGTGATAATGAATATCAGTGGTTGAGAAACTTACCGGAGTCAAAACAGACCGACGGTTTCTGGCAACTCTGGACCCTGAGAGAATCAGTACTAAAACTCTCCGCTAAAGGCGTCTGGCAGATGAAGCAAATTCAGGTTATGCCACAAGAGAAAAAGCTATTTGCAGACTTCCAGCCCGAGCTGTTTTGCATTACCAGCCGCCATCAGGATATTGCCTGGGCTATCAGCACTAATTTGCCCATTCAGCATATTGAAAGCTGGCTGGCAGACAGTGAAAAGTGTGCACTTATCCCTATGGCATTACCGGAGTTAGTGGGGTTCACTACACCAAAGTAGCCTAAAAAATGCTATAACAAACTATCAGGAAAACAGACAGGGAATTTTCAGCTCAATTATGGCACTCTCCATCGATAAACAGATCGCGTTATTAGAAGAACTCGCCAGTCAAAACGTAATTACCGATCAGGAAAGACGAAAAGCAACGGCCTGCCTGTTATCCGGAACGGCCAACAGCTTTGACAATGAATCAAGTGCTATCACCTGGTTGCTAAATAACAAAATTATTGACGCACTGCCAGAAGAGAGAGCTTCTGAAACAACACCATCAGCGGCACAACTCTCGGCCAGAATCACTCAACCAGAAAACCGCGTTAGCCCTCAGCAACAGCAACATATCGATTTGCTGACTCAGCTTCACAATACCAATTTTATTGATGACCAACAGTTTGTTGCCGCCCGCTCGCTGCTTTTAAGCAATAATAATCTTAAATTTAATACCTCTTACCGCCTTTTCTTATGGCTGGTGGAACAGGGAATTGCTCAAGAGCAAGCCGACCATGCGGCAACCCAGCACTCGATACAGCGAGAAGCCAGTGAACCGGTAGTGGTTCAGCAGCCACCACCAGGAACAGTCAATCAGCCAAAGAAAAAGAGAGGATTTATAAAGGGTAAACTGTTGCCCTTTATTATATTTATGATGTTAATTAGCTGGGTAAATAAATGCAGCAAGACGAATAATCCTGCTTCTACACCTCAGCGTTCTGAATCTATTGCTCCATTGCCGGTAGCTGATATTCCACCGACTTCGGAGCACCATCAACCCGTTCGGAACAACCAGTACCTTCAATAGCAGAGCCGATAGTGGTGGCAAATTGCGATCATCCAATGATTATTCAGAGCGTTTTAGCAGCACTGAAAAAACACTTGGTGAATGTGAGGTAGCAACAGATCCTTATTATATATGCCCGCTTGCAATTGATTATGACGATAGCCTGTTTAGCCGACTGGGCGAAACCCAAAAAAATAAAGAGCTGGAATTACATATCGATATGCCAGTCATCAAGAAAGACGATAAATGGTATCCAACGAATGGATTCTTCAGCTAATTCCTTAAAGCCTATCGGGATACCCACCCGGCTGTCAGTGAGGAAAATGGACGGAGGTTCACTCTGATTCACCTGACTCCCCGATCATTCGAGCCCATTAACTGAATTAGCCATCGGGCGATGTCAGGCAATCAGCAGATTCACATTATCTACTGGTTTCCTGGCTAAAAAATTTGGTTTAAATGTATCCATTTAATAACTTTCTGAGTAATTATTTAACGATATTAAAAATGAATAAATCGTGTTTATTTATCCCTACCTCTTTATCAGTCACTTTGACTACTATCTGATATCAGATAGGGTAACTACCATCGGGTCTTTTTATTCATTATCAATAGCCAACAGGTATCCTTTAAAAGACAACAACCCAATTAACATTAACTTAAATATATATTCATTACATAAAAAACCATACATTAAAAACCCCAATAAATCGTTAAAAAAATTATCAACAAAGAACAAATACAAGTAAAATCAATGTAATAAATAAAATTAATTAACATAATTTATATTAATATAGAAAAACTATATTTAAACCTTATATAAACGATCTCCAAAAAATAAAAAAAACAACTTTAAAATTCATTCAGAAATCCCCTATCCGTTATCAGACAGCGAAAACAAAAAACAACACAACTATTATATTCCCACACCCCGTATAAATGACGCGAAAAACAAATATGTTGTTCGCGTTTGCTGCATCTAAACGATGGTAACAACACATCATTATTAGATAAACGCTAATTTCGGGTAAACGAACACAGTCTAACGGAGCTATCCACATGAGTAAGAACGCCAGTTTATTAGTGAATTCAGGAAGCAGTACCTCTCAAGTTATTTCTCTTAATGCCCAAAAAACTATCAAGATAAAAATCCAACCGGGAAGTAAATATGTTCTGAAAAATGAAGATGATAACTTTGCACCAGAGAATATAACGCTCCAGCGTAATGGCGATAATCTGAATGTAATTCTTGAAGGTGATTCAACACCAGCAATTGTTATTGAAGATTACTATGCCACAGGTAATGACCAGACCTTACTGGGTATGGCCGAAGACGGTCAACTGTATGCCTATATGGTGACCGATGGTTAATTAATATATCTTCTATTTCGGGGGTAGTTATCCCCGAATATTCCTCTTTATTCATAATATATAATCCTTGTCAGCTATTGATATAGCTAACAACTTCTTCCATCAAATATTGATGTTCACCCTTGTTCCACTGATTCACTCGCTGGCGAATGTCGTCACGTTGAGAGGAAGTTAACTGATAACGGGTGATGTTCTCCAGTATCTGGTTCTTTCTTTTCGCATAATATTGCAACAATCTTTGCTGCTGTTGTTCATCATTACTGTTGTCGCTTTGCTGCTGTAAAAATACGGCGCTTAACGTTAAGAAAACGCACTGTCGTATCGCCAGATACCCTGTCATCTGTGAGTTTTCCGCCCGATCCGGCGAGAACATAGCGGCTAAGTCTTCCGCTGCTTCCACACTATCAAACTGTAAAGCATAGAAGTAGTGCATCAGCATAAGAGCGGTATGGTGTTGGGTGTGAGATATCCGCGCCAGAGAAAGGTGGCAAAATGCTAACTGATGGAGGTTATCTTCGATATCTTCACGTTGACCATAACGTTCTACCAGTTGCCTGAATATTTCGGCGGCTTTATCCAAATCTTGCTGCACGGTGTTACCCGATAAGTACAGCTGTGCCTGTACCAGACTGGCGGGCAGGTAATCTTTTGCTAACAGTTTATTCAGCCAGTACCAAAGCTTTTGCGGCTGATGTTGCTCTGTCAGATAGAAGTCGGTGAGTGCCAGCATATAGGTCGGATCGTCAGTCTGTTCAGCCAGATCTGTCAGGTACTGTTCTTTTATTTCAGAAGAAGGTATTGATTTATCTATCATTTTAAATAGTGGGATCGTTTTATAATCAATGTGATGACAGGAATTGATGAGGGAACCTTACCTGCTTCATATAAACTAAACAATATCAGAAACTTTTTATTCTCTGGAGAGATGATGTCTCAATTACGCATTGGTGTTGCCGGGTTAGGCGGTATTGCTCAAAAAGCTTACTTACCGATACTCAGCCGGAGTGAAAACTGGGCGCTGGTTGGGGCGTTTTCGCCAAATCAGCAAAAGGCTAAAGTGATTTGTGACAGCTACCGTATTTCGTGCTTTTCCAGCTTGTCTGAACTGGCTCGTCACTGTGATGCGGTTTTGGTTCACAGCAGTACCGCCAGCCACTTTCAGGTGGTTAGTGAACTGTTAAAACTGGGGGTACATGTTTATGTTGATAAGCCGCTGGCGGAAACTCTGGAGCAGTCAGAGCAATTGATTGAACTGGCTCACCGACAGCAAAAAACCTTAATGGTTGGTTTTAACCGACGTTTTGCACCGCTGTATCAGCAGCTTAAACAGCATATGGCTCAAGCTTGTTCTTTACGTATGGATAAACACCGAACCAATAGCGTAGGACCAAATGATGTACGTTTTACCATGTTGGATGATTATCTGCATGTTGTAGATACAGCCCTCTGGTTGGCTGGTCAGGACGCTAAACTGATGAGTGAACAGTTGCAGGTAAACCAGGAAAAACAGATGCTGTATGCTGAACATCACTTCCGCTGTGGCAATCTTATTGTGACTACCAGTATGCATCGACAGGCGGGTAGCCAGCGAGAAAGCGTACAGGCAATCGCTTCCGGAGCGGTTTTTCAGGTTGATGATATGCGCCGTTGGCAAAATGAAAGCGCTCAGGGAATCATTGAATTACCGGCTCCTGGCTGGCAAACCACCCTCGAGCAGCGCGGTTTTGACGGGGCGATTCGCCATTTTATTGATACAGTAAGTAATCAGACTCAGGCTGAAACCTCCGGTGAACAAGCGATTTATGCCCAGAGGATTGTAGAACAACTTCTGCAGAGCTGTGGTGAGTAACCTAAAATAGATATATTCCGAGATGAATTACCCGGCTTAATACCCCGCCAACGAGGATACGACTATGCAGCGTTCTTTAGATAAAGTCATTGAGGAAGCCATTCAGCCAGAAGCGGGCCTGACGCCAACTATTGTTGGTACAGTGGTATTAGTTTCACAGTGTGGAAAACGGTTATATCAACGGGCAGCCGGATATGCCGATCGGGAAAACCGGATCCTGATGATGATGGATACATTGTTTCGTTTATCATCGGTCACTAAACCTTTTGTTACGGCAGCGGCAGGCGTGCTGCTGGAGCAAGGGAAAATTGAACTGAGCGATCCTGTTACTAAGTGGTTGCCTGATTTTACGCCATCTTTACCGGATGGTAGCCAACCCGATATTACTATTGCCCATCTGCTCTCTCACTCTGCTGGGTTAAATTATGGTTTTTCTGAAGAACCTGATGGCCCTTATCATCAGTTGGGGGTTTCAGATGGGCTGGATATTTCCGGATTAACGCTGGAGGAAAATCTGCAACGTATAGCCAGCGTGCCGTTGCTATACCCACCGGGAACATCAATGCAATATTCAGTGGCAACGGATGTGTTGGGGGCAGTGATTGCGCAGGTGTGTGGCACTAATCTGGCGGAGGTGATTCATCAACTGGTCACGGAACCACTGGGGATCACCGAGAGCGGGTTTATGGTTTCTGAACCGGAACGGCTTGCGGTGCCTTATGTCAACAGTTCACCAAAGCCAAGAAGAATGGAAGCCGATGAATGGCTGGTGGATCCTGAAGCCGGTATTGCTGGCGGCATCCATTTTTCTCCCGGCAGGGCGCTGGAGAGCACGGAGTTTTTTTCTGGTGGGGCCGGTATGGTGGGAACAACAGAAGATGTTGAGCGGCTATTACAGGTGTTCAGGACCGGAGGCCATCCACTGTTTGGTAAGCAGACGCTAAACCAGTTATTAACCGATCGGGCTGGAGAGCTGGAGTTCAACCCTGGTTGGGGGTTTGCTTCCAGCTGGCAGGTGTTAAGAGATCCACTGTTAGCTAACTCTCCACAGTCGCCGGGTACTATCGGTTGGGGAGGCGTATACGGCCATAGCTGGTTTATCGATTTTGAACAGGATCTCAGCGTGGTGGTGATGACCAATACTGCTCCGGAAGGGCTGTTTGGGGAGTTTATTGAAGATATTCGCGATGCGGTTTATATGGCGTTACTGGCCAAGGCATCCTGATATGAGGAGTCGCTACCGGATGTGATGGTTGATGATAATGTGTGGTGGAAAATAGGGTATGATAGCCAGGATATTGGCCAATATGACAAGGATGTAACCATTCCATATGGTTGAACCTAAAACCCATAATCAAAAACTGAGCGCGCTTTTAACTTCGGTAAAAGAGAAAGTAAGTGTCGCGCAGGATCAACAGCAACTGATTGATGCCATTGAGCAGGTTAAGGCTTTTGGCGGACCGTTAAAATTTAACCACGGTAAGCGCTATGCGGTGGCTATTGTTGCCGTGCTGGCTGGTTTTATTATCGCGGGTGTTCAATGGTATCAGTATCGTCATCTGAGTAGCGGTACCACCATTTTGCTGGTGCTACTGGCAATTACGGCGATCGCCATGATGGTTTGGAGCTGGCGTAAAAACGGTTCTATTAACAAACTGGCGGATGAGCTGTTTCAACAGGATTTACTGTTTGATAACGGTCTGCGACAGGTCGCTGTTGAACCGGAAGAGGCCGTGGGCGAATTAATGTCACGGTTTCACGAGTTTAATCGGGGCAACTACTCACAAGAGATTAAGGCATTGTATCAGGGGCATTATCAGGGAAAAGATCACGCCTTTGATTATCATTTTTACCATTTCCACTATGTGGATAAGCGAACCACGGTAACCACTGACAGCAAAGGGCGGCCCAGAACTCATACAACCTACGATCATTACGACCGCTATGGCATCTATTTACTCTTTAATTACGTCAGCAGTTTAGCTTTGGTTGGTAAATCGGTGAGCGGGTTGTCTGGCTCCATCTATAAGCCCGCCTCTAATCGCTTTAATAAGCTTTATCGTGTGGTTGGCGATAGCGAAATGACTGCAGCAAAATTTCTTAAGCCTGCTCTGGTGCTTGCCTGTGAGGAAATTTCAGCCACGTTGAGTGAGCTGAATTTTGAATTCAATTCACAGGCTGAACTCTGCATGTCCTTCAGGGACAGCAACGTAATTACGCTGGAAAGAAGCAGCGATTTTAATGCCCCTGATGATTTTATTCAGTTAATCAGGCAGCATAACGAACTACCAAAGCTAAAAGCAGCATTAGCGCATATTGAAACTTTAATGGTCTATTCAGACAGTAACTTCAGGAAAACTTCATAATGTTAGAACTATGGATCCCTTTAGGCATCATCGTACTGGTGATTGTTATTGGTATCGTGATTTATAACGGTATCGTTAGCCGCATGAACGCCGTCGCCCGTGCCTGGGCCGATGTCGTGGTTCAGGAACGGCAAAAGAACAATATTATTCCCGATCTGGAAAAGATTGCTGCCCAGTACAGCCAGTATGAGTCATCCATTATGGCCAAGGTGACTGAGCTGCGCACTTCCCTGAATCGTCTGAATACTGAAGATATGGATCTGGCAATGCTGTCAGAAACCCGGACTAAAACCAGCAGCCTGTTAAGCGGGCTGTATGCCGTAGCAGAAAACTACCCGGACCTGAAGGCATCATCTTTATATAACAATCTAATGGCTGAAATTTCAGAACAGCAGGAGAATATTGGTGCTGCTATCCGCATCTTTAACCAGAATGTGGAAGATTTTAATAACGGCATCGAAGTGGTACCCAATTCGCTGATTAACAGCCTGTTTAATAAAAAGAGAAAGCTGAAGACGTTTAGTGATGCACAGGCTGAGAGCGGGTTTGAGTATCGACCGGATATACATTGATGCTTTGGGTGGTGTTTTAGCGTTGAGGTTTGAATGTTTGGTCTGGTGTAAGTTTCGCCGCTTTAAGTGTTGTGTTTGTCTTGGCGGTGGAGCTTGCGTCGAGCAAAGGGGCGTTGGGGCGAACGCCCCTCTGCACTCCCCGCGCCTGCGCAGCCGATTGTTGACCGCCGCGTTGCGGCGGCAACCTCAGTCAGCAAAAAAATGACGCACCGGCGCAGAGCCGGAGTACTCGCCTCATCCATGAGGCTCGGCCCTTTGGGCCAGCACTTTGTGCTGTTCAAAATTGCTCCTACAATTTTGTCCGACGTCGCTGCGCCTCGACCAACATTCATGTTGGTCGTGCTACTTTTTTATTGGCTGAGGCAACATTCGGATGCTTTAACCTGAAGGGCAAAGGGCAAAGGGCAAAGGGCAAAGGGCAAAGGGCAAAGGGCAAAGGGCAAAGGGCAAAGGGCAAAGGGCAAAGGGCAAAGGGCAAAATATAATAATAAATGCCTGAATGAATCATCTGACAGGTAGTTAGCATTGCCAATCGGAGGGAGAGACCGCCGTGGGGGTCGACTTGGCGTAAGCCAACGACAAACAGGCTTCGCCTGTTTGAACAGCGCTAGCGCTGGCCTGAAGCTCTCTGAACTAGAGTACAAATGGTCTTCCGGCCGAGCACAAAGATAATATGAGCAACACCGTGTTTACGGCCGAAATACCCACAGCAGCCAATAGTAAAATATCAATCGGCGGGCTTAGCCCGCCGAACACCAGAATCAAGTGCAGATGATCTTCCGATCGAAATATTACTTAATACCCCGCCGCTAAATCATCCTTAGACCTCGGGTCCGCTGCCCCAAACAGCCCTTCTGGCGTAACAATAATACTCTGTGTGCTGCCCATTGTTGGTTTAACGCTGACTTTATGGCCCTTTTTCTCTAACAGCTTAATAGTGTCAGTACTGATGCCTTTCTCAACCCGAATCTCTTCCGGCAGCCACTGATGGTGAATTCGCGGTGCGTTAGTCGCTTCGGCGATATTCATATTGAATTCGATGGTATTAAGAACAATCTGTAATACCGTCGTAATGATACGGCTACCCCCCGGACTACCCGTTACCAGAACCACTTTGCCGTCCTGAGTCACGATGGTTGGTGACATAGACGACAGCGGACGTTTACCGGCCTGAACCGCGTTGGCTTCGCCACCGATTAAACCATAAACGTTGGGAACACCCGGCTTGGCGGAAAAGTCGTCCATTTGGTTATTCAGCAAAATACCGCTTTTTCCCGCCACAATACCGCTACCAAAGTTAGTATTCAGGGTATAGGTCACCGCAACGGCATTACCCTGAGAGTCAACTACCGAGTAGTGAGTGGTTTGGTCACTCTCATATGGCTCCAGCTTGCCCGGCTTGATCGTGCTGGATGGATTAGCCTTATCGAGATGAATCTGTGAAGCTAACTGTTTAGCATATTTCTTACTGGTCAGCGCGCTAACCGGTACTTTAACGAAGTCCGGATCGCCCAGATATTCTGAACGGTCGGCATAAGCATACTTCATCGCTTCTGACATAACGTGAATAGCATCAGCGCTGTTTTGCCCCATGGCTTTCAGATCGAAGTTTTCCAGAATATTCAGAATCTGAATAATATGAATACCGCCCGAAGAAGGGGCTGGCATTGAGTAAATTTCATAGCCCTTATAGGTACCGGAAACCGGCGTGCGCTCAACGGCTTTATACGCGGCCAAATCCTGTTTGGTAATCAGACCGCCATTTTTTGCCATCTCGTCGGCTATTTCATCGGCAATCTTGCCCTGATAAAAAGCGGCGGGACCGTCAGCGGCGATCATACTCAGGCTGTTTGCCAGATCGGCCTGAACCAGCGTATCACCCTTTTTCCACGGAGTACCATCCGGTTTAATAAAGATGGCGCGGCTATTAGGGTTATCAAGCAGAACTTCCTGACCATAAACCGCTAAATCATCTGCCAGCGCATCATTTACCACAAAGCCCTCTTTTGCCAGCTTAATGGCAGGCTTTAATAGTTCTGCCACGGGTATTGAGCCATATTTCTCATTGGCTAAAGCAAAACCGGCAACGGTACCAGGAACCCCTGACGCCAGATGGCTGGTGAGTGATTTTTTGCTGTCAGCGTTACCTTTTTCATCCAGAAACATATCCCGCGTCGCTTTTGACGGTGCCATTTCCCGGAAATCGATAGCGGTTGTTTTGCCATCTTTGGTACGAATAAGCATAAAGCCACCGCCGCCAATATTTCCGGCCTGCGGATGAGTAACCGCCAGCGTATAGCCAATAGCCACAGCGGCATCGACAGCATTACCCCCCTGTTTCAGTACCTCGACTCCTACCTGAGTTGCAGTGCTATTAACGGAAGAAACCATCCCGTTTTTTGCATACACCGGGTGGAAGATATCCTCTTCAACACCGTAGGAGACGACTTTCGCAGCTAATGTTCCCTGCCAGAACAGCAGAAAAGCTAAGATCAGATATCGCACACTGCCTTTTCTTAACATACTCAACATAACGTTTCCTCTGTGATGAAATAGCTCAGATTTGTAACAATAAATTTACATTAGAGGATTATTCAGGCTTTGACCAGCAAAGAAATGGCAAGAACAGGGGCAGAAATTTGGGGGACATCACGTTTTAAAACAAAACAGGCGTTTTGTAATAATCAATGGAACAAAAATCGATTCAGGGGCATTGCCCCTGAACGTCATCTTTAAGGGCGTTCTTCAAACTTGGGATTATCGTCACAGAGATCTTCCCATTCCGCTTTTGAAGCGGTGAAAATATGCATCTTCTCTGCCGGATTAATGTGTGTGTCCAGCGTACCTATTCGCAGACGATAGGCTTCGGGTTGATTATCTCTGGCGCTGTAAAGTGGAGAGCCGCACTCACCACAGAAAATACGATGAACTCCCGGAGTAGACGAAAAGCTTTTTAAACTCGCTTTGCCGGTTAGCAAAGTGAATTTGTCAGAATGAATCAAAGCAGCGGAATTAAACGCCGTTCCCGTTGCTTTACGACACTTAGAGCAGTGACAGAAAAAGAGCTGATTAATGGGTTCATCTAATTGATAAGTTACTGCGCCGCACAGG
The DNA here is from genome assembly GCF_021010575.1 of Limnobaculum eriocheiris. Taxonomy (GTDB): domain Bacteria; phylum Pseudomonadota; class Gammaproteobacteria; order Enterobacterales; family Enterobacteriaceae; genus Limnobaculum; species Limnobaculum eriocheiris. The sequence goes on along the minus strand of NZ_JAJNAG010000010.1, from coordinate 3,402 downwards.
CAACTGCCTTTTAACATGATACGCTCCGGGTTGATAATCATTGATAGATTAAAATATATACTTATCGGCTGATGCTGCAAATCTGGCAACGTCAGCCTTGATTACATCAGGCCTTTTTCCAGTGGGTGACGGCCCATTGTTCCTGCTGTTCATTGGATAAGAAAGTCCATGCCACAATACGGCTGGCTTTCTGCCCCTAGGCCATATCGATGGTTTTTATCTCAGTGGCTCCCGCATAACGCAGGGCATGATACAAAATTGGTAAGGTGGTTTTTTTAGATACCAGTGTAGTAAACCACAGGCACTGTCGGGCAAAAGTTGCGCTTTCCTGTGCCATTTGACGTACAAACTGTTCTTCTCCCCCTTCACACCAGAGCTCATGATTCTTACCGCCAAAGTTAAGTACCGGCTTATCGTCATTTTTCAGATGGCCTAAATTGCGCTGTTTTTTCAGGTTAACCGCTTCGGCCTCCTGAGCGGAAGCGTGGAACGGGGGATTACACAGGGTTATATCAAACCGGTCAGTGGGTTTGATTATGCCGCTGAAAATACGCCCGGCTTCTTTTTGCAGGCGGATATCCAGTGCTTTCGAAAGGTTACGGTTGGCTTCTGCAATCAGTTTGGCGCTGCTGACCGATACCGGATCGATATCGGTACCTACAAATTTCCAGCCATAGCTGATATGACCAATAATTGGATAGATGGCGTTAGCTCCAACGCCGATATCCAGCGCATGAACTGAATTACCCCGTGGAATTTGTCCGCCATTATTTTGTGCCAGAATATCTGCCAGATAGTGAATATAGTCGGCCCGACCGGGAATCGGCGGGCAAAGGTAGCCTGCCGGAATATCCCACTGTTCGATATGGTAAAAGTGTTTTAGCAGCGCTTTATTCAACATTTTGACTGCCGCAGGATCGGAAAAATTGACCGATAGATCGCCATACTTATTGGGCGAAACAAAAGGGGCAAGTTCAGGGCAACTGGCCATCAGCGCAGGAAAATCATAGCGTTGGCGATGCAGGTTATGCGGGTGTAATTCTGATTTTTGCGTCGGAAACGGCTTTTTAGATGGCGTCATAGTGGGGTCAGCTACCATTGCAGAAGGTGAAACGTCAGGCTCAGTTAACTGAACCACAATGGGGGCATTGTACGTGAATTAGAAACCGACTGGCAGAAGAAATCAGCTTTGCACTTCAGGTGATTTTTTTCACCCGATTCACCAGATAAATACCGGTGCAGACCAGCACTAATGCCACCGCATATTTCCACTGGAAAATATTCTTTTTCAGTAGCTTAATTGCCGGATAGGCGCTTCCCTAAAGCAGACAGCAAAAAGCAGCCGCATGTTTTTGGGTGAAGAATACGCTTTTGTCCTGCACGGCGATGTTCCTGTTTAACGGTCATATAAGACGGTAATGCTATGGCTGTAGTCGCACATGCTGGACGAATTGAAACGGTATTTCAAGTTTTAAAATCAATGGGATGAAATTGGGATAGTTACCGCGATTTCTTTTTCTTTGATGTACGCTTTTTAGTGCCGTTGTCTTTTACCAGCGTTAAATCACCTACCATGCCCGTCAACCTCGGGTGATTAAACATCACAAACACCGTACAAGAGATAACATTCACTATCCAGGAGAAGAAGATATGCATACCGGCAATGCCGGAAAAAGCAAAAATCATACAGACAATAAATCCGGGAAACAGCGCCAAAGCCAATCCTCCGGCAATAATGCCGAAAAAAGTTTTTAAGAGTGGAAGGCGAATAAATAGCGCAATAATAAAAGCCGCTATCAGTACACCAAACGAGGCAACAAATGCCATCCTCGCCGGTTCATTTTCAATAAATTGGGTAAAACCAAACAGCTCAAAGGGTAATTCCATCATATTGTTTCTCTCCCTCAGTGATATTCAATAATGAACGGGTTTGGTAGCCCAGCAGTTTGGCCAGAATGATATTGGGAAACTCCTGAATGCCAATGTTATATAACATGACGCTCTGGTTAAAAAACTCCCGACGATCGGCGATGCGGTTTTCCAGCAGAGAGATCCGCTGTTGTAATGCGACCAGACTGTGAATGGATTTTAATTCCGGGTAGTTTTCCGCCAGCATAAAAACCTGGTTGAGTAACGTATCGGTTTGGTTCGTCACCTGAACCTTTTCTTCCGTTTTTCGGCTGTTCAAATAGCGGTCGCGTAATTGAGCTAACTGAATAAACAACTCGCTTTGGTGTGTCATTACCTTTTCTGCCACTTTAATCAGTTCAGGGATCTCATCGATCCGCTGTTTCAGTAATACATCAATATTGGCAAAAGACTTTTCCACATAATTTTTGAGCATCACGATTTTGTTATACAGCACCACCAGATAGCGAACGACCAGTAGAGCCAGCACCACAACAATAACCAATGCAATCAGTGAATTCATTTCATTCATCCTGTTATGGTTTTAGCCAACTGAAAAACGGCGACTGCCAAAAGTTTAGCGTTAGCGTGTGACCATCAAAGGTATAGGGGATGGTTAATATGATAGCGATCAGAAAAGCGGTAGTACCACAAAACACCAGCACGGTATTTACCAATGGGCGGCTTTTATTCCACATGGACACCTTGGTCACGGGAGATATAGCCAGAATATTTTTTATCCGGTCTTTAACAATAACGACCTGATTGTTTTGCTCACTGGCTGCACCAATCAACATCATTTTGTCATTATTAAACAATGCATACTCCGTATAACTACGGCCACCATACTCCTGTTCGGCGGAAGGAGAAAAACTCACCAGTTCCAGACCTTCCGGTACAATAGAAACCGTTCCGGTATCATCTGTGATTTCAAACGGCAGATACTCTTCTGAAGTGGAGATCAGGCGATAGTGCTTATCACCATCTGAGTCCCGGCTGACTTCATGTATTGTATAGTAATAAGCAATACACTTTTCTTTACTGAGCGGGGCGGCGACCTGCTTTGATGACGATACTTTCCCTTCAACTTCAACCAGCCCCATGGCCAGTGAACGAATTTTCGATGTGGGTAAGATTTGCTGTAACTTAAAAAACTGGCCTTTAGTGGTGGGTTTCAGCCAGGAAATAATAAAAATCAGCAAAAACAGGCCAACGAAAGCGATAGGGCCGTAGCTTAATGCACCGTAAAAAATCAGTAGCAGTAATCCGGAGGCAATAAATTTGAGAATGGTTTTTGGCGTGGATTGGCTTTTTTGCTGTTCTTCAATAAAACGCTCTTTTAATCCGCTGAAGAATTGGTAGATAAAAGGGTCGTGACGCAGATTTAGTGGTAATGATTGATCGTCAGATACCATCCGATGATCTTATCGTGCATTTCTTCTGACTTTGAGAAGCAGATAGTCTTGCGGGTCAACCGTTTAAGATGGGTTCGCA
>NZ_JAJNAG010000103.1 GCF_021010575.1 Limnobaculum eriocheiris | reverse complement strand
TGCGAACCCATCTTAAACGGTTGACCCGCAAGACTATCTGCTTCTCAAAGTCAGAAGAAATGCACGATAAGATCATCGGATGGTATCTGACGATCAATCATTACCACTAAATCTGCGTCACGACCATGTAATCTATCCATTTCTCTCTTGCAGCGAGAAAAGAAAATGGTTATAGCCTCATCATAGTTCAGTTCTTTAAGCAAAATAGCACGTTCATATGTCTGTTCACCTTGATCCGTATTCCAACACCACTGTATCTTTACAGTACTCTTTGTCGGGTCAATCTCTATAGCAACTAAAGCGTTCAGACAGCTCTGTTGAGCCTGAAGAATAAAATCCATAACTTCCATAGTGTATCCTGAACAATATTGATGACGGCGTTTAGCCAGATCTCATAAAAATCGATATAAGCTTAGATGATAATATCTCTCGACTTTTTCAGTGTTATAGCCCCTCCGCCAAACCAATAATACAATTCTCAGGAATCCTTCATTTTTATGAGTATCGAAACATTTACATTTATGCAGGATAAACACCAACGGCTTATCGGTAAATCCGGATGTCGTCTCAACACGCCTGGAGAAGATATCTCTCGTGAGACTGTCATCAAAACGCTGGAGGATTTAATAACAGAAACCGATGACGGTTCACAATAACGGATGTACTTACAGATACACGCTGAAGCGCTGAGGGATCCCCACAAAATCAGCGCTAATAAACCAACACCATACTCTGGTAGGTTTTGGCGAGATGATTAAGAACAGTACTGAGTACTGTTCGTCTTAAAATTAGCGGAGAGTGTCGCAAG
>NZ_JAJNAG010000102.1 GCF_021010575.1 Limnobaculum eriocheiris | reverse complement strand
TAAGGACGGCGATTATCTGGTGCTCTGTGAATCGGATTTTACGCATGGTGATCTCCTCAGGGGACATAATCAGTATGTCAGAAGATCTCTAAAAGTGAATGGGTCGTTTTGATGGGATACTTACACTCCTTTTCTTAACTCCATTATTGGTATCTGGATAATCCGATCGTAATTCTCAGACAACCAACTTAATCTTTCCCAAATCTTGATGAAATAACTTGAGTTTAAGCAACTAACGAAGCTATTTGTATTTTCATTCGCACAAAATGATTTTCCATTTTCATCATAGCGAACATCAATTAGCCCTTTTTTAATAAAAAACAAAATCGACTTAGGTAACAACTCTCTCCGTTGTGCAATTTCTGCTAAATGATTTGGGACTGCAGGATGAAGGTTTGATGGCCCATTGAATTCGCTCGAATATAATAGCGCGTAATCTAATAATACCAGTTCATCTATGTCGAATTTCTCACCTTCCATACTCGACAGTATTAGTGCGACTCTAGTTGCCAATTCAACATCACTATTAAATATATTAGGGGCTTTAAGTTTTACTTGTTCCATTTTAAAGAACCTTTATTCACCAATTGATGGCAAGCACCTTTCTTATCACGAATACTCATGTATAGATTCAATGGATGCGCAGAGAATGAAACTTGTGTTACGTGATTCGAGATAGCCAAATATTGGTCGTGACGCAGATTTAGTGGTAATGATTGATCGTCAGATACCATCCGATGATCTTATCGTGCATTTCTTCTGACTTTGAGAAGCAGATAGTCTTGCGGGTCAACCGTTTAAGATGGGTTCGCA
>NZ_JAJNAG010000101.1 GCF_021010575.1 Limnobaculum eriocheiris | reverse complement strand
GTGGAATGACCGTTTCGGATCACATCACTCGTTTCAGAACAGCGGGGACAAACTACATCAATCTTTGCCATCAATCATCCAAAGGGCGAAGAATACCACAACACTAAATATGCGTCACGACCGAAAATTTCCTATGGAAACCATGAGTTAAGTGAGTATGGGGTGAGTTTATTTGAAGACGCACTAAGCTACGCTGTGGAAGCATCCGGTCAGTCGAGGAATAAAGAGCACTGGATAAGGGTGGCTAATGACTGTTTTTTTAAGTTTAAAATGTTTGGAAAAAGATAATTCCATTAGTTATGGGGAAAGTATTTTATTTAATTGCTTAGAAAACGGATATTCCGTCAAAACTTGATTATCCATAATCAACTGATATAGTCACCTCATCGGCTTGAACATCCGATAACCTATCAAATGCTGCTGTGTCATCACAACCGAAAGGGGAATGATGGTGCAGTTACAACTCATAAAACAGTCTAATGGAATACTGATCCCCGCTACGCCGGAGACCAGCGATTACATACAGACAAAAATCAAGCTCGGCGCGGTACTGGAAGCGGACTTTACTCAATCTGTAAGCACACCCATTTTAGTGTAAGCTGTATTAGTCTCGATCTAATCTGACACAGCACCTTGAAAAGGTGAGAGTTACCGGTTTTGATATGGGTGTCGAATCCTTATTCAAAACACAAAAGGTAATGTAAGCTGTAACGGACCATGTTATTTGAAAATAAAATGTCCGTTTCCCACAGCCTTAATGTAAGCACACCCATTTTAGTACCACATACTTTTTGAGATTTCTGGGTTTTCAGCCATCAGCCGGTATTCTTCCGG
>NZ_JAJNAG010000100.1 GCF_021010575.1 Limnobaculum eriocheiris | reverse complement strand
ACTTGGTAAACAGGCATAGAGGTGATCTCATTGAATTGATAGCACAATCAGTAGATCACAAAACTCTATGCCTGTCTTTTTTTACCTGCTCATTACTGGGGATTCCTCAGTGCATCGCGGGGTTTTTTGTTTAATTAACAGCAGATTAACTTAATTACCATGATAAATATTAACAATTAAACTATTTTATACAAAAACATACATTAAAATTAAATAAATATAAAAACCATGAAAAATTAATTAATTTACTTATATAAATAAAATTCATAAAAACATTATGAGGGTATGCTTTAAAAAACAACATGAATTCAACAAAATACAATCATTCTGAAGTGAACAGTCAAAAATCACCATAGGGTAAAATTGAGTAAATAATGATGTCATCTATCCAAAGAATAGATAAGAACTGTTGATATTTTACCTGAATTCATTTTATCATTATAAAAGTGTTGCTATACAGCTGAATAAATTGCCAAATCAATCTTGTTGTTATAGATAATTCAATGGAAGCTAAATAATAATATGAATTTGATAAATATAAAATTATTTAAAAAACACACCTCCTGAAAAAATATGAAAAATGAAATCAAATGAATTGTTTTTCATTTCAAATTTTATTATTATCAGGCTAACAAAATAAAACTAATCAGTTGCAACTTTGAATTTTAATGAAGCATTCCATATTTAGATAATAGCTAAATCTGTACGGAGAAAGGTTATTGCTTCATTTTTCGGTCGTGACGCAGATTTAGTGGTAATGATTGATCGTCAGATACCATCCGATGATCTTATCGTGCATTTCTTCTGACTTTGAGAAGCAGATAGTCTTGCGGGTCAACCGTTTAAGATGGGTTC
>NZ_JAJNAG010000099.1 GCF_021010575.1 Limnobaculum eriocheiris | reverse complement strand
GGCTCCTCCCCGTTCGCTCGCCGCTACTGGGGGAATCTCGGTTGATTTCTTTTCCTCGGGGTACTTAGATGTTTCAGTTCCCCCGGTTCGCCTCATACGACTATGTATTCATCGTATGATAGTGCAACGAATTGCACTGGGTTTCCCCATTCGGGTATCGCCGGTTATAACGGTTCATATCACCTTACCGACGCTTATCGCAGATTAGCACGCCCTTCATCGCCTCTGACTGCCTAGGCATCCACCGTGTACGCTTAGTCACTTAACCTCACAACCCGAAGGTGTCTCGCAAGAAACACAATCTGAGTTGCAAAAAATTGAGAGACTCACTCAGTCCAATTAGTGTCAGTGTTAAAACTCACTATTGGCTGAGGATTCAAATTTCAGCTTGTTCCGGATTGTTAAAGAGCAATATTTCACAGTACACGGACTTTCGTCAGTACACTCTGGAATAGTTTTAGCACGATTTAAGATAACTTCTTTATGGTGGAGCTAAGCGGGATCGAACCGCTGACCTCCTGCGTGCAAGGCAGGCGCTCTCCCAGCTGAGCTATAGCCCCATAAAGAACAGAGACACCTTATTGATTTACCGGCACCAATTCGCTTAACCGCAGCAGGTTTCGTAGTGAGTAACGCAGTGTGCGTCAGCACATGAGTAACGCAGCGGCGAAAGATGCAAGGGTAAGTAGAATTGGTGGGTCTGAGTGGACTTGAACCACCGACCTCACCCTTATCAGGGGTGCGCTCTAACCACCTGAGCTACAGACCCAATAAGATACTCAAGGTTTAAGTGGCCTCAAACCTCGTTGCTCTCTTTTCATTTCATCAGACAATCTGTGTGGACACTGCACTCAATCAGTATCTTTCAGGTAAGGAGGTGATCCAACCGCAGGTTCCCCTACGGTTACCTTGTTACGACTTCACCCCAGTCATGAATCACAAAGTGGTAAGCGCCCTCCCGAAGGTTAAGCTACC
>NZ_JAJNAG010000098.1 GCF_021010575.1 Limnobaculum eriocheiris | reverse complement strand
CCGTCAAAATGGTATTAGTAGTGCAACCTATTATAACTGGAAATCAAAGTATGGCGGTATGGAAGCTGCTGATATAAAAAGAATAAAGGAACTTGAAGAAGAAAATACTAAATTGAAAAAGATGTTTGCTGATGTCAGTCTGGAAAATCATGCTATGAAGGAGCTCTTTGCAAAAAAGGGTTGGTAATGACGGAGAAAAAATCCTGCACAGAGATACTCGTTACATCAGGATTATCTGTCATAAAAGCTTGCCAGATGACGGCACTAACACGTTCAGTTTATTATCGGCAATGTATTGATTGGAAAGAAAAAGATAGGCTGGTGATTACGGCAATTCAATCTGTTTTAGCTAAATCACCTCAAGCGGGTTTTTGGAAATGTTATTTTCGACTACGCTTTCAAGGCTATCATTTTAATCATAAACGAGTTTATCGTGTTTATTGTCGCTTAGGACTGAACTTACGGCGCCGGGTTAAAAAGGTTCTGCCAAAAAGAGAAAAACAGCCACTGTCAGTCACTAAAATGGCGAATGCTCAATGGGCTTTGGATTTCATGCATGACGCTTTGTATTGTGGAAAACGCTTTCGAACGTTAAATATTTTGGATGAAGGGACTCGCGAATGTTTGGCTATCGAAATTGATACATCATTGCCCACAGAGAGAGTTATTCGTGTTCTTGAACGCTTAAAAGAAGAGCGGGGGTTACCAAAACAAATTAGGGTTGATAATGGCCCCGAGCTTATTTCTATTAACTTATTGAATTATTGCGAGGGACATAGTGTGAAATTAGTTCATATTCAACCTGGTAAACCCACACAGAATGGTTTTATTGAACGATTTAATGGTTCTTTTCGTCGCGAATTTTTAAATGCATATTTATTTGATTCATTAAGCCAGGTACGAGAAATGGCCTGGTTTTGGCAACAAGACTATAACGATGAAAGAACACATGAAAGCTTAGGAAACATGCCACCAACAGCTTATCGGAAGCAACTGGAAAACTCTAATGACTTACTGTCTTAAATATAGGGAAGTGGACA
>NZ_JAJNAG010000097.1 GCF_021010575.1 Limnobaculum eriocheiris | reverse complement strand
CGAACCCATCTTAAACGGTTGACCCGCAAGACTATCTGCTTCTCAAAGTCAGAAGAAATGCACGATAAGATCATCGGATGGTATCTGACGATCAATCATTACCACTAAATCTGCGTCACGACCCATCTAACCCGAATAATCAGGCCACCTATTTCTAAGAAACCTGACCATACACCATTTAAAATATAACTCTTAATATATAGATTTTAGAATTTATAACCAATGCCAACATTAAACCCATTAACACCGTGACTACCTGCCAGCTCCAGTTTTGAACCCTCATAGCCTACGTTGACAGATAAGTAATCTGTTGGATTAATAATTATGCCAGCACCGTAAGCAAACTCTGTTGAGTTTTTAGATAAACTTCCCTTACTATGCCCATCATCCTCATCAGCCCCTACACTATTATACCACTCATAAGAGCCATCGGATTTAGTATAAGAGGCACCAACAACACCATACAAACTGATATAAGGATTCAAACGATAAGCGGGTCCAACTAATAAAGAATAGTATTTTACATCAAGATTATTTTTATAAAAATCGCCCGAATAATCATGATATGAATTACTGTCACTACCACTCATATAACTAAATGAACTTACTAAACTTATCGGAGAATCCCACTCATATCGATATTGTAGGTTAAAACCATTAATATTTTTATAATCTTGCACTTTACTTTGAGCATAACCAGCAGATACCGTTTGAGAGTCAGCTAAAGCTACATTAGCCAAAGTCAAACTATAAGCTACAATACAACCTAGAAAAATTTTATTCATAAATATCCCAATGTTAAATTTCAATTAATCCATCAATATAGAATAGATAATTTATCCCAAAAAACAGAACATGGTAATTATTATTAAAATAGTTTCCATGTCAAAGAATTATTTATTACAAAAAAATAAAACACACCACCATAGACATGATTGTAAGTATCCCATCAAAACGACCCATTCACTTTTAGAGATCTTCTGACATACTGATTATGTCCCCTGAGGAGATCACCATGCGTAAAATCCGATTCACAGAGCACCAGATAATCGCCGTCCTTAA
>NZ_JAJNAG010000096.1 GCF_021010575.1 Limnobaculum eriocheiris | reverse complement strand
GGGTGCACAAGTTCCACGTCACCTCCACGGATGCAGCGGGCAACGTCAGCCTGCCATCGTCAGACTTTGTGCTGATTATGGACTTCACCGGCCCGGATAGCAGCAAGCTGTCCATCACCGGCGTGGACGATCAGGTGGGGTTATATACCGGTAACGTGAAGCCGGGTGAGACCACCGACGATACCCAGCCGACCATCAGCGGTACCGGTACGGCCGGGGATACCATCATTGTCTACGTTAAAGACAGTGGCGGTAATCATGAAATTGGCCGCACCACCGTGAACAGTGAAGGCAAGTGGACCCTGCGTCCGGCTTCCCCGCTGATCAAGGGCACCAATGAGTTCACCGCGGTGGAAGTCGATCCGGTGGGTAACTCCACCGATCCAAGCGCCTCTTATACCGTTAACATTGATTTTGGTAAGCCACAGCCGCCGGTGATTGAAACGGTGGAAGATAACGTGGGCACCATCACCACACCGCTGCAAAAAGGCGATGTGACCGATGATAATACGCCAACCCTGAAGGGCACCGCGGTACCAAACGGTATCGTCACCATCTATAACAACGATGTGAAGATAGGCTCGGCCCAGGTTGATGACAAGGGTAACTGGAGCTTTACTCCGGAGAGCGCGCTGGCGGACGGGAAGTACAGTATCAAGGCCGATGCCACCAATACCGTGGGCCAGACCAGTGAGAAGACCGGTAGCTTTGACTTTACCGTCGATACCACACCACCGGGTGCGGTGGAGAACCTGCTGATCAGCGATAACGTGGGGGCTTATCAGGGGGCGCTGAAAGACGGCGATATCACCGACGATAATACCCCGACCTTCAGCGGTAAGGCGGAAGCGGGCAGCACGGTGTCGGTCTACAGCGACGGCAACCTGCTGGGCACCGCCAAAGTGGCGGCAGACGGCAGCTGGAGCTTTACCCCAAGCACGCCGCTGCCGGACGGCAGCTATAAGTTTACCACCACGGTGACGGATAAGGCGGGGAACACCGGCGCAGCCACACCGGTGGTGAACATTACTATCAACACCGAAAGCGTTACCGTCAGCCTGGATACGCTGGTGG